>DATEUJ010000102.1:0-25497 GCA_035283185.1 Anaerolineae bacterium | reverse complement strand
TAAAAAATTAAACCGCCCAACACAGCGTGCACTGGACGCTGGGGATTCTGCGGCATTTTCAAACATTTTTCTGGCTTCGTGTTTTTTCTGCTCCCGAACATTATCCACGCCCGCCCCAGCGCCAGTAACGCAAACCGTTAGGCGGATCAGGCCGCCTTGCCGGAGATCACGAACGCACCAATATGAGAACCACTGAAATGACACCCACGACGATCGACGAATACATCGCGGGCTTTCCAGCCGATGTTCAGGAGATCCTCACAAAGATAAGGACGACGATTAGAAACGCGGCGCCGGACGCGGAAGAAACGATTAGCTATCGAATCCCCACCTTCACGCTGAAGGGCCTCTTGGTTTCCTTTGCTGCCTACAAGAAGCATATCGGGCTCTATCCTGCGCCAGCCGGATCCCGGAAATTCAACAAGGCGTTATCCGCCTATCGGGCAGCCAAGAGCTCGGTAAGATTCCCCCTGGACAAGCCCATTCCCTTCGACTTGATAACACAGATTGTGAAGCTTAGGGTGAAGGATAACCTGAGAAGAGCCGAAGCAAAGGCGAAGAAGAAAAAGAAGTAGAAGACTCAACATTCGTTGGGCCGCTTTGGCAGCAATTAAGTCAGGGTATGTCCAGTAATTGCCACTAAATGCTTGATGAGTGATGTCGTCCATCATGTTGGTTTCTGGTACACCGCCCATGGTACGCATCAGAGCGAGTTCGTTGGCTTGCCGGCGTCGGGCAAGCACGCAACGTGGTTTGGGTTTGATTTGCTTCGTATTGTCCACGGCCAGGTGGCTGAAGGCTGGTTTGTCGCGGACCGACTAGGGCTGGCTCAACAACTCGGAGCAAGCCTGGTGCTAAAGTAGGTCGTCGTGGCGCATGGCATCAAGCAGGCGTCCCAACCACGGCATGCAGCCGATTTGCTCCGCTTCGCAATGAATTTCCAGTATGCTATAATATGCTTTGTTCATCAGCAGGAGAGACTCCGGTGAGAACCCCAATCGCCTAGCCTTCGATACTTTCAGGGAAAGCGACCCGTTCAGCGAAGCGGCGCATCCTTCGACTGGGCTTCACTCCTCCTTCGACTTCGCTCAGGACAAGGCTCAGGATGCATGCTGCATTTATCATGGCCGAGGGCGTGTTCCCTCGGCCTTTGCTTGTCTCACTCCGGAGTTTCACCATGCTGACCGTAAGCAACCTCTCCAAATCCTACGCCGACAACATCATCCTCCGCGATGTCAGCTTCAACCTTAACCCCGGCGAACGCGTCGGCCTGATCGGGCCGAACGGCTGTGGGAAGACGACGCTGCTACGCCTGATCGACGGTCTTGAAACGCCCGATCAGGGCAGCGTGCTTATCGATCCGGCAGTGCGCCTCGGCTACCTGGAGCAGGGTCTCGAATATCCGCCAGGCGCGACGATGGCCGAGGTTCTGCGCGATCCGCGTGCGGCTGCCGCAGCCGAAGTCGAGCGGCTCGCCGAGGCGCTCGCCCGCGATCCGGGCCGGATGCGCGCGTACCAGGCGGCCATCGATCGGCTCGACGCGCTGGGCGGTTATCCCGATCAAGGCCGGCGCGCCAGCGTTCTGTCCAGCCTGGGATTGGTGGACATTCCGCCCGATACACCTATCGCCACACTGAGCGGCGGGCAGAAGACCCGCCTGGGCTTGGCCCGGGTGCTGCTATCCGAACCGAACCTGCTTCTGCTCGACGAGCCGACCAATCACCTCGACCTGCCTATGCTCGTCTGGCTGGAAGGCTGGCTGCGGGCGTTTCCGGGCGCGGCGCTCATCGTCTCGCACGACCGCGTCTTCCTCGATCGCAGCGTCAATCGCATTCTATCCATCGATCTGCATTCGCACACGCTGCGTGCCTACGCCGGCAGCTACACCGACTATCTGGAGCAAAGCCTGGCCGAGCGCGAGCGGCAGTGGGATCAATACCGCGCCCAGGAAGCCGAGATCCGCCGCATGAAGCAGGACATCGCCCGCACGCTCGAGCAGGCGCGTTCGGTCGAACGCAAGACGACCTCGCGGCAGCTCAACGTGCGCCGAATCGCCAAGAAGGTGGCGAAGAAGGCCAAGTCGCGCGAGATGAGCCGATCAATCATCTGGACATACCGTCGCGCACGCAGTTCGAGCAGGCGCTGGCGAGTTTCGAGGGGACGGCCTTGGCGGTCGTACACGACCGGTATTTTATTCGAGGATTTGCGACGAAGATATGGTCGGTGTCAACGAATGAGCAACGAATCAACGAATATCTGCCGCTCGACTCACCGATTCACTGATTGATGCTCCCGTCGGGTCTGCGCTCATCCGCGTCCCAACCCATCCTCGGCGGGAAAGTCGCCCACGCGCATGACGAGCAGCGTCATATCGTCCATTTGTGGCGCGGTCGATTGGAAGGCGGACACTTCGTCGAAGAGCGCCGCGCACAGGCGCTCGACCGGCAGACCGGCGTTTTCCCAGGCGCGCCTGACCCAATGTGCCGCGCCGAACTCGACGCCGTACGGATCGAGCGCGTCCGTCATACCGTCGGTGAAGAGGATGAGTGTGTCGCCTGGCGAGAGGAACACCTCGACCTCGGCCAAGTCCAGCTCGTCCGGATCGATCATGCCCAGCAGCATCCCCGGCGCGCCTAGCCGCACGGCGTGGCCGTCGGTTCGCAGCCACACGGGCTGATCGTGCCCGGCGCGGCAATAGGCCAGGCGACGCGCGGCCACGTCGTAGATGCCATAAAAGGCAGTGAGGAACATGTCGGCGCGGCTGGCCTGGCGCAGGATGCGATTGACGTTGCTCAATACCTCGCGCGGCGAATCGGTGCGCCGGGCTTCCGAGAGAATCAACGATCGGACCATGCCCATGTAAAACGCAGCGGGCAGGCCCTTATCCGACACGTCGGCGATCAACAGACCCAACCGTCCCTGGCCCAGATCGATCACGTCGTAGAGATCGCCGCCGACCTCACGCGCGGGCCGGTAGGCTGCGGCGAATTGCACGCCGTCGATCGCCGGGAACCGATCGGGCAGGAGACGAAGCTGAAGGTCGCGAGCCAGCTCAAGCTCGCGGTCGAGTCGCTCCTTCGTGATCAGCTCGGCCCTGGCCTCTTCGAGCTGCACGATCTTGTCGCGCAGCGCTTCGAACAGGCGCACGCGCTGAATCGACACGGCCGCGTGGCTGCCGAGTGTTTGGAGCAGCGCGACGCTGCCCGGCGCAAAGCGCGTCTTATACAGGCTGTTGACGATGAGCAGGCCGACCAGCGTGTCTTCGGCCACGAGGGGCACGCGCAGGCCGGCCTGCAGGGTGCGCACTTGCTCGGGCGGCAAGTCGATAGCCGGCGGCGCGCCGACTACCGAGCCGGGACCTTCACGCTCCGTCATCGACGCCGGCAGTCGCGCCGTCCGCCCTACAGCCGAGGCGTCCCATCCTTCGACGGAGAGCACGCGGCCTTCGTCTGGCGGCTCGATCAGGTACAGCACCGCCCTGTCGGCGCCGCACAGCTCGCGCGCGTAGTGGACGACGCGCCGGGCGACGTCATCTAGTTCCGTCGACGCGCTGAGCGCGTGGCTCACGTCTTGCAGCGCGATCAATGCCTCGGTGCGTTGAGCCAACACCTTATTCGCCGCCTCGACCTCGGCCAGCTTGCGCTCGAGCGCGCGCTTCGTCTCGTCGAGCGTGTCTTCTCGCGCGCTGAGCAACTGCTGCACGTGGCGCAGCGTCGAGGGGCCTGCGCGCGCGGCATCTTCCAGGGACACAAAACCCCGCTCGGCCAGGCGCGCCAGGTATCCTTCGAGAGGGAGCAGGCTGGGCGTCGACACCAGCTCGGAAAAGCTGGTCACGCCGCCGTGCACGCGAAAGATGTCGAACGCCGTCAGCTCGCCGAAGTAGCCTGTGCCGCCGCAGTTTTCGCAACCCGAAGCCGCGTAGTACGTCGCGTCGCGTTCGATGCCGTGACGCTCGGCCATCACGTCGAGCAGCGCCGCGCCTGGCCGGTGGGGCATCTTGCAGGCCGTGCACAGCGCCGGGACGCGCTGGACGGCAACCACCCAGGACACGAGCGACGTCTGGCTGGGGCTGCAGCCCAGGCCGACGATCTCTTGCAGCACCTCGCCGCCGACGAGCGCCGTATCGATCTGCGTCAGCACGCGCCGCCCGGTCGCCGCCGCGTGGAATACCGCCTGCGCCGTGACGGTATTCAATCGATCGACGACGAGCAGATCGGGGTTGCGCATCACCGCACGCTGCAGGCCGGTGGTGAAGCCATCCACCTGATCGTTCGGCGCCGACACGAACTCGACCTGTTTGCGCTGGTGATTGGCGACGCGCACCGCGCCTCGATCAGGGCCGACGACCACGGCCTGCACAGGCCGGTTGCTGGCAGGGCGATCGAGGATCTGCCGGAGGAGAATTGCCGCGATCGTCGAACGGCCGGACTGCGCCATCGACGACTCGACGACGCCCGCCGAACCGACTTGCGCCAGGCGCGAGCCACGCCCGGCGACGACGGTGATGCCGCGCGAATCCGCCACCGCCTGTGCCAGCAGCACGTCCACTTCGGGGAGGTGAAAGAAATCCTTAAGCTCCAACATGGCAGGCGACTCGATTATACTCACGTGGCTCAAAGCGTGCCAATAGGACAACAGGCTCGCTTTACCCCTTCCCGCGCCGATCTTCCTTGACGCCCCCTACCCTCGATGGTATTATCGCGCTCGTCTCCTGCGAGCCGGTATGAAACAAGCCTCCGAGAGCCTCCACGCAACTGTTCATGGCCGCGTGCAGGGCGTGAATTTTCGTTACTATACCCAGCGCACGGCGCAAGCGCTTCAGCTTACCGGTTGGGTCGCCAATCGGCCGGATGGCACGGTCGAGGTGGTGGCCGAAGGCGCACGTTCGGCGCTCGACCAGTTCCTCGACTTTCTGCGCCACGGCCCCAGCCACGCGCAGGTCGATCGCGTCGACGTCGAGTGGCTGAAGGCGACCGGTCAATTCACCCACTTCCAGGTCACCGGCTAAATGAACCACAACCCCGAGCGACTGGCCTGGACCGTAATGCTGCTGTCCTTTGGCATGTGCGTGGCCCTCGCCATCAGCGTGCCGTTGGGAATTCAATCGTTCCTGACGAACACCACCGACCCTGCCCCCCTGGTGCTGGACGTGCAACAGGGGGCTGTTTTGCTCAAGCGGCCGGCCTCCAGCGACTTTATCCTGGTCCCCGACCAGACAACTGACGTGCCTGACGGCTCCATCATTCGCGCCGATCAAGCCACCCAGGCCATTTTGACCATGCGCGATCCCGATCTGGTGACGAATCGCGTGGTCGTCCAGCTCTACGCCAACACCGAGGTCACCTTGGAGCAGGCGAGCTCGCCACGCTTCGGCGTCAGTCCCAACCCCCATCGGCTCGACCTGTTCGTGACCACCGGGCGGGTTCGCATCAACGTGCTAAACGGCACGAATCGAGGAGTGACGGCGACGGCGCGTTCACCGCAAGGTGAAGTGATCTTCACCCCGGGCACCTACGCGATGGAAGTCACCAACGAGGAACTTCAAATCACGGCGCGCGAAGGCGAGGCGACGGTCAGCGCGCAGGGCTCGTCCGTCACAATCGAACCTTCGCAGCGGGCCGTAGTGCGCCTGGGACAACCGCCGGAAGGCGGCCTGGCCGGCGAACGGCCGCTGATCGTCAACGGCAGTTTTACAGCGCCGCTTGACCCGGCGTGGCGGATCGAGCACGGCCCGCAGGACGAGACCGAACCACCTGGCAGCGTCATCACCACGACCATCGTCGGCCGGCGCGCGGCCGTGTTCGAGCGCACCGGTCCAAGCCACGCCGAAACGCGCTTGGTGCAGGATCTTAACCGCGACGTGACCGACGCCGCTTCGCTCACCTTGCACTTTGCCGTCCTGGTCAATTTTCAGGATGTGCCGGTGTGCGGCTCGGTGGGCACCGAATGCCCGATGATGGTGAAAATCGACTATCGAGATACCTCCGGCGCGAATCGCGAGTGGCTGCGCGGGTTCTACGCCGTAAATGACCGGAACAATTTCAACAAACCCTTCTGCGATAACTGCACGCGACGGTTTGAGCACCAGCGGGTCCTCAGCAATACTTGGGTCTCCTACGATTCGGGCAACCTGATCGACGTGCTCACCACACCCGACGGCTTCAAACCGACCCGCATCACGCGCATCACCTTCTACGCCTCCGGCCACTCGTACCGATCGGCGATCATCGACGTAGAACTGCTGATGCAGGACTGATTGTCCTGCCCGTGCTTGACGCGCCTGATCTACAGACCTGGCAGGTCTCGCACGCACAGAGCCTGCCCTGAGCGAAGCCGAAGGGTGAGCCGCAAGCCGTATCTCGCAGACCTGCCAGGTCTATTTCGGCCCATCGACGAAGAACGGCTCGGGATCGATGATCTCGCCGTAGCCCCCGTTCTTCGCGCCGATTTTCTTCAGCGACAGGTGGAGATGCGCCGCGCTCGAGTTGCCGGTATTGTCGGCCAGCGCGATCGGTTGGCCGGCTTTCACCGTGTCGCCCTCCTTGACCATCGCCGAGCCTTCCTGTAAATGCGCGTAGACCGTCTCGTACTCGCCGTCGCTGCGCTTGTGACGGAGGCGCACCGAGTAGCCATACGGATGGCCAGCCTTGCGCCAGCCGACGAGCGTGACGACGCCGTCGGCGCAGGCGTAAACGTTGGCGCCAGTCGGCGCGCGAATGTCGACGCCCTCGTGACCGGGAAGCCCGAACTTGCCGTAGAATTCCGGCCGCGCGCCGAATTTCTGCGTGTAGACTTTGAAGTCCGTTGGCCACACGAGCGCCAGTTTCTGCTGCGCACCGGCCACGGTCGCCGGCGGCACAGCAGGCGCAATTTGCTCTGAAGGGGGAGGCGGCGCCGACGGAGGCGAGCCGGCAGCCGGCTTCCCTGTGCCGTACCGATCCGACTCCAGCACGCGCCCGGCCAGCGCAACTCGCAGTGTGTCAGGCTCGCTCGCGCGAATCACATCGATGTCGAAGCGAGCGCCGCCGGCTTGTTGAGCATCCTTCAGCCAGGCGATGATGTCGTCCTCTTGATCCGGTTGGCGCGGGGCGCCGGGCTTGTTCCACGAGGCGGGGTTGACGACGGTGACGGTGTGCGCGTCGCCGCGAAAGCTCACCGCATCGTCGGCGCTGTGCGTCACCGTGGGCCGGAAGCGCAGCACGTAGTCGCGCAGCGCCTCGTACCATTCCCAAGCGGCGCCCTGCGGCAGAAGAATAATGTGGCTTTGACGCTGGGTCATTTTTCCTCTCCCTGGAGGCTGCATAGCCCGCGAGCCTGCGCCGATAATATTCCGAACGCATCCGCCGCTGGCGGAGAAGTCAAGCTGTTTGTCATTCGAATGCCAGGCCCCGCTCCTTCAAGCTCACGAAACGCTGATGGCCGATGATCAGGTGATCGAGCACCTCGATGTCCAGCAACTTACCGGCATTGATGATCTCGCGCGTCAAGGCCACATCCTCAGGCGAAGGCGACGGGTCGCCAGACGGATGATTGTGCGCGACGATGATCGCCGCGGCGTTCTGCCGGATCGCGTCGCGGAACACCTCGGAGACCCGCACCCACGTCGTATTCAGGCTGCCGACGTACACCGTCGGCGTCGCCAGCACGCGGTTGCGCGTGTCGAGCAGCATCACGCGCAAGTGCTCTTGCTCGAGGAGCGCCATTTCGGATAGAAGGATGTTCGCGGCATCGGCAGGCGTGCGGATTTGGGGACGCTCTTCGGGCGCGGACGCGAGCAGGCGGCGACCCAGCTCGAAGGCCGCCTTTATCTGCACGACCTTGGCCTGGCCCAATCCCTTCTCTTGCGAAAGTTCGACGACCGGCCTGCGGGCGAGGCCCGCCAGCCCATGCTTGTTCAGGAGGCGCTGCGCCAGGTTGATCGCGTTCTCGCCGCCGGTGCCCACGCGCAAGATGATCGCCAGCAGCTCGGCATTGGATAGCGCGCTCGCGCCGGCATGCGCCAGCCGTTCGCGCGGGCGATCGCCGGTGGGCATGTCTTTGATCGTCGAACCGTACTCGACCTTCTCCGTCATGCCTTGTCCTCCTTCCGCGCGGACTATACTTTACTTCGCCCTGGCGTGTCAAGCACGCGCCTTCCTTTGGTGGTATAATCGCGCCTGTTTGCGCTTAGTCTCAGGGAGAGACTATCGACATGGACTTTCAGAGCATCGTCCTGGCATTCCTGGCGTGCAGCGGCGCGTTCCTGGCAGCGCTGTGGCTGGCGCTGATCATCTGGACTTTTCGAGACATGCGCTCGCGCTCGCGCGACATCTTCGCGCAGATCCTCGCCGCGCTGCTGGTCGCCGTGCTCACTCTGCCGGGGTTGCTGATTTACCTGATTCTGCGCCCGAAGGAGACGCTGGCCGAAGCCTACGAGCGCTCGCTCGAAGAAGAGGCGCTCCTGCAAAGCATCGAGGACGTCGAACACTGCCCGGGGTGCGGCAGTCGCGTCCACTCCGATTATCTGGTGTGCCCTTCCTGCAACACCAAACTGAAGAAGGCTTGCCGCTCGTGCGGTCGGGCCATCAATCTGCGCTGGAACGTGTGCCCGTACTGCGCCACGCCACAGATCAGCAGCGCAGCGCCCGTCCACGCCCCAACAGCCGAAACGGCGGAGACGACACAACGCATGGCCGTGCGCCGCGAAGAGAGCAGCGAAGTGGCATAGAGATTGTCTTAAAACCCCTGTGGTTGACGCATCCCCATGCGTCAACAGCGGGCATAGGGATGCCCGTTCTACGGGTTTTAAGACGCGCTCTTAGAAACCTCCCGCAGGCTGGGGCGGCGGGAGGTTTCTATATCACGTGCACCTTCAGCATATTCGTCTGGTATCTCTTGCCCGCCGGAATGCCCGCCGTAACGACGATGGTGTCCCCCCTCCCGGCCAATCCCGACTCCTCCGCGAGTTGCGCGGCGTACGCGAGCATGTCGTCCGTGGTCTCGTAATACGGTACCAGCACGGGCATCACTCCCCAGGCCAGCGCGAGTTGGCGCTGCACCTCTGGGCGAGGCGTGATCGCCAGCACCAGCGTCCTCGGACGGTAGCTCGCCGCCCACCGCGCCGTGCTGCCCGTGTAGGTCGACGTGACGATGGCCTTCGCGCCCAACTCGTAGGCAATCTCGACGGTTGCCTGGCTAATCGCCGCAGCCGGCGATTGGTCACGCTCCAGTCGGGCGCGCCGGATCGTCTCTTCGTATGGCAGGTGCGCTTCGGCCACTTCGGCAATGCGCGCCATCGTCCGCACCGTCTCCAGGGGATACTCGCCGGTCGCCGTTTCGGCCGAGAGCATGACCGCGCTTGTGCCGTCGAGAATCGCGTTCGCCACGTCGCTGGCTTCGGCGCGCGTCGGGCGGGGGCTGTCGACCATCGAACTGAGCATCTGAGTTGCCGTGATGACCGGAACCCCTGCCCGGTTGCAGCGCGCAATCAGATCCTTCTGAACGAACGGCACGCGCTCCGCAGGCATCTCGACGCCCAGGTCGCCCCGAGCGATCATGACCGCATCGCTGCACGCGAGGATGTCATCGAATGCAGCGATGGCCTCCGGCTTCTCGATCTTGACGACGATCGGTATTCGCGCATCCAGATTTGCCAGCCAATCACGCAACTGGCGCACATCGTGATCGCTGCGCACAAATGACAACGCCAAGAAGTCCAGGCCCTGCTCCACGGCAAGCCGTGTATCATCACGATCTTTGTCCGTCAAGGCCGATAGCGACAGGTCGGCGCCCGGCGCGGTGACTCCCTTATACGAGCGGAGCGGCCCGCCCGTGACAACGCGGCAGCGCAGGTCGGTGCTCGTGGTTTCGAGCACGACGAACTCCAACTGCCCGTCGTCGAGCAGCAGGCGCTGGCCGGGGCGAGCTTCACGGATCAGCTCGGCATGGGGCAAATGCACCTCACCCCGATCGCCCGGCACGTCGCGCGTCGTCAAGACAATTTCGTCGCCGATACGGGTCATCACGTAATCACCGCGAATCGCGCCGACACGCAGCTTCGGCCCTTGCAGATCGCCCAGGATGGCGACGACTGCGTTTTCCACCAGAGCAGCCTGTCGGATCGCGGCAATGCGCGCCATGTGCGCGGTGTGATCGCCGTGCGAGAAGTTGATGCGTGCCACGCTCATGCCGGCGCGGATCATCGCCCGCAACAAGTCGACGCTGTCCGACGCCGGGCCAATCGTGCACACAATCTTCGTTCTGGCCAACTTGTCCCCTTCAATCCTCGACGATGTAAGCCGCGCCGAGCGCGCCCGGCCCGGCGTGCGCCGCGACCGCAGGCGGCATTTCGATCACCATGCAGTCACCGAGGCTGTATTTGTAGCGAAACTCCTGGGCCAGTGCAACGGCTTCCTCGCGTAACCCGGTGTGCGTGACGGCCAGTTGGAATTTGCTTTTGCCCTGCAAGGCCTCGTCGACGATGCCGCGCAGCCGCGCGAGGGCCTTGCTTCTCGTGCGGATGCGCTCCAGGGCCTCGATCTGGCCCGTGCCGTCGCGGATCGACAGGACGGGCTTCATCTGCAGCATAGTGCCGATGATACCTTGAATTCGATTAGCCCGCCCGCCCTTCACCAGATATTCCAACGTGTCAAGCACAAAATCGAGGTTCGTTCTCGGAATCAGCGCGTTGAGACGTTCGACAATCTCGGTCACCCGCTTGCCTTCGCGAGCCATACGCGCGGCTTCCAGAACGAGCAGCGCCTCGGCCGCTGCGACGGTCTTCGAATCGACCAGCGTGATCATGTCGCTGCCGAGCTCCTTCTTCGCGGTCTCCGCCGAGTTGTACGTTCCGCTCAAGTGGCTGGACACCGTGATGCACAGAATCTCGTGCCCGGCGTCCAGGAGCGGCTTGAAGACGTCGAGGAAGTCGCCCACGGGCGGCTGCGACGTGGTCGGAAACGCTTTCGACGCCTTGAGCCGCTGGAGGAAAACTTCATTCGTGATGTCGATCCCGTCTCGCAGCGTCTCCGAGCCGAACATGACGACCTGAGAGATCAAGTCTACGCCGTGCTGCGCGGCGACTTCTTTCGTCAAGCCCGTCGTCGTATCGGAGATGATTTTCAGCATAATTCCCCCCCTGTGCGTTAAGGTTTACTAGCGGTACAGCATACAACACCGGACGCCGCAAAAAGCCACGCCCGGCCCGATCAGCTTTCCCCTATTGCCTGTCGTACCGCATCAAGGTGGGGGTCGATGACAAGCGCGGAGGGCGCTGCCTTGACGGCCGCCGGCACATCTTTGAGGCCGCTGCCGGTGAGAAGGACGACCACCCGCTCATCCGGCCCAATTTGACCGGCCTGGACCGCCGATGCCAGCCCGGCGTACGCCGCCGCCGCCGCCGGCTCGGCGAACACGGCGGCCTCCTGCGCCAGCTCGCGCATGGCGGCCAGGATGTCCTCGTCGCTCACCGTGACGAACCCTCCGCCCGTCTGCCGAACGGCCCTGATGGCGCGGCGGCCATCTCGCGGCAGATCGACGCTAATGCTGTCGGCAATCGTGTGCGCCGATACGGCCAATACGTCGTCCGCGCCAGCCGACCAGGCTCTGTAGCACGCCGCCGCGCCCTCGGCCTGCACGCCCATCAGCTTCGGCATCCCGTCGATCCACCGCAGCTCGGCGAGATCGACCAGTCCCTTATGCAGACCTGAAATGATGTTGCCATCTCCTACCGACACAAAGATTCGATCCGGCGTATCCCAGATTTGGGGTTTGGAGTTTGGAGTTTGGAGTTTGGAAAGCGCGAGCTGCTCGCATATCTCGAGCGCCGCAGTCTTCTTGCCCTCGACCGTGAAGGGGTTGTAGGCGGTGTTGCGGCAATACCAGCCGAACGCCTTCGAAGCCTCCAGGCACAGCTCGAACGCCGCGTCGTAATTGCCCCGTACCAGGAACACCCTCGCTCCGTAGATCAGCAGTTGCGCGACTTTGGCCTGCGGCGCGGACTGCGGCACGAAGATCACCGTAGGCATCTTCACGCTAGCGGCCATGCCCGCCAGGGCCGCGCCGGCGTTGCCGCTCGACGCCGTCGTCACGATGCGCCGCCGCTCCTCCACGGCCCGGACGACGACGAGCGCGCTGGCGCGATCCTTGAACGAAGCGGTCGGGTTGCGGCCATCGTCCTTGAGCCAGACTTCGAGCAGGCCGAGTTTCGCCTCGAGGCGCGGCGCGCGGTACAGCGGCGTCCATCCGACGTGAAGCGGCAGGCCTTCGGAGTCCAGGTCTATCGGGAGCAGCGGCTTGTAGCGAAACATGTTGAGACTGGCCGACGTCTGCATGTTTGCCAGTTGGCCAGGCGAGGCTTGCCGGGCGATCGCCCTGTAATCGTAGACGGTGTCGAGCACGCCTGCATCGCCGTGCTTCGGGCAGACGTACTCTACCTCGCCCGGATCGTACTCTGTGCCGCAGATCGTGCACCTGAATCCCGTGACGTTGTTCATTTCGACTCCATTCGAATATCGGCCACCAATCCGAAGTGGTCGGATGGATACAGCCGCTCGTCGTTCGGCGAAGGCCGGTTGAAGGCCACTTCGCACCGCTCCACTCTCACGGCGCGATCGACAAAGATGTAGTCGACCGTGCCGCGCCACGAGTCGTTCGTGCGCTTCAACAGTAATCCCGATAGCCGTTCGAGCATGCGCCAGGCCACCGCATTCATCCTTCGTCCACGAGCGAGCGGCGTCGGGCAGGTGTACTCCGGTTCCAGCCCATGCGCAAGCGCGTGAGCCGATGCAAAACGCGCCTTTATCTCGGCTATGCTCTTGAAGTGCGGTTCGGCGTTGAAGTCACCGCACACGACTGCCGGTGTGTGATTCGGAATCCAGTCGAGGATGCGGCGCGCCTGCTCGAGACGCGGCGCATCATCGAGAGGATTCCAGTATAGGTGCGTGTTCACCAGCACGAAGGGCGCACCGTTGTGCCGAACCGTCACCCGCTGCGCCACCCGATCTTGCGTAATCAGTGGAAGCGCGAAGTGCTCTTCGACCGGCCAGCGGCTGAGTATCGCCAGCGCCTCGCGCCGCCCTTTCGCGCCGGTCTTAGGGCACACATGCACGGAATAGTCGCCGATCTGATCCGCAATCCATTGCGCGTTGTTTGCCGGCAATGCGACTTCCTGCAGCGCGATCAGGTCAGGCTGGATTGCCCGAAATCCCTCTACGATCAACGGCGCACGCTCATGCCACCGGTGCAGGTCGACGAGGATGTTCAGCGTCGCAACGCGCAGAATGCCGTGGCGCGGTCTGCGCCTTTCATCCTTCATCCTTCAAATCCGCCGGACCGAATGCGCGCGGCAGCAGGTCACGCAGTGTCGTCTCGTGGACAACCATGCCTGCGCCGTCGACCAGGAATACTTTCAAATCGAGCCCGAACTCCGACAGCATCTGGCGACACATGCCGCACGGCGAGCCGCCGTTGTGCGTGGCGACGGCAATCGCTTCGAATCGCCGCTCGCCTTCCGACACCGCCTTGACCAACGCGGTGCGCTCGGCGCAGAGTCCTACCGGATAGACTGCGTTCTCCACGTTCACGCCGTCGTAGATCGTTCCCGAATCGGCCAGCAATGCTGCGCCGACACGGTAGTTAGAATATGGCGCGTAGGCTCGTGCCCGCGCCGCCATCGCACGCGCGATCAACGTTTGCCGAATGTCATCAGGCATTTCCGAGTTCCCCTTCTCTAATCTCCAACCTCTAACCTCCAACCTCTAACCTCCAGCCTCCAACCGCGTCATTCACCCACGATCTGTGCCACGACTTCGCGCCGGCGGGGCCGCGTGTCGAAATCGACGAGAACGATCTGCTGCCACGTCCCCAGCGCCAAGCGGCCTTCGGCGAACGGCACGCTGAGGGAGGGGCCCAGGAGGGCCGCGCGTACGTGCGAATGGCCATTGTCGTCTCCCCAGCGAAGATGATGCTGGTATACGCCGTCGCGCGGCGCGACCCTCTCGAAGGCCGTCTGCAAGTCGGCGACGGCGCCCGGCTCGAACTCGATGGTCGTCAGACCGGCCGTGCTGCCCACGACGAACAGGGTCACGACGCCGCTGCGCGCGCCCGACTCCTTCACCGCCTGCTCGACGGCATGGGTCAGGTCGTGCGTATCGCCGTCGCCTCTCGTTTGCAGCGTCAACTGTTTCGTGATAACCACGCGTCACCAGGCTCGGATGGGTCCACTGTGCCCCTGATTATACCGCGTGATGGGCGCGCAGCGTGCAGCGACGCCCGGCACGCGGTATAATCGCATCACTATGGTCATGGGCGACTACCACATCCGCGTCGAAAAAGACTACACCGTCTTCTCAGCCGCGCACTTCATCACCTACGACGGCCACGAGTGCGAGCAGTTGCACGGCCACAACTACCGCGCCGCCGCCGCCCTGGCGGGCGACCTGGACGAAAACGCCTACGTGTTCAATTTCGTGCCGCTCAAGCGCGCGCTGAAGGGCGTCGTCGATCAGCTTGACCACAAGACCCTGCTGCCGCAAGACAATCCCAGGCTGCAGGTTCGGATCGGTGACGAGTCGGTGGAAGTCGCCTATCCCAGCAAGCACAAGCGCTACGTGTTTCCGCGCGGCGACGTCGCCGTGCTGCCTATCCCGAACACCACCGCCGAGATGCTGGCCGCGTGGATCTGCGGGCAGTTGCGCCAGGCGTTGAGCGCCTACGATACGCGCGGCATCCGATCCATAGAAGTGGAAGTCGAAGAATCGCCCGGCCAGCGGGCGATTTACCGCGAGGAGTGGAACTGAGATGAGCGAGCCGCACACCGTCTATTTCTCGCTCGGATCCAACCTGGGCGACCGGCAGAGCAACCTGATCGAGGCGATCCAGAGTCTGCGCGCCAACGTGCAGATCGAGCGGGTATCGTCCGTCTACGAGAGTCGCCCGGCTCACGCCGCCGATCAGCCCGTATTTCTCCACGTCGCCGTGAAGGGCACGACTGATCTCGAACCCGCTGGCGTGATTCGCTTCATCCAGCGCATCGAGCGCCGCCTGGGGCGCGTCCGCCCCGACCGGCATGTGCCGTGCCCGATCGACATCGACCTGCTGAGCTACGACGATCGCGTCGCGTCGAGCGATGGGCTAACGCTGCCGCATCCATCCCTGGCCGGCCACGCCCACGTGCTGGCGCCGCTCGACGAGATCGCGCCCGAGTGGAAGCACCCAACGCTGGGACGCAGCGCGCGCCAACTGCTCGACGGCTCGAGCGGATCGGACGGCGTGAAGCGCCTGGCGCACGGCCTCACCGCGCGGCTCGACCGCGACGTGCAATCCGAGCAGCCGCCGGCGCTGCTGCGACTGGATCGGGTCGGCGTGACCGGCTTGCAGCGCGTCCTTCGGCTATCGACCGCCAAAGGCAGCCTGTATCACGCACGCGTCAGTCTGTCCGTCGAGTTGGGGCCGGAACAGAAGGGCGCGCACATGTCGCGCTTCAGCGACACGCTCGAAGAGATCATCGACGAGTTCGGCGGCACGGAAGCCGCGACGGTCGAATCGCTGGCCGAGCGGATTGCCCGCCAGGTGGTGAGTGACCAGCGCGCGCGACGCGCCGACGCCGAAATCCACGCCCACTTTCCGATGTACAAGCACGCGCCGCTGTCGGGAAAGCGGACACAGGAGATCTACATGCTCATCGGCATCGCCGCCGCCACGCCCGATCGGAGCGTGGGCGTCATCGGCGTGGAAGCCGAGGGTATGATGGCGTGCCCGTGTGCGCAGGACATGGTGCGCGCGGCGGCGCGTGAGCGCTTGCTCGAAGACGGCATCGACGAGGCGATGGCCGAGCGCGTGCTCGACCTGGTGCCGTTGGCCACCCATAACCAGCGTGGACGCGGCCGGCTGCTGGTCGGCTTGCCTTACCCGATGCGCCCCGCCGATCCGCCGGCCGTCCGCGCTCAGGACCTCGTCGAGATCGTCGAGGCATCGATGAGCGCGGAGAACTACGATCTGCTCAAGCGCCCGGACGAACTGTTCGTCGTGCAGAAAGCTCATCGTCACCCGCGCTTCGTGGAAGACGCCGTGCGCGAGATGCTGAATAACTTCGTCGAGATGTATCCCGATCTGCCGGATGGCGCCTACCTCGCGGCGCGGCAGGTCAACCTAGAGACGATTCACAAGCACGACGTGTTCGCCGAGCGCGGCGGCACGCTCGCCGACCTGCGCAGCGAGGTTCACGGTGGCAGCGGGCGGACTTTGACGCTGGAAGCGTGGCTGGCTGGACAGCTCGGCAAATCAGACTTGAGCGATCCGGCTTAGGCGCAGCCGGCCCGTTTCTTGGCGCCGGGAATAGGGGCAGGGCAACTTCCGCCGTTACTCCCGTATCGTGTGTTCCTCCGTTTCCTTTCGGGCCTTGCTTAGAAACGACACGAAGTGGGTGCCACCGGTGCCCTTCGCCTCGTCGGGGTTCGGCGCCTGGTGAGAGATGTACCGCACGGCCAGCTCCATGTGCTTCTTCCTGAACCGATCCAGCTCGCGGATGCACGCGTTGTACCGATCGACCAGACCGGGACACTGCGCCGCCCGATCCAGAACGAATTGCCGGACAGAAGGACCCGTTTCCAGGGCCTCGATGAAGCGGCAGTGCCCCGTGACCATGTAGTTGCGCATCTCCATCAGGAACGGGCTGGTCTCGCTGCCTCTGTGCTTGATGCCCAGGCCGGCGTCTAGCGCCTGAATGAGGGGGCTTTGCGCGGCGCTGCCGCCCGTGCACATGCGCGGCGCTTCGCTCACGCCTTCGTAGATCACGCCAGGCTCCGGCCAGCCGGTCTGGTATGGTCTTACCCGGTGGTAGAAGATGTACGGATCGCATTTCTCCGGTATGCGCTCGAGCACTTCATAGACCCTGGCCAGGGCCGACGCGATCGTTTCGAGGCGCGCCGCCAGGTCGTCCGCCCGGCCTCCGGCAACAGCCTGCTGCGCCGTGACGAGCGCTCCCAGCGCAGGCGCGCCCTTCGCTTCGATGACGACCGCTGTTAGATAAAACCACTGCTCGTCCATGCCGCCCAGGAACAATTGCAGCGTGGCCAAGTTGTCCAGCTCGATCGGGCCGGTTTTGTCCACCCGCCGCCAGTTAAACAACACAGTCGAAGGATGGGCGGCGATCGGCGGGCGTCCCAGCCTTTCGGCAAGGCGGCACCACGGCACGGCCACCGCGCGCGGCATCGTGCGCGCCGGCTCGGGTCCGGCCCAGACGTAAGCGTTGCCAAATACCGACAGGAGCAGCATTGCCCGCTCCAACTGCATCTCATCCTGGAGCGGCTCGACGTTCAGCAGCGGGAGCGCCTCGAGCGCCGGTCGCAGCCGGCCGGTCATCAGCAGCGCGGGCACGTCCGGCGCAATGCGCTCCCACGCGTCGAAGTCGGCGGGCAGCCGTTCGAGCGGATCTTCGGCGGGCAGGAAACCGCGCACGGGGTTGACTCGATATGCCGCCAGGTCTATTGTATCCACTAGACCTCCCAAACGTACCGGAGTCGCCAAGAGTATTCAAGATAGCTGGTCGTGGCGACTATCGTCGCCTGCACAACAACTGAAGTCGTCACTACGTCTTTCGAGATGGTCATTAATCCCCCAACCCTGTCAAACGCGCGCTGACTTGCCAGAACCTGGCTCTCAGCGACTTGTCGTATGTCGCCGGAGCGGAACGCGTCTCGCGCTTATCGACGAAGTACTTCCCGGTCACCGTCGCCACGACGGGCGAGGAGGCCAGATACACGGGCGTCGCCGCGCCGGCCTCAAGGCTGTCGCCCGACTTGTAGAATCCCGTGCGCAGCAGTTTCGTGCTAATCACGCCTGGATGCAGGCAGTTCGACGTGACTCCCGTACCGTCCAAGCGCGCGGCCAGCTCGTGGCTGAAGAGGACGTTTCCCAGTTTCGAAAGCGCGTATGCGTCGTAACCGTCGTATCGCTTCTCGCCCTGCAGATTATCGAATTCGACGCTAGCACGCTGATGCGCGACCGAACTGACGGTGACCACACGGGCAGGCGCGCTCGCTCTCAGCAGGTCGAGCAGGACGCTCGTCAGAAGGAAGGGTGCAAGATGGTTCACGGCGAACGTGACCTCAAAGCCGTCTTCCGTCAGGCGGCGCTCCTTCATGTAGACGCCAGCGTTGTTGATCAGCACATCTAGCCGGTCGTGCTTTGCCCACACGGCAGCCGCCAGTTCCCGAACCTGTCTTTGCGAGGATAGATCGGCGACGAAAAGCTCGATTTTGCCATTGCCGGTCACCGCGCGGATTTCTTCGATGACTGCTCTACCCCGCTCCAGACTCCGTCCATGCACCAACACCGTCGCGCCCAGGCGAGCCAGCTCCAGGGCCGTCTGTTTGCCGATCCCATCAGTCGCCCCTGTCACGAGGATGACTTTGCCTTCCACAAGGTGACTCCCAGATGCGCCGCGACATGGTGACGCTATTTCGATCTGAAGAACTCGATCAGCGAGCGCGCCAACCGGTCATGCGAAATCCTCTCCAGCGGATGCGGCGTCCCGGGCAAGACTTCAAGCTCGCCGCGAGGAAGAGCGCGGTAGACTTCCACGCACTCTGCAATGCTCACCGTGCTGTCCCGGTCGCCCACTATGATGCGCACGCGCTGCTCGATGCGCGCTAAATCGTCCGGCGCGAAGCCGCCGCGCTCGGCGAGCGACCAGAGCAGGCCGGAAGTTTCTTTCAGCACGGTCTCCCATCCCGCAGCCGCGTGTCGCTCGGCCAGCGCGCGGGCGTAGTGTGGAACCTTCGCAGCGATCTTATGCGGATCGAGCAGCGCCGTCTCGCGCGCGGCGATGTCGGCATCCCAGAAGAACTTCGTGCCGAGCGTCGCCACGCGCTCGACCCGCTGCGGGTGACCGGCGGCCAGGGAGCACGTCACGTAACCGCCCATGCTGTAACCGAAGATGCTCGTGCTCCCAATGCCGTGGGCGTCCAGGTACTCGACGACGTTCTGGACGAAGTGCTCGATGCGAAACGGGCGCCCGCGACCCGGCGCGCGCCCGTGCCCTTCGAAGTCCACGACGTGCAGTTTGTAGTGATCGGCAAGCGGCAGCCACAGCGGGGCGAACTGATCGCCGGCCCCGAGCGCGCCGTGCAGCAGCAGCAGGTTCGATCCGGTCATTGAGCTTTTCTCAAATACCAGATTGGCCCTCGAAAATTGAAAGTGGATTCGACCCTATCTCCGAAGAATGGCTTGATGTTTTCAGCCAGCCAGTTCCTCACGTCGTCGATTTGCTCGTTTCCGCCTTCAACGGCTGCGATGACATTGCTCTGGGTCACCAAATAGTCTACGAGCGTATCGACCGTGAATTTGACCAGGTTCTGATAGTCTTCCTGGCCGACGAAATGAAAGCCCACTTTCTCGGAGTCTTCCGCGCCAAAGCCGACGCGTGCGCGCGGCGGGCTTGGATACCTCGCCAGAAGGTGGATAGACCCGTGCCGCAGCCGACATCGATGGCGCGTGAGACCGGTTCGATGAGGGACAGATACGACTTGATCCGGCTGATGACCAGGGGGTGGAAGAAGGGGCGCCCTCTGGCATATCTTTTGGCGGCTGACTTCGGGTCAAAGAAGTTCATGAAGCCGTGCGTGGTTAACGTGAAAGCAGAAGTAGGACTCCTGCTGCGATGGCTAGAATGTCCAACACCTTGTTGAGATCGCCAAGGCTGATGAAACCTGATAAGCCCATCAAGAGCAGCCAGATCGCCAGCAAAAGTGTTCCGAGGTTTCGTGGGAGTCTCATGCGATGTCTCCTTCAGGAAGACTCAAGCCATCTGTTTATCCGCCGACCGGGACATATCCCCTGCGCCCAAAGGCTTGACTCACTCGCTTCGGGACGTCCACGCAAGGGTTGATCCCCTGTTTGTATATCTTTGCCGAGAAGTGTTGAGCCATCCTGAAGACTTCTTCAACAGGTTGAGTGGAACACGCCGCCGACCTTCTTGCCTCGCCTCATCAAGTCGTTGAACAACTCTACCGCTCGCCCGGTCTCTTCGATATGATACTCAATTCCTCGTGAGCGAAGCAGTTGCTCCGTCTCCGGGCAGGTGTGAAGCATGAGCTGCATACCCCGCGACAAGATCATCACTTCGACACCCTGGTCTATGATGTCTTCGATGTCGGCGGGTTGGATACCTGGCCGATGTCGTGTGCCCGTAATAGTCCAATCCCACGCTTTCGCGCCGCCAGGCCAAACTTTGCAGTCCTTAAACTGGTGGGTATGGCCGTTAACGGTGACTTCCATGTGCCCCCACGACAGATAGGTAATTGAGGTCGTGGCTTGAATGTTTATCCTATGAGACATCTGCGACCTCGACTGCGCCGGCTGACTGAGGGTCGAAGTCTTCGGGCCAAACCGTGCGACGATCGTAACGGGCGCCGTTCAGGTCTGCCCCTTTCAGATTCGCGTCACGCAAATACGCCCCGCACAGGTTCGCTTCGCTCAGATCCGTCCCGACCAGGTTAGCCCCACTCAAGTCGGCCCGGCACAGGTTGGCATCGCTGAGCAAAGCGCCGCCCAGGTCTGCGCCTCTCAAATCTGCGCCGGCCAGGTCTGCGTCAAAGAGATCGGCGCCGCCCAGGAAAGCGCCGCGCAGTTCGGCGCCGCGCAGATAAGCACGGATGAACTCGTCTAGCTCGTCGGGGGGTGGTTGGTTATCGGCACTTTTCCCGGTGCGCATTGTTCCTGCTGCCTTCGATTGGTGGGAGGAGTCTACCCCTCCAGCACACGCTTGAGTCTGTCCAGCGCACTGGCCCAATATGCCTTCATCTTCTCGCCCTCCTCCGCACTCGCCAGCTTGCTATGCTGCACCGTCACCTGGCTTCTGGCCTGGCCCCTGGTGTAGAAGCGGGCTTCGACACTGCTCTTGCCTGTCCACGTGATATGGATCGTCTTCGGCGGCGTCGCGCCGCGAATGGCAAGCGACTTGCGCTTCAGCCAGCGCGCGCGCATGGCCTCGTCCGTCCAGGCCGCGTATAGCGTCGCGACCGGGACGTCCAGCGTCTTGCTCGCGCTGACCTGATAGCCTTCAGGCCGCTCGTGCTTCTCGCGCAGGCCGCGCGCCTGCTCGTAGCCAACCGTGACCATCTGGGACCACCAGTCGGGAACCTGATGCTTCTCACTCAGGTAGATGGCGATGTCCTTGTGAGGCATCTCGTAGGCTTTGGCCTTGTCGAGAACCTTGATCCACTCGGACCACGTTTTGCCGGTCTTTGATTTGACCGCCTCATCGCTGATGCCAGCGATCTTTTTCGCTTCCTGCTTCTTCATCCGGCCTGACCTCCCCCGGTCACGTGCTCAACCACGGCTCGAACCCAATTCTCGTGCTCCTCGTAGTGCTCGTAAGTGTTGCCGGCGATCCACGCCAGGATCGGCCGGCCACTGTCCACGCCGGGTTCATTTGGCTGATAGTATGAGTAGGTCTTGAGCAGGTCATCGAAGGTCAACTGCTTGAGCACAGCCACCAGGCCACGATGCGTGTGCTCGAAATCGGCGAGCACGTCCGGCAGCGCGCGATCTTTGTTGTGCTGGTCGATGATGGCGTTGACCCCCGCCTCGTCGTTCTGACGCACGATCGCGTCGTCCAGCCCCATCGCCGCCCAGCGTGGCTCGCGCCGCAGCAGCGCGGCGATGCCGGCCTCCCACGTCGTCAGGTGCGCCAGGTGATCCTTGACCGACCAACCGCCGTCCGGCCCGTGTGCAACCATTTGAGCATCGTTGAGGTGAGCATAGGTCTGTTGCAGCGACGACCGCGCCCGCTCGATACGATCGAATAACCCGGACATATCACGCGGTTCGGCTGAAAGGTTGTCGAATACGGATGTGTCGTCCATTCCGTGTAATCCGTGGGAAATCCGTGTGTCACATCTCGCTGCGGCCCGCCAGCGCTCTCGCCAGCGTGATCTCGTCGGCGTACTCCAGGTCCCCGCCGACGGGCAGCCCGCGCGCCAGGCGGGTCACCTTCACCCCCATCCCGGCCAGCTTCTTCTGAACGTACATCGCCGTGTTCTCGCCTTCCAGGCTGGGATTGGTGGCGAGGATGACTTCACGCATCGCGCCTGTAGCCACCCGGTTGAGCAGCTCGCGAATGCGCAAATCGTCCGGCCCGACGCCGTCGATCGGCGAGATCGCGCCGTGCAGCACGTGATAGCGGCCCCTGTATTCGCGCGTGCGCTCGATGGCCTGCACGTCGAGCGGCTCTTCGACGACGCAAATCGTGGTCCCGTCGCGCTCCTCGCTGGCGCACGCGGCGCACGGGCTGGCGTCGGCGATGTTGAAGCACGTCGAGCAAAAGACCGTGCTCGTCTTCAGATTGCGCAGCGCATCGGCGAGCGACTCGGCAACGCCCGAAGCATCCCTGATCAGGAAGTACGTCAGCCGCGAGGCCGACTTCGGACCGATGCCCGGCAGTTGCGCGAACGCTTCGATCAGTCGGGTGACCGCTTTGGGTGTGGTGTCCATTTTAGCGGAGCGGCGGCAGGCCCAGCCCGCCCGTCAGGCCCTTGACCTTCTCCGCCGCATACATCTGCGATCGCTCGATCGCCTCGTTGACGGCGGCGACGATCAGGTCCTGCAGCATCTCGACGTCGCTCGGATCGACGACTTCCGGGGAAAGCTTGATCGATTTGAGACGCTGCTGGCCGGTGATGACGATTGTGATCGCGCCACCGCCCGCCGTGACTTCGATCGTCTCGTCGGCCAGCGCGTCCTGCGTCTTGGCCATTTCGTCCTGCAGCTTCTGGAGCTGCGACATCAGGTTGGCGGGGTTGAGACCGCCCTGCGGCATTCGGAAACCACCTTTTTTGCTCATTGGGTTCTCCTGTGGCGTATCGCGTATCGCTTATCGCATATCGCGTATCGCGTATCGCATATCGCGTATCGCCAATCTCTAATCTCTAACCTCTTTGTCCCGAATAGACACTGTTCCGCACGTTCGCCCGTTAGTCGGACACTAATCGGACTTGTGCGCCGAGGCGGCGCGCTTCCTGGACGACGGGATCGTCGTCCACGATGCAGCGTGTTCGCACGCGCTGGCCGATCATCTCGCTCATCACATCTTCGACCAGGCGCTTGTCTTTGCCTTTGTCGAACTTGTCGCGCAGCATCGCCGACGGCCACTGCAGGACGATCGTATCGCCCTCGACGCCGATCAGTTGGCACGAGTTCATCAGTCCCCACGTCTGCACGCTGCGCGATCGCAGCTCGGCCAGCAGCGCCAGCCATTGATCCGACACAGCGCCGAAAGCCAGGCCTGTCGCAGGCGTTTCCTGCGGGGTCGATTCGATCGGATCGGGCGAGCCTGAAGCAGCGGGCGCCGCGGCCGCCTGAGATCGCGCCGGCGCGGACGGGACCGGCGCGCGAGTCGTTTGGGCCGGCGCAGGCGCCGCCGCTTGCGCCGGCTGCGCCGGTCGATTCAGCGCGTCGACGAGCGCCAATTCGAGCGGAAGCTGCGGCTGCCATCCCGGCTTCAGCTCCGACGCGGCCTGGTTGAACAGCTTCGTCGCCCGGATCAGGCGATCTACTTCCAGACGAGCAGCCTGCTCTTCCATGCGCTTGCGCTGCTCGCTCGCGACGCTGACTTGCGAGGCATCGCCGAGCGTGATCAGCATCAGCCCGCGCAGATAGTCGACGATCTGTCGCGCGAGCTGGCGCGCGTCCGCGCCCCGGTCGATCGCGGCATTGATCGCGCTCAACCCGCCGGCCGAGTCTCCGGAGACCAGCGCGTCGGCCAGCGCCATGACGTGCTCGAGCGCGCCTGCGCCCAGCACGTCCTGCGCCCGCTCCACGGTGATTGCTTCGCCGCCCGCGGCGAGTTGGTCGAGCAAGCTGATCGCATCGCGCATCGAGCCGGTGGCCTGGCGGGCGATCATTTGCAGCGCAGCCAAGTCGGCGTGCAGCCCCTCTGCATCGACTAATTGCTGCAAGTGCGAGACGATCTCGTCCAGCGTCAGGCGCCGGAAGGCGAACGGCTGGCAGCGCGACACGATGGTCACGGGGACTTTCTGCGGATCGGTCGTGGCGAGGACGAAGATCGCGTGCGGAGGCGGCTCTTCGAGCGTCTTGAGCAGCGCGTTGAACGCCGGCTCGGTCAGCATGTGGGCTTCGTCGATCACGTAGACTTTGTAGCGCGCTTCGTTCGGGGCGAAGTTGATCTTGTCGCGCAGATCGCGAATCTCGTCGATGCCGCGATTCGACGCGGCGTCCAGCTCGATCAGGTCGAGCAGGCGGCCCTCAGCGATCGCTGCGCAGATGGCGCACGTGTCGTCGGGGCGCTGCGCGGGATCGGGGTTGAGGCAGTTGACTGCTTTCGCCAGCAGGCGCGCCATCGTCGTCTTGCCCGTGCCGCGCGGGCCGGAAAAGAGATAAGCGTGCGCGATGCGGCCGGAAGCGACCGCGTTGTGCACCGTTTGCACGACGTGCTCCTGGCCGACGACATCGTCGAACGTTTGGGGCCGCCACTTGCGATAAAGCGCCTGTGCCATCGAATCTCCCGCGAATGATGCAAGTGTAGCATGGTCAACTAGGTTAATCAAGTGGCCGGCGCCTTGGAGGTGCCGGCCACTTCATCTCACGCGCGGCTGTCCCAGTAGGCGTCGCTCACGCCGTGCGCGTGATTCTCGTAGCGCGCCATCATGAACAGCGCATCGGACAGCCGATTGAGATACGCCAGGACGTGGGCGCCAATCGGCTCGGCGCGGCTGAGCGCGATGCACTCTCGTTCGGCGCGGCGGCAGGCGGTGCGCGCCACATGCAGCGCCGCCGCGCCCGGCGAGCCGCCGGGCAGGATGAAATTCTCGAGCGGGCCTAGCTCCGTCGTGAACCGCTCGATCACTTGCTCCAGCGCGTCGACATGGCGCGGCTCGATCTGCGGAACCCGGACCCGCTGTTTGTCTTCCTCCTGCGTCGCAAGGTCCGCGCCCAGGTGGAACAGATCGTTCTGGACCGTCTTCAAGATGCGGACGAGATCCTCGTGCAGGCCCAGGCTGATCGCCAGGCCGATCTGCGAGTTCAGCTCGTCGACGGAGCCATACGCGTTGACGCGCAGCGAATCCTTCGCCACGCGCCGCCCGCCGACGAGACTGGTCGTGCCCTGATCGCCTTTGCCGGTGTATATACGTGTCAGACGAGGCATACGTATCCTCTGATTCAATGTTCCGTGCTTCGCGCGACGCACAGGATTATACCCGCTCTGCAGGCCATCCGCTATGGGGTCGTCTCGCGCTATCGATTTTGTCTCACCGCGTAACTGCTCAGCCCGCGTCATTGCGAGCGCTTTTTGCGAAGCAATCTCCTGCACGGACAGCCATGTGCGCTCATGGCGGCCGAGATTGCTTCGTCGCAAACGACGCTCCTGCTCAGAAACTTGCGTCTCGTTGAGCTTAGGCAGGTGTTTCGACAATCGTGAATCCGAGTTTAGCCGCTTTCTTTTTGAGATGCGCGACTTCGCGCTGGCGCACTTGTTGCTCATATTCGTCGGCGCTCAGC
>DATEUJ010000101.1:0-26806 GCA_035283185.1 Anaerolineae bacterium | reverse complement strand
CGCACCCCAACAGTCGAGGATGCACCCCTGCCTGGGGCGCATCCTCGTCGCTGGAAGCAGGCCCCCGCTAGAAGCAAGCGGGGGCAGGTTTTAGTCAGTTGCCGCAGATCGACTTCAGGCGCTCGTTCACGTCCGCGCGCGCCTGTTCGGCCGGGGCAGCTTTGAGCACACTGGCCAGCCAGGCCACAAAGCCGATGGTGATCAAGACTCCGAGTATCATGGTTTGTCTCCGTGTATGGTGCTGCTGCGCTCCGCAGGCACAACAGCGTGTCTTACGCATCGCGTCCCGCTGCGGCGGGTGGTTCGGGTTGAGCCATCGTTTCCGCGCCGGTCAGAAACACCTTCCAGTCGTTCGCCGTTAGAGTTGGATCGGCCATGTCGGGCGTATCTGGATGGACCGACACGCGCCGGGGTGTACGCGGCTGACCGCCGCGCTTACGTTCACGCGTGCGGACGGCCATCTCGAAGCGCCGGCGGCGCTGGTCGCGCTCGTTCATGTGCCGAACGCGGATAGCCTCCATCTCATCACGACGATGCCGGAATCGCTTGTCGTCGATCCGCGCGCGGAGAAACAACACGAGAACGCTGGCGACTACAGCCGCCAAGACGATTGGAGCCGTCGGGTGCATGACGACTCCCTACTGCACCATGGCCGCTGCCCGCGCATGGGCGATCTCGGCGCACATCCACGCCGCCGTGGAGAGCGCTTCGACGTGGCTCTCGCCCTTCACTTTGAACAGCACGGTCGCGTTAGGCGTGACCGGCCACGTGGTCTCGACGGTGAAGGACGGTATCGGGCTTCCCTCCCAGCGCACCACATAAAGCAGGTGTCGCTTAGTAGTCGCCAAACGCCGGCCGACCTGTCGAGAGTGCTGCGTTTGAAGTGCAAGCATCTTTCTTCCTCCGTTTTTTGGATTTGTCCCAAAGGACTTCGATAGGTGGACATGGACACGCCCAAACAAAATCACGTCTACACGTCGACCCAGCGCCCTGCTCCGAAGTGGAGCGAATGGCGCCGCCGATGCGAGACGTGACAGGATGGGATGTGCGTGTCGTGATGTGGGATCCAGGCGCGGCCTGGAACTCGCGGAGGTGTGCGCTCCGCGCAGGTGAGGTGTGCAACACCCCAGGATGCTGAGGACTCCACTGGTCGCACATACTTGTGGAGAATTGACCACAGGCCAGAGCCGTGTGGATTTCTGCGGGACACCTTGTCGCCGCAGAGAGAACCGGGGCAGGCGCCGCCGGTTCACATCAGGGGTCATAGCCGCCTGACACACCAACCCGTTCACTCAATGCGAACAGATCAGCAAGGTCGCCTGGTCAGGATCGAACTGAGCCGCAGGTCAAAGCTAATGCCCTGCCGCGCCACGCGAGGCGAACGCTGTGATGATGGGAAAGAGGGTCTTGTCGCCGAGAAGAGAAACAGCCCCACGCTGGCAATGAGCCGGCATGGGGCTGGTCTGGCTTGCGATTGGCGCAGGATTCGCGCCTGCGACCTATGCGTCGAAGCGGATCAGCGTCTGCACGACGACGTACGTCGAGATGCGTTGGATGAGGATGTCGTCGTCGTCATCCTGGATGCGGTCGATTTGCTTCGAGCGCACCAGGATGTGGCGCAGCGTTTCGCGGTACGGCACCTCACGCACGAAACCGGTCACGCGCACGCGATTCCTGGCTGCCAGGCTGATCGGGACGCCGTCGTTGGTGCGTCCATGTGGCAGCAGGATGGTGACGTAGTGGGCCTGCCGGCGTGGCAGGTCGTCGCTCTTTGCGTTGTCTTTCGGGGGCAATACTTCGGCATACCGGTCGTAAAGGGCCAGGCGCGCGTACACGTCCGGATCGGCTGAGCCGTTGGATCGGGCGCTGCGCGTCCAGACCTTCGTGACGATGCCTTCGATTTGAACGTCGTTCACGTGGAATCGCTCGACGCGAGCGCCAGCCGCTGCTTTGGGAACTGCGGTCGCTGTTGACATGGGTATATCCTCCATTGTTCTTGGAATGCAGGCGTGCAGCCTGCCTGAGATTGGAGAGCCGGCTGGCAAAGGCCGGCAAAAACCTGTGATCGTCGCGGCACGATAGCCGCCGTTCACTCACTGTGGAAGTCTCACATGTTTGAATGCTCGAACGAGTGCGTGCTTGCAAGAAGCGCCCACCCTGATCGAGCGTTGGCTCGAAAAGATTCGCTATTTCGTTTCTCGATTGTTAAGGTGCCTCGCCGATCTTAGCGGCGGAATCGGCGCACACTCTGAATGAGCAGACGCCGGCAGGTGCTCGACTTCGTGCCCCCGGCGTCCCGGACACCTCTCCACTCACGGAGCATCCGGGCGTCTGCGACCCGGTGACTCGTCCGACATCGATGGTCGGATTAAGCGAGGTTTTTGCCCGTATCGAGTGAAGAGGTCTCCGGGAAACGTCGAGGCTGTTGTTCCTTGACGTTCCCGCATAGCTCTACTTGATGATCGTCGTCTCCTTCAGGTAAGCCGGCGCGCGGCCGTTCCACTCGGCAGTACGCGGCCCTGAAACAGCCGTGCCCGTCGTCCGCACAATCACCCGCGTGTCATACCAGCCTGGGTCCTCGACCGGCACACGTACTACACCAGAGAAGAACGAGCCGCCCGATCCGAAGATCGCGCCCGGTGCCGAAACGTCCCAGTGCGGATGCCGCACTGTCGCACCTGGATAGCGCGCGGCCAGCTCGCCGTTGATCCAGTTGATACTGCCTTGTGACAGATCGGCGATCACCCTCACGCTATCCACGCCGTCGCGGTAGCGGTAGATGTGCTCTGTGCAGAACGGGACGCGCGTGCCTTGCGTGCCGTCGTCCTTCGTGCAGCGCAGGCGCGGATCGTCGGCGCGACCACCCTGGCAGTCCTCGTCGGCCATTTCCCAGTGGCCGTCGCCGCCGTTATAGGAGCAGGTCGGGTAGCCGCGCCAGTCGACGCCTGGCCGGCACACCTTGCCCTGCACTCGCTCCCACCAGTAGTACTCGACCGGCGGCACCTGCGCGTTGATGACGAACTCGATGCCCTGTCGATCCGGATCCTGCCCGACGACGACCGGGTTCGGCGGTCGCCAGTTCGTCGCGATCGTGATCGGCGGCTCGACGACTCGCGGATCGGGACACCGGAGCGGGTCATTCGGATCCTGCGGTGTGGGCGTCGGCATCGGCGTCGGCGTGCCGCTGTTGCGCAGGCACTCGTCGTCTTCGCCGAAGTTCCAGCCTTCCCACGACATGGTGGTATACGTCTCGTAGAAGTGCAGCGTGGGCGGATCGGTGCTCAGGTCGAGCGAGCCGCCCGACCAGGTGGACAGCCAGATAGCGTTGTGATACCAGTCGCCGGCCGCCCACAAGCCAGATGCGCACTGCTCGCGCACGTCGGCGACAGAAGGCGGTGGGCCGGGCGGATTGTCGTCACCTTCACCCTGGTTGCGATGCGTCCGGTCGCCAATCTTCTCGAACAACCCTTCCTGCGTGCCAGGCCGCCAGGTCGAGCTGCACTGGCCGCCCGAGCAGCCCGATTCGATAAGCAGGTGCTGCACCAGCACCCAGCCGGGCGGCCCGCCCGAATAGTGCAGCACGATACGGAAGCCACCGACCTGTGCACCGGCGAGCGCCGGAGGGACGTAAGCTGCGAACAGGCTCAGGAGCGTATGCAACACCAGGAGTGTGACCGTCAGCCAGATTCGTTTACGCACGATGTTTCCCCTTTCACCCGCAGCCGGTCATTTCCAGCTCACAACCCAGATGCGCTCGTGAGCGGCCTGGCCGTCGACACTGCCCGACCGCTCGATGGACATCATCGCCACTTCCGCTGGCAGGCTCTCCGGCGCAGGCCCGAACAGGCTCAGCGTATCCTGTATCTTGCAGTCGGTGGTCTGGGCGATGGGCAGATTCGCAAAGTCGTCGGTGAAGACCAGCGGCTTCGAGACACGCACGCTGTATCCACTCGCCTCGAGATTCTTCACGGCCAGGTCGAAGGCAGGCCGGCTGTCGTTCAATGCCGGGATGAGTGTCTGGAGCTCGGGCGAGGTATTCGCCATCGGCGTCAGACTGGGGTTGTCGCACTTCCAGGCCAGCACAGGAAAACTCGCCATCAGGTCGAACGCTTCAGTCCATTTGGACGGGTCTTCCAGCGGCTTGCCCAGAATGCCCGGCACATCGCCGGTCAGAGCGTCCATCGGCTCCTGTGTGATGGTCAGCGGTGCGAGCGTCGGCGGATTGTCGGGCGCGGGTTGCGCCGTCATCCCTTCGGCTCCGCTCAGGGCAGGCTTCGGCGCATGTGTAGCCGGCGGCAGCGTGGGCAGTAATGCTTCCTCTTGCATCGTTTCCTTCACCAGCTCACTTTGTGCCGAGCCGTCCGGCAAAGGGAAGCCCACCGTGATCAGCAAGATAGCCACGACCGGAAACAGTAGGAAGAACAGAAACCGGGCGCGTCGTTGTCGTTGAGTTACTTGTCTCATGCGTTCTCTTTCTCCTGAGTTAGTCGAGTAGTCGGTTAGTCGCGTAGTCTTGTAGTCACCCGATAGACTATGGGACTACATGACCACACGACTATCAGACTGATCAGCGTAGATTGCCCAGTCGTAACTGGGACGTTCCTTCGGTTGACACCGAGAGCTGCGGGAAGAGCACCGACAGCAGTGTGGCCCTCACCTGTGCCCTCATCCCGACTCTCACGGTGTTCGTGGATTCGTCGACGACAATGTAAGTGATAGCCGGATGGATGTTCTTCGCAGTCAGTCCGGCCGAGTTCATCGCTGCGACCTGCGCCGCTTCAGCCGGAGCGCCCGGCAACAGTTGCACGATGCCGGCATTCTTCCAGGCCGCGATGTCGGCCATCTGCGCCCCAGCCTCGGCTGCAGCATCGGCCGCCTTCTGCATTTCCGAGCGCGCCCAGGCCAGCCGCACCAGGTCACTGGCGACAAACGACAGCGGCAGTGCCACGAATGCCAGCACGAGCGCCACGTAGGCCATTGCGAAACCAGCCTCGGAATGATGAACAGGGCGTTCAGAACATTCATCATTCCCCATTCTGCATTCCACATTTGCCTGTTGCATCGTCACCATCCTTCGACCCTGAACGCCGCCGTTGCCGATCCACGGAAATCCTGCGAGAACAAGCCGCCGAACAGGACACCCAACCCTTTGAACCAGTTGGGGGCTGTCCATTGCACTTGAACCGTGACCGCATCGCCAGGACCTGATCCGCCCTGCACCGTCGCTTGATACGTGCCGTATCGATACAGTGGAATGAGTTGATTAGCGGTGCTCAAAGCGACTGCTGCTCTTGAGCCTGCATCACCCTGCACGACCGAGGCAGCACGGGCCGCGCGTTGAGCGATGTTGTTGGCGGTGTTGGCCGTCCAGGCCGCCATCCCGAAACTGAGCAGCGCCGCGATGAGTAAAGCCAGCACTGGCAGGACGATGGCCGCTTCAGCCATGTCGCCGCGGTTGTCTTTCAGAAATCTCTTCATCGTCTACCTTTCTATCTCTGCGAGGAGCAGGCTCCCGAGACCTGCTCCTCTCGTTACAGGTGTTGAGATGCGCCGGTCTAGTACGCGCCGGCGACGCTGGACACCCAGGCCGCGATGCGGTTGCCCAGCAACTGCCAGGCGAACAGCGCGGCCAGGACGATCACGGCCAGCACGACGCCCTTCTCGGCCATGTCGCCACCATCGTCGTCGATGAAGCGGATCAGCATGTGTTTGTCGAGCATTCAGAATCCTCCGGAGAGTTGAGTTGCGAGATGGAGTGAGTACACCCAAACGCCCAGCGCCGCCGGGACCAGCGCCGGCAGTTTCGATGTTGCTTTGGAGACGGCGAGGCGGATCAGCCAGTACAGGACGATGGCCGCGCACACCGTCACGCAGAGTGTGACATCGGGGAACAGCAGCCACAGCGCCATCATCACCTTCGCGTCTGCGCCCCGAAAGAAGCCGTTGAACCACGCGGCGTACAGGAACAGCACGCCGGCTAATGCGGGTAGGATGGACTCATTCGCAGATAGCGATGCACCTGCGCGATACACCAATGCCACCCCAAGCGCAGGCATTGTCAGTGCATTGGGCACACGGAACGTGCGCGCATCGCACATAGCGCAAATCGTGACGTAGAGCGTCGCAAGAGCGAGAACAGCCAATTCAGCCTTCATCCCTCATCCTTGCCCTACAGCACCGAGAACAGCTGCACGAAGATCGGCCCCAACACCATCGCCAGGAACGGGACGAAGAAGAACAGGGTGAGTGGCAGCAGCAAGTCGTTCTCCAGCGATTCGGCTTTACGCTCACGCTCGCCCAGATACTCCGTCGCGACACGCCGGGCCAGGCTGGACAGTTTCTGTGCGCCATACACACCTTCGAGGTGGATCACGTCGATCTGGGCGACGAGCTTCGTGAGGTCGGGCACGTGCCAGTACGCAGCCGCATCGACCAGGCCACAGTCACTGTTCTCCTCAGACGAGAACAATGCCTTACCCTCACTTTTGGCGCGGGCGAGCACGTCGCCGAAGATCAGGCCGACGGCGGTGGGAGAATCGGCCAGCCGCTCCAGCGCCTTCTCCATCGACGATCCAGCGCCCACTTCGGCGGCCAGGATTTGGGTCATTTCCGGCAACTGCCGTCGAAAGGTGCGGCGCACGTCGTTGGCTGCGCTGCGCACGAGCAGGATGGGGATATAGAAGCCCAGCCCGGCGACTGCCAGTGCAATCAGGCCACCTTCGAAGGCGACCAACCCGACGATCAAGCCTAGACTTGCGCCGACCAGGCTCGCGCCCACGATTTCGTCGACCTGCCACGTGCTGTATTTGCCGCTCAGGTGCGCCCACGGCAGGTCCGCCTCGACGCGCCCAATCGGCAGGTAGCGGCCCAGCGACGGCGACCGGCGAGCGCGCAGGCCGATCTTGCGCCAGGTCGTTTCTTCACGGCCCTGCCCCGACACGTTTTTCAATTTGCGGCTGACGAGGCTGCCCGATAGAGACAAGCCCCCCGTGACAGCATACGCCAGGCTGCCAGCCGTCAGCGCCGATAAGAGTGCGATAAGTGGTCCGAGCATTTCGTTCTCCGGTCTCGTAGTCGAGTGGTCAGATAGTCGTGTGGTCTTATAGTCGCCGACTACCGGACTATTCGACCAAGCGACTACTCGACTAATCGACTACATGATTTCTTCGACCTGGCTGCTGATGAACCAGTAGCCAAACACCATCATGCCGATGGCGCCCGCCAGGATCAACTGCGCCGCCGGCGTGGTATAGGCTTCACGCATCTGCGCGTTCAGCAACATCTGCGCGAGAATGAAGGCGAACACGCCGGCGATGGTGCGAATCGTGCCCCGCGCGCCGTCGGCTTTGGCCTGGATCTTCTGGCGCACACTCATGATCTGGCCGAGATTGTCGGCCGAGAGTTGAAACGTCGCCCCGAACTGCGCGCCGCCGGTGTCCTGCAGCCGCCGCACGATGAAGAACAGCAGCGACAGCGAAGGGCTGATTTTCTGCACGCGCGCTTCGGCCTCGACCAGGGCGATGCGGCCATTGGAGTGGAGATGGCTGGCGACCTGCTCCAGTTCCGGCGCGAGAGCTGTATCGCCGGCCAGTAGGAGATTGTGCGTGGCGCGCTGCAGGATCGTCTCGGCATTCGTCGTCAGTGTGACCATCCCGGCCACGTCGCTGAACACGGATGCGACGGATGATTCGATCGACCGTCGCGCAGACGCCACTTGCATGTCGGCGACCAGATCAACGGCGAACCACAGCACGGCGGGGATGGCGATGACGAGGACGAGCGGAAGTCCGAACAACAAACCCGCACCGCCGCCGATTGCCGCCAGAACCAGCCGGACGATCTGGAGTGTCTGAAGTTCCTCGCCCGGCTTGAAGGGGATGTGGAGTCTGCGCAAGGTGAGCGCCGCGCGAAACTCTTGGGTGCCGAACTGGTATCGGGTCACGCGCTCGGCTACGAGGTCGGGTTGGGCTGTCGCCTGTTTCAGTTTGCGGGCCGCCGCCGACCACGTGAGTGGCAGACCGGAGGTCAAAAGATACACAGCCGTTGCCACGCTGAGCGCGGCTAGGGCTGCAATCGTCAACGGGTTAGTCATGGCTTTCTCATCTCCATCTCAGAGCTGGTGTGGCATGAGGACAATGCAAAATCAGCGTTCGTGACCGGCATCGGCATCATCGAGGGCAGTGTGCTGACATTGTGCGCCCCGATGTGGTGTCGCTGGCAGTAGTAGCCCTCGCTCCAAGGCGATCCCTGCCACTGGCCGCAGGTGCACGGCGGTAGCGTTTGTTCGTGCAGAAAATGGTGTACGGGAGGCAGCCAATCCAGGAGCAGCGCACGCGCGTCATATTTGCCGCTCTCGATCTTGGCGGCTGCGTCTCGTAGCAGCACCACTGCATCTTCGGCATGGATGGGCATGCGACGCATTTTCAGGCCGTCCTTTCTCGCGTGATCTCCCCTACCCGCTCGTGCTGCGCGTTGAAGATAGGCGTGAACGCGACATCGCCGCTCTTGAGCGCCGGCTCGATTTGCCAGATGCCGGTCATGCAGCGCTGCCCATCTACCTTGTTGAGCTGGACGTACACGTCGACCGCCGAGGCGAACAGACCCTTCGCCGCTTCCATGCGCACGCCGGCATCGGCCCACATGATCACAGCCAGGCGATTGATAGCCGCCTGCGGATTCTCGGCGTGGAACGTGGACAGGCCGGGGTGATCGCTCATCTGGGCGCGGAACAACGCCAGCGCCGCGCCCCCGGTCCTCACCTCGCCGACGATCAGCCGGTCGGGATTCATGCGCATGGCATCGTTCACGGCATCGGAGACGGTGTAGGGTGGCACTGGCGAGCCGGGTGGCGCTGCCCGTGCCTCCATCGTCACCACGTGCGGCTTGTCGAGGAAGATTTCTTCGGGGTCTTCGATCTTCAGGATGCGCTCGTCCTGGGGGATGGCGTTGCACAGCGCAGCCAGCAGCGTGGTCTTGCCGGTGCCCGTGCCGCCCGCGATCAGGATGCGTAGGTTGCGCTTCACCGCACCGACGAGGGCATCCATCATCGCCGGCGTGGCGCTGCCCCAGGACACGATTTGTTCCACCAACACTGGCTTCGGCTCGAACAGGCGAATAGACACTGCGGGGAAGCCGCGTCCCGGCACGAGCGCCGGATGCAGCACTTTGACGCGGCCGCCGCCGGGATTGTCGTCGGTACGCGGTAATTTGGCATCGACGGTGGGTGTGGCTTCGGTCAGTGACTTGTTTTGCGCGGCCAGCAGCGTATCGACGACGCGCATCACTTCGTCAAGCGTTGGCCGCAGGTCGATCGGCTCGAAGCGCCCGCTGCCGCCTTTGCGCTTCACGTACAGTTCGCCGGTCGGCACCAGTGCGATTTCGACCAGGTCTGCCCGCTCCGGCGGGATCAGCCGGTCGAGGAAGCCCAGGCCGACGGTGCGCGATATCACGTCGCTGGTCATCGCGGCGAGCATCGTCGTGCTGAACGCCCCTCGCTTGCGGGCCGCTTCGTTCACCAGGGCCGAGGCGCGGTCTTGAATCTCACGCCGCCGCTCGCGATTGCGCAGGCCCGACAGCGTGAACTCGCGGATAAGTGTCCCCGACACCTCGTCGATAATCGCACGTCGGTCATCGCTCAGCATGTGTGAGGCTGGTTGTTCGGTATATTTCGACAGTCCGCCCATCGTGCACTCCTAACCGTTGAAGCCGGTGAACTCGAGCGCCTTCTTGAGAAAGCCACCTCGCTCTTGGGCGTAGCGGCCGTTGCCGTTGCGGCCCAGCGACGTACCGGGAAACAGTGTGTCGGCCAAAACGCGAATCGCCTTGCCGAAGTCATCCAGTCGCATCGACGGCAACTGCCCGCTGTTTTGCTCGGTGCGCACCTGCCTGGCGAGCGGCAGGCCGCCGATAACGGGCGGGAAGGGCCGGCCCAAAACATCCTGTGCCGCACGCGTGAAATCGCGCGACAGCAGGTTGTCGTCGTTGCTCACTTCGTTCATCACCAGGTGGATGGCGTCGGTCGCCACGCGGTGCCGGCCGGCCAGCGTCCCGGTCAGGATGCGGTAGAGTTCGACCACCCGCTGCAAATCGACAAAGCTGGGCTGGGCAACCAGCAGGACGGTGTTGGCGGCGATCAGCGGCTGGATGGCCCACTCGGTTCGCTCGGCGGGCAAGTCGAGCAGCACCGCCGCATAGTTGTCAGAGGCGGCTGTCATCACCAGGCTGCGGATCGAGCCGGGGTCTTCGATAGGACGGCTGGCGATCTCCTCGGCCAGCAGCGCGCCATTGGGGGACAGCACCACGTCCAGGCTGTCCTTGCGAATGATGCTGGCGCGCAAGCCGTCCAGACCGGGGCGTTGGAAGAACGCCATCGAGGTGGTCGTGATCTTCACGTCGAGGTACACGGCCAGCGCATCGGGCACATCCAGGCCGATGGCGATCGTGCGCAGGCCGCGGCGGGCGAGCTCGTAGGCCAGGTTCGAGGTCAAGGTCGACTTGCCCGATCCGCCCTTGCCCCACACGGCGATGATGCGCGTGCCCACAACCGTCGCGCCGCGAGGCCCACCCGCCAGGATGGCGCGATCCGGCTCGGCGAAGTTGCGCCGCTCGCGAGCATTGAGACCCACGTCATGCACGCGGCGGGCCACCTCGGCGAAATTGACGTTGTCGCCGACAAAGACCTCGTGCACCGTCCGAATACTGCGGAACTTGCCTTCTTCGTGCGCCCAGTCGTTGGGCAGCACGACGACGGCAGGCGTCGGCAGTTTCTGCAACCAGGTTAGCAGCGCTTGCGGGTTGGACGCGATGTCGGCCTGGACGAGCAGAACATCGCCGTGCTCGCTCATATATCGCTCCCGCAGGTCATTCCACACCGATGCGATACCGATGATGTGCATGCGCGCGTCGCCCATGATCGGCGGCATCAGGAACTGGGTAACCCGATCCATCGTGGGTGCAGCCAGATGAACGTCGATAGGCTGTGCCATCACTGGCCTCCAGAGGCTGATGTGTCAGGGACGGGTACATATGGCAGAGGCAGTGCGGAATCCAGGAGTTCTTCCGGCAGGAACAGGTCTGACAGGCTCAAGCCGGGCGTGTCAGTGGCCGACGCGCCGACCGGCTCCAGCGCCAGGTGAATCTGGGTGTTCTGGTCGTTGTTCAGTAGCGCCAGCACCTCGACCGGCGAAGCCGAGACCTGCATCGGTGCGGTTGTGACCACGCCCGCCGGGCTGGTCGTGGCCGTCATGCCGACGGTGATGCTGATCGGTGCAACCGGCACGTCCAGCACGACGACACCTTCGCGGACGCGCTGCTTTGACGCAGACAGCGTCGACAGATTGCCGGAGTTGCTGGACGGCGCAGGCTCGGCCGGTTCGCTGTACCGGAAGTCGTACGACACCAGCAGCACCTTGAGGCCGGACAGCATCAGGCGCGCCTGTGAATCACTCCCGCCCTGGCTGTTGATGCCGATCACGCTGACGGTATCGCCCGGACGCAGTGTGCCCAGCAGGCCCTGGTTATCCGACACCTTCACGGCCATCGCGCGATGCCCGGCTTGCAGCGCCGGGACCAGCGGATTGTCTGCGCCGATGAGAGCTGCCTGCGTGATCTGATCGCCACTCAGACGTGCCTGCCCGAGGCGCTTGCCGATCACATCCTCAAGCGTGGTGAGGGCGTCGTCGTGAACGGCGCTGGCGTGAATCGGACGAAGCTCGACATCGGCTTCGGTGATCGTCTGGCCCACCGCCAGCGCGTGCGTGGCGACGACGACCTCGACCCGGTTGGACAGCCCGCTCAGGAATCCCAGCATCAGGATTCCGGTCAGGCCGGCCAGGACGATGACGATGATCCATCTCTTCATGTTGACTTCTTCCTCCAGTCTGTTATTTGCGTATCCGGCTGCACCCAGAAAACAAAAAGGGGCGCTCACTGCGCTGTGCGCAGTTGAGCACCCCTCAGGGTACACAGTATGTGGCGGGTGAAAATGAGGCCCGCGTTTAAGCGTGAGTCAGTCTACCAGGACTTTCGTGAAAGTCAATGGGTACGGCATAACGGCTGCGTAACAAGTGGATCACGCTCACTTGGTCACGGCTCAGTTCATATCGTCGAATGCTCTAGAGAGACGAACACAGGAATCCGAACATGAGCCCGCTCGCCGTGTGGCCGCGCCAATGTTACATTCGAGACCTCCGGCGCAGAATCGATCGTCCCCGCAGGTATCGCTTGTGCCCGGCCAAGTGCGCGGCTGGTGGTGGAGCGACGTAGACATACCAGCGTTGCACGCGCGGCAGCAGCTGACGTTCGTTGGTCGCACGCGTTCGGCATTCGGCGATGTACAGCGCATTGAGATCATCTGCGATGAACAGGCTGCTATTCAGCGCATCCAGCGAGTGAGCGTGCGCCGTGCCCGGATCAGTATCCCATCGGCCCGCTACCTGTTGCCGATTCTCACGTCGCCGGATAATCTCGGGCGCAACCGGCGAGAAGATGAATCGCCGCTGGTCATTTGACACGGCCACGATGGCCGGATACGGAACTGTCAATACTTGCGAAATGGCAATGAGCTGCACGCTCTCGCCAGTAGCATCGAAAGCCGCCTGACCCAAGAACTGAAGCGGATCGTCCCACGCCACCTGGGTTTGGCGTGTCACATTCAGCGACTCGCGACTGATCTGGATGTTCGTCAGTGCCCAGCTGCTAAACTGTGTGACGAGTGAGCGACGCAATCGCTCCATCGCTATCAGAATCGTCGCTCCCAGCGCCGCAACGGCCAGGGCCAAGAGGCTGAAGTCATATACAGCTTGTGTGATGGTCACCGGAGCACTCGAAGAAACAGGCGCGACTTCGTCCACACGACGACGCAGGGGAAAATCTCCGGCCTCCGATGCCGGCAAAGCCACTGTGATGAGATTTTCCCATCCCTCAGGCGGGATAATTCTCACAACTGCCGTCGATTTGGTCTGTACCCCATAGGCTCCTCTCCTATCGGTGATCAGCGTTTGGAACATACCGCTTCCGTCGTCCACGACGACTGAAACACCCGAGAGCCCCTGCTCGCCAGCGTCATGCCGTCCATTGTCGTTCGAGTCTTCAAACACGATCCCGGTCACTTGCACTACCTGGATCGATCTGGATTCAGCATCCGATGTGCTCGGGGTGGTCGAAGTGACTGTGCCAGTTGGCGTCACCCCAACTGCCGTCTTTTCCGGTGATATGGTCGAGATGAGCATCAGCGTCGGCGTCCGAGTTGTTACAGTTGGGCTGGATGACCAGGTTGGCGTCTTCAGTGGCTCAAACGGAGTGGGGGTCTTGACCTGCTCCTGTCCACCAGAAGGCGTCGCCGTCTTTTCCGGTTGAACCCGCTCGTCAGTCGGCGGTGCCTTAGTCGGTTCTGCCGGGGGCGGCTGGCCTTTATCCACTTCTTCGGTCGGCTTGTCTTGGGCGAACACAGTAGTGTGCGGCGTGAAGACCAAAGGCAATACCAGCAGTAACACGCCAGGCATAGCGATCAAGAGAACCTTGCGCCAGATCATGGAAGTTCTCCTGCGACATTGGCTACACCGTGTTGGTCCTCGCTTACGGCGACATACCTTCGGATCTCGTTGGCGCAACGCTCCATCACTGAGGCCAAGTCTAGATACCTGCGGTTGACAGCATCGCTCCACTCAAAGAGGTGATCGGCCACGTCCGGGAGAATCCATTCCGTGAAGCGTACGATGAGCCACTCCAGCGCATTCTCCAGAAACTCAGGATCTGGTTCGTATCCCTTTGAACGCTTGGCAGTCAGATAGACTTCAGCAACCTGCGTAAGCACCATCGCGGATTTGGCAGCGGGAGCATCAAAGGAAACATGAAACACGGGCTCTATTCCTCGCAAGTAGTTTGGTTGGTCGACCTCTCTGGCTACTGCTCACTGCCTCAGCACCTTCAGGTCGTACGCGTAGTCTCGCCCGCCGCGTTGGGAGAAGTAGTTCTGCACCTTGATGTACACCGCGCTGGGCGACGATGCTTCCCACACGATGCACGATGAGACACCCGCGCCACCGCAGTCGTCGTTGTAGGCCAGCTGTGTCACGCCATCCGAGGCATACAGCCGCATCACGGTGTCCATATATCCGCCCGGGATTTGTGCCAGGTTGTCCGTGCTGATGACATAGATGCCGGATACGAGGTCGAGCCGCGCCCAGTCCACGTCGCCTGGACGCTCGATCTGATGGCGCTGCGTTTCTCCAATCGTGATGGATTTGGCGTCCGGAGCGGTGTTGTTCGGCTCATACCGATCCGTGCCTGGATCGAAGTTGCGTGTCACGAGCGGCAGGTAAACTTTGCGCTCCGGAGCGGCGAGGTCGACATTGAACGTGCGCGTGACGGACGACACATTGCCGGCCAGGTCAACAGCCGTGACGGTGATCACGTGCTGGCCCGAAGACAAATGGGCGACCAGCATTGACCACTGTGCACCCGGGATAACGGATATGCCCATGCCAGAGTTCACGATGGTCGTCACGATGCCTGAGCCATCCGTCGTCGAGCCGGCGATGACGGCGGTCGAGGTGTAGATGGTCGAGTCTGCTGTCGGTGATGTAATGGTCACGATAGGCGCGACGCGATCGACGGTGACCGTCACTGTGTCGAACACGTCCAGCACAGAGGTCGAACCACGTGCCCGCGCGCTGATGACGTGCTGGACGTTATCCTCAATGGGCGTTGCCCATACGTAGCCCCAGTTGGCCGTGCCCGTCGCGGTGAACCAAAAGGACTGAGAGGCGTCCGTTGACACCTCAACGGGTTGTGGGTCGCCAATGGCATGGCCTTCGATCAGCACGGTCGTTGCAGAAATCACCTGCCCGCTTACGGGTGACGTGATTTCGCTGATTGCGCCATCCGGCAGTCCATCGCCATCGCTGTCCCAGGTGGTCGGATCGGTGCCGGCGGTCTGTTCATCCAGGTTACTCACGCCGTCCCCATCGAAGTCTTCATCGTCGTCTGGGATGCCATCGTCATCCATGTCGGGATCGAGCGGATCGAGACCGTAGACCAACTCGAAGCCATCGCTCAAGCCGTCGCCGTCGGTATCGGGATTGAGCGGGTCTGTGCCCGCAGCGACTTCAACCCCGTCGCCGGCTCCGTCGTCGTCACTATCGGAGTCCAGCGGATCCGTGCCGAGCGACACTTCGTCTCCGTCGCTCAGGCCATCGCTATCTGAGTCAGCGAGCAGCGGATCGGTGCCGCGCTCAACTTCGTCGCCGTCATCCAGGCCATCGGCATCGGTGTCCGCTGCGAGTGGATCGGTGCCACGAGCCACTTCATCCGAGTCGGTCAAGCCGTCGCCATCCGAGTCGGCACGCAGGGGATCGGTTCCGAGGGCAACTTCGTCGCCATCCGTCAGCCCATCGCCGTCGGTGTCCGGATCGAGCGGGTCAGTGCTTTTCGCCTGCTCTTGCAGTTCGGAGAGGACATCGGCATCGCGGTCTTCGGCGGAGTCGGGTATGCCGTCATTGTCCGAATCGGAAGCGAGTGGGTTCAGACCGTGCAGAACTTCCCAGCCGTCGCCCAATTCATCGCCGTCGCTGTCCCAGACAAGCGGATCCGTGCCACGGGCGATCTCGTCGAGGTGGGTCAGGCCATCGCCGTCGGCGTCCTCATCACCATCGGGTGTACCATCCAGGTCGGAGTCAGGGCTATTCGGGTCCGTGCCGAGCTGCCATTCCCAAGCATTGCTCAGGCCATCAGCATCCGGATCGGCAGCGGCAGATTGTACGGATACGCCGCACCAGAAGCCGCGACACAGCACATAGTCGGCGCTGTCACTTAGGCCCATGTTGGATTGGCCGGCACTGAAGGCAACAGCGTATTGGCTCGAAGAGCCTGCCAGCCCACCGCCCGCCACGACATGAGGCCGGGCGAAGTAGTTGATCGATGACCATGCCAGGACGCTGCCGGTCACGAGCAGTGCGGCAAGGAAGGGCAAGAACGTGAATCGTTTCATGGTTTGTCGCTTTCGGGCTGCCCGTGGGTTACGGGCATGTGCTCATGTAGAACGCGTAGTTCTCATCCCACACGCCCGCGCAGATCAGCGCGTTCGAGGGGCCATAGTTGAGGTTGGAGCCACCATCCAACTTCGACGACGCGATACGCGCGTAGGCCGCCGTCGTCTGAACACGCACGGGATTGCCGGCGACGAGCGTGGAGTTCAGCACCTGAACCGTTCCGGTGCCGACCCAGATGGCATAGTTGCCCACGCTGCCCCCGCTGGCGCGCAGTGTGCTGCCCTGGATCACCGGCGTAGAGTCGCTGTTGTAGATGACGGAGTTGTAGCCGGGGCCGGCGATGTTTGCGGTGACGTTCGTCAGCGTCGGCGCCGAACTGGCGTAGATGCCGACCCCGTAGCCGTAGGTCGAGCCAGATGCCAGCAAGGTGACATTGGTGATCTTGGGTGATGCGTTGCTCAGGAAGATGGCCTGCGCATACTGGCCCGATCCGGTGTTCTCCACGGTCAGGAAGCGCAGTTCGGCATTGCTGGCTCCGGTTACCGTCGCGACGGTGATCGCGCCACCAGCGGCCGTGATCCTGGTAGCCGATTCACCGGCGCCCTCGATGTCGACGAAGGGTTTCATCGTCACGCGCTCGGAATACACGCCCGGCCCGACGCGAACCAGGTACGGGTTGCCGGCGCTGGCGTCGACGATGCTGTCGAGCGCGGCCTGAATCGAGGTGAAGTCGCCGCCGCTCTTGGCGACGATGATCACGTTTTGGTAGGGCGCGCCCGAATTCGTCTCGCAGGTGACCGTGCCGTCTGCGTTAACGGCTCGCACCCAGCTGCCTGCGCTGCATGAACCTGTAATGCGGCGCTGTAGATACGTCGTGTCGGCCGACAGGGTCACGGCGCCGCTCGTCCCGCCACCGGTCAGGCCGCCGCCCGCAGTGACAGCCGTGATGTCGCCGCCGGAGTCGTTGTCCACGTTGTCGGCAAATCCTGCCGGCACGGCCGTCAGGTTGTTCCAGTGCACCAGCGCCGCTGTGTCGGTGCTGAGCTCGGTTTCGGTGTAGTAGCGCGCGTCGTGATCGTGCGCGGCAGCTGCGAAAGCGACGCTGCTCAGGCCGTCCAGCAGGTCGGCATCCAGGCCGCTGCCTGCGCCATCGTCGTCGGCGATCTCGGCCAGCGCGGCGCCGTCGACGAGCATGGCCGCCGTGACGCTTCCGGCCTGGCCTTCGTTGACGTAGGCCGAATCGTGTTGGTGGGTGTTGGGTGCGTACAGGCCATCGGCCAGGGTGCGGGTGATGTACCCTGCCGCCGCGACCAGGTCGTCCACTTCGCCATCGCGCGTCACCGTCGCGTCGACGCCGAACTGTGCGCCCGCGAGCGTGAGGCCGTCGCCGGCGGTGTACGCCGTGCCACTGTCGTCCGCCGCGCAGGTCCATGTCAGTGTGACCGCGCTCCACTTCGGGATGTCGCTGTCGGCGCAGTTGAGAGCGGCGAGTGCGTCGCCATCGCCGTCATCAAGACCCGAGGGCACGCCGGTCAGGCTGCCCCACGGCTGGGTGTGTGAGGCCGCCGCATAGCGCGTATCGGCCAATGTCATCGTGATGTAGTCTGCCGCGCTCATCAGGCTATTTACCTCGCCATCCGTTACAAACACGTCGGCGTCCATCCCGTCGAGTCGGTCGGCGTTGAAGGCGAACGGCGTCGTCGCCAGCGCCGCATCCGGCGAAAGCATCTGAAAGCCATGAGTGCCGTCGTTGAACCAGACGCGCAGCGAGCGATCAGCCTGGACGAACAAGCTGTCCGGCAGTGGGGCCATATTCAGTGATGGGTCGCCGAGGAGCACGTTGAACACGCCACCATTGACATCGAGCGAAACGGATCCATTTGGCTCGAAAGGCGCAGCGGACAGCCCGGTGCCGTCGTTGGTCCAGAAGGCGGCCGTGCCCGAGCTATTGACGATGGCGAACTTGAATTGGCCGGTTCCGTCAAATGGCACGCCATTGACGGCTACGTAACCCTGGAAAGACATGACTGCCGGCGCAGTCGGCGCGGCCTGCGTGACCAGCGAGGCGAGCGATAGTAAGACCAGCGCGATTACGGCCGTGATGATGAAGCGATGTCGAAGCATTGGAGTTCTCTCCTTGTCGTGATTGAGATAGTTGCAGGCGATGTTGGATCCAAATAGGTATGCACAGAATACAGAAATCAGAAGTGCGCTACGTAACGCCAAATCCTGTGAGCTCGTAGGCTTCTGTCTCGAGTCTTCTGACTGCCCCCAGCAGCTCGGCCAGGATGTGGTGAGCTTCATCCAGTAACAGGCCGCTCGCAAAGGTATGATTCGACACAGTTGAACCGCCGGGGCCGAATTGCACGGTCTGGGTGACGATGCTCCATACGGGCAAGTGCTCAAGCCGCAGCGTGCCGGTTGTCATTACTCCGAACGAATCTATGGCGGCCGTCAGATACGCAGTACGGGTAATCATCTCAGCCTCTCTGCGACCGGTGGGCATTCGCCGTGTCGACAGACCGGGTCGCCCCACGACGACACGCGCTGGACAACCGGCGCAATCACCAGGACAACCAGAATCAGGAATGCCAGCAGCCAGGTCTTCATCTGTCCTCCTTTTCCTGACCGGACGACCCCGTTCCGCCGAACAGCGAGTAGCCGATGAACAAGCCCATCAACATGCCGATGGGCAAGACAATTGAAATCGTCTGAGTGATGAGTCGCATGTCTTCCATGTGTTGTCTCCAGTGTCCGACCTTCACCACATCTGCACGCCATACTGCGCAGCCATCTCGATTTCGGTCTCGGCGCGGCCAGGAACGAGGGCCGGCTGAATCAGCATCGGTTCCAGACCATACTCTCCGTACGGGTTTCGATACCCGAGCAAGGTCAGACTGCGCTGCTCGGGCATCGTCGCGATGTACAGCGAGGTGTCCACGTCACGCAGCCCCTTTTCGCTACGCCCCAAGACAACGGTCGAGATGTCCCGATCGGCTGCATTCTTCAATCGGAAAATCAGGAAGTTGTTGCAGCTCGACCATACGCGCTCGGGCAGCAGCGCCGGCGACTGGGCGGCGAAGGACATGGCGATGCCATACTTGCGGCAGTCCGGCCACAGGCGAATCAGGCTTTCCGAGCCGTTCAACTGTTGGCCGCTGCCGGATTGGCTGCTGCCGGTCGCAATCGCGCCGCCGAACAGCTTGTTGATCTCGTCGATGAAGATGTGCATTCCGCGATAAGGCATCGAGCCGGTCTCCTCAGTGCGTTTCACCGCGTCGCTGTGTAGGATCCAGGCGATGTAGCCAATGAGAAAGGCCTTCGCCATTTCACCCAGGCCCGCGCCGCCGGCGAACACGGTCAGGCCCCACGGGAGCGACACGTCTTCGAGCGGCAGGGTGTCGTCGCCTGGGCCGTAGGCTCGCTGCGCATCGGGATCCAGAAAGCCTTGCAGCCGAAGCAAAACGCCTTTGAGCGCCTGTTGATCGGCCGGCGACCCTTTCGCTTCGCGGTGCTTCTTCTCCAGCCGGGCATGCCAGTCCTCCATCGAGGCCAGACGGCTGCGATACACCGAGAGCGCCTGCCGCTCCTTGGGGCGCAGATCGGTCACGGGCAGACCGCCCGTGGCGCGCGGGTGCTGGTCGGCTGCGAGGCGTGCACGGTTGATGGCTTCTTCCTCATCGGGTGCGACGTGATTCCGCACGGAGTCCAGCACCACGTCGCGCTCGTCCAGTAGCACGCCGAGGTCGATGTACAACTCGCGCAGCGTCTCGTGCAGATAGCCCAGTTGGCGCTGGCCCATGCCGGTGACGCCGGCGTAGATTTCCACGATGGCATCGCGTTGGGTCCTGGGGTCGATGCGCTGACTGATTTGCAAAGGATTCCAGCGCAGTGGGCGGATTCCGGTCGGCGTGAGGTGGAACACCTGCGCGTGGCCCTCCAGGCCCGGCGCGTTGACCAGCCGCTCCCAGCCTTTGCCGAAATCGAAGACCAATGAGCGCAACTGCCACTTCAAGGTACTCTCATACACCAGACGCTCGGCCGCGACGCTCTTACCCACGCCGGTGTCGCCCAGGAACGCGGTCGAAAAGAATCCTTCTTGAGCCAGGGTGCAGGCTGCCGTCGTCGGTGTCGTCGCGTCGTAGTTCTCGCGACTGAACTGGTAGCCCAGCAAGACATCGCCCTTCAGCTCAGGCAGATAAGCAAAGCGTGGCGGGCGCGGGCGGATCGTGGCGGCTGTGCCTTCCTCGAACACCGATGGCGCGACAAGGCACGAAGTCTGGTGCAGCGAGTTCAACGTCTCGTAACGGCCACCGCCCATAACCGAGGTGAGCACGTCGGCCGCCGGCAGTGTGCAGGGCGTGAACGTGAGCGCGTGGTCGCGAATGTGTGTGCGCTCGTCGTCGTTCAGGGCGACGGTAATCACCGGTGTGACGACATCCTCCAGGCCGTGGAACGCCTGGGTGACGGCCGCTTCAGCCGCTTTCAGGCCCGCCTCGTTGCGCGTCAGCACAAACGCATCGACCAGGTAGCCGCCCTCGGCGCTGATGGTGTCCAGCAGGCGCACCATCTTCTGGAAGAACTGCGCGAGAAACGTCTCATTCATGTCCTGCCAGCGGAATGATTTGGACAGGCTGACGTTGGGTGACAGGCCTGCCGCTGCGCCCACGGCGCTGCTCTGCCCGATAGCACGCGAGATGGCTGTCCCCTGCGCCTGGCTGTCGGCATGGCTCTTGCTCCAGGCTTTCGACTCGGTATCCGCCCCACCGACGCTGTTGCTCCACGCTTCCGATTCGCCCTCACTCACGCCGACTGCGTGCGACTTGCTCGTGGCATGCATCGTGCCCCAGGATTCGGCGCTGCTGTCCGACTCGGACTCGGTGTGGCTGCGGCTTTCCGTATCAGCCGTCGATCGCGTTTCGGCGTGCGAGACCGTATCGGATGCCATGCCGCCTTGCGATGAGAAACCGCCTGCCGACCAGTTTTCCGTGTGGGACTCGCTGACCCCCTGCGACGCGTTGACGCCGTGTGACTGGCCCACTCCGATCTGCTGGCTCAGGGACACACCGTCTGAAGCCGAGGCGCCTTGCGCGTGAGAGGCTCCGTCGCTCTCCGTGCCGACGTATGACTCGGCGACACTGGCGTTGCCACCGGCATTCAGGAGGCCCGGTATCCCGGCGCCCACGTTCCCGCCCTGGTTCATGCTCGCTCCATGCGCCAGCGACCAACCTTCACTCTGCGTATCGACTTGGGATTGCCCATCGGTGTGCGACAGGCTGCTGCCCAGCGACGCTTGCTGGGAGACGGCCTGCGACTGCCCGACGGCCGCCGAATGCCCCACCGTGTCGCTGCCACCGGCTGCCCACGACTCGCCTGAACTCCACGACTGTCCCTCGGTGTGTGCCTGCCCGTCGGTCACGGCATGCCCTTCGGTGTGCGCCTGGCCGACCGAATCCGCTTGACCTTCGGTATGACCCACACCCACCGAGTGCGACTCGCCCCAGGTCTCGCTTTCGCCCCACATCTCGCTTCGAGACTGAAAGCGCCCAACCGTGTGAGCCTGGGACCAGGAATCCGTGTGGGCCTGTCCCTCACTGTGGGACTCGCCATCCGCCTGACCCTGTGCCTGGGACTCGCCGTAGCCAGTGCTGGCGGCATCACCCAGGATGCGGTTGAAGATGATAGGCAGGCCGATGCCGGCGCTGATGCTGGTGTGCCCTTCGCTGCGCCCCAGGTGGAGAGAAGCTTCGTGCGCGGCTGCCTCCAGCAGTTGTGCGGCCCGGCGACGCGGCAGGCGGCTGCCCAACACGAAGAAGACGAAGTCCTCGCCGACACGCGACATGGCCCGGAAGAATTGCTCGTTCTGCTCGGCCGGCTTCTCGCTTGTGCTTCGAGCGACGGCGGGCTTATCTGAAATCGTCGTGGCCTCGCGCGGATCGGGCTGGCCCAGCACGACCAGGGCATGCCGATACGAGGTGATGGCCTCAGTCACGAATCGTGTCCGATCGGCATCCAGTGGGCGCGTCACCGATGCCAGAAAGTTCGCCATCGTCGCTTCGACACCTGTGATGTCACTGCGGGCGCGCCGCACGGCCAGGTCGAGATCTTCGGCGAAGCAGGTCACGCCATACATCTGCACCACGCCCAGGCGCGGCTGCCCGAACATACCGGCTGCGACGTAGATCATGTCCACCCGCGCGTTGTATAGGCCGCGCAACATCGTGCGTGTCCGGTCGAGAATGTCAGGCTCTTTGAGCCTGTCATCGCGCGGCGGCGCCGGCAGCGCCCACAATTCACGCAGAATGGCGACCTTGTAGCCATGCAAGACCTGGCCTTCATGCAGCATCTCCACCTCGTACCAGAGATGATCGAGCTTACCGTCTTCAAACACCGATCCGTTGTTCAGCACGAACAGGTCGGATGATGGCGTTCGCGGCAGGCGTGCCTGGTTTATGAAGCCCTTCAGACTATTCCACATAGTGCTCCCTGGGTTGTCGCTGTCCCAGATCCGATTCCGTTCGCGACACGATCATGTCCAGCGTCTCGACGAGATTGGAGCGGTACGGCTCTTGAATGTTTCTGGCAATCCGATCGGCGAGCTGATGCATGAACTGTTCCACTTCGACCTGTGTCATTCATTCCCCTATCCATTGCGGTAGTGACTCGTCAGATTCGCGCGCATCAGGCTCACTCGGCCAGCCCGCCGCGCGTGCGAATCGCGTGCACGATCTCGGCTGTCGTCCGGCCGGGAGCGACCAGGCTCCCTTGATTGATGCCGAACTCCTTGACCATCCAGCCGATGACGCCGACCGGCCAGGCATACCAGATGGCGACGGTGGCGATGGTCAGCACGATGCCCTTGCCCTGCGCGATGGCCGTGTTGGCTTCCCGGACACTGCCCAGTAGCGCCGACCACTCTGCAGCATCAAGGTCGGCTGTGACGCGGGTGAAGAGCAACAGGCCGAGGCAGGCCAGCCCGTAGACGAGCACGCCGTTCTTGCCTTGCCACAGCGTGCGGATCCGGTGGCCGGGGCTGAGCCAGCCCATTACGAGCGTCGCCAGCCACATCCCCAGTCCCAGTGCCGGAACCGGCATGGGCACGCTCAACGCGGTGACTATCCACACCGCCAACACGCATACCGTCACGCGCGCACTGTGTCCGGATGCAGGTCCATTCGGGCGGCCCGACAGCGAGGTATTCTGCTTCACCAGCCAGTCGAGCGTCAGCACGCCGATCGCGCATAGGATCGATAGCACCACTGCCCAATGCGCAATCAAGCCATAGGCGACGAACAGCACACCGTTGATTTCGTAGACAGCCAGATCCCGGATGACCTGAAGCGCGTTGCGTGCGAATTCTTCCATATCGACCTCCTCTTGCGTTTGTCGCAGACAAAAGGGGTGCCCACTGCCCTGTGCGCAGTTGAGCACCCCTCGGGGTACACGGATATTCGGTTGTGCCTGTGCCGTCCTCAAGTCTAGCTTACGCTGCTCTGAAGCAGTTCCTTCTCAACCGCCCAAACCCTATCCAACTCGCGCTGCTGCAAGGCTCCAAAGTCCGTGGCATGCACCCGGCAGCGCCGGCCGAGCGCCAATACTTCGCTAACGAGCAGGTCACGCACCCGGTCAGTCGGCGCGACGATGTACACCTCGCCGAGCAGAGTCAGCGCATTCGTCCACTTCGGCCGGCGGCCTTCCGCCGACCCGGTCGCGCGCTCGCATTCGATATGCCAGACCTCGCCGTCCCCAGTGACGACGCTCAGGTCAGGCCGGAACTGATGCTCGCCAAACTCGATCGCAGGCGGCAGAGTCTGCACCTGGAAGCCACGTCGCTCCAGTTGGTCGGCTGTTCCGATGCACAGCACGGCGTGCGGCTCGCTGTTGGGGCCGTGCGCGTCGAGCAGGCGCGTCAGCTCGCTGGCGACCGGCTCGGCGTTGAACAGCCTGCGGTACCAGTCTGCGCCGATCTCGGTCAGGCGAACCAGGTCGGGTGCGCCGGTCGCCCACTCGGCCTCGCATTTGACGACCCCGATCCAGCCGAGATTGATGCAGTTGTGGATCGCCCGATGCATCGTGCTCGTCGAATTGGCGTTGCGCAAATAACGGCGCGTGTAGGATTTCAGCCAGGCGCGGCTACAGCGCCCCGTCGAGCCGATCACACCCAGCACATAGGCCTTGACCTCGTAGTCATTGCGCCGCGAGACCGGGTCCGACTTGGCCGTGGTGAACACCCAGTCGTCGGGTATCTGTTCGGGCAGCGCCAGCGGGTTTGACAGCGGCAGCGTATCTGAAGAAGTCGCATCGGGCAGCTGCAGCTCGAGTTGAGGCGGGGTCGCTGTATCTAATCGACGAACGATGTACGAATCGATCACAGTCGATCCGTCCGGCGTATCCTCCGGTACAGTCCGGGTAGCCTCCTGCAACAAGAGGCGCAACTGATCGGACTCTCTCTGTTCCGCTGCCAGCCGCGCTTGCGTGAGCGCATGGGCCGCCTTTTCGTCGTTCAACTGAGCGGTCAGTGGACCGAGTTGGCTGTCCTGCTGGCTCCATCGCTGTTTCGCGCGGATGATGATCTTCGGCAGCTCCGCCTTCCATCGATCGATCGTCCAGCCGCGATACTCCCGGTGGTAGGTCTCCAGCGTGCCGGGGTCGATGCCGTCAACCAGCTCGACGAACAAGGCCAGGGCGCCTCTGGCCGTCGCTTCGGCCTTGAGACGCTGTTCCATCTCGGCCTGGAAGGCTCCAGCGCGGATGTTCTCGGCGATCGGTGAGTCTAGCGTGGGGTCATGCGTTGCCATCGGTCTCTCACATCCATCAGCAGAGTTTGGGCGCTTTCGAGTCCAGCAACGGAAGCCGCCAGATTCTCAGTTGTCGGTGTGTTGACGAAGAGTACGGTGAGGCGACCTGCCTCGACGTATGCCTGGGCGGCTGCATCCAGCGAGATGGACAGGGATTCGAGCTCGGGTGGCGCCGCCTCGTGTTCGCTTGCCGCTGCCACCCCCAGCGCATCTTCAGTCGCCACGCGCGCCCGGCGGGCCTGGTCGAGAAGATTCTCGACCGATTCGCCTTCGTCGATGACTTCGGAGAGGTAGGCATCACTGCGCTCCAGGGTCTCGATTTGAGATGCGATGAAGTGCAGGAAGGCGGTCGATCGCGCCAGGTCGGGCGAGAGCAGCAACGGGTGGCCGTCAAGCCGCGGGCTGGCGATCGCTCCCATGACTCCGAAGAGCATCAACATCAGTGTGATAACCACCGTGAGAATCCATCTTCGTTTTGTCCGCTGCAATGAGCACCTCCACTTTCGATGCGACGAATCGCAAGGGTTGTTCACGCCCGGCGCGTGTCGGTCTGGCTGTTCCGTCGCTGGACACGGGCGTTCCTTCCAGCCGGCCTCGCACCGAGATGACGGCGCCGATCAAGTCGGCAGCGTGGACGGGGCGCAGCTCGGCCAGGGCATGCGGGCCGGCCAGCACTTTGATCAGGCTCGCTGCCGGCTTCTCGTTCACGATGAGGCTGATCACGAGCTGGCTGGGATCGCGCGCACAGACGGCGTCGGACACGACGCCGACGGTCATGGCGATGGACAGCCCGTGATGCTCAATATGCGGATGAGTCGATTGCAGATGGGTCATGAATGTTTGCCTCGCTGAGATGTGGCGGTGTGCGCGCAGGCGGCGACTGTCCGGTTCGCTCACTCCCGCAGCCAGTCGCGCAGCATGCGGTTATGATAAGGATGCCTCAGCCGGCACAGCGCCGTCCCGACCATGCGCCGCGCGGTGTTGCGTTGAACTCCAAGACACTCGGCTATCTCACGATAGGTCAGGTCCAGCATGAATCGGTAGATCAGGACGACTTGCTCGATTTCCGGGAGGCGCGCCAGGACTGCATGGACATCCTGCACCAGAAAAGTCTTGAACGATTCCGTTTCCGCCGAGTCGACCTGGATGCTGACGCTGTCGATGGGTATCTCGACGCGCCATCCTAACGGGTCATCAGGCATCTGTTGGGAATGATTTCCGTCGTTCCCGTGTCGCCTTTGCTGCAGGTCGTGTGTGAGCCGGCGCTGATAGGCCTTGGGGAACACCGTATCGAAATCCTGCTCTAACGCTAATGCGACGTGATTCAACTTGCGGGCGATGGCCAGACCGGAGCCGCGCAGAGGACGCCCGGCTTCCAGGGCGACGATGTCGGATCGAGACACACCGCTGACCTCAGCCAGCTCCTGTTGGGTCCAACCCTGCCGCTGTCGAAACATTCGCACACGGTTGGGCGCCGCTCCATTGAGGCCAGCAGGGGCCGGTCGAACAGATACCTCCACCTCACCCGCCCACGGCACTTTGACAACGCGATCATCGCATACGATGCCTGTAACTTCCCTTTGACGTATCGCCTCCAGCAGGGAGTTGATCGGATCGACCACTGAGTCAGTCCAGGGATCGAATACGAATTGGTGTTGAAGTTCGGTCACGGGCATCGAAGTTTGTCCGGTCATCATCTCACACTGCGCTTGTGGTCATCGACACGCTTTCGTGAACTGCGTTGTGCACTGATTTCTCGATTGACCGCGGGGCAGTCTACCATGAGGTCGGCTTGCGCCGCATAACAGGAGCATAACGAGGAGGGGTTTGAGAGGAGAAAGTAGGGTTGACCCTACCATGATGGTAAGCCCGACCCTACTCGCCTATGGGGAGCGACGCGCCATTAAATTACTTGCCGATACCCATTGACAAACAACCGACTGTTCACTTCACGTCTTGTCGTTCTATCATTGCCGGTGCTAACGGAAAGGCCCGCGCCTTATCGGCGCGGGCCTCGAT
>DATEUJ010000100.1:0-4614 GCA_035283185.1 Anaerolineae bacterium | reverse complement strand
CGCAGGTTGGATGTGCGACGCTTCCAATTGACCCGACTCGCCCAGTTCATCCGCCGCGCCTTGGAGCAACTCTATGGCTGTATTCGGGAAATCGAGGCGCCAGCCTTGCCGCGCCTTTGAAATTCGGATCTACTGAGTCTGTAGAATACCCCGCGTGATATAATGCCACGATCATGTCTCCCGTGGAGATCATCGCAGCCGGCGCGCGCGAGTGGGATGCATTCGTCGCGTCTCGACGCGACGCGCACATTTTGCAGACCTCGGCCTGGGGCGAGCTAAAGTCGCGTTTCGGGTGGGCCGCCGAGCGAATTGCCGTGTCGCGCGGCGGACAGATCGCCGGTGGAGCGCTCGTGCTGTTTCGACGCCTGCCGCTGCGACTGGGCACGCTGGCGTACGTTCCCAAAGGCCCCATTTTCGACCCGCAAGATGCCGAAGTCGCCAAGACGCTGATGGCCGGACTCGACCGGCTTGCCCGCAGCCGGCGCGCCATCCTGCTCAAGGTCGAGCCTGACGGGGTGCAGTTCGACCTGCCCGGGTTCCGGCCCAGCCCGCACGCAATCCAGCCGCCGCGCACGATTGTGCTCGACCTGGCTCACGGTGAAGACGATATCCTCGCCTCGATGCACCACAAGACGCGCTACAACATCCGCCTGGCGAGCAAGAAGGGCGTGACCGTGCGCGAGGCGAGTCGCGCCGACCTGCCCGCTTTCAACACGCTCATGCAGGCGACCGGCGCGCGCGACGGCTTCGCCGTCCACTCGCCCGCCTACTACGAGGCCGCGTTCGACCTGTTCGTGCCCGGCGGCCATGCCAGGCTCTTCGTCGCCGAAGTCGAGTCGCACGTCGTCGCCGGGCTGTTCGCGTTCGCGCACGGCGATCGTGCGTGGTATTTCTACGGCGCGTCGAGCGACGCCTACCGCGAGCGCATGCCGAACCACGCCTTGCAGTGGCGCGCCATTCGTTGGGCCAGGTCGACCGGCTGCCGCGCGTACGACATGTGGGGCATCCCCGACGAAGAGGAGGCGGTGCTCGAGGCGCAGGTTCTCGACCGGCGCGACGGGCTGTGGGGCGTCTATCGATTCAAGCGCGGATTCGGCGGGAGAGTCGTCCGCTTCGCAGGCGCGTTCGATCGCGTCTACAACCCGCTGCTGTATCGACTTTATCTTCTCGCGTTGAGAAATAGAGATTAGTAATTGGAGATTGGTAATTGGAGACGAGTGCCTCCAACCTCCACGCTCCGCGTCCAACTTCCAGCCTCCAAATGAACTTCCGCGAAGTAGACGATCGCGTCGAATGGAATACGGCTCTCGCGTCATTGCCCACGCGCCACGTCCTCCAAACGTGGGAATGGGGGCAGTTCAAAGGCCGCTGGGGCTGGTCGCCGCGCTATTTGCTGTTCGAAGAGGGCGGCATGCCTCGCGCGGCCGCGCTGATCCTGCGACGCGAAGTGCCGTGGCTGCGCCTGGGCATTCTATACGTGCCGAAAGGCCCGGCGCTCGACTACTCCGATGCGGCGCTCGTCGAGGCAGTGCTCGCCGGGCTTGAAACGGTGGCGCGACGGGAGCGAGCGATCTTCGTCAAGATCGATCCGGATCTCCCTCCCCCGCGTGCGGGGGAGGGCTGGGGTGGGGGCCGGGGTGGGGGTTGGCGATTCTCGCCGGAGCAGATCCAGTTCCGCAACACGGTGCTGCTCGACCTGACGCGCCCGGAAGAAGAGCTTCTCGCCGCGATGAAGCCGAAAACCCGCTACAACGTCCGGCTGGCGAGCCGGAAGGGTGTCGCCGTGCGCACGGGCGGCGTCGAAGACGTCGAGACGCTGTATGCCATGTACGCCGAGACCGCGCGCCGCGACGGTTTCATCATCCGCCCGGCGGATTATTATCGAGATGCCTGGTCGTCGTTCGTGTCCGCCGGACTCGCTCAACCCCTGATCGCCGAAGTCGAGGGCGAGGCCGTCGCGGGATTGATCTTGTTTCGCTTCGGCGACCGCGCGTGGTACATGTACGGCATGTCGCGCGACGCGCATCGCGACAAGATGCCGAATCACCTGCTGCAATGGGAAGCCATTCGCTGGGCGAAGTCGCACGGCTGCACGGTCTACGACATGTGGGGCGCGCCCGACAGGCTGGACGAGTCCGATCCGATGTGGGGCGTGTATCGCTTCAAAGAAGGCTTCGGCGGGCAGCTCACCACACACATCGGCGCGTATGACTTCCCCGCGTCGAGGCTCTGGTACTGGGTTTACACCGTCGCCATGCCGCGCGTGCTCGACGTGATGCGCCGGCGGCATCAGCGCCATATCGGATTATAGCCACAGAGACACGGAGGCACAAAGAGTTTTGTCTTGACTGGAGTCTGGCGAATTTCCGGAGTCGAGCCTTTAGGCGGTCTATCTGGCGGCCAAGTCCGGCTAAAGCCTCGACTCCAACGCCAGATATGGTGGTCGCCAGACTACAGGTCTTGAAATCTCCGTGTCTCTGTGCCTCTGTGGCTATCTCACCACAGGAGCGAATATGAGCGTCACTCTGGCCTGCACCTGGCGTCCGCACGGCGAGATGCCGCGCTTTCAACGCCTTTTCTCGCAGCTTCGTGAGGCATACGCCGCGCTGGTCATCGCCGTGCCGGGTGAAGTCGATCCGGCCGATCTCGACGCCGTGCGGGCGCTGGAACGGCAGGACGGCGTGCTCGTCGTCGTGCCGCCCGACCGCACACAGACCCGCCACGCGGCGATCCGGACGGCCTTGCAGACACAGGCCACGCACGTCCACTACGTCGATATGGACCGGCTGCTGCGCTGGGTGGAGACCAGGCCGGACGCGTGGCAGAAAATCGTCGCCGCCGTGCAGACGACAGACTGCCTGATCATCGGCCGCAGCGAAACGGACTTCCGAACGCATCCGCAATCGCTGCAACTGACCGAAACGATCGTCAACACCGTGTTTTCGCACCTGCTTGGGATGGCCGTCGACCTGTGCAGCGGCACGAAGGGCTTCAGCAGGCGTGCCGCGCAGTTTCTCGTCGATCACACCTCGCCCGGACAGTGGGCCGACGCCGAGTGGCCGATGCTGCTGCACCGCGCCGGATTCAAAATCGACGCCGTCACTGCCGATGGCCTCGACTGGGAGACAGCCGACCGCCACCAGGCGCAAGCCGCCGACGCGGAAACGCAGCGCCGCCTGGCGGACCTCTACGACCGGAATCCCAACTCGTGGGCGTTTCGGACGCAGATCGCGCTGGACATCGTGCGCGAGGGTCTGGACACATCGAGGCGAGAGATGGCATAGAGCACGTGCGACGCACTTCCAGAGTGCGTCGCACGTTTCACTCAAGCACCCAGCTCAGCCGCGCGCGCTCGGTTTCGGGCAGCCGGCCGCGCAACAGGCCGAAGCGCATTTCGACCTCGGCGCTGAGCAACAGACTGACGCGTGCGGCCTCAACGCCGGGCGGTAGTTCTAGGATAGCGTACACGACTTGACTTCCGACAAGCGGATGGGTCGAGCCTGCTATGAAAACCCACCGGGCCACACTCTCACCAATGCCGTCGGCCGTAAGGACTGGGATAGATTGCTTTAGGTTGAATTTAGTTTCCGCTTTAGCCACTGAGGCCTCCACCCCAGCAAATTTGAAATCAGGACCAATACCGATGCTGAACTCGCCGATTTGATCTTCGGTGAGGGCTTTGGGGAATAAGTCAAAGACAACAGGATGCGCGCCGGCACCTTTGGCATGACAATAAACAGCCAATTCGGCTTGACGTACCGACTCTTTAACGTTAGGTCTGAGCGAAAACGGAAATCGTGCAAGCCCGTAGCGCTTACCCCCGGCAGGTGGTAACCACCGCTCACCGAGTATTCTATGGTCACTCCACCAGTTTGGATTGCCCAAACTCGCTCGGGAAAGCGAGATATTGAGAGCAGGTAGTTGGGTTTGGCGTGACATTCTCCGCCTAGTCCCATTTACGACCCATAAACTGCTCATTCTCCGCTATCAACTCCCGCGTCCTCTGCATCTCCTGTGCCGCCCCCTGCCCATAAGCCTCAAAGTTCCGCAGCGCGGCATAGGCGTACTCCCGCGCATCCGTTGATTCGTTGCACATTCGTTGACGCCAGTGGATCGAATTGTGAATCAACTCTACTTTCATCCTTCGTCCCTCATCCTTCATCCTTTCATCTGTCGCTCGATCTCCTCAATCAACCCCCGCGTCTCCTGTATCTTGTCAGCCGCCCCTCCCCCATACGTTTCGTAGTTCCGCAGCGCAGCATAAGCATACTCCCGCGCATCCGCCAGCCGGCCGACCTGCGCAAGCGCGATAGCGACGTTGCCGCGCGTCTGCGCCGCGCCGTACAGGTTGCCCTGCAACTCTTCATAGCGTATGGCCTCGCGATAGTGCGTCAGCGCGCGGTCGAGGTCGCCCGCATCATCGTAGATAGTGCCAAGTTGGTGGCGCACCACCGCCAGCTCATCCACCGCGTTCGGCGGCAGCAGGTCGAGCGCCTGATGGTAGTATCGCGCGGCATCGTTGAGATGGCGCACCAGCGTCTCTTCCGGCCCCTTCGCCGCCCGCACTTCCATGAAGCGTTCCCAAGCCACATATCCCAGTTGGTTGTGACACTT
>DATEUJ010000099.1:0-14454 GCA_035283185.1 Anaerolineae bacterium | reverse complement strand
CGGCGTGACCGTTCCCCAGGGCGCCACGATCACCGCAGCCTATGTCGAATTTGAAGTAGACGAGACGGGGACCGTCGCCACGTCGGTCACGCTGCAAGGCCAGGCGGCCGATCATGCCCTGACGTTTGCATCCACCACCGGCAATCTGTCGGGCCGGCCCAAGACCACCGCGCAGGTGGCTTGGAATAATATTCCCTTATGGGATGCGCTGAATGCCAAACACCAAACGCCGGATCTCTCCTCGATCATTCAAGAGATTGTCAACCGCTCTAACTGGGTCTCCGGCAATTCGCTGGCGATCTTCATCAGCGGCTCCGGCCGGCGCACGGCGGAAGCCTTCGACGGTGAAGCACTCGCAGCCCCGCTACTAGTGATTACCTATTCCACCGGTACAGTGCCCACGCCCACTCCGACCCGCACACCGACGGCAACGGCAACGCCAACGGCGACGGGGACGTCTGGGGCGACGCCAACAAACACGCCTTCACCGACGCCAACGGATACGGGCGCCCCCACTCCGACACATACGGCCACATTTACGCCGACGCCAATACCAACCGCCACATCCACCCCGACGCCCACAGCCACGCAAGCCGACCTGATCTTTGCCGATGGGGTTGAGTCCGGCAACTTCTCGGCTTGGTCGGCGAGCACTACCGATAGCGGCGACCTGAGCGTCACCACGGCGGCCGCCTTGATCGGCACTTGGGGCATGCAGGCGGTGATTGACGACAACAAGGCGATCTATGTTACCGACGATCGGCCTAGTGCCGAGCCGCGCTACCGGGCACGCTTCTACTTCGACCCGAACTCGATCGCGATGGTCAGCGGCGATACCCATTTCATTTTCTATGGCTATTCAGGCGCATCCACAATCGTGCTGAGAGTTCAATTCCGCTTCTCCAACGGCAACTATCAAGTGCGGGCCTCCCTGCTCAACGACGGCTCGACCTGGACGAACACGAGTTGGTTCACGATCAGCGATGCATCACACTTTATCGAGCTGGACTGGCGAGCGGCGACGGCGGCAGGCGCGAATGATGGTGGTCTGACACTGTGGATTGATGGCACCCAGCAAGCCAATCTGACCGGAGTGGATAACGACACCCGGCGGATTGATCGGGTTCGGCTGGGCGCAGTAGCCGGGATAGACACCGGCACCCGCGGAACCTATTACTTCGACGCCTTCGAGTCGCGGCGGCAGACCTATATCGGACCGTCCGTTTGGACTGCTCAAGCTAGTGGAACTACGCAGGCCTTGAATGCAGCATATTTCCTGAATGCCTATCAGGGGTGGGTTGTCGGACTGGGCGGAACAATACTGTTCTCTTCTGATGGAGGAAGTACTTGGTCACCTCAATCCTCTGGAGTCACAGTAGAGTTGCGCGGAATTCATTTTGTTGACGTTAACACAGGCTGGGCCGTTGGTGAATCTGGAACGATTTTGCATACGACCAACGGTGGTACAAATTGGGTTCTCCAGAACAGCAATACCACAGAGAATCTCTTTGCCTTGGATTTTGTGGATAATCTGCGTGGTTGGGTGGTCGGCAGCTCAAATACAATCCGTTATACGAATGATGGTGGTGCACACTGGTACACCCAGTTTCCGCCATCTGGCTATAGCTTTATGAGCGGGTATTCAGTCGACTTTTGGGATCAGAGTCGAGGATGGATTGCTCCCTGGGGCGGTGATCCTAACGGTGGTGTTCTTGCTACCGTTGATGGTGGTATGACCTGGGTCATGCAGCCAACCAGTGGGGTTTACTACATGACTGGGTTGGACTTCATTAGCACTACCGAGGGTTGGACGGTAGGCTATCAGCTTGGGAATCCCACTTGCCCAGGAATATGGCAATTCTTCGCACGCCCATTTCACACTATCAACGGAGGAATTACTTGGACGGAGGTAGGAAATGTATGCGGCTATACAGGTAAGATCGACTTCGTTGATTCCAACAGGGGTTGGCTCATTGCAACCGATGATGAAACTGGGACGCAGAGTCGTATATTCGCGAGCACGAATGGAGGGTTAAGTTGGATCGAGCAATATGCTGGATCTCGCTTGAGCGATATTAAAATGCTCGATGCTCAGCACGGATGGGCAGTGGGCGGGAATGGGGTGATTCTACGGTATACGGACGGGGGTGGGTGAGCCATCGGTCCACTGAGACGGGAGCAGTCCGGTGAGACAGATCGCCTCAAATTCCAAATGCACACGCGACCCATCATGCCTGGACACGCGTTGTCAATCCGCCACCTGACTTGATTGTGGAAAGTATCGCCTTCTCGCCCAGCAACCCGACCCTCGGGCAACCGGTAGATTTCACGATCCGGATCAAGAATCAGGGACGGGCCCGGCAAGTGGTAGCTTCTATCTTGATTTCTACGCTGACCACCAGCCGGCCGGGTGCGAGGACTTCAACAGTCAGGCTTTCTGGCGGGTGGCTTCCCTGGCAGCTGGAGCAACGCAGGACTTCACTTACACCCATGTGTTCACCACGGAGGGAACCCATCAGGCGTGGGCGTTTGTGGACTCCGGTTGCCAGATCGTCGAGAGTAACGACAGCAACAATATTGCCGGCCCGGTGACTGTCCCCGTTGGGAATGATGGCGTGATCTTCCGCGACGATTTCGAGAGCGGGAACCTCTCCGCTTGGGCCACGTGTGTCACCGATGCTGGCGACTTAAGTGTGACCAATGCGGCGCGTTGGTGGGGAATTACGGACTTCAGGCGCTCTTAGACGACAACATTGCGATCTATTGTACCGACAACACTCCCAACGCTGAGCCGCGTTACCGTGCCCGCTTCTACTTCGACCCGAACTCCATCAGCATGGCCAGCGGCGACATCCACAACATCTTGGTTGGGCGCAACAGCGGCGGCAGCGACGTGCTGCGCGTGCAGTTCCGCTTCTCCAGTCCCAACTACCAGGTGCGCGCCCAGATTCGCAGCGACGGTGGAACGTATACTAACAGCAGTTGGTACACTCTCAGCGATGCCGCCCACTTCATCGAGATTGACTGGCAGGCAGCGAGCAGCGCGGGGGCGAACAATGGGTGTATCAGCCTGTGGCTGGACGGGACACTGAGGCAGACGGTGTCCGGCATCGACAACGACAACCTGCGCGTGGACGAGGCGCGGCTGGGACCGCTGGCGGGCATCGACACCGGCACCCGCGGCACCGAGTTCTTCGACGCCTTCGAGTCGCGGCGGCAGACGTATATCGGGCCATAATTCTCTATCACAACGTCCCGCAGGCTCACTTAACATGCGGGACGTTACTTTCACGCATCACGCCACACGTATCCCTCAGCAGCTCCATCAACTCACCCGCCACTTTCGCCGGATCGCCCACTATCCCCACATCCGCCTGGGGATGGAGCCGGGTCAGCCATCGCTGGCCGCGTGCCTTCGTAATACCCGACCTGCTGATCACCGGAGGCATTCTCTGGCTCGTGCTGGACCGGACTCGTCCGCTGTGGATGGATGCCTGGCGGGCGTTTGCCTGACTCGACGCTCGTGCTGCGCGTCGCGGTGGCGCTATTGCCGACCGTGACGCGGGGTTGCAGCCAGTTGCTGCGCCGCCGTCCACGCCTGGGGTGGGCGCTTGCCCTGCTGCCATTGGTTGGGCTGGGCCTGCTGGCCTGGCTAGCGCCAGATTATTTTCAGTCGCTCGCGCTGGACTTCCTTGACTGGCTGGCGGCGCAGGGTGTGCCCATACCAGTCGAGGGCAGGCTCATGGTGAAATATTCTGACACATCGATGCCACGTGCGGCCGCCTGAGCGCCGATTCACACAAAGAGCGATGGATCATGAGTGCAACAGTATTGTCGACTAGCGAAGTGCGGGCCAAGATCGCCGCGATCCTGACCAGGCTGCAGAAGACGAAAAAACCTGTATTCATCACGCGTCGGGGCAAAACCGAAGCCGTTCTCCTTCCAATGGAGCGCTACAATGCCATGATCGGTCTCTTGGAGGAGCGAGAGGACGAAGTGGATACGAACCTGGGGCGAGGAATCCAGGAGGAGCGACAAGACTACATGGCGGGCGAGGGACGGGACATCAGAGTGCCAGAACCACTCTATCGGCGGCTCGAACGGACCGCAGCCCTGACCCACCGCTCGGTCGCGCATGTCCTGGCATCCACGATTGCGATTGCGCTGCCGCCGATATCCGACCTGCCCGAGGCGCTCGCGGATGAACTCGCGGGAATGAGCTGGCTGAGTGATGAAGCGCTGCGCGCTGCTACGCAACCCACTTTTACGCCAGAGCAACAGAAACGGCTGAGTGAGTTAAATAATTTAGAAGATGAATGCCCATTGACCGAAATCGAGCAAGCGGAGCGTGCGGCGCTGCTGGCCGAATATGAGCGATCGGTCCTACGTCGCGCGCAAGCCTTCGCCGTGCTGGCCCAACGGGGCTACCAGACACCCGACTACACCGAGTTAACCCCCGCCACATGAGCCCCAGCGTTGTCCCAGAGCGACTGCGACACTGGCTGGAGACGTTGTACGCCTGTTCAATCCGCGCCGCCAGCGTTGGTCAGAGCATTTCAGATGGAGTGAACACGGCACGCAAATCATCGGCGTTACCGAGTGCGGTCGGGCCACAGTCGAAGCGTTGAAAATGAACAATCCACGTATCGTGCAGGCGCGTCGGTTGTGGACTAGTGTGGGATGGCATCCTCCGACCGAATAGGACAATCGGGGCAGCGGAATGTATGCTCGCCTGGAGACAGGGATGACCAGGACCGCCAATTAAGAACGTCCCGCAGGTTGGTCTGAACCTGCGGGACGTTACTTTCACGCATCACGTTTCACGTTTCACGTATCCCTCAACAACTTCATCAGCTCACCCGCCACTTTCGCCGGATCACCCACGATCCCCGCATCCGCCTGCTTGAAGATCGGCGCGTCGGGATCGGGATGCACGGCCACGACGCAGCGCGCGTCCTGGATGCCGAAGGCGTGCATCGTATCGCCGCGAATGCCGAGCGCGATATACAGGTCAGGCCCAACGCGTTCGCCGGTGATGCCGACCACCCAAGACTCGTCAATATAGCCCTCGTCGATCGCTTCGCGCGCGCCCGCGAATTCAGCCCCAATCGCCGACGCGAGCCGCTTCGCCGCTTCCACATCACCCACCTGCCGCCCCACGGACACGATCCGTCGCGCATTCTTCAACTTCGGCACGGGCATCTCAAACTCGACGACTTCCGACTCCCCCACGCTCCACGCTCCACGCTCTAACTCTAACTCCACACCCTCTGTCTCCCCAAACCTCGACGCGTCCATATACGGTGGGCCGAAGCAATCCGGCAGGGCAGTCGCGAACTGCGGCGCTGGCCCCGACGTGGCGACGACCTCGTAATACTCCCCGCCATAGGCAGCGCGCCGGCCGACGAAGGCGCGGTCGAAATCGTCCACTCGCAGCGACACGCAGCGCGCGATCAGGCCGCCGCCGAAGCGCTGCGCCAACCTCGGCGCAAGCTCCCCGCCGAGCGGCGTCGCGCCGAACAGGACGAACTCCGGCGACTGCGCGAGGAATACATCGCTCAACGCCTTCAGCCACGGCTCGACCGCAAGCGACGCCACCGCAGGATGATCGACCAGGTAGACGCGATCGGCCCCGGCCTGAATCAGGCTTGCCGATACGTCGGGCAGATCGCTGCCTAATACAACCACCTTTACATAGAAGCCCATCAGGTCGGCGGCCATTCGCGCGCCGTACGTCATTTCGAGTGCCAGCGGCGTCGGCTCGCGGTGCTCCGCGTCTAGCTCAGCCACCACCCAGATGTCGTGCGGTATTTCAGACAAAGAGAGCCTAGCCATACTCTAACTCCTCACTCTAACTCCCCACTCTAACCCTCAGATCACTCGCTCGCGTCTGAGGATCTCCGCCAACTCTGCGGCGTCCCCTACGCGCGTGCCGAACTGCCGCTCCGCCGGGAAGGCTTCACCCTTCTTCACAGCCCCAGGCCGCAAGTCGTCTTCTGTCATGCTGAGATCGGCCGCGCTCCACGCCTCCACGCTCCACTTCTTATAAGCATCCATCAAGCGCCAACCGCTCGCGTATCCGGTCTCGAAGGCTTCCGGTATCACAGACACGACGACGGGCAAAGGTGTGCTGAAACGAGTGAACGAGTCGCCATGCTTCGCGACGATCCACGCTCTACCCTCTCGGACGTCGAGCGAGACGGCGTTCGCCGCATGCGGCAGGTCGAGCGCTTCCGCCAGCCGAGGCGGGAGCTCGCCCGAGCTGGTGTCGAGCGATCGCGCGCCCAGGAGCACGAGGTCGGCGCCGCCTAGCTTGCCGATCGCCGCCGCGAGCGCATGGGCGGCGACCATCGCATCGGCGCTCTCGAAGGCCGCATCCTTCAAATGGATCGCCCGGCCCGCGCCGAACGCCATCGCTTCCCGCAGCGCATCGTCGACGCGATCTGGGCCAAGCGACATAGCGACGATCTCTGGTGGCGTGGCGCCATTGGACGCTTCGAGTGCCGATTTCACCGTGGATGCGACGCGCAGCGCGACATTGCTCGCCGGGTCAAGCACGTATTCCTCGCGGTTGACGAATACTTTCTCGGCCTTGCGGTTCACCGTGAACCCGCGTGGGTCAAGAACCTGTTTGACGCAGACGACGATTTTCATAGGGTAATCCTTCCACAAGTAGACAGTGATCAGTGATCAGTGATCAGTGATCAGTAATCAGTGAGGAGTGAGCGGCGAGCAGTGATGACTGATTACTGATGACTGATAACTGATTACGGTCTGATTCTCACCCCCACCTCGCGGAACACCTGCTCGGCGATCAGGATGCGCTGAATCTCGTTCGTGCCTTCGAAGATCTCGGCGATGCGCGCGTCGCGGAAGCCGCGCTCGACGGGCGTGTCGCGGCTGTAGCCCAGCGCGCCGAGAATCTGCACCGCCCGGTCGATGCAGCGCGAGCCGATCTCCGAGCCGAGCAGCTTGCACATGCCGGCTTCCTTGATGAACGGCTTGTTGTTGTCGACCAGCCACGCCGTGCGATAGACCAGCGATCGCAGCGCCTCGATCTCGGCGGCCATATCGGCGATCATGAACTGGATGCTCTGCATCTTGGCGATCGAGCGGCCGAACTGCTCGCGCATCTTGGCCCAGGCGACCGACGCGTCGAGCGCTGCCTGCGCGCCGCCCAGCGTCGCCGCTCCGAGCGACACGCGCCCGACGTCGAGCGTCTGCATGAAGACGACGAAGCCCAGGCCCACCTGGCCCAGCACGTTCTCTTGCGGCACGCGGAAGTTGTCGAACATGATGGCGGAAGTCGGCGAGCCGTGCAGGCCCATCTTGTGCTCGTACTTGCCGGCCTTGAAGCCCTCCCACTGCGTCTCGACGACAAACGCCGTCGCGCCGCCGCGCGCGCCGAGCGCCGGGTCCGTGACGGCCAGGATGCTCACCACGTCTGCGACCGGGCCGTTCGTGATCCACATCTTCTGCCCGTCGAGGATGTACGAGTCGCCTTCGCGCGTCGCTCGCAGCTTGATCGCAGCGGCGTCAGAGCCGGCGTTCGGCTCGGTGAGCGCGAACGCCGCGATCTTCTTGCCGGCACACAGATCGGGCAGATACGCCTCGCGGATGCGCTTGTCTCCGCCCAGGTAGACCGCCATCGCGCCGATGCCAATGTGTGCGCCGACGATCGTCGCCACGCTGGTATCGACGCGGCCCAGCTCCTCCATGAGGATGCAATAGCCGATCTCGCCCGCGCCCAGGCCGCCGTATTCGCGTGGGAAGGGCACACCCAACAGGCCGATCGCCGCCGCTTTCTTGATCACGTCCATGGGCGGCTGGCTCTCGCGGTCGACCTTCTTCACAATCGGCCGAACCTCTTCTTCGGCAAACTCGCGCACCAGCTTGCGCAGGGCTTGATGCTCACGCGACAGTTCAAAATCCATAGTTCACGTCCTCTCCGCTTCATCAAAACGCGCCAGGTCGAAAGCCGTACAGGAACAGCACTAACATCGTCACACCCGCCGCCAGCAGCGCGCCGACGACGGTCTGCGACAGAGTATGTCCCTTGGCTTTAACGCGCGCCCACATCGTCAGCGGGATCAGAGCAATCAACGGCGCGGCGATCAAGCCATAAAAATAGATCAACGCGGCGACGGGACCGGCCACACCGGCGGCGTGACCGCTGGCTCTGAAGAACAGATTCACCGCGATCAGCGCCAGCACCACGATCACGTAGGTCAGCATGATGGCTTCGAAGATCGTCGGCGCTTGCACGATCTTCAACGCGACGAAGCCGACCGGATAGCTGACGGCCATGAATACGAAACTCATCACGCGCTGGCGGCGCTCGGTAGACGCCCACGGCTCGTTTCGGCGCGGAATGTAGAACAGCAGGCTGAGCGCCGGGATGATCGTGAGGAAGATCATCGACACGCCCCAACCCAGCAGGCGCTGCGGCACGTCGGGTCGAAGGCCAAACAGGAGCACCGTGATCGCCGCGCCGGCTACAAATGGCACGTTGACGATCTGTGAGATTACAAACCCGGCAATCCGGCGTGTTTGCTCGATGCGGTGGCTCATGGCGTGACGTGCACTCCCGTGCCTTCGAAGACGCTCTGCCATAATACGATGCGTTGAATCTGACCCGTGCCGCCCAGCAGATCGAGCGCGCGCACGTCGCGATACACCTTCGAGATGGCGTACTCATCGCTGAAGCCGTAGCCGCCGTGCACTTGCAGCATGCGGTTGGCGACATCTCGCGCGACGCGCGCGCCGATGAGCTTGACCATCGAAGCCGCCTCGCGGTTGTCTTCCCTCTGATCGGCAAGCCACGCCGCTCGCATCACCAGCCAGCGCAGCGCCTCGATGTCGGCTTTCGATTCGGCGAAGTAGTTGCCGAGCGCCTGCTTGGTCGCGATCGGCACACCGAACTGCTTGCGCTCGACGGCGAACTTCTTGCCCAGCTCGAGCGCGCCTTCCGCGCTGCCGAGCGCCGCCGCGCCCAGCCCGAGACGCATGTGATTGACGGCCCGCAGTCCGATCGACAGGCCATGTCCCTCCTCGCCCAGCCGATCCGATTCGGGCACGCGCACGCCGTCGAAGTAGACCGTGTTCACCGGCAGGCCACGCAATCCCATCGTCGGCTCCCGCCGGCCGATCTTCAGGTCGGGCGCATCTGCAGCGACGACGAACGCCGACAGACCCTTGCCATTCGCAGATGGGTCGCTCGACGCGATGACTAACAGCAGGCCGGCGATCGCGCCGTTGCTCACCCAGGTCTTCACCCCATGCAGCACGTAACCGTCGCCTTCTTTCAGCGCGCGCGTCGCGATGCGGGACGGATCGGAGCCTGCATCTGGCTCCGTCATGGCGAAGGCGCCGATCGACTCGCCCGACGCCAGCGCAGGCAGCCAGCGCTCCTTCTGCTCCTCCGTCCCGAATTCGAGAATCGTCTCGCCGACCAGGCTCGTATGCATGCCGACGATGATTGCCGTCGACAGGCACTCTCTGGCGATCGACTCGATGAGCATGGCATACGAGACGTGATCGAGGCCCGCGCCACCGTACGCTTCGGGTATCGGCCCGCCGAGGAACCCCTGTGCGGCAGCTTTGCGCAGCACGTCCATCGGCGGCTCTTCGGCCTTGTCGGTGTGCTCGGCGACTCTCGCCACTTCCTTGCGGGCGAACTCGTCGAACATCTTGCGGAACATCTGCTGCTCTTCGCTCAGCGAAAAGTCCATAGCCCTACTCCCATACCCCCACACAGACGAAGGACGAACGACGACACACGGGTGGCATTCATTCTTCGTCTTCCGTCCTGGAGTTTGGCGACAGCCATATCTGGCGATTGGAGTGCAGGCTTCAGCCTGCGAAGCGCCCAGATATGGCAGCCTGAAGAGCCTGCCCTGCGAAGTCCCCGACCGAACCCCCTGCAGGGGGCAGGTGGAGTGGGGAGCCTGCCGAAGGGCTGCACTCCGGGAATTCGCCGGACTCCAGTCCCGTCATTCGTCATCGGTCTTTGAACTGCGGCTGCCGCTTTTCGAGAAACGCGGTGACGCCTTCGCGCACGTCTTCGCTGTCGGCGATACGCACGAACTGCTCGCGCTCCTTCGCAAAGCCAGCCTGCCGATCGCCGTCGAGGCCTGCGCCGATCGCAGTGAGCGCCGCCGACACCGACACGGCGCTCTTCTCGGCGATCTTGCGGGCGAGTCCTTTCGCCTGGCGCATCACTTCACCGCCCGGCACGACGAGATTGACCAGGCGCAGTTGCAGCGCCTGCTGCGCGGTGATCTGGTCGCCGGTCAGGATCATCTCGGTCGCCTTGCCCGCCCCGACGATGCGCGGCAGCCGCTGCGTGCCGCCCCAGCCGGGGATGATGCCCAGGTTGATCTCCGGCGATCCGAGCCGCACGCGATCGCCGGCGACGCGCATGTGGCACGCCATCGCCAGCTCCAGCCCGCCGCCCAGGCACACGCCGTTGATCGCGGCGATGACCGGCTTGGGCGATCGCTCGATCTTGGCGAACACACACTGGCCCAGCTCGATCATCTCCACTGCTGCGCGCCCATCGCGGGATTTTACGATCGAGCCGATCTCGCCAATGTCGGCGCCGGCGACGAACGCGAGCTGGCCGCCGCCCGTGACGACGATCACTTTCACCTCGTCGTTAGCCAGCAGCTCGTCGAGCGCCGCGTCAAGCTCCATCAGCGTCTGCGAGTTCAGCGCGTTGACCGGTGGATGATCGATCACCAACGTTGCCACGCGGTCTTCAACCGTGTATCGAATGAAGTCAGCCATGTTCTCTCCTCTTGCGGACGGCAGATGGCAGATAGCTGATGGCTTATCGCATATCGCTTATCGCGTATCGCCTGTCGCCATGCCCGATCACGTGTCACGTAATCACGCCATCACGCTCCACGCTTCACACGTATTCCAGGAAACCGGCTCTCACCTTCTCTCCGATGCGACCTTCCCTGGCCAGCGCATACAGCCTATCGGCCGGGTGGAATCGCCTGCCGTACTTCTTCTCGAAGTCCTCGAGGCCGGCGACCAGAACGTCAATACCGATCCGGTCGGCCAGCGCCAGCGGTCCGATGCGCTCGCCCTTCACCATCATGCCGGTTCCGGCGATCATCGCCATGTCGATGTCGCGCACGTCGGCGATGTCTTCCTCGACGCAGCGGGCAGCCTCGTTGAGTAGGGGATACATCAGGCGCTCCGGTCTGAACTCGCTCAGTTTCGCTCCGCCGCTGATCTCGGCGATCATCTTCTTCACCGGCTCGTCAGTCTGATCGCCGTAGCCATAGAAGCCCGCGCCGCTCTTTTCGCCCAGGCGGCCGGCCTTGACGAGCTTCTCGAACAGGATCGCACCCTGCATGCGCTCCCCGTACTGGCTGCTCAGGTACTGGCCGACGTCGTGGCACACGTCCAGGCCGAGGAAGTCCATGAGCGTGAACGGCCCCATCGGCCAGCCGTAGTCGACCATCGCGCCGTCGATCTCCTGCGCCGTCGCCGCGCCTTCCTGCAGCGCGAGCGTCGCCTCGTTGAGGTACGGCATGAGTAGGCGGTTGACCAGGAAGCCGGGGCACTCCTTGACGACGACGGGGATCTTGCGCAGCGACTCGGTGAACGTGACGACGTCTTGCACGGTTTCTTCGTCCGTGCCCTCGCCGCGGACGATCTCGACCAGCTTCATGACGTGCGCCGGGTTGAAGAAGTGCATGCCGATCATCTTGTGCGGGCGCTTCGTCGCCCGGCCCATCTCGCTGATCGACAGCGCCGAGGTGTTGCTGGCGAAGATCGCGCCTTCGGGGCACACTGCGTCCAGCTCGGCGAACACCCGCTTCTTGAGGTCCCTCCGCTCCGGAACGGCCTCGATCACAATGTCCACGTCCGCGAACTCACTGTAGTCGAGCGCCGGCGTGACGAGCGCCATCTTCGACTCCAGCTCGCTCGCACTCATCTTGCCCTTGTCGACGCGGCCCTGATAGACCTTGCGCACGTGGCTCATGCCTTTGTCCAGCATGCCTTGATCGACGTCCTTGAGGACGACCGGCAGGCCGGAGTAGGAAATCACCTGGGCAATGCCGGCCCCCATTGCGCCTGCGCCGACGACGGCGGCTTTGAAGATATACATTGCAAACTCCTTCGCCTATGGCATATCGCGTATGGCATATCGCGTATGGCTTATCGCATTCCGCTCCCGCTACGAGCCGTCTCTGAGCGCCTTTCACTCCTCACGCTCGACGTCGGGGACGCCATACACGAACAGGTCGCCGATCGATTTGTGCAGGTAGTTGCACCGGATCGCCTCGCCGAAGATCGGGGCGACTGAAACGACGTGCAGGTGCGGCGGGCGGCTCTCCAGCGGGATGTGCACCGTGTCGGTCGTGACGATCTCGGTGATCTGCGGCGTCGCCGCCAGCCGCTCGAGCGCCCGCCCGGTGAACACGCCGTGCGTGCACACTGCCCAGATCTCTTCCACGTCGTTATCCAGCAGCACGCGGCACAGCTCGAGCACCGAGCTGCCCGCCGCGATCTCGTCGTCGAAAATCATGGCCCGCCGGAAGCCGCGCACTTGACGCCCGACCAGCCCACTGATCACCACCTGGGTATCCGACACGCGCTCCTTGTTTCCGGCAGCGACAGGCAATTTGAAGCTCTCCGCGAAGCGCGCCGCCGACTTCAAATGCCCAACGTCCGGTGCGACGACGATGGTGCCCGACAGATCGCGCGAGCGAAAATAGTCTTCGAACACGGGGCGCGCGGTCAGCGGGTCGGCTGGCACGCCGAAAAAGCCGTGCACCTGCGGCGAGTGCAGCATCATCGTCATCACGTGCGTCGCGCCCGCCGTCTGCAGCAAATCGGCGACGAGGCGCGCCGTAATCGAGATGCGCGGCGCATCTTTCTTGTCCGAGCGCGCGAACGAGAAATACGGGATGATGGCGTGGATCTCCTTCGCGGCGGCGCTGCGCGCGATGTCGAGCATCATCAGCAGCTCCACAAGGTGATCGTTCACCGGCGGCGAGAGCGACTGCACGATGAACACCGCGCGCGAGCGGCAACTGGCGCCAAGCTGGATGTACAGATTGTCGTTGCTGAAGCGCGAAATGCGCGTCGCGTCCAGCGGCACGCCGAGATGAGCCGCGATGCCGGCAGCCAGTTGCCGGTTCGAGCTGCCGCTGAAGAATCGAACCTCATTAGGGTCAATGTTGCGCATCGCTGATGGAAAATCGCATATCGCTTATTGCATATCGCTTATCGCGTATCGCCTATCGCCTATAGCCTATCGCATATCGCTTATCGCATATCGTAGGACGCACACTGCATCCGTTTATCCGCTGCTAATCCTATTAGGGTAATATGGTAGCGAGCCAACCGATGGGGTAGACTGTGCCTGGTGAGCAGTCAACGGCCAGCCTAGCCCCATCGGAGACTCACTTGGGGAAACACGACCCTGCCTATCCAGCGCCGCGAGCGCCAGCAACGGACCGTCTTCCCCAAGTTGACCGGGTTGTACGTCAAAAGCATGCTGCGCTCCGAGCGCCCTAATAGGAACACGCTGCCCGCGTCCGCCGATGGGCCGCCACGTCTCAGGAGGTGTCCCATGCTGTACTTCGGTATTGACTGGAGTGAAGACCAGCACAATCTGTGTATCCGCAACGCCGCCGGAGCGGCGATCAGCCGAGTCGCGTTTGAACACTCGCTGGCCGGCTTTGAGCGCCTTGAGGTCGAACGGCGCAAGCTGAATGTGCCGGCGAGTGACTGCCCGGTGGCCATTGAGACCACCTACAACCTGGTGGTCGACTTCCTGCTCGAGCATGACTACCCGGTGTACATCGTGCCCCCGCAGGCGACGGAGGGCTACCGCAATCGCCAGCGGAGCAGTGGGGCGCATGACGACGACAGCGATGCGGCGTTGCTGGCGGATATCCTGCGCACCGATCGGGAGAGTCACCGCCGCCTGCGCCCCAACACCGCGTTGACCCAACAGATCTTAGCCCAGGTGCGGCTGATCGAGATTCTGCGCCGCTCCATTCAGCGCCAGAGCAACCAACTGCGGGCCGTCTTGCGGCGCACGTATGCGCCGGCGGTCGGCTTATTCAGTGACCTGACCGCGCCCATCACGCTCCAGTTTCTCAGCCAGTACCCCACCGCGTGCGAGGCCCAGGCCTTGAGCCGCCAGGCCTTTGAAACGTTCTTGCGCGCACACGGCTATACTCGCTCGGACCTGATCCCCTTGCGCTATGCGCGCTTGCAGGAACCGGCCCCCGCCGCCCAGCCGGCCGTCGTGCAGGCTTACCGTAGCCAGGTACAGACCCTGGCCCACATCCTGCTGCCCCAGGTGCGCGCTCGGGCTCAGGTCCTGGCTCAACTGGAGCAACTTTTCCATCAGCATCCCGATGCGCCCCTCTTTGACTCGCTGCCGGGTGCCGGCCCGTTATTGGCGCCCGCTTTGCTCGC
>DATEUJ010000098.1:0-3261 GCA_035283185.1 Anaerolineae bacterium | reverse complement strand
GTATGGAAGTACTCGTAGACGTAGAAGGCGTCGAAGGCGGCATCCAGGGCCGCGAACTTAGGACGGAAGCCGAGGCGACGCTCGGTGTCGGCCAACAACGGAAAGAAGTAGGCGACATCCGGCTGATCGAAGGGCTGGGTGAGCTCGGCCAGGACGAACTCGCCGCAGCCGGGTACTTTGGTGGCGACCACGCCCGAGGCGTAGCCCCAGTAGAACTCGCCGACGGAGAGGGTCTTAGCCGGGATCGGATTGGTGGTGGGCGTGGGTGGCGGCGCTGGCGGTGCAGAGCTTTGATTGTGGCGGCGCTTGCAGCCCAGGCGACAATCCGGATCGCCAGTGGGCTGTTTATCTTTATCGAAGCGATCCCGGACATAGGCTTTGGGATTGTTCTGCTTGACCCAGGCCAGAATGTGTTTGGTGTCGAGCGAAACCGACTGACCGAGGGTGTAGCCGCGCGCTTTCAACTCTGCCTGAAGCAGACGCACACTCTCCGTCAGCAAAAACTGGCAAACGTCATTGGGCATGTGACGCAGCAAGCGTGTGAAGTGGCGTGGCGTCGGCAAGCTCCGCTCGGCGTCGAAGCCCCACGGCGTTTCCCCCGATAGGACGCGTGGAAAGCCGAGCACCCACACCAGCGCGGGGTGGTCCACCAAGAACTGGCGCAGGTGGGACAGGTGCGGCAGGTGTTGGTCGAGTTTGACCAGGCAGGCGGCCGCGAAGGGCGCATACGGCACGGGCGCGTGAGTCCAGCGGGTCTGCAAATCACGCTCCGGGAAATGCTCCCAGTCCAACAGGCCGAGCAACTGCACGTAGCGCATCGCTACGGCGGAGTGCTGCACGAAGTCCGGCAGTTGGTCAGGATGCTGCGCCCAGTCGGTGAGGGTCCGTTGCGGGATCGCGAGCGGTGGCCTGCCCAGGCCCCGCAGCACGGGCTGGCCGATTTGTTTGAGACGACGGATTAGGGATAGAATGGGTTGGCTCGTCATGGCTGATTCTCCTGAGGGGTTCTGAGTAACGTTGCGCAACGTCCATTCTAGCTCCGACGGGGAAGACCTGGCGAGTTTGCCCGCTGCGTAACCAACCCTGAGTTGGTTACGCAGCCTATCTGTGTGCGCCTTTAGTTGTCGGCGATGTAAAAGAAAAAGCGTACCAACTTCACAGTTGGTTACGCGGTGAAAGGCGATGCGCGGAAGTTGGTTACGCCTCGGTCACGCTCGGTGTAACCAACTTGAAAGTTCGTCCAACCCTCGACGAGGGGATTGAAACGTAAGCCAGGAGCATGCGGTCAAGCGCCGGTCGCCAGGAGTGAACGAACTGAATCCCGACGAGGAGAGTGTTGCAGAATTCGTGATTTGATCCGAGGACGGCCGCGGGAGGGCCGCTGTCGAGGGTCAGGTCGGTGTCGGATCCGTGCGCTCCGGTTCGCATTCGATGCTTCGATGAACCGGAACGTCCCTTTAACAACTGAATCTCGGCCACCAGGCGCAATACGACAAGGCGAAGCGGTCTAGCATCGAACGACTTGGGCGTGGCACAGCAACTTCATCCACTGCTTGAGGTTGAAGGCCATGGCGCTCAGCTTGGCCTGGAAGTCGGCCTGGCGCAGACCGCGCCGCCGGGCGCGCCGCGCGCCGTGGTAGCGCGTCAGACAAGCAATGACCCGCTCGATGCCAGGACGGCGCTGCATATCCAGCTTGAAGTCCTCGGTCTGCGCATAAGCGCGCGCGGCGTTCAAGTCGTCGCGATAGTCGCTGATAAAGACTTGGCGCATCTGGTCCGGATCGCTTTTCGGATCGCGGCAGCGCTCGGCCAGCGGACAGCGCTCACAGCCGAAGAAGCGGAAGGAGCGCCCGTCACCGCTGCCGGAGCGGTAGGCCGTGGTCGACGTCTGACCGTTGGGGCAAGTGAGCGCACGGCCATCGTCCGACAACACGAAGTCGTCGGGCGTGAAGCGCTCGGTGCGTTTGTCGTAGGGCAGCAGGGGGGCCACCAGTTGGGTCTGGCCCTCGGTCGCTTGAGAGACCAGCGCATGCGTCTTGCCACTGCCCGCCGCATCATAGATGAACTTGTCCGGGCACAGGTCGTGCTGTTCGATTTGAGCGGTGAGTAGATCGGGAATTGCCACCGGGTCGGGCTGCGCGCCGGTGGCAGCCTGAATCTCGCGCACGAAATGCTCGGTCGCGGCGACGCTGACGTTGTAGCCGAAGTCAGTCTTTTTCTCGCCGTGTACGCGGTAGGTAGCCTCAGGGTCGGTGGCGCTGCCCAGGCGATAGGCGCCCTTTTTGTCCTTGGGCCACTCGGTCACGCGCGCCACCTGCCCGTCCGCGTCGCGCGTCAGGCGCACATTGTCGGCCAGGATCTTGTCGAGGTCGGCCAGGCGCGCCTGGATGGCCGCGCGCGCGGCCTCCGCCAGCGGCGGCGGTGTGTCCAGCTCGGCCCGCATCAGGCGGGCGCACTCCAGGGCCGCCCGGACGGTGGTCTGGAGCCGGGCTTGCCGGCCCGTGGCATCCAGGCGCAGCTCGTTGACTTCGTGCGCCGGCCCGAACAGGGCCACCCGATCGAGTTGGCTGCTCAGGCGCTGATGCCGATCCGCCGCCGCCAGTTCGAACTCCGCTAGCATCCGCGCGCAGGTGTGGCGGATCAGCCGGATAAGCGACTCCTTCGCGGCATCGGCGCGCATGGCGAAAGTATCGCCGACCTGCGGCTGCTCACGTTCCTGAGGGAAGTCGCGGTCGATCTTGTGTAGGACTTCATCGAAGAAGGTGCGGTGTTGGTGTTCGGTGACCCAGTGCTCAAAGCGCTCCAGCGTGACATGGTCGGGGCCGGCATCGAAGATACGGTAGCCGACGAACCATTTGACGATGAGGTTGAAGCGAATGTGCCACTCTACTTCGCGCAGCGACCAGTCGAAGAGCGCCTTGACCAGCAACGCCCGCACCAGGCGCGACACCGCATGCGTCGGGCGGGTGCCCGGGCCGCGGCGATGATGAAAGGCGGCGCACGCCTGCTCCAAGGGCCGGCAGTCGAGCCGGGCGTGGAGTTGCACCAGCAGGTGGTCGGCGGCGTGCCTCAGAAACTCGAGGTACAGACGGTCGCTGAACCAGTCCAGCAGAGGTTCCAGGTGGGCGTTGACGAGGGTCAGCACAAAGTCGGGTACAATAGCCATGGATGGCCTCCAGGGATGCGCGTGAGATTGTTGGTCGGTGCCACAATCATCGCACATCCTGAGGCCATCTTCAAGTCTGGCCCACGGTCAGCCGC
>DATEUJ010000097.1:0-3468 GCA_035283185.1 Anaerolineae bacterium | reverse complement strand
TGCGAGACGTGGTCACTGTCACTGACCCGGCGAGGTTGTCACAGCCTAACCCGGTTGGCCCGCGATTCCGCACGCGCGGAACTAGTGCCTATCTTACCGGAACACCCGAATGTTGAAAACTATTCTATACAAGGTTGTCATAAACCGTAGGGCGCGTTTCCATACGCGCCGCAAATTGGCGGCACGCTGCGCGGAAAGCCGCCCTACGTCCGGCCTGACATGTTTTGCGTGCACACCAATGGGCGCATCTTTGCCAGCCACGCGCCTGGTTTCATCGGCCACGTCCTGGCTCATCACCAAGATAATCTCCCCGCGCGCAGCGGCAAGCGGCAAATCGCGTGAGAAACCGCCCCGTCGTCACCGGGCCGAGGGCGGCGGGCTGGAACACGACGTGCGTGTCGATTACCGCGCCCGTGCGCGCGATGAATTGAAAGACGATCTGCGTCGCGCTGGCCTCGACAAGCATCGCGCCGTAGTCGTCGTTGTAGCGCACCTGGCTGCCGGACACCGGTGCGCTAAACGCGTAAATGGACTTGCCGCCCAGGCCATTGACGAAGTATGGAATGCCATCCTGCAGGATGCGCTCATAAGTGTGATCGTGTCCGGCCAGCACCGCGTCCGCGCCCCACGCCTGATATGACCACTGCAGGTCTGACGCAGAGCCGTGATTCGCCCCCGAAGAATACGGCGCGTGGTGCATGTAGACGAGTTGCCAGGACGCGGTCGAAGCGGCGAGTCGATTTTGCAGCCAGACGGCCTGTGTAGACGTGCTCGTCTTTCCATCCGGTTCTTGCCCATCGCTGTCGATAGCGAAGAAATGCACCGGCCCCCAGACGAAATCGTAGTAGCGCTCGTTACCCGGCAGGGCGAAGTAATCCAGATAGGGCTGGGCATTGGTCGTGTTCCAATCGTGGTTGCCCAGCGAGGGGAAGAAGCGATTGGTCGCCGCGCCGGCCCCGTAGGATCCGGTGTAGGGGTAGATGAACTCGTGATAATACTGCCCGATGTTCTGGTCGATCGTCCCGGCTGCGCCGTTCGGGTAGTTGTTGTCGCCGGTGGTGATGATCAAGTCGGGATTCCAGCTCTTGACCAGGTTTGCGACATCTTGTTCAGGCTGCCCGGCTGCACCGTAGTCGCCGATGACGGCGAACCGGATCGAGCCGGGCGGCGTTGCCGTTTCGGTCGCTGCCGGTGTCGACGCCGAGAAGTCCTGCACACTGACGACAAGTTGAGGCGCGTTCGTTCCCTCTTTGGAGGAGTAATCTGCTCCATTGGCAGAAGGTGAACTGACGCGCAGGCTGTAAATGCCGTCGCCGACGATCAGCGAGGTCAGATCGACTTCGTGCCACGCGTCGATCGTCACGCGGCCCAGCGAAGCGATCGGCGTCCCGTCTCCGGCCGGGGCATTGTTCCAGGTGACGGTCTGCTCCGTCCACGTGTTGTCGGCGACGCGGTGAAAATCGCCGCCTGTATCGGAGTCGCCGACGCTGTACAGGCGCAGTTTCGCGCCGGACACGGCACGGCCATTGACGCCGGTCACGGCGAACTTGAGCAGGAAGTTCCTGACCGGGCTATTGTCCACCTCGAGCGTCGTCGACGAGCCGTGTTTGGCGTTGGGTGAACGGAAAGTGATCGAGGCGTCGTCGGCCGGCGCGAACGTCAAGATCAGGCCGGGCATCGGCGTTGGAGCCGTGGAGTCGAACTCGTACGCGCCCAGGTCGGGCGCCGCGTCCAGATAGCCGCCCGGCGGCAGCGGCAGGTCCAGGATCGTTTCGCCGTTCCATTCAAAGTGGGCCGTGCCGGCGTCGATCGCCGGGCTGCCGGGCAGGAGATAATAGGCGGCATCCAGCAGCGGATCGCCGAACAACGTGGTGTTGAGGTCGATGCTGCTGTCTTGATAGTTTGTGCCGTTGCTCCAGAACAGATTGTAGGCCGCGATCGATCCGGCGTCGACATTTTTCAGGCCGGCGACAGTGGAGTTGGCGAACAGGTTGTTGAGCGCGATCAGATTGTCGCCGCCGGTCACGGCGTAGGGGTTGCCGGAGAAGGTGTTGTTGAACAGGTGAATCCGTTCTGGGATGCTGGCGCCACGGTAATCTTCGTCCGTCTCTCCATTATCCATCAGGCCCAGCCCGACCTGGGCGTTATCGGCGATCAGATTGTGTTGGATGTCGAAGACGCGGTGGGAGACATCCGGATAGTCGATCAATTGGATGCCGTCTTCGCCGTTGCCGGTGATGACGTTGTTGCGAATCGAGAGCGTGAGCGTCACTCCACCGTATTCGTGAAGTCGAATCTCGATGCCGTCGTTGCCGTTGTTGCGAATGGTGTTGTTCTCGATCGTGACGCCCGTCGCACCGTCGGCATCGATCCCATCGTCCGAATTGTTTTCAAAGGTATTGTTGCCGACGTAGCCGCCGCCGTCTTCGAAGTCGATGCCATCAGACGTGCCGGTGATGCGGTTGTTGAGAATGCGCAATTTCCCATAAGCCTTGATGCCATCCTCGGCGTTGCGAATGGTGAAGCCGACGATCTGAGTGTCAGGCCCAACCGACGCGTCGACGGCGACGACGGCCAGATCAGCTTGACCGTCGATGATCGTGCTGTCGATGACCTGAGCGTCGCCGGTCGTGTAGAACTCCGAGGCGAGCGTGATCGTTTTGCCGGATAGGACCAGCGACTCGCCGTACACGCCGGGCGCGACGAGGACCACGTCGCCGTTTTGGGCGGCGTCGATCGCGGCCTGAATCGTCGGGTAATCCTGGGGAACGCGCCGGGTGGCAGCCGGCACAGACGTTGGGGCGATCGGCGAACTCTCCGATGGGGAAGTGCCTCGAATTGGCGACGAGGTGGCAGCCGGTGCAGACGTTGAGCCGATCGGCGAACAGGCGACGAGCGAACTGATGAGGAGCGATGGAACAGCCAGGAGAACGACGACGAGCCGGCGCACCGCCCATGTGCTTGTGGTTCTCGCTTTAGAGCGAAGAATGTGCATTGGCACTCTGTTACCGGGTCATATGCCCAGCGCAAACGGGAAAGGATTAGCCACTTGGCCCCAAGTGTATCAGACTCTCGCTCGAGATGACGCGGAGCACGGGAGCGAAGAAACTGGGGAGGTCGCCGCCATCGGGCGCGGGCGTGTCCGAGGGCGCAGGCGTATCACTCGGCGCCGGAGTGGCTCTCGGTGTTGGCGTTTCGGTCAGGGCTGGCCCGGCGCTGACGCAGTTGGCGCTGCCCACATCGGTGAAGGTCTGCCCGGCGATCGGGACGAATGCCCACTCGTAGCTGGTCGAATGAAGGGTCAATTTCAACACCCCCCACGTCGTGTTGTTGCGCACCTCGCTGTTGGGCCGGATGGTGGGGAAGGAGTACAAGCTCGCTCCGCCCGTGCCCACGACAAACTCGCGAATGCCCCGGCTCGGCTCGGCCTGTCCGGTCGGACTCTGCGGCGCAAACCGCTCGTAGGTA
>DATEUJ010000096.1:0-49687 GCA_035283185.1 Anaerolineae bacterium | reverse complement strand
AGCAACAAGTGCGCCAGCGCGAAGTCGCGCATCTCAAAAAGAAAGCGGCTAAACTCGGATTCACGATTGTCGAAACACCTGCCTAAGCTCAACGAGACGCAAGTTTCTGAGCAGGAGCGCCGTTTGCGACGAAGCAATCTCAGCCACCCTGAGCGCACATGGCTGTCCGTTCAGGTAACTACTCAGCCGTCACTGCGAGGAGCGTTGTGTGCGACGAAGCAGTCTCCTGCACGGACGGCAATGCTCGCTGATGGGCGCTGAGATTGCTTCGCAAAAAGCGCTCGCAATGACGCGGGCTGAGCAATTACCCGAAGTCTTGGTTTTGCTTGCCAAGCAGCTCGGTGAAGCACGCCAGCAAGTCGGTCTCCGTGACGATGCCGACCAGCTTGCCGGCATCGACGATCGGAATCCCACCGAACTTGCGCTCGTGGATCAGGCGCGCCGCGTCGAGGACGGACGCATCGGGCGGCAGCGTGACCGGATCGGGCGTCATGCACTCGGCGACGACGACGCGCTCGAGAAGCGTTTCGTCCTCGCGGCGCTCGCGCAAGATGAACGGCGAGTTGAGCGCCAGGCGCACGTCGCGATCGGAGACGATACCGACCAGCTTGCCGCCTTCGACGACCGGCAGCCGGCGGCAGTTGCGCTGGCGCATGCGCTCAAGCACGACGCGCAGCGTGTCGGAGGGCGAGACGCTGACCGGGTCGCGGGTCATGATGTCGGACAGCCGCGGCAGGTTCATGGCGTTTCCAAGCTAGTTCTTGTCGGGAAATGCTCGTAGGATGCAAACGCCCACAAGGGGCTACACTACATTAGGGTCAGGGCCGAGGATGACGCCGGCCAGTTTCGTCGTGTCGATGTCTTTCAGCAGGTAGTGCTCCGCGCCGGCCTTCTTCGTCGCCTGTTCCTCGAACTCGTCGAGGTATGAGGTCAGGACGATCACGCGGCTCGCAGGACTGTCGGCGCGTATCGCGCGCAGCACATCCAGCCCGTCACCGTGCGGCAGCTTGGGTTCGAGCAGGACGACGTCGGGGCGGTGTGCGCGCGCCTGCGCGATCCCCTCCTGGCCGTCCGCCGCCGTCCCCACCACCTGAATGTCCGGAATCCGGCTGAGGCGCTGCGCGAGCGCCTGCCGGATCGATGCGTGATGGTCGATGATAACCAGTGTCACCACGGCGCGGAGACTCCTCTGCCCAACCACAAAGCGGCCCAACCTGGATTGGTATGGGAAAGTATAGAGTGTGACACATTCGGGTTTGGAGTGTCATTCGTCCCACTTGCGACAGACGGATGTAACGCAAGCGGCTCAGGCCCGTGAGGGCGGCGCGAGTGGCACGCGCACCTGTATGCGCGTGCCCTGCCCCGGCGCGCTGTCGACCCGCAGCTCCCCGTTGAACAGGCGCGCCCGCTCCTCCATGTTGCGCATCCCGTGGCCGGCGTAGCGCGTCACGGCCTGCGGATCGAAGCCGCGCCCGTCGTCTTTGAGCTCGAGGATCAGCACGCCGCTGACGAAGTCGAGCGACATCTTGACGTTGCGCGCCCGCGCGTGCTTGGCTACGTTGGCCAATCCCTCCTGTGCGATGTGAAAAAGCCCGGCGGCCAGGTCCGGCTTGACTTGCGCGCTGGCGGCCTGGTTGATCGCCAGCTCGACGCTGACGAAGGTGTTGGCCCGAAACGTGCGCACCAGCTCGAGCAGGCCGGTGGCCAGGTCTTTGCCTTCGAAGCGCTGCGGCCGGAGATCGAGAATGTAGGAGCGGAGGTCGCGAATCACTTCGTTCAGTCCGTCGATGGCCTGGCCCAGGCGCTCGCGCGTCACTCGCGGCTGGTCTTCGAGCATTAGCGAAGCATATTCGAGGGTCAGCCCAACCGCATAGATTGACTGGATAATGCCGTCGTGCAGCTCCATGCCGATGCGCGCCCGCTCCTCGACCACCGCCAGCCGTTTGACTTCGCTGTATAGCCGGGCGTTCTCGACGGCGACGCCGATCTGCCGCCCGATGGCCGCGAAGAGATCCAGGTTATGCTCGGCGAAGCCGTCCGGCTGCATGCTCGCCAGCGACATCACGCCGATGACCTGGTTCTTGACGGTGATCGGGATGCAGGCGAAGGATCGAATGCCGGCGCGCACGACCTCCTCCCGCACGAAGCGCGTGTCGCGGCGCAGCTCGCCGGTGATGAGCGGCTCGCCGGTGGTCGCCACGATGCCGATGAAGCCTTGGCCGTTCTCGAATCGATTCAGGGAGTAGAAGGCGCTGGGGAAGGAGCCTCGGTGGACGGCCATCACCATGTCGCCGGAAGTCTCCTCTCGCAGAAATATCTCGCCGGCGTTGGCCTGCAGCACGGACAGCACCTTGTCGAGTGTGTCGTGTAGGAGCGATTCCAGGTCCAACGACTGCGCCGCGGTCGTGACGACGGCGTTCAGCGCTTCCAGCTCCTGGTTGCGCTGCCCCAGTTGCCGGCCGCGATCGAGCGCCTCGCGCACCAGCCGCGCGTTGTCGATGGCGATGGCGGCGTGCGTCGCCAGCATTCCGATGAGCCGCTCGTCGTCTTCGCTAAACTCGGGCGCGTCGATCTTGTCGGTGAGGTACAGATTGCCCAGCAGCCTGCCGCGCGACACGATCCGCACACCCAGGAACGATGTCATGTGAGGATGGTTCTCGCAGAAGCCGGCCGAGCGCGGATCGGCGGCGATGTCGGCGACGCGAATCGGGTTCGGCTCGCGCAGCAGCACGCCGAGCAGTCCCTTGCCGCGTGGCGGGTGACTGACGCGCTTGACCTCTTCCGGCGTCATGCCGGAAATGACGAACTGCTCCAGCTCGCCGTTCGGGCCGGGCACGCCGAGCGCGCCGTAGCGCGCACCGGCCAGGTCGCGAGCCATGTCGACGATGCGCTGCAGCACGCGCTCCAGGCCCAGCTCGGACGTGATGGCAATCGAAGCCTCGTTGAGCGCTTCGAGCTGCGCGCGCAGCTTGCGTTCGTTAGCCTGATCGCGTAAAGACATATCTTGCGCCCCTGAACAGGGACACTCTCCCTCTATCGTAACTACTCAGCCGTCATTGCGACCCCGCTGAGATTGCTTCGCAAAAAGACGCTCGCAATGACGTGCGGGGCAGGTGAGCGCCGTGTGCGACGAAGCAATTTCAGCCGCCATGAGCGCCCATGGCGGTCCATGCAGGAGATTGCTTCGCAAAAAGCGCTCGCAATGACGCGGGCTGCGCAGTTACCCTCTATCGAGCTATTTGCACCGCGGAGCGCGCGGAGGTCGCCGAGAGCGATTGTATCGGAGACTACCGGGGGCGCTCGTAGGCTGCCTGCGCCGCCGTGACTCCCGCGCCGGCCTCGCCCAGATAACCGACATCCTTCAGCGCGGCTTCGATTGCTGCAACGGTCTGCCGAATCTCGGCGTCGCACAGAATGCCCATGTGCCCGACGCGGAAGTATCTTCCTTTGATGTCGGGATGCAAGCCGCCCGCAACCGCGACGCCGTGCTGGCCGATGCGGCCGACCAGCGTGTCGTCCACGCCGTCGGGATAATAGATAGTGGTGAGCGTGTCGGCGTACAGGTCCGGCCGGGCGGGCACCAACTTCAGCCCGAGCGCCTGCATCGCCGCCCGCATCGACGCGCCGAGCTTCCGATGCCGCGCCCAGCGCGCTTCCATGCCCTCCTTCAGGATCTGCTTGACCGACTCATACAGCGCGGCGATCAGGCTGGTCGGCGGCGTGCCGAAGTATGAGGGCTTGCGCGCCTGGTAGGCGTGCATGATCGGCAGCCACAGTCCCCAGTCGCAATAGTACGAGCCGGCAGGACGTCTGCGCGCTTCGAATGCCTGGATTGCGCGCGGCCCGGCCATCACCAGCGCGAGTCCCGGCGGAACGGCCAACGCCTTCTGCGACGCGGTCAGGCAGACGTCAACGTCCCACGCCTGCATCTCGAATGTCTCGCCGCCCAGCGCGCACACGCCGTCGACGACGGTCAGAGCATTGTAGTGGCGGGCCAGCGCGGCCAGGTCGGGAACCGGCGCGAGGACGCCGGTCGAGGTGTCGACGTGCGTGATCGCCAGGACCTTCGTGCCCGCCTTCAGCGCCGATTCGACTCGTTCGAGCGACGGGCAATCGCCGGCCGGCGCGGAGACAGACTCGAGCACCGCGCCATGCCGTGCAAGGATGCCGGCCATACGGTGCGAGAAATAGCCGGTGTCGACGACGACGGCGCGGTCGCCTGGCTCGATCAGGTTCGCCACAGCCATCTCCATCGCCAGCGTGCCTGAACCGGCGACGACGAACGGCTGGCCGTCGGGCGCGCGGAACACGTCGCGCAAGGCGTCGAGGCACGCGCCGAAGATCTCAATGAAGGACGCCGACGTGTGGCCGAGCGGCGGCTGGGCCATAGCGGTCAGTACACCTGTATCCACTTCGACGGGGCCGGGGATCATCAGGAGAGATCGGACCATAGTTGCTCCGTTTACCTCCGAAGGTAGACATCCCTTCGGTGGCGTATGACTTCGAAGTAGACGAACTTTGTCGAAACTGTATATGATTCTCCTTACCAACCTCTAAATATGAATCGCCTGTCCTTCAACCGCGTGCGCGGCTTCCATCATAACCTCGGTGAGCGTCGGGTGCGCGTGCACCGAGCGCGCGACCTCGTTCGGCGTCAGCTCGTAATTGCGCGCCAGCACCCACTCCGGCAGCAGCTCGGTCACTTCAGGGCCGATCATGTGCACGCCCAGAATCTCGCCATACTTCTTGTCGGCGATGACCTTGACGAAGCCGTGGGTCTCGCCCAGACCTAGCGCCTTGCCGTTGGGCTGGAACGGGAACTTGCCGACGTTGATCTCGATGCCCTGCTCCTTGCACTGCTTCTCGGTCAACCCCATCGACGCGATCTGAGGGATGCAGTACGTGCAGCGCGGCAGCGCGTTCTCGTCCAGCTCCGGCACCTCGTGGCCGGCGATGGTCTCGGCGGCGACGATGCCTTGCGCCGAGCCGACGTGCGCCAGCATCAGCCCGCCGACCACGTCGCCGATGGCGTAAACGTTCGGGACGCTGGTGCGATACTTTCCGTCGACGACAATCGCGCGGCGCTCGACTCTGACGCCGACCGCCTCCAGCCCGATGTTCTCCGTGTTTGGCGTGAAGCCGGTGGCGATCAGTGCTTTGTCCGCCTTGATCGTCTGCCCGCCGGCCTTCACCTCGACGCCGCCGTCGACCTTCGTGACCGAATCGACCTTCGTGTTAGCCATGAGCTTGAAGCCCATCCTCGTAAACTGTTTAGCCAGCTCGGCGCTGACCTCCTCGTCTTCCTTCGGCGCGACGTTGGGCAGCATCTCGATGATCGTCACTTCCGCGCCGTACGATCGAAAGACGTAGCCGAACTCCAGCCCGATCGGCCCCGCGCCTATAATCACGATGGACTTGGGGGATTCGGTCAGCTCGAGCGCGTGGCGATAGGTAATGATCGACTGGCCGTCGACCTGCACGCCCTGAATCTGCGCGGCGCGCGCGCCGGTTGCGATGACGACGTTCTTGGAATCGAGCACGCCGTCGAATTTCTGGCCGTTGACGCCGGGTGCGTCGGGCGCGGATGTCACTTCCACCTGGCTGGCCCCCGATAGGGTCAGTCGGGGGCTGGCCGATTTGAGCTTGCCGCTGCCCTGGTACACGTCGACCTTGTTCTTCTTCATCAGGAACTGCACGCCCTTCACCAGGCGGTCGCTGACCTGCCGGCTACGCTTCTGAGCAACCGCGTAGTCGAGCTTCAGATTGTCGAATGAGAAGCCGAACTCCTTGCCGCGCTTCAGGAGCTGGGCGATCTCGGCATTGCGCAGCAGCGCCTTTGAGGGTATGCAACCCCAGCTCAAGCACACACCGCCGAGATACTCGCGCTCGACCAGTGCGACCTTCAGTCCTAACTGCGCGGCGCGGATCGCGGCGACGTAGCCGCCCGGCCCGCCGCCGATGATCGTCACATCGTAAGTCGTTGCCACTCTGCCTCCTGTCGCTTATCGCTTATGGCTGATGGCATATCGCTTATCGCCTTTTGTTGGATCTCGGAGTATGCGCCGAAACCAGATAGCGCGTGACGGCTTTGAGAAACGCCTGCGCGTCCCTGCGTAACCGTTTGGCTGAATTGAACAAGATGCGATTGTCTAGGGTTTCGTAGTCGTGGACGATGCGGTTGCGCAGTCCAACGTACGTGCGATTGAACCGCTCGAACAAGGAATCGTCGAGCACGCCTAGCTCGTGTATGCCACTCAGCGCGTCGCGCATACTACCGGGCGCTGGTTTGCCGGCGGCCTGTAGAATCAACTCGCTTGTATCACCGGCGATTTCCACGATGATCTGGACGAGCCGCTCAGTCGCACGCCGATAGGCCGGCTGCCGGAGGTACTCGGCGTAACCCGCCTTCAAATAGGGCTCAAGCTCGGCGAGAGTCCGTTCGAGATAATCGAGTTTCTTGCGGATGACCTCGACGGTGCGGGCGTCCATCACGCGTGCTTGCGCTCCTGGTAGCGACGACGACGCTCCCGCCACTTCCGGTTGTCGTCGTAGACGCGCGCGGCGTAGGATCGGAACTGCGCAAAGCCGGCCGCTTCCGCCTCGAAGAGCGGCACGCCGTCGCTGGCGACCTCGAACAGCAAGATCGGATCGGCTCCGTTCAAAAACGCGACATCGACCTCGCCAGACGATTCCAATGCGCCATTCAGCTCACTCACCAGGCCGAGTTCCCAGTCGGCGTCGCCCCAGCGCCGCTTGCGGGCGCGCACCGCTACGTCGACGTCGCTGCCTTTGCGCGCGCGGCCTTTTGCGTGCGAGCCGAATAGGATGATCAAGTCCAGATTGTAGCGCCGCGCTACTTTTTTGAGTTTCGCTTCACTAAAGCGAGCCGGCATACTTACCTCACGCACCGCACTGTGAAAGTTACCATGAGCCGCTAGCGCCATCGCCGGACGAAGTGCCACCGCCAAAGTCGCCGGACGAGCTGCTGTCGGAACCGCTGCTCGACTCGACCAGCATGGGAACGACGATGATCTGCTCTTCGTGAAACTCACAGTGGCGACAGTCTCTGCTAATCTGATCTCGACCCCCGGAAGTGTAAGTGGGCGCCTCCAATGTCGTGCGTGTGTCGCCGAGCGTTCGAAATCCGCACTTCGGACATGGCTTGACCTTCGATAGCCAGCGGTTATAGCCGTGCAGTGTATGCATGCCGCAACTGGGACACTTCCACACATCGTAATCTACGGTTTCGAGCAACTCCTCCACTTTCTGGCCGGAGCTAAGGTACACATCGTCAGAGGTTTCATCCAGCCGGGTCATATATGCCTTGCAATTCGAGCAACGCCGCCTGCGGTAGCGGGCGTATCGTGGTAAGCCGAACGCCGCCGCCCCGACGGCAACAGTCGCTCCTACAATTGTCAGAATGCCTGCTTCCAATCCGGCGTTCGAGCGCGGCGCCGACGCCACGGTGGCACGCGTCACAACCGGAGCAGACGCCAAGGGGGCCGCATCACCGCCTTCTGGCCATTTGCCGATCAATTTCTGGATCATGGCCCGCGCACCGTAATAAATACCCTGGCTATAGTCGTCTCGCCGAAACGCCGGCAGCATGTGCTCGTTGATCACTTCCTGCATCGCCGCATTCAGCGTCGATTCGTAACCCGCGCCGACTTCGATGCGAACTTTGCGGTCACGCACGGCGACGAGGATCATCACGCCGTTATTCTTCGTCTTGTCGCCCACGCCCCACATGTTGAACAGGTGCGTCGCGAAGGACTCGATGGTCGTGTCGCCTGTGTTGTAGTCGCCAATCGAATCGATCGTGACGGCAACGGCTTCAATGCCGGTCTCACGCTTGAGTTCGGCAAACCATGTCCGAATCTGCCCGGCGTGCTGCCCGGTCAACAATCCTGCGAAGTCGTTGACATACGGATCAGTCGGTTCCGGGTAGCCTCCCTGCGCGTAGGCAATCGGCATACTTAACAGGAATGCGAACGCCAGCAGTGGCCCAACGAGATTGCGAATCCGATGCATGTATTTCATCGCTGCACCTCCTGCATCGATTAACGCTGGCTGTTCAATTGCTCAATGTTACAAATCGCTTGCGCCCAAGTCCCCTTCCCATTCCTCCGCGGTGGACGTGATGACTTCATCCTGATGAGCGCGACGATATGCCTGAGCAGCTTCCACCTGCTCCCACAGAAAGGATTCTTCTGCGCGGCGTGCCTTGATGAACAGCACGAAGTCGAACACTTCCTCAGCCAAGGCCTCAGGGAGCGAAGAAATTTCCTGCTGGAGCAATTCGCGAGTATTCAAAGTTGCCATGCTGCACCTCCAATGTCAAGCAGCCAAGTGGAACGGTCAAGCGAAGAACGTTCCATGCACATCCCTATGTCCAATTCTCCAGTACCTGTTTGATCGCCGCTGCGAAGTCGTCGGCCGAAGCGCCGTCGAGGATGCGATGATCGAATGTGAACGAGATGTAGCACATCGGCTTGATCGCGATCGAATCGACGCCGTCCTGTGTGACGACGACGACGCGCTTCTGGATCATGCCCACACCGAGGATGCCGCACTGCGGCTGGTTGATGATCGGCGTGGCAAACAGGCTGCCCGACACGCCGTGGTTGGTGATGGTGAACGTGCCGCCCTGCACGTCGTCCGGCTTGAGCTGCTTGCGCCGCGCGCGGTCAGCCAGATCGTTCATCGCGCGCGCTAGCCCCAACAGGTTCATCGAGTCGGCGTTCTTGATTACCGGCACGATCAGGCCCTCGTCGCCCAGCGACACGGCTACGCCGACGTTCACCTGCCGGTGAAGGACGATGCCGTCCGCGCTCCACGACGAGTTGGCCATCGGATGCTGCTTCAGCGCGGCGACAGACGCCGCGACGAAGTACGGCGTGAAGGTGAGATTCGCACCGTCGCGCTCGAACACAGCCTTGTTCGCGTTGCGGTGCGCCACGATGCGCGACATGTCGATTTCGAAGACTGTCGTCACGTGCGGGCTTGTATGCTTGGAGCGCAGCATGTGCTCGGCGATCGAGCGGCGCATCGACGAGAGCGAGACGACCTCGCCGGGCATGGGCGCGGCTGCCGGAACAGGTGTCGGCATCGGGGCGGGCGCAGGCTTCGCGGCGCCGAAGACCTCCTCGGTCGGTCGGAACAACTCGCCCAGGCCCGGCTGCTCCCACGGCGCAAGCTCCCTCACCCCCCGCTCCTCTCCCACAGGGAGAGGGGAGACGGGCTTTGCCGCGCTTCGCGCGCCGCGCTCGACGTACGCCAGAATGTCCTTCTTCGTGACGCGCCCGCCCTCGCCGGTGCCGGGCACGAGCGACACGTCGACGTTGTGCTCGGCGGCGATGCGCGCCACGACGGGCGACACGCGCGTCACAGTCGGCGGTTTGGCCGCCGGGGCGACGCTCGCCGCTGCCGCCGCTGCCGCCGCGTGCGCCGGTTCGGCTGCGTGCAGGTCAACTTTGCCATCGGCCGGCGGCATCTCGCCCGGCTGGCCGATGAACGCGATCAACGTCCCGGCCTGCACGACCTCCCCTTCATCGAAATACAGCTTCAGGAGCGTGCCCTCGCCCGCGGCAGTCACCTCGGTCGTCACCTTGTCGGTTTCGACTTCGAGGATCGGCTCGTACAGCTTCACCGGATCGCCGGCCTTCTTGAGCCACTTGCTGATTTTGCCTTCGACGACGCTCTCGCCGAGCTGTGGCATGACGACGTTGGTTCCCATGCAGTCTCTCCCAATGTGCTTATGGCGGATGGCGGATGGCAGATAGCTGATGGCTTATCGCTTATCGCATATCGCGTATCGCGCGTCGCAGAGCCGCAGCATGTCACCTGTCACGCCTCACGTTTTACGCCTCACGTTTTACGCATGACGTTGTCACTAGCGACTCATCCCGTATCAGTAAGCCGCCAGTTTCCTCATCGCCGCCGCGATCTTCTGCGGGTTCGGCATGAACCAGTCCTGCAGCTTGTGGCTGTAGGGCACGCCGGGCACGTCCGGCCCGGCCAACCGCATGATCGGTGCGTCCATGTAATGGAACGCCTCGTCGGCCAGGATCGCCGCGATCTCCGCGCCGTAGCCCAGGAACCGGTTATCCTCGTACACAATCAGCGCCTTGCCCGTCTTCTTGAACGAGTTGAGCACCGTTTCCTTGTCAAGCGGGTTGAGCGTGCGCAGATCGACCAGCTCGACGCCGATGCCCTCCTTCGCCACTTCGTCGGCGGCCTGCTGGCAGTAGAAGTGCATGATGCCGTAGGCGTACACGGTGATGTCCGCGCCTTCGCGCGTGACTTTCGCCGCGCCGAGCGGCACGGTGTACTCGCCGTCCGGGACTTCTCCCTTGATGAGCCGGTACCCTTTCTTGGGTTCGAGGAACAGCACCGGGTTGTTGTCGCGAATCGCCGACTTGAGCAGGCCCTTGGCGTCGTGGGGGCTCGAGGGCACGACGACCTTCAGGCCGGGCACGTGCGCGAACGTCGCCTCGATCGACTGCGAGTGGTACAGCCCGCCGCCGATGCCGCCGCCGTACGGCGTGCGGATCACCATCGGCACGGTCGTTGCGCCGCCGGTGCGGTAGTACATGCGCGCCGCTTCGTTGACGATCTGGTTGTAAGCCGGATGAATGAAGTCGGCGAACTGGATTTCGCACACCGGGCGCATGCCGTTCATCGCCGCGCCGACGCCGATGGCGACGATCGACGATTCGGCCAGCGGGGAATCGATGATGCGGCTCGGCCCGTACTTCTTGAACAGGCCCATCGTCGCGCGGAACACGCCGCCGCGCGGGCCGACGTCCTCGCCGGTGATGAACACAGTAGGATCGCGCTCAAGCTCTTCGTCGAGCGCCTCTCGAATCCCTTCGATCAGAGTTTTCTCCGCCATTGGCTATCCTCGCTTGGACGGACCACCGATTACTGATTACTGATCACTGATTACTGATTACTGATTACCGATCAGTCGGCAAACACCGGCCCCGCCCCCCACGCCTCCTCAGGGAACGGCGCGCTCTCGGCGAAGCGCTGCGCCTCGTCGACCTCGGCCAGCGCGCGCTCTTCGATCTCTTTTGCCTGCTTCTCGGTCAGCACGCCGGTCTCGATCAGCTTCTCCCGAAGCGGCGGCAACGGATCCTGCATTTTCAATGCGGCCTTGTCTTCGGGGGTGCGATAAGTGGTGTCGTCGTCGTCGGACGAGTGCGGCGTGAGCCGGGCGACGCGCGCTTCGAGCAGCGTCGTCCCCCCGCCCGAGCGCGCGATGTCGATCGCTTCCTTCGCGGCGGCATGCGTCTCGAACAAATCAAGCCCGTTGACCGTCACGCCGCGCACGCCGTAAGCCGCCGCCCGATCCGACACGCGGGCAACCGCCATTTGCATGTGCATCGGCACCGAGATGGCGTACTCGTTGTTCTCGACGACGACGACAAGGGGCAGCTTATGCACGCCGGCCCAACACAGCGCCTCGTGGAAGTCGCCCTGGCTGGTCGAGCCTTCGCCGAGGCTGGTGACGACGACGCGGTCGCCGCCCTTGAGCTTCTCGGCCAGCGCTATGCCGGCCGCCTGCGGCACTTGTGTGGTGACGGGACTCGACACGCTGAAGACGTTGCCGGGCTTGTAGTAGTAGTGCGCGGGCATCTGGCGCCCGCCCGAGCTGGGATCGCCCGCCCGGCCGAACACGCCGAGCAGGATGTCGCGCGGCGTCATGCCCAGCGCCATCACCAGCGACAGGTCGCGATAGTACGGGTACAGCATGTCGTGCCCCCGGCGCATGGCGAAGGCGACGCCGATCTGCGCCGCCTCGTGGCCCATGCCCGAAATGTGGAACGCGATCCTGCCCTGGCGATGCAGCAGCCAGCAGCGCTCGTCGAGCTTGCGCGCGCGCACCATCGCCGTGACCATCTCGACGAGCATATCTTTGGGAAGTGAGGGTGTGTGGATGTCTACCTGGGGCGTGGCAACAGCCATCGTCGTCCTCCTCCGTGACGCTGTAGTCAGGTGCGTGGTGATTGTTTGTGGTAGCGCGAGGCCGGATTGGGCTGCGTTCAGACGCCGGCCTCGTCGCGATTGGCAGCAAGAGTATACCGCAGGTTGGAGCGAATGTCGAAGCAGGATTTACACGTTGTCATGTCTGGCATACTTCTGAAAAACCTCATACGAAAGCCGTGGCCCTGCCAGAGCGACGACCATCAGCGCGACGGCTGTCAGCCCCGCCAGACCGAGCCACCGAATAGCAACGCCATCAGCCCAGTCTCTTGACCAGGTAGATACAGACCTCTTCCCAGCAGTGCTTCTGCCCTTGCGGGTCAACATACTCGCCGCACTCGACGTATGCGCCGAAACCGGCATCCCCATAACCTAGATGTTCATACAACCGCCGCGCCCGATCGTTGTCGGTCGCGCTCACGCTGAGGCCGATCATCTTGCACCCTCGCTCGCGGGCGAGTTTCTCGGCGGCCTGGAGAATCTGAGTCCCAATGCCGTGAGAACGCATCTCCTCCCGTACGAAGAGGTCTTCAATATCGGGGCAGTCACCCGGGCGGTGTCTCACGACAGGTGCGTCTTCGGCGCCGTTCCACTTGAGCAGCGCGTATCCAACGGGCAGCTCGTTGTGCCAGGCGATAAGATAAACCGCCGAGCCTGCCTGCTGACGGCGTAGACGCTCGGCGTGCCGGGGGGTGGAGCGCATCGGGAACTGTTCACTGAGGCGGACGATGTCGTTCTCGGTGACGGGCCGAACGTCGACGTGCAGTTTGGGTATAGTCATTTCCATAGGTCGTAATTGTATCCGAACACTTCGGCGGCGAGCATCTGTTTACGGGTCAGTGGTGGCATGTGTTTCCTCTCCTACTTTCTGACGAGCGGCAGGAAGATGCTCCACGGCGCCGGCGCCTCGTACGCCCCGATGTCGCAGGCGGGCGCGCCATCGGCATTGCCATCGAGGGGCCGGGCCAGGTTGCGCTGGTCGTACGAGGGCGGCGTGCAGTGAGCGCCCAGCGGAATGGCATCTATGGCGGGGCCGCCCAAAACAAGCGCGTGATAGGGCACCGCTCCCTCCTGGGCGACCAGGTTCGTGTCGAGAGCGGTTCCGATCGCGCCGACCAGGACGATGTCTGTACCGCCCATGGCGCAGCCGTTGGCGCTGCCGTTCTGTCCGACCAGGTTGTGACCCAACGAAGTGTAGCTTCCGGCGCAATCCGCAGTGCCGCCACCGCTGTTTCCGGCGATGATGGTATTGTTGACGGCGACGACAGCGCCTTCGTCATTTCGCATACCGCCGCCCATTAATGAAGCCTGATTACCCGCGATCGTGCCGTGGGTGATCGTCACGACACCGCTGCCGCTGATGTAGATGCCGGCGCCTTCTTCAGCCTGATTCCCGCTGACCGTGCTGTTATTCAGGATCAGCGTGCTTCCGCTGACAAAGATGCCGCCGCCCCAGCCTGGATACGTCGCCGTGTTGCCTGGGCCGATCGTGCTGTTGTTGATCGCGGTGGTCGCGCCAGATAAGCTCACGATACCGGCTCCACTGAACATCTCCAGACTGCTCACGTTGTCTTTGACGACGCTCGCGTTCAAGACCAGCCTTCCGCCGGAATTGTAAATACCGCCGCCGTGGTCGGCGACGCTGCCGTGTTGAATGGTCACGCCCTGGATCACCGCATCGGCTCCTTCGAGGATGTCAAACACTCGATCCAGGTTGTTTCCATCGATGATCGTCCGGTCTGCCCCGTTGCCCAGGATGAGAGTGCTGCCGGCGATGTCCAGATCGCCTTCGAAGGCGAAATCCTCATTGATTGTACCCTGGCTCAAAAGGACAGTGCCATCTACGTCGAAGGTGATGATGTCCTGGCCGGCGTTGGCGTTGGCGGCAAGGATGGCTTCGCGCAGCGAGCAATCGACTCCTGAAACGCAGCCGTCTGGAAGCGGATCGTCCAGGCGCGTCACTCGCAGAGACCAGCCCCGGTCGCGGGCGAGATAGGCCGGAGCTGAGCTGCTCCAGAAGTTGTGCGAGGTCATCTCCGCGTGGGGCATGTAGTATCCCGTGAAAACGGCGAAGCGAGCAGCGTCCACGTCTGTCGGGAATTCCAGTGTGGTGATCCCCTGAGCAATGTGGCACGACCGGCAGTAAGGCTTCACCACGTTGTCGTACAGACCCTCATAGCCGGCGAAACCGGGCGCCACGAAGCTGCCGTCGAGCGTGCTGCCGGATTGATAGACACCGCCGGTGGCGGCATACCAGCCTTCGATCAGTTGCACAATCAGAAGGTTAGGGTTGGTGTCGCTGACGATAGCATTGAGTTGTCGAATTTTCTCCTGCTGGTCGGCCAGGGTGTAGCCGGGCCGTTGGCTGTACTTGAAAGAGGGGGCGTCGAAGGGGAGGAAGTTCGCGTCCGCGACAGAGTTAGATAGGGAATCGTAGTAGCCGCCGTGGCAGGGCAGGCAGAGATGGGGCGCGTATTTATCGCCGTCGCTGTCCAGCGCCACCTTGTTGACGCGGTTTCCCGCCTGGTCGTAGATATAGTACGAAACATCGTTCAGATTGCCCTGCAGCGCCTGCTTGTACACCATGGCCACGACCGGCAGCGCATTCTGGCCCGCGATCGCCGCTTCCACCGACAGGTCTGGCGGGCCGCCAGGGCCAAGGCCGTGGTTGGCCACGTAGCAGGCGACGTCGCCCCCATTGCGGCGGCAGTGCATATCGCGGCCGAAACCCAGGTCGCCGGCGTTGTAGTAGACGGCGCGCGTCTCGTTCACGCCGTCGAAGCCGTAGGTGGCTTTCCAGGCGGCAAACGTGCCCGGGGCGAAGATGGTGGCGTAGTACTCTGTCGCCTCTGCATCGCTGCCTGTGCCGGCCGGCCGGCTCAGCCACGGTATGCTGGGAGTCGGAAAAGCCAGCACGATCGACGCCGACACGACGACCGGCAGCAGGCAGAGCAGAAGCGCGAGATACCGACGACGAAGGCGAGGCAGGCGTTTCATGAAGCCACACCTATCGCCGGCGACGTTTCCCCTTCCTTGCGGGCCGAACGACTGACGTGCGCTTCTTGCGCAGGTCCGACTTGAATAGCCGGTAGTGTCTCTTCAGCCGTTCCACGTAGGCCTCGTCTCGCAGCACCAACTTGAAGAGCTGCAGCAGCGCCGGCGAATACTTCGTTTGAGGGTTGAGCGGATCGAGTCTGGCGCCCTGACACTTTCGGGCCGTCTCCTTGTCTCCCATCCACCTCTCGTAATACTCCACACTTTCCCAGCCGTAGTTGATAGTGGCCCATATTTTCGAGCCGGTGGTCGGTGACACCACGTCGATGACAACGCGCCGGCAGTCGCAATCTGGCTCATCGCAGTAGAGCTCGAGGAAGCCATATTCACCGTCGGGGATGTTCGGCATTTGCCGAGCGGTCGCCGACCTCATTTCTTTGAACGCGAGATCGCGAAAGCGAGTGTAGAACGGAACCATAGGCATGATGGATTGCTCTCAATGACCCATAAATGGGACTGCCGACTACGGCGTGCTCGTCGGACGTTTTCAGAATCGCTATCTTCTGCCAATCACTACCCCAAACCTGCCCGAACTTGCGCCGTAGCGCACATCGCAGTAGGACGGCCAGTTGCCCAACGGCACTTTACCGATCCCAGCGTACAGCCGCAGGCCCCGCACGGGGCTCTTCGAGGGTACTCGCTTCCGCAGGAAAGCTCAAGCCGTCGGCGGTGCAGCCGCGCTTTACAAGAACTTGCTCGCCAGTTTGTAAGTCTGTTCGACGTTCTTTTGGGACACATCCCACCGCCGTAGTTCGGCCCTCACCAACTCGCGATGCTTTCTGCTGATGTCGTGTAATGCATTCCCAACAGACTTGCGGACATATTCGCTGTCGTCGTCCTTCAACCGACTCAACAATCGAATAGCAACTTCGGGATGCTCACGAAAGTAGGGCCGCCCCGTCCAGATTCTGAGACCTTCTGTTACGGCTCGCCGCACGTTGGAATTTGTATCCGCAAGCCGTAACTGCTCAGCCGTCATGCCCGAATGCTTCTGTCGGGCATCCAGGTTCACCGCTGGCAGGGCTTCTGGATTCCCGCCTAAAGCGTGCGGGAATGACATTGCGCGGCGCGTAGCGCGACGGCTGAGCAGTTACCGCAAGCCATTCTTGTACAACGGGCAGCGCTTGCGCATACCCGGTGTCTCTACAATACCTGTCGAACGCCTGCGCCAACATCTCCTGCACACGCCAATCCTTGTCCTTGCTCACGCGCGCTTGCAGGTATTTGAGGCACTCGGATGACTGAGCGGCGCAGCGGCCAAAGACGAGCGTCGCCAACATGCGAGCCTGATGGACACCTGAAGCGTACAGCGTCTTGGCGATCCGAACGCTGTCCCTGGCCGCGTTGTTGGCGACGACTTCATCGGCTGCCTTTTGTATATCTGAAAATCCATGCCGAGTTTTCTCGACTCTTCGGATGAGTTTCTCGATGGAATCCACAGTGTGCCACTTGACAACGCAATTCACCGGTGGGCCGTGCCCAATGAGAGTACAACCGGGTATGCCCCTGCCGGTACTCTTTCGCTGAGAACCAAGTTGGCGATAGGCAACGCCAATACTTCGAGGCGTGATAAGTCGATAAACTTGCTTGCATCTTCAATCTCGATGCCGACAACTTGGTTGTGCTCATCGAAATCCAGCACAATGCCCGGCGCGGCTTCTTCCGATTCAGTACTTGCCCGGTCGACCAACTTGATATACAGCATATCGGTATCTGGATGGTAGTGGAAAACCATCTTGATGCCTTCGTCAAGGTACGATGACTCGATGGCTTATCGCCGAGCCGGTCCGTATAGAAATCCGGCGCACGCACATTAGGGTTCACTGCGCGCGGTAGGCGCAATGTGCCTCTTGACACGCGGTTTATCGGCGGGTCGCCTCACTGATTTTGAAATGTCGCTTTTGCTCAAACTTTGGCTTCGAATATCTGCACATCATCATCGTTCAAGTCCATCTCGTTACGCCAAATCTGAAGCTGTCGCTTTGCAGTTCGTTCGTTGCGATAGGCCCTGACATCGATGATAACACCACTTTGCACGAACACAACAATCCAGATCGTCTCGGATTTTCTCAGTGGCATTCTTGCTCTTCCTCACTTCATGGTTTCACGCTAGATTGCCCACCGCCCGGCGTATCAGTGCCTCCCACGCTGTGTCACCCCGTCGCGCGTTCCACGCCGGCGGCAGGTCGGGAGAGGTGGGTGAAGGTTCGCTGCGTGCGGCAGGCACGATGTGCCTCTTGACAACGCAAGCCGCGCTCTAATCAGCAAGGACTTGCGATGTCCACGACACTTCAATTGCGCGCTTGCCATTCTCTTTGATGCCGTAGCAGAAGTCCTCAGTGAACAAAATGCCGGGTTCGGTTGATTCTCTTAGGGCAGACTTCTCGGCGTAGAACTCATATGTGGGCCGTGTGCCTACAAAACCAACGCTCTGTAATGCTCTTTCGATCTCGTTTACTGCCTGATCAAGATCGTTCCACGTTACTTGTGTCGTCGCTTCATGTGCGAGGTTGTTTCGCTTATCCTTAATGGTAAGCAGAGCATTACGAGAGGACAAGATACCTTCGTCGCTCAAGAACTCGATCCTGCCGTGCAGTGAATTGTGATACCTCCGAGGTACAGCCAAGCCTTTCTGGGCGATATAAGCGATAAGCGCCTCATCTAACACCGAGAGCGATTTTACGTACAACAGCGATGGGAGCAAGTAATCAAGAAGCGGATCGCGAAGCGCGTGACCACCGTGAAGCAAGTATGTGTGAGTGTAGTGCTTCGCTAGTTCTACTTCCAACAGCAACCGACGCCATGTATTGGCAATGCTATTGAGTGCATTTGTGCTCACGAAGCGATTCCTCTTAGTCTGCGGCGTGCACTAGAGGGTACAGTGGTTCCTCCACACCTTTCCGGGTGGGCCTCAGTCCGTCTCCCCTCGCCACGTTTCCGAAAGCGCCCTGCAATCCCGGACGGTCGGAATGCTTCGGGCTTAGCTTGGCGCGAGCAACGACGGATTGGGCGGCACGCCATGCGTCTCTCCCTTTTCGTAACCTTCATCAGTAGGCAGGCCTTGTCTGTTTGCAGCTTGTACCGCCAATTGATCACATCGTTCATTGTCTTTGTTCCCGGCATGTCCCCGTGTCCAGCGGAATTCGACGTCATGCTGATCACATAGCTGAAGCAACTGTTCCCATAAGTCAACGTTTTCGGCGGTGTGCTTGTCGTCTTTCTTCCATCCGTTCGCCTGCCATCTTCTTGCCCAGCCCTTCGTGATGCTGTCCACCACATACTTTGAGTCGCTGAACAGGACAACTGAGCATCTCTGCTTCAACGCTCGTAAGCCTTCGATGCAGGCCCTGATCTCCATACGATTATTGGTTGTCTGGCGAAAGCCACCGGTTATCTCTTTCCGATGCTCTTTATATCGCAGAATGGCAGCGAAACCGCCTGGCCCCGGATTGCCAATGGCACCACCATCAGTGTAGATCAGCACCTTGCCGGCCTTAAGCAAATCTTCAGGGCTTTCCCTGGTTTGCTCAGTTACAGATGGCTCAATGGCGTCCAATAACTCGGGTGCAAGTGTTAAGAGAATCTCTTCTCCAAACTCCTTTAGCCACTCAATCGCCTCTTCACGAGTATAGAAGCCTCTGTAAATCGCCTCGGGGAAGTTCTCAACTTGGTCGGCTGCGCCATCCTCGCCAAACCACTTGTTGTAAATACCGGGCCTACGTCCGTTGACGACGACGTAATACTGCTTCTTTTTCTTGCTCATATTTCCGGAATCCGGTCCTGACGTTGGCGGCTTCTTCAGGCGCGTTCCCAGGCAGGGCGAACTTCGAAAGCATGCGGCGTCCTGAACGCCACAACAGGGGCACCGCAACCCGCGTCTGCCGCACGGGGAGATCTGTATAACAGTCTACATCGGAATCGACCGGAGTCAAGCCCATCCCGCTTCGTCCTTCGATTGCGCTCAGGGTCGCTCAGCGTGCTGTCGTCAGGAGAGGGGAGACTGCCTTCCTATTGGCAAATTTGCCCCCGTCGTTTACGATGTTACGCGCCAGCCATTTCTTCAGTGTGCTCCTTGTCACGCCATTGTCTCAGTAGATCACGGGTTTGATTCGTAGTAGCGACTTCAGTCGCCGATTTGCCAGAACGACTGACCCCACTCCGCTTTCCTTCGGCTGCGCTCAGGACAGGCGCTACGGGGGCAAGTGAGTCGTCACTACGAAATCGTGACCTACCGAGTCTTCACATTCAATCGCCTCAGCCGTAAGGCACCTGCAGGCCGGCAAAGGAATGGCCCCTATGGCTCGTCATGGTGTCTTATCTGGCGTTGTGCTCGCGCTGGCCTGCCTGTTTATCATCGTCGTAGTGAGACATTCCTCGGCAGCCCCATTCGCCGCGCCGGCCGGGCCGGGCTACGAGCCGCTGCCGGGCTTTCCACGCGACGATCCGAAAGGCTCGATCGTCTTCTCGTCGCCAACCGTCGTGGACATCGATGGTGACGGCCTCAATGAGGTGCTCGTGATCGACGGCGACGCCTGTGTTTACGCGTGGCATTTCGACGGCACACCGCTGCCCGGATTCCCGCTCATGACGGGCGCCAGTTGCAGAGGTGTGCCGCGCAGCACCACCCAAGTCGCCATTGGCGACGTCGACGGGGACGAGCGCCCTGAAATCGTAGCCGGCAACGAAGGCAGCGGCGTGGAGCCGGGCCAGCGCGGCAAGGTTTTTGTCTGGCGCGCCGACGGAGACTTGCTGCCGGGCTGGCCGAAAGAAATGGACTGGAACACCACGTGATTGGAAGTGCCGTCGTGGTATTAGAGCCGGACGGCGCGCGCCGTCCGGGTTAGGACCCGGCGCGACAGGGTGGGCCGCCGCTGGCCACCCAAGATTACCCGCATCAGGCTCCGGCCTTGGGTGACCTCGACGGCGATGGCGCACTCGACATTGTCGTCGCCACATTCGACGGTCACATTCGCGCCTATGCGGCTGACGGCGTGCTGCTGTGGGACTACGACTACGCGGCCGGCAAGGTGCTGTTCGCTTCCGAACCTGCATTAGGCGACGTCGATGGCGACGGCCAGATCGACGTCGTGTTCGGCACCTGCAGCCCGGACGGTCTCGACGACGACGCCGTCCGGCTCCACGCGCTGCACGACGATGGGACGCCCGTCTCGGGATTTCCGCTCGACTTGCCGCTCGAGGCGGAACATTGGCGAAAGGGAATACGCGCCGCGCCGGCGCTCGCCGACCTCGACGGAGACTGCCGAACCGACATTCTGGCGTCGAGCTTGGGTGATGTCGTCTACGCCTGGCGCACGCCGGCGAGGTGGAATGCCGGAACCGCGCCGTGGCCGACCGGGCGGCGCGACTTGAGACGATCGGCGAGCCTATCCGTTCAGAGCGGTACAGTCAGCGTGCGCCAGTTGCAGTCTGATTACTTTGTCTACTTGCCTGTGGTGAGTCGGGGTTACTGCGGCTTCTGAACATATACTGCGCGCGGGCGCAGATTGCGCTTTTTCTGTGCTTGCTCTGGCCGCCGTCCCTTCAGCTCTCAGGGTAGGCCTCGGCGGCCCATCCCGCGCCGGGGGCGGCGCGTAGAGCCAACAAAAAGCTAAGCCCATCATGACGTGTGTTTGCTCGACGGGTTATGATGTTAAGCCAGGTCTCACGCCTTCTCGAGACTTGCCTCCATCGCTTCGGCTGTCCGGCGCGTGTTGTCCTCGATGTCCATGAGCACATAAACACCCCCTGAAACGCCCTGCAAGACTACGAAGAAAAATCCACTAATCAGGACGATAAGCAGGGCATTCACCAATGTGGGCACGTATTGGACAAAGTTCAGTCCGGGCTGCTGGATGAGTGGGAGCAAATTGATTGTCAGGAGAACGGCACCGAGGCCAACGGAAAACCATGAGAGGACTCGGGCTAGATAGGCAATGCGGGTCAATTGTGCAAGGTTGTAGTAGGTATCGTGCTCCGCTTCTGATTCCCCCGCCGTATCTTCCGCTCTGGCAGCATCAACTGACTGAGGCTGTATCTGCTCTTGCCATTTCTCTTCGTGTTCCGTGTCCATACGGATACTCCTGTTGTCACGTCGCGGGAATGCATTCCTTTGGATTCTCACCTGCCGACATTACGCGGCACAGGCGACGAATCTGCTCGATCGTCAGGCTCGGACATCTACACACGGAAGCCTACATGACAGTGTACATCGGAATCGACTGGAGTCAAGCCCAACACGTCGTATGCTTTCACACGCAACGTGACACATTGGCGAGCCTGGCGTATAATCAGATGAAAGCGCACCGCCGCTGCCCATCTGAATGATCACAACCGTTGGTCTATAGGAGGTCGCGCATGCCCACCGACACGCTACGCGAGGTTCAAATCGAGCGTCGCCGCCAGCGCGCGCTGGAAGAGATCGCCAAAGTCAGGAACAAAGGCAACCATCCCGTCTTCAGCCTCTTCGAAGTGACGTCGACGTCCGGGCGCGCCTACCACGTCGAAATCCGCTCGCTCGCCGAGCTGCACAACACCTGCACCTGCCCGGACTACAAGACGAACTTGATCGGCACGTGCAAGCACATCGAAGGCGTGCTGCTGCATCTCCAGCAGCAGCACGGGGAGCAGCTTGAGACGCTGGCACAAAAACGCCCGGGTGGAACCCAGGTCTACCTACACTACGGCATGGACATCACCGTGCGCGCCGGGCAGCCGCTTCCGAAGAACCCGGCCGTCCGCGAGTTGTTGGATCGCTATTTCGATCCGACCGGCGTGTTGATCGGCGCGCCGCTCCAGTCCCTGCCGCGCCTGCTGGCCGATCTCGAAAACCTGCCGCCGCGCGAGCGGTCGCTGGCCCGCGTCGATCAGGCCGTGCGCGAGCACCTCGATCTGCTGCAAGACCGCGAGGCGGTCGAGCAGCAGAAGGAATGGTTCCTCGACCAGGTGGAGCGCGGCAACCGATCGTTCGGCGTGTTGTCTACGAGGTTGTACCCGTACCAGGAAGAAGGCGCGATGCACCTGGCTTTCGGTCGCCGGGCGATGCTCGCCGACGACATGGGCCTTGGCAAGACGGTCCAGGCCATCGCCGCCTCAGCGCTGCTCCAGGAGCTGCGCGGCGTCGAGCGCGCGCTCGTCATCTGCCCGGCCTCGCTCAAGCACCAGTGGGCGCGCGAGATCCGCCGCTTCACCTCGCTGCCGGTCACGGTCGTCGAGGGCGGCCTGAACGCCCGCCGCGATTTGTATCGCGAGCCGTCCTTCTTCAAGATCATCAACTACGAGATCGTGCGGCGCGATCTGAAAGACCTGGATCAACTGCGGCCCGACCTGATCGTCCTCGACGAGGCGCAGCGCATCAAGAACTGGCGCGCCAAGACGGCGGCGATGGTCAAACAATTGCGCAGCCGCTACGCTTTCGTGCTCACCGGCACGCCGCTGGAGAATCGCCTCGACGAGCTGTACAGCATCTTCCAATTCCTCGATCCGCGTATCCTCGGCCCGCTGTGGCAATTCAACGATCGCTTTTTCGATCTGGAAGAGCGCCCGGGCGGCACGTTCAAGGTGCTGGGCTACAAGAACCTCGACGAGCTGCGCACGACGATCGCACCCTACGTGATGCGGCGCGTCCGCGAAGAGGTGTTGAAGGACCTGCCCGAGCGGGTCGACAACAACTTCTTCGTCGAGATGACCGATCCGCAGTGGAAAGCCTACGACGAATTCAAAGAGACCGTCGCGAAGTTGGTCGCCAAGGCGCAGCGCCGTCCGCTGACACCCAAAGAGCGCGAAATCCTGTTGATGTGCCTGATCAAGATGCGCCTGATCTGCAATGCGCTCGCGCTGCACGACAAGGCAATTCCCGTCAAAGACCGCGAGAAGACGGCGCCCAAGCTGACCGAGCTGGGCGAGATCCTGGCCGATCAGATCGCGAGCAACGGCCACAAGGCGATCGTCTTCAGCCAGTGGGCGGATATGCTGGCGCTTACCGAGCCAGTGATCCAGCGCGTCGGCGTGGACTACGTCAAGCTCACCGGCGCCGTGCCTTCGCCCAAGCGCGGCGCGCTCGTCGAGCGGTTCTTCGAGGATCGCGACTGCCGCGTCTTCCTCTCGACCGACGCGGGCGGCGTCGGCCTGAACTTACAGGCAGCCAGCCTGGTCGTCAACCTGGACCTGCCCTGGAACCCCGCCGTCCTCGCGCAGCGCATCGCCCGCGCGCACCGCCACGGGCAGCCACATTCCGTCCACGTCATCAACCTGGTGGCCAAGGACACGATCGAGGAGCGCATGCTCGACACGCTGGCGGCCAAGCGCAGCGTCTTCGCCGGCGTCTTCGGCGCCGAGGAAGCGCCGGCCGCCATCCGGTTCGAGGACACCGGCCAGTCGCTGTTGAAAGAGATCGACGCGATGCTGAAGAAGCCGGTCGAGGTGGAGCTGGCGCTGGAGCCGGAAGCACCCGAGATGGTCGAAGAGCCAATTGAGGTCGTCGCGCCCAGGCCGACGCTGAAGGGGTTTGCCGAACGATTACTCGCCCGCATGCCGGGCCGCGTGCTGCTCGTCCGCAAAGCTCCCATGAGCGAAGGCGTCCTGGTCGTCGTCGATAATGCGCCAGCGGAGCTGCGGCCTGTGGTCGAATCGGTGTTGAGCGAATACTTCACACCCGACACGCCTGCGCTGCACTTGATGGAGCAGGAAGGCTACCGCGCTCTCGCCGCTTTCATGCCGGCGCTGCCTGCCGCGCCGGATGAGGAAGCCTTCCGCGCGCCCGCGCTGCCTTCGCCGGCCGGACCGAGCGGCCGCGAAGTCGTCGAGGCCCGGCGCAAGAAGGCGCAGCAGGGTCTGGCGTTCGCCGCCAAGCGGCTTTCGCTCGCCGAGGTCGTGCTGAGAGGCGGCTTCGCCGAAGAGATACTGCGCCCCGTCCGCGAAGCGCTCGGCTGGGGGCTGTCGTCGCTTCTGTCGTTGCACAAAGACACCGATCCCGCTCCCGATCTGCCCTCGCCGCGCCTGATTCAGACTGATCTGGTGGAGAAGAAACACCTGCCAGACGAACTGGCGCTGCGCCTGTCTCGCGTCCGCGAGCTGACCGAGCCGCCGGCCGACGGCGAACCCCCGTCGCCGCTTTCGACGGAAACCGGGGAATCCATTCTCGATTCCGTGCGCGCGCTGCTCGAATTTGGGCAGCAGCAAGTGATCGAGGGAGCATTGTAGATCGGTGCGATGAGCTGGGTTGCTCACCATATCCGTGTGGCCAGCCGGGCAAGGCACGCGGGAATGCGGTAGAATGGAGGCGGAGGTTATCATGAGTGCACAGGTAGCGCGCCCGGTTTCTGTAGATAAAGTTCAGTTCGTTGTTGGATCCGAAGGCAAGCCGACGGCGGTACTGCTCGACATCGCCACGTGGGAGCGTATTGTAGAAGCCTTGGAGGATGCTGAAGACCTGGCTATTGCCCGACAGGCTCTGGCAGAACTGAGCGCGGCCGGTGGCGACCTGGCGAAGGCCGGCTTCCGACCGTGGGATCAGGTTCGTGCAGAACTAATATCGGATGACGCCAAAGAGTAAACCCAACCCGACTATCCGACCACATGACTACGCGACTCTTCGTCGCCCCTGCCGGCCACGGCAAGACCCAATACGCCATCGATCGCATTCGCGCGATCAAGGCCTCGGAGCCGCTTGCCCCTGTCACGGTCATTCTCCCCAACCAAATCCGCGTGGCCGAGTTTCGCAGTCGCCTGGCGGCGTCCGGCGGCGCGCTGGGCATTGGCCTGGCCACCTTCTACGCCTTGTACGCCGAGCTGCTGACCCGCATCGGCGAACCTAAGGCCCGCCTGAGCGATCCGGTTCAGGTCCGATTGCTGCGCGCCGTCGTCGATCGGCTGTGTGAAGAAGGTCGCGTGAGGCACTACGCACCGCTGCGCAGCAAGCCCGGTTTCGTCGCCGCGCTGCGCGATGCGATCGAAGAGCTCAAACGCGCCCGCGTCCAGCCCGACGTCTTCTTCTCCGCCGTGATGGGCCTCGGCCCGCGCCTCGAAGAGCTTGCGGCGATTTACGGCGCGTATCAAGACTGGCTTCTGCGCGAAGACTGGGTCGACGCGGAAGGCCAGGGATGGCTGGCCGCACTCGCGCTGGAGCGACATCCCGACCTCGGGCGCGAAATTCGTTTGCTCGTCGTCAACGGCTTCGACGAGTTCAATCCGACGCAGATGGGCGTGCTGACCGTGCTGGCTCGCCGGGCGCGGGAGACGATCATCACCCTGACCGGCTACCCGGCCCGGCCGCGCCTGGCGCATCGGCGCTTCCTTCGCGCGCAGCAAACTCTCGCCGCCAACCTCGATCTGACGCCCCAATCGCTCGAAGAGAATGGGGAACGTAGAGCGCCGAACGCAGAACTGGCGCTCCTTGAGGCCAATTTATTCGAGACGCATGAGAAACAAACTTCAAACTCCAAATTTCAAACTCCAAATCACCAATTACCAATCTCCAATCTCCAATCTCCAACCTCCAACCTCCAACTTCCAACTTCCAATCTCCAATCTCCAATCTCTAATATCCAGTTCGTCGAGGCGCAAAATCGTTCGGAAGAAGCGCGCGCCGCGCTGCGCTGGATCAAGATGCGCGTGGTGCGGGATGGCGTGCCGCTCTCCGAGACAGCCATCCTGTCTCGGAATCTCGATCCGCATCGTCCGTTTCTCGAAGAGGTCGCCGCCGAGTTCGGCCTGCCACTGCGGATGGCCGGCGGCCTGCCGTTGGTCGACAATCCTGCCGTTGCAGCGCTGCTCTCGCTGCTTTCGCTGCCGGTGCTCGACTGGCCACGCCGGCAGGCGCTGGAAGCATGGCGCAGCCCTTACTTCGACTGGTCGGAGCAGGGTATCATCCCCGGCGACGCCGCCGTCCTCGACGCCGTCTCGCGCGCCGGCCGCGTCATCGCCGGGCTGTCACGGTGGCGCGAGGCGTTCGATCTGCTCGCCCGACAGAAACCGTCCGATCCCGCTATTGACGACGAAGATGCCGCCGCTACGCCTCTTCCCGCGCGAGAGGTGTCAAGGGTAGCAGAGAATTTCGACGCGTTCGCCGAAGCGCTCACTCCTCCTCCACAGGCGACGATCCGCGAGTACGCTGCTTTCGTCGAAGACCTGATCGGCGACGAGACGGCACCCGCCGGCTTGCGCCTTTCCCACTTTTCGGAAGGAGGGCAAGGGATGAAGGCCGGTGTGGGGATCGTCGCTCGCGCTCTCGATCATCCGGCGACTGCCGCTCGCGACATCGCCGCTCTGCGCGCGTTCAAAGACGTGCTGCGCGGGCTGGTGCTGGCCGAGGCCACACTGGGCGCGCCCGATGCGATCGATTATCCCGCTTTCTATGAAGAACTGCGCGGCGCGGTCGAAGCTGCAACCTACTCTCCCCTCTTCCATGATATGGGAGAGCCCCTTCCGCTTCGCTTCAGGGGGGCTTCGCACGGGCCGGAGGTGGGGGCCGGAGTTCTCGTCGCATCCGTTCTCGACGCGCGCGGACTCTCTTTCCGCGCCGTTGCGTTACTCGGTCTCTCGGAAGGCGAATTTCCCCAGACGGAGCGGGAGGACATCCTCTTGCGGGAGAGCGACCGCGCCGTGCTTCGCGAGCGCGGCGTTCCGATCGAGCCGAAACTGCGCGGCGACGAGGTGACATTCTTCTACCAGGCAGCCACACGCGCGCGTGAGCGAATGCTGCTATGCCGTCCCTATCTCGCCGAAGATGGGCAGCCCTGGGAGCCTTCCCCGTACTGGCTGCAAGCGTGGCATCTGCTGGGCCAACCTCCCGTTCACAGAGTGCGGCCCGAAGATGCGCTGCCGCTGGAAGAAGCCGCCTCGCAGCTCGAGTTCATTCAAGCCACCGGCCAGTTCGATCCGCACCTCGAGCGCGGCGTCGACGTCATGCGTGCGCGCCTCTCCACCCTGTCGCCTGCGGGAGAGACTGGCAGCGCCTACGAAGGCCAGCTCACCGAAATCGCTGCGGGTCTGGCCGAGCGCTACGCGCCTGCCCACGGTTGGAGCGCCAGCCGTTTGGAAACGTACGGCATGTGCCCGTTATCGTTCTACATCTCACACGTTCTCGAGCTCGAGCCGCGCACGCCGCCCGAGGAAGGTTACGACGCGCGCATCCTCGGCGCCATGCTGCACAAAATTCTCGAAGACACGTATCGCCAGGCCGGCGAACCGGCCGACCTCGACGCCTGTCTGCGCGCGCTGCCGGATGCCTCCAAAGCAGTATTCGACACGGCGCCCGCCGACTACGGCTTCCGCCCGACGCCGCTGTGGGACGCGCAGCGGCAGGAACTGGAGCGCATCTTGCGCGAGACGATCGCGGCGCTCGCCGAAGTCTCCGAAGGCTACACGCCGCGCCACTTCGAGCAGCGCTTTGGCCTGGGACAGCCTTCGCTCGTGCTGTTCGCTGGCGACGACGAGATTCGATTGCACGGCTACATCGATCGGCTGGACGTCGGGCCGGACGGGCGCCTGCGCGTCATCGACTACAAGTCCAGCGGATCGGCGATCGGCCCGAAGCACCTCGAAGAAGGCCGCCGCTTGCAGTTGCCGCTGTATGCGCTGGCGGCGCGCGACGCGCTGGGGCTGGGCGAGATCGAGAGCGGCTTCTACTGGCACATCGCTCGAGCCGAGCCGAGCCGCTTGCGGCTGGAGACGTACGAAGGCGGCGTCGAAGCCTCATTCCAGGTGGCCGCGCAGCACGTTGCGGCGCACGTGCGCAACATCCGCGCGGGGCGTTTCCAACCCTCGCCCCCGCCGGAAGGCTGCCCGAGCTACTGCCCGGCGATTGGGTTTTGCTGGCGATATACACCCAGGCCATACTGAGGTACAATCCTTTCGTTGAGCCGTTCCTCTATCCTCTCTCAATTCAAGTTCACCAGTCGGCAGAAGCTGGCTGTCACTCGCCGCAGTCCGGCGATCGCCGTCACCGCCGGCGCCGGCTCGGGTAAGACGCGCGTGCTCGTCGGGCGCTATTTGCACTTGCTCGAAAAAGGCTATCCGCTCCGCTCGCTCGTCGCGATCACTTTCACCGACAAGGCCGCCCGCGAAATGCGCACGCGCATCCGCGCCGCCATCGCGGAACGCCTGGCCGATCTAACTTCCAACCTCCAACTTCCAACCTCCAACCTCCAATCTCCAATCTCGAACCCCTGGGAAATCGCCTTCACCGAGCTTGACGCCGCGCGCATCGGCACGATCCACAGCCTGTGCGCCGACATCCTGCGCGCCCATCCGGCCGAAGCCGGGATCGACCCGAACTTTGCCGTTCTCGAAGAGAGTCAGGCTGCCGCGCTCCAGGCCCAGGCGGTCGAGACGGCGTTGGCCTGGGCTGTCTCCCAGTCCGATACTGCACACCTCATCGACTTCCTCACGGAGAACGGGCTGCGAACGATGCTTACCACACTGCTCGATCGCCGGCTCGACGTGGAGCGCGCGTGGGAGATGCAGCGAGACGCGAATGCGGATTGGAGCGCCGGGCTGAGCAACTGGCTCGACGCGAAGCTGAGCGCGCCGGCCTGGGTCGATTCGCTCAATGCCCTATCCGAAATGCAGGCACGCACACCCGACGACAAGCTCGAAGCGGCTCGTCAGGCGGTGCTGGCTTTTTGGAAGGGTGTTCGCGCCGCGCGCGCCGCGTCCGATTGGGATGCCGTTTTCACCGGTCTGGCCGGGCTGCGCGCCGCGATGTCGACCGCCGGGCAGAAGGCCAACTGGGATGCAGACGCTCTCGCCTCGGCGCGCGCAGCCATGTCTGCACTGCGCGAACGCTATGATGAAGAACTCGCGCCGCTCGCCGGCAAGACAGCGCCAGCGCGATGGGCGCTCGACCGGCGAATCGCCAAAGCCTTCCCGGCTTTACGGCGGGTCTATGAATTTGCGCTCGAAGAATACGGGCGTCTGAAAGACGCGCGGCAGGCGCTCGATTTCGACGATCTCGAAGGCCGCACAGCCCGGCTGTTGGCAGAGCACGCCGGGGCGCTGCACTCGGCGCGGCGGGACGTGCGCGCCGTGCTCGTCGACGAGTTCCAGGACACAAACCATCGCCAGCGCGAAATCGTCTATGCCCTGACCGGTTTCCGCTCCGGAGATGGCGATGCTTCGGCCGAACTCTTCGTCGTCGGCGACGCCAAACAGAGCATCTACAAGTTTCGCGGCGCGGACGTCACAGTCTTCCGCCAGGTGCAGTCGGACGTCGACACGTCCGGCGGGCTGACGGTCGATCTCGATCTCACGTTTCGCGCGCACCGGCCGCTCGTCGAGGTCGCCAACGCGCTGCTCGCGCCCGTCCTCGGCGAATCCGACGATCCGGAGCGCCCTTATCAAGTCCCGTTCGCCCGGCTGCGCGCGCATCGACAGGCGCCCGAATCGGATGCGATCCGGGAGCCTTTCGTCGAGTTCCACATCGGCCTGGGCGACGATGCGAAGACGGGCCGGGCGGCGGCCGCTGCGGCGCTGGCCGATCGATTGCGCGAGCTGCGCCGGATCGAGGGAGTCGAGTGGGGACACATCGCGCTGCTCTTCCGCGCCTCGACTGCATTCGGCGTCTACGAAGATGCGCTCGAGCGCGCCAGCATCCCATTCGTCACCGTCGCGGGGCGCGGCTTCTACGATCGGCCGGAGGTGCGCGACCTGATCAACGCGCTAGCCGCCATCGCCGATCCGACCGACGACCTGGCGCTTGCCGGGCTGCTGCGCTCGCCCGCTATCGGCCTGAGCGACGCCGATTTGTACCGCCTGCGCTTCGCCGAAAGCGGAGACGGAGATCGGCCTCGCCCGGTGTGGGAGGCACTGAGCGCGCTGGTGGAGCGGGGCACGCGTGAGGACGTGACCCGCGCGCGCGCCATCATCGCCGAGCTGCACGCGCTCTCCGGCCGCGTGTCCGTGGCCGAGATCCTTAAGCGCTTTCTCGACCTCACCGGATATCGCGCCATCCTGGGTGAAGCGCCGGAAGGCATGCGCCTGCGCCGCAACGTCGACAAACTGCTGGCGGATGCGCATCGCAGCCGGCTGGTCAGCCTGGCCGAGTTCCTGGAGTACGTGAAGACCTTGCAGGACGTCGGCGTGCGCGAGGGCGAAGCGCCTGTCGAGGCAGGCGGCGCGGTGCAGTTGATGACCGTGCACAAGTCGAAGGGGCTTGAGTTTCCGGTCGTCGTGATCGCCGATGCGGGCTACGAGCCGCGCGGCGGGCCCGATTCAGTGCTGATCGACGACGATCTCGGAGTGCTCATCGGCGTCTCCGACTCCGACGGCGCCCGCCCGGTCGCCTGGCGACTGGCGAGCCTGAACGAAGCGGCCAAAGAGGATGCCGAAGACAGGCGTCTTCTGTACGTGGCCGCAACGCGCGCCAAAGAGAAGTTAATCGTCAGCGGGCACGCCAAGCGCACGGCCAAAGGCGCATTGAGCCTGTCCGGCTGGCTGAAGCGGCTGGGCAGTGTGATTGGACTCGACGAAGTCACGCTCGAGGATGAAATCACGACGCCGCGCGCGCTCGAAGTGCGCTGCCCCGACGATGCCGGGCCGATCGCCTGCATGCTGCATCCGCCCTTCGACTGCGCTCAGGACAGGCCCCGTGCCGCCGAGCGTTCGACTGTGCAAGAAGTGCGAATCCCCGCGCCTGCCGCCGCGCCGCTTACTGTCCCTGACCTCGCCGCGCCCCTACCGATCGCCCCTGTTGAGGCCGGCCATCCACCATCTGCCATCAGCTATCAGCCATCGGCTATCAGCTATTCGCAATCCCGGGTCTGGCGAGTCGTCCCGCGCGCGAAACGTCCCAGTGGGCCGGCGTGGGTGGTCGGCACGCTTGTCCACGAGGCGTTGAGGCGCTGGCGCTTTCCCGACGAAGATAACTTCGACGTCTTCCTGTGGCCGTTCGCGCTGGAGACCGGGTTGGCGGATGCGGTCGAAATCCAGGCGACGATTCGCGAGGCGCGGCGCTTGCTCAGTCACTTCCAGGGGCATCCGCTCTTCGCCGAGATCGCCGCCGCCGAGCGCTATCATGAGATACCCTACACGTTGCCGAATGATAGCGGCGTCATCGATTTGCTGTACCGCACGGGCGCGGGCTGGACGGTCGTCGATTTCAAGACGGATGAGCTGCGCTCGGAAGCCGAGATGCGCGAAGCCATTCCACGCGAGGGTTACGACGTCCAGTTGCGGCGCTATGCGGATGCCGTCAACGCGCAATTGGGCCATCACCCGAGAGCGTTATTGGTGTTCTTGCGCGTGGCCGGCGAGGTGCACGTGGTGGAGTTGGACCGGCCTACTCTTCGATATCTTCCAGACTGATACCACGCCCTTCGTGTAGGCTCTTGCGGGCGGCCGCAATGCGCTTCAGGAAACGCGGGTCATTCTCCAGTCGGTAGTCAAACCAGTCGTCTTCTGATTTGAAACCAATCAGCACCCCTGCCGGTTTGCCGTGGCGTGTGATGATGATTTCTTCGCGTTCGGCAAGCCGCAAATATCTCGACAGATCATCTTTGACTTCAGATAGTGCCACTTCCTTCATCGGGTTCTCCCATTTGTGCTAGCCAGGCGGCAGCATCCGCCTTTGATACGATCGCCAAGACCTCGACGGTATCCTCGGTCACGTCGTAGAAGACGCGCACATCACCTATTCGTAAGCGATACTGCGGGCGCGATAGGCCGCGCAAACGCTTGATACGGCTCTTGCTAGTTTTGGAGGGTTCATATTGCAGATGCTTTTTAATCGCTTGTCGAACAGTAGTACGAATATCCGCCCGCAGTCCGCGGAGGTCTTCGCCGGCTTCTGGAGCGAGAGCTATCTCGTAACGCATTTTGGCTAAATTATAGCCAGAAATGGGCACAGTTCAAGCGAGATGTGAACAGGGTAGTGGTCGCCGCGCGGCATCGTGATAGGACCGTCGGTTGCCCAACTGCTTCTCTACGCAGATCCCGGCGCTCAGGCGGCCTGACCCTCGGCGATCTCGACGAGGATCTCCGCCGCTCGCTCGCACTGCTCGCGCGACACGTCGAGGTGGGTGACGGCGCGGATGGTCTGCGGGCCGAAGGCGAAGACGAGGACGCCGCGCTCCCGCGCCCGGACGACAACCCTCGGCGCATCCGGGGCTTCGGCGGCCAGGTCGAAGACGAGGATGTTCGTCTGGACGGTGGCCGGGTCGAGGACGATATGCCGGCAGTCCGCGAGCCGCTCGGCGATGCGCCGGGCGTTCGCGTGGTCTTCGGCGAGCCGCTCGACGTTGTGGTCGAGCGCGTAGAGGCCGGCGGCGGCGAAGATGCCGACCTGGCGCATCGCGCCGCCGAGCATGCGGCGGTAGCGGACGGCCCGCTCGGCGACCTCGCGCGATCCGGCGAGGAGTGAGCCGCCCGGCGCGCCAAGTCCCTTCGAGAGCGCGACCGAGACCAGGTCGAAGGGTGCAGCGAGATCGGCCGGCGGCCGTCCGCTTGCGACGGCGGCATTCCACAGCCGCGCCCCGTCGAGATACGTCGCGATACCGTGCTCTCGGGCTGCGGAGCAGATACGCCCGGCCTCGTCCTGTGGGAAGATGACCCCGCCCGCGCGGTTGTGCGTGTTCTCGACTTCGACGAGCGCCGTCGGCGGGTAGATGATGTGGCCGCGCGGCTTCCGCGCGGCGAGAAACTCGGCGACGGTGAAGACGCCTTTGGCACCGATCTCGGTGAATTGGACACCCGCGTTCGCCGCGGAGGCGCCGGTCTCGTGCCAGACCGCGTGGCTTTCGCGGCTCACGATGACGTCGTCGCCCGGCCGGGTGAGGACGCGCAGGGCGACTTGGTTCGCCATCGTCCCGGTGGGCAGCCAGAGTGCTGCCTCCTTCCCGAGGAGCGCGGCGATCCGCTCCTGGAGATGGTTCACCGTGGGGTCTTCGCCGAACTGGTCGTCGCCGACCGAAGCAGCGGCGATTGCCGCCCGCATCTCCGGCGAGGGTCGAGTGACGGTATCCGAGCGCAGGTCGATCGGGGTGGCTATGGTGCCCATGACGATTTCTGCTGATGAGTTTAGCGCGAAACGATTGAAATGCCAGCAGGCGATGACTGTCAGGACACGCCGACGACGGGTTGGGCGACCCTGACCCTATGATAAAGGCGGTATGCTGAACGCCACCAGCGAATGCACGCGAAAAGGTTTGCCCGCCAAGGCCCGTACCAGTTTCTCATCTGCCGTAATGAAAGGCACGTTGGTGCGACGGGATAAAGCGATGTAGAACGCATCATAGCCGCTGATGCGATAGGTCACGGCGATGTCCAGCGCTTCGCTCGCCAGGCTGGCGGTTGGCAAAACGTGCAGCGCGAGGGCCAACAGTTCTGCCATGTCCTGACGCGCGTCTTTGGCGGTGTAGTCCGTCTGTCGGGCATACGTCGCCAAAGCACTCGCACACTCCGCGTAGAAGAAGTCGGGCACGTAAAAGCGTGTGCGTGGGTCGGCTTCGAGGTGTGCGAATAAGGCATCGGCCCGATCTGATCCCGGCTGCTCAAAGAACAGCTTGAGAGCGACGTTGGCGTCGACAACGCAAGAGAAGGACGGATCACTCATGGTCGCCGCGGATGTGCCGGAGCATAGTTACGCTGTCGGGCGCATTCGCAGGCAGGGGGCGCCGGCGGCGGCGGATGCTGGAGAGCGCTTTAGACCGCGTGCGCCGTACTTTCTCGTCTTCGACGGCTTGTTGGAGTACGGTGACGACGTACGCGCTGAGCGACCGGCCTTGTGCCGATGCGATTTTGCGGGCCTGCCGGTAGATACGATCAGGGATGTCTCGAACGTAAAGGGTGGGCATGTTGTTATCATACCATCTTTGCTAGCGTTATGCAAGCATTGACGTGTTAGGCGCGTTTCCGCCCAGGCCTTTGCAGTAGCAGTTTGAAGGCGGATTCACCGAAGCTTTCATATTCTGCAACTGTGATTTTGTACGATTTGCCGCGGTATGCCCAGTCGATCACACCGCTAGACTTATTCTGGAGTTTGGCGCGCTCGACAATCAATCCGATGATGCCTGCTGCAAGCATACGATCATCCACGACGCTACCGATCCCACTGCTCCCAACCATAAAGGTCACTTCAAGACCTTCAGCCACATATTCCAACTCAATCGCATCCGCTCCACCATCTATGGCTTCTTCAAGAAGCGATTGCAGCATCTGAAGACCTCTCTCCTTATCGTAATCTCCAGTGGAAAACTTTTCCAACTCTTTCCCCCTGACTTCAGAAAGCTCATCCTCTCTGGTGCCTACATCGAATCCTTTTTTGTTGAGCTTACGTATGAGTGCCTTGCTCAGCGTTCGAACATCTAACTGGAGTTCGTACCTGCCGCAATAAGTGCAATCCATGATTCTGACAAATGTTCCATCCTGTCTTTTTTCATCCCGTAGTCGAAGCACATCGGGGTAGTAATGTCCACATGAGGATGGTTGTTGCCCCGAAAAGTATGGACCACGCAATGTAACGCTCCTTTCATCTGCCTTTCACAACGGAGAAAAGCGGTCGAGATAGAAATTCGGCGCGCGCACATTCGGGTTCACTGAGCGCGACAGGCGCAATCTGCCTTTTGGCAACACAACGCATCGCTAGCCGCCCTTCTCGATCATCGCGCTAGCATTACGACTGCAAAAGCCACTCTGTCAGGCGATCCTTGATGCGCTGAAGCCGCCCCGGTGCGATTCGACCTATGGCTCCCAGCAGCAGCGCTCCGTCAACCACGGCCAGGCGACCCACGCGTATGACACTGGATACTTTCAGACCGCTTTCAGCAAAGTCAGCGGCTTCCTCTTGAACGATCTCGTCAAAGTCGGGGACAGTGTGGCGTATCTGCGAGGAAATCATGCACACCAGCCAGTCGTCGTATTCACCGGGCAGCTTGCCCAGCAGCAGAGCAGGCCGTAACCTCCCTTCTGCCAAATCGGTGTGGGGAAACCGTAACAGGACAATCTGCCCGGCCTGTTTCATGAAAACACTACCTTCAAATCAGAAGTCGTGTATATCGGTGTAGCTTCGTCTTCCATCCCGCGCATGGCAAGAGCCAGAGATAGATCGAACCAGGCTCTTTCTTCCTCGCGGAGAGTCTTACGTTCTGCCTTTGTGAGCAGATACTCGACAAAGTCAAGTACCTCTACTTGAAAGGAGGCGGGCAGTCTTTGAACGTACTGTTGGATTTTCTCGACGATGGCCATGGGGTCTCCTCGACTAAAAACTATGCTGATCGCTGTTGTCCATTCTACCCCAACTTATAGAAACATGGGCGCGGGATTTCAGCAGGGCGGCCTAATGGATCCGGGTTAAGGTGCGCTGTGAGCGGCGTGGCACGCCGGCGGCAGCTCAGGAGAGGTGTGGTTAAGGTTCACCGCGCGCGGCAGGCGCAATTTACCTCTTGACAACGCAATGCATCGGTAGCCGCGATCCCCTTAAAGAGTATTTCATGGCCACACTATCGCCCGGTTACCGAATGCTCTAACAAACGATTCTCTCGAAATCTCGAACAACCAGAAACCTGTAAACCTTCTATTCTTGAACTTATCAGCGTCGCTCGGCTGAAACTCGTGCTCGATTCGATCTTTCGAGATGGGCTGAGAGAGCGTCAAGTATCTGTACCGTACGATTTCATTGTCTGTGTGCAGAACAATTCCGAGGCCGGGAGCTTGCATGGGGTACTGCCTGTAACTGCCAGTGCAGTAGAGGAGAAGCACATCTCCTGGCCTGGTGGGAAACGGAGCGTGCTTTGGATCTGGATGATATATGCCGGACTCGATGGTATCTTTCTCAGGTGGTCTTGGATCACCGAACATGGCGAAGAAATACTTTGGTGACGACACTGTAGGTCTCCAATCTGCGATAAGCCAACCACATCTCTCGTCGTGGCCCGCGCGGCTAACTCCTGACTTTGTCGAGTCTCTCCGCACAATCATCCCAAAGCGGGTCTGTTACGGGTTTCCTGTATGTGCTGCTCTGTAAACCAGTATAGTCCAGATCCCCTTCCAGTCAATTGGAGATTCATGACCATCGGCCGGCCGCCTAACAAACTGCTCGATCAGGCGCGAGACGCGCAGTGCCGCAAGCACGACTCCCGCCACACCGAAGAGCCTGCATCGATTGGATGCCGTATACGAACGAGTGGAACATTTGGGGCTGGCGCGGCAGCAAAGCGTGGAAGAAATCAACGATTCGAGGCGACAACCAGTGCGCGACGAACGCCGGTTGCCATTCGCCATCAGCTATCTGCCATCAGCTATCCGCCATCTGCCATCCGCCACTCCCTCCTCTTGACAAGCGCGCCGATCTCGATTACACTGTCGTTGTCTATAGCGAACATCGTTCGACATACAGAACAGGCTCTATTCCGTGACTGACCTGGTTCCCGCCGTCGATCGCGCGCTGCGCATTCTGAATGCCTTCAAGAACGGCCACGCCGAATACGGCGTGACCGACCTCAGCCGCCTGCTGAGCATCAACAAGAGCACCGTCCACGATATCCTCCACACGCTCGCGCACTACAATCTGCTAGAACGCAATCCGGTCACGCAGAAGTACCGCCTCGGCCCCGGGCTGCCGGAATTCGGCGACCTGGCCCGCCAGCGCCGTGACGTGCGCGAAGTGGCGCATCCGTTCCTGCGGCCGCTCGTGGAGGCGACGGGCGTGACTGCCCTGCTGGGGGTCTTCGAGGCGCACTCGATCACGATCGTCGACAAGGTCGAGCCGCCGGATGAGCTGAGGATCACGGCGTCGGTCGGCCAGCGCATGCCGTTTTGTGCAGGCTCCTTCGGCCGCGCCTTTCTGGCCTGGATGGACGAGGCGAGCGTGGACAGCCTGTTGGTATCGCCGGGCCTGCGGAAGTTCACCGCCACGTCGATCACCGATCCGTCTGCCTACAAGGCCAGCCTGGCCTCGGTCCGGCGGCAGGGTTACGCCGTCGACGACACGGAAGAGTACCTGGAAGGCGTGTGGGCCGCCTCGGCGCCGATCCGCGACGCCAGCCGCGTCGTCGCGGCGATGACCGTCGTCGGCTTCGCCGGCCGCATCGGGGCGGCGCGGAAGAAGGCTGCGCTGCGCACGCTGGTTCAAACGACGCGCCGCATCTCGCAGATGCTCGGCGCGCCAGCGACAAGCAACTCACCACCAAGGCACAAGGCCACCAAGAAAACTTAGTGCCTTGGTGTCTTGGTGGTTAGTAACACCCATTGAGAGGACGAACCCGTGAAGCAACTGATCAAGCTGACGGTCAACGGGGAGACCCACGAGGTCTACACCTCGATCCACAAAACGCTGCTGGAAGTGCTGCGCGAAGACCTGGGGCTGACCGGCACGAAGCACGGGTGCGAGCTGGGCGAGTGCGGCGCGTGCGCAGTGCTGATCGACGGCGGGCCTGCCTTGTCGTGCCTCGTCCTTCCGATCGAGGTGCAAGGCTGCGCCATCACGACGGTTGAGGGTCTGGCGCATAACGGCCGGCCGCACCCACTGCAAACGGCCTTCGCCGAGCTGGGCGCGGCGCAGTGCGGCTACTGCACGCCCGGCATCCTGGTCACGGCCAAGGCGCTGCTCGACCGCGAACCCCATCCCGACACACAGACGATTCGCGAGGCGCTGGCCGGCAACCTGTGCCGCTGCACCGGCTATTCCAAGATCATCGAAGCCGTGGAGCTTGCGGCCAGCCGAATGGCAATCGCTTGAACGGAGGTCTTCAAATCCCAAACTTCAAATTCCAAATCTCAAATTGGCGTCTCGGTGGTTTTGAAGTTTGTAGTTTGAGGTTTGAAGTTTGGAACGCAGGGAGGGCCTATGTCTAACAACGGCGAACTGAACGTCGTCGGCAAGCCCCACATGAAAGTCGACGCGATGGCGAAGGTCACCGGCCAGACGCAGTACGCCGACGACCTGATCCTGCCGCGCATGCTGACCTGCAAGATCCTGCGCAGTATTCACCCTCACGCGCTGATCAAGCACATCGACGTGACGCCCGCGCTCAAGCGGCCTGGCGTCATCGCCGCGATCACGGGGCGAGACCTGCCGATCAAATTCGGCATCCTGCCCGTGAGCCAGGACGAAGAAGCGCTATGCGTCGACAAGGTGCGCTACGTGGGCGATCCGGTCGCGGCGGTCGCGGCGATCGACGAAGAGACGGCGGAAGCGGCGCTGGAGGACATCGTCGTCGAGTACGAGCTGCTGCCGCCGATCATGTCGATCGACGAGGCGCTGGCCGAAGAGTCGATCCAGATTCACGAGTACGCCGACAAAGGCAACGTTCACAAGTTCGTCGCGCTCGAGTTCGGCGACGTGGCGCAGGGCTTCGCCGATGCCGATCACGTTCGCGAGGACATTTTCTACTACGAAGGCAACACCCACCTTCCCATCGAGCAGCACGCGGCCGTCGCGCGATACGGGCCGGATGGCCGCCTCACGTTGTGGTCGTCGACGCAGACGCCGCACTACGTCCATCGTGCGCTGGCGAAAACGCTCGAGCTGCCGCCCAGCCGGATACGGGTGATCGCCACACCGGTCGGCGGCGGCTTCGGCGGCAAGAGCGATCCGTTCAACCACGAGGTCATCGTCAGCCGGCTGGCGATGATCACCGGCCGCCCCGTGAAGATCACGCTTACCCGCGAGGAAGTGTTTTACGCGCATCGCGGGCGGCACCCGGTGCTGATGTGGATCAAGACCGGCGTGAAGAAAGACGGCAGCATCACGGCGATGCACTTCAAGTCGTTCCTCGACGGCGGGGCGTACGGCAGCTACGGCGTCGCCAGCACCTACTACACCGGCGCGCTGCAGACGGTGACGTATCCCATCGCGAATTACAAGTTCGAGGGATTGCGCGTGTTCACGAACAAGCCCGCCTGCGGGCCGAAGCGCGGCCACGGCACTCCGCAGCCGCGCTTCGCCGTCGAAGTGCACCTCGACAAGATCGCCGAAGACCTCGGCCTCGATCCGGTCGATCTGCGGCTCAATCACCTGGTGCCGCCCAACAGCCTGACGGTGAATCACCTGACGATCACGACGATCGGCCTGCGCGAGTGCATCGAGAAAGTCGTCGAGGCGTCCGGTTTCCGCACGCGGCGCGGAAAGCTGCCACGAGGAAAAGGACTCGGCCTGGCGTGCAGCTCGTACCTCACCGGCGCGGGTCTGCCCATCTACTGGAATAAAATGCCTCATTCCGGCGCGCAGATCAAGATCGATCGCAGCGGCAGCGTGACCGTCTTCTGCGGCAGCAGCGACATCGGGCAGGGATCGGACTCGGTGCTGGCCTACATCGTCGCCGAGGCGCTCGGCCTCAACTTGAGCGACGTGATCGTCGTCACTTCCGACACCGACCTGACGCCGGTCGACCTGGGCAGCTACTCCAGCCGCGTGACGCTCATGACCGGCAATGCGGTGATCGCCGCTGCGAAGCCGCTGCGCGAGAAGATACTCGCCGCCGCCGCCGAGAAGCTCGAGCTGCCGGTCGAGGCGCTCGACGTCAAGAACAGCCGGGTATACTGCGTCGACGACGAGCGCCGCTCGCTGACTTTCGCCGAAGCGGCGCAGTTGGCCGAGGCGAAATTCGGCACGCTGGGATCGGTGGGCAGCTACACACCGCCCAGGCGCGGCGGGCGCTACAAAGGATCGGGCGTCGGCCCGACGCCGGCTTATAGTTACTCGGCGTGCGTTGCCGAAGTGACGATCGATGCGGAGACGGGCCTCTACACCGTCGACAAGCTATGGCTGGGGCACGACGGCGGCACGGCGATCAATCCGCTATTGGTCGTCGGCCAGGTGGAAGGCAGCGCGTACATGGGCCTGGGCGAAGCGATGATGGAAGAGCAGGTCTTCCGGCGCGGCCTGCACAAGATTCCGTCGATGCTCGACTACAAGAGTCCGACGGCGCTGGATACGCCGGAGATCGAGACGATCCTGGTGGAGACGAACGATCCGGAAGGGCCATATGGCGCAAAGGAAGCAGGCCAGGGGCCGCTGCTGCCGGTGATGCCCGCCGTCGCCAACGCGATCTACGACGCGGTCGGGGTGCGCGTCGACGAGGTACCGATTCATCCCGAGAAGGTGCTGAAGGGCTTGCAGGACAAAGCGCGCGGCGGCAGCGGGCGCGTCGGGCCGGCGCGCATACCCGATGTCGCGTTTCCGGATCCGATCCGCGTTGCACCGCCGACCGGTGATCAGTTATCAGTTATCAGTTATCAGTGATCAGTAATCAGTGAGCAGTGAGCAGTAATCAGTGCCCGGTCCGCTTCGGGTCAAAGAGGTGAGATAGATGCTCCGACTACCTCCATTTGAATATCTCGCGCCGCGGTCGCTGGCCGAGGCCGTGTCGATGATGGCCGATCGTGGCCCTGACGCGATGTACGTCGCCGGCGGCACCGATCTGTATCCCAACATGAAGCGCCGCCAGTTCGAGCCGAAGGCGCTGATCGGCCTGCGCGGCATCGAAGAGCTACACGGCGTTCGCACCCGTGCCTCCGGCACGAGTGAAGGTAATGGCAACGGTCTGACCATCGGCGCGGGCATGACGCTTGAGCAAGTGGCGTCCCATCCTGAGATCACGGAGAAGTATCCGGCATTAGCGCGCGCCGCCGGCCTGGTATCTTCGCCGCCACTGCGCAGCATGGGGACGATCGGCGGCAACCTGTGCGTCGATACGCGCTGCACGTACTACAACCAGACCTACCACTGGCGCAAGTCGCTCGGCTTCTGCCTCAAGAAGGACGGCGATACGTGCTGGGTGGCGCTGAGCAGCCCGCGCTGCATGGCGGTGTCATCGTCCGACTGCGCGCCGGTGGCGATCGCGCTCGGTGCGCAGGTGCGGCTGGTCGGCCCGGCGGGCGAGCGGATGATCCCGGCGGAGGCGCTATACGACGACGACGGCCTGCACTACACGACGAAAGCGCCGGACGAGATTCTGGCCTCGATTCACCTGCCGCCGCTCGACGGTTGGCGCACGACGTATCTCAAACTGCGCCGGCGCGGCTCGATCGATTTTCCGATCCTGGGTGTGGCGGTTGCGCTGATGCTCGAAGGCGACGGCACGTGCGCCGACGCGCGCATCGTGCTGGGCGCGGTCGCTTCGCGCCCGGTCGTCGTGAACGAAGCGGCGAAGATGCTGGTCGGCAACAAGATCACGCGCGAATTAATCGAAGCGGTGGCCGAGGTGGCCTCTAAACCGGCCAAGCCGCTCGACAACACCGACATGGCGTTGGGTTATCGCAAGAAGCTGGCGAGGGTGTACGTGGCGCGGGCGCTGGCGGAGGTGGCCGGCCTGCCGACGGTATCATAGACTCCAGGACCTTGTTATACAAATGGTTGTGACAGGATGGGGCGATAGTATTTCGGATGAATATCAGATTCATTACGGGTAGCAACACATGCTTACGATGCGAAAAGTAATGAGTATAATACTCAAAACCCTAACAAGCGCCCCACAATGCTTGCAACATTCGGGGCGATGGCCAACGCGGTAGAGGCGCGCGGCACCCCCAACATAGCACAACCTCAGGCCGTTCGTGTCGATCGCGGGCGGCCTTACTTTTGGGAATCCTGGTATCCACGCTTTGCTACACCGGATGGGATTGCTATGTCCGATATCGATCTCCTCATCACCCTACGCGTGGCCAGTCTGCATAGGCAAATCCGCAAATGGCGATCGAATACGAACGCCCCGGCTATCTCAAAGATGACAACCCTGCGGCAAGCAGCCGTCACACGATCCAGCAGGCCAAAGACTACATCTGTGTGATCTAGAATCAGCGATCACATGACAATTCGTAAAAGGGAAATGGGTAAGCGATGAGATGGCAGATAAAGAAATTCTCGATGTTTTGATAGCTATCTTCAACTCCGCCACCTATCGGCCTCTCACTCTGCGAGAAATAACAGAGCACGTGCAGAGAAGAGGTTTTTATAAGGATATTGGACTTCACAAAGCAATGACGCTTGTCAATCGCCACCTGTGTGAGGACCGTGTATCTGCCTACTATCCGTTCCTTGAGTTTGAAAGGGGCGAAGAGGTATTATGGGGTTTAGAGACCTGGCTTCCGCCTAGACCATCACGATCTTCCCAAAGACCCGTTCGATCAGTTGAACCTTTATCGTTGGGATGGGAAACGCGACATACCATTTCGATCGATGGGCAAGAACTGAGGGTGGGAACATTTCCACTGCGACAACATTTTGATGGATTTGTCGCGAGTATGGACGAGCAACAAAGTACGCACTCGCTCGTTGCTGTGCAGTGTTATGGGAGTGAACAATTTCTATGTTCTCTGAATTACGATGATCGTACCCTGGGGAGCAAGGGGTTACAACACTGGTACAACGAAAATGGTGTTCAGCCCGGTGACACGGTGTGGCTAAGCGTCGAGGCAACGACTCCGCTTGTCTTGAGGATTTATACTGAGTGGGATAGGGATGCCGATGTATATCGAAGATATGTACAGCGTAGACAACCTGAAACCCTGTCCCGCACCAACCTGCCCATCCGTGACCTCATCTGGCTCTACTTCAAGCAGAAACAAAAAGTTGCACACTCGTCAGAAGTGGTAGAAGCCATTCTTGCTGATCGCCCTGAAATTAGTGAGCGAAGTGTTAATTCTTGCCTCGTTACAAATCCACACTTGTTTGCCCGCACTGGTGAGCGAGGTACTTGGGGGTTAAAAGAATGGGGTATCGAGCAAGTTACTGTTCTTGCACCGCAAAAAAGTGATGATCTCGCAACGACGTCAGACACCGATCATCCTAAGGTGGCGAATTATTCCCTTGACTATGTTCTCAATGTCATTCATGGCGAAGATTTGGTCTACAGAGCTCTCCGATCTGCAAAAGCCCCTTTGAGTTATTCGGAATTAACCGAACGAATTGGGAAATATCTTGGTGTGAACAAAGGCATCTTGGAGCGCACGTCTTTTCTGGATGTGGAGGACGCCAGGCTAGCCCGTCTTCGTGATGGATCTTTTGCACTTCGGGAGGACCTTGAAGAAATCATACGTGAATTGACCGCGAAGGAGAAAGACCTCAGGCAGTCTCTGAATAAAGCTAGCGAAGATCGCGATCGTGAAGTCGGGGGACTAAAAGACGAGTTGGCTTCTATGGTTGCTCAATATGAAGCGGAATTGAGCCTTGCCCGCGCGGAGATTACTCGTCTTGAACGAGAACAATCCGATCTGACATTACAGTTAGAAATACTTCGTTCTGAACACAAGGCGCGAGTCAACGAACTGGAACGGCAGCTCCTTCAGCTGGAACAGCTTCTTAAGGAGACTGCGGGAAAAATGGACGAATTGTTATCAGAGCAACTATCCCACTCGGGGGCAGGAGTCCAGCAGCTGGAGCGGGAAAGGGATGAAGCGCGAAATTTCGCCCAGTACTTGTTCGCGAAGTTCGCTCAACTGAGGGCACATGCTAAGCAGATTGAAACCGATCGGGATGAGGCGCGACGTATTGCCAGGTATTGGTTTAGAAGGCATACTCGGTAGGTAAAGGAGACCTCAATGAATCAGGTGCGTTTTTACATTCGTTGGGCAGTAGGAAAAGGAACTTCGCTCGCCATGCCCGGAGGTTTTGCAGAACTGCTCCCTACGGCTGAAGAAGAGGTACCGCTTCTGTTACAAGATGAAAAGGGACTAAAGTTCCCTGTTATCTACAATCGACAGCGCAATGAAATATCCATGCGCTGGCTTATAGAGTGGGTACGAAATTATGAGCCGCGACCAGGTGATGATATAGTTGTTGAACTGATTGATTTGCAGGCGCGCTTGTTCCGTATTGCCTTGGATAAGCCCGGCGACCCTAAGGCTACCGATGGCCTGTACTTGGGCAAGCAGAAAGATGTGCTCGGTAAGTTCTCCACTGATCGCAATTTCTTCCTTCCGCTCCAAGACCTTGTAACTCACGTGTTCATCTGTGGCGTTACAGGAACGGGAAAGACCGTGATGGGCAAGGCTATTATTGAGGAGGCGATTCTCAAGAAGATCCCAGCTATCATCGTTGACCTGAAAGGCGATCTTAGTTCGCTTGCGCTAATTTTCTCGTCCCTTCAAGAATCCGAGTTTGAACCGTGGATCGAAGTCCGCCCCGGCGCGCAACGTCGCGAAATAGTCCGGGCAGAGGTGGAGAGGCACAAAGAGAAGCTAGCATCCTTTGGACTAACCTCCGAGGATATGAAGCGACTTCGAAGCAACGCGGCATTTGCAGTCTTTACGCCTAAACTTGGCAAAGGCATTCCCCTTGCTATTGCTTCACCATTAGCTGCACCTCCGGACATAGTCAGTTTGCTACGCACAGAGCCTGATACCGTGCTCAATATGGCTGACTCGTTTAGCACCACATTTGTGAAGACGCTCTTTCCAGATCAAAAACTGTCCAAATTAAAGAAATACATATCGTATATCCAAGAGCTCGTTCGCTACTGTTGGGAACAAGGTATAGGCTTGCAAGGTCAGGATGGGCTTTCCATGATTCAAAGCTTTATTCTGAATCCTCCTATGCAAAAATTTGGTGGAATGAATATCGGTGATTTTATCAGTGAGAAAGCTCGCAAGGAGCTTGCTTCTCATGTGGCTATGTCATTGAGCGGCGCAGAACAGTTGTGGTTTAAGGGCGTGCCATTGGAGATTGATGTGCTCCTCGACCGACCATCGGGTGACTCAGTTCCAGTATCAATTATAAACCTTCGCGAACTTCCCACTTTTGATGACCAAATGCATGCTCTGTCTCATCTGTCGTATGCCTTATACCACTGGGCACGGCGCAAGGGAGATTCGGGTGGCATGCCGCGCATTATCTTTTTCGTTGACGAGATCGGTGGAGGCGGTGGACGTAATGCCTTCTTCCCTAGTCACCCGTATGACCCACCATCAAAGCCCGGTCTGAATTTGCTCTTGCGACAGGGGCGGACATTTGGCGTAAGTTGTATCTTTGCGACGCAAAATCCGGGCGACGTTGACTACAAGGGATTGAGCAATTGTCAGACTTGGCTGGTGAGTCGCCTGCAAACGAAACGCGACCGTGACAAGATTAGGCAGGGAATGTCGGCAGCAGAGATTTTCATTGAGTCCGTTGATAACAAACTGCAAGATATTCAACCCGGAGAATTCCTGGTCAAGTCAAGATCCGGTGGTGTGAGAGTGGTGGAAGAACGATGGCTAATGAGCTATCACAGAACGCTCTCTGAGGCTGAAGTGGCAAGAGTCAACACCCAAGAAATATATACTTGGTATCATTCAAAGTATCTCAACGATAAAGCCTCTAAGAAGGAGCTCAGTTTTGACCGACACTTCGACTACTATGACATATTAGAAGTTAGTCCAAAAGCGAGCATCGAAGTCATAGAAAGAGCCTATAAAGTCCTTGCCAAGAGGTATCACCCAGATACTGCGGCGGATAGCATGTCTCGTGCTGAGGCTGATGAGATGATGAAGAAACTTAATGAGGCGTATGAAGTTCTCTCAGATCCGGATCTTAGGGCGAAGTATGATCAGCAACGCCGACGTTCTCGCTCAAGCTTATAGTCAAGTTTCTGAAGACTGTAGCGCCCCTACCGGGGAAAAGGTGACAAGCCGGGCAATGGCGGGTAAACTTGGGCTCCATGAAACGAGTCAACTCCTCCTCCGCGTCCCCGCGGACGGCCCGCGAGGACGCGGGCAGGAGCACTTGTGAATAATCACCAACTGAACTCGTTTTGACAAGCGCAGGCTCTGATCGTAGAATCCTGGCGTCAAAGGGAGAGGATCACATGGACACGCTTTTGTATTCACCGGAGTGGTCGTTCAGGAGGAAGAGGGGTTTTCGTCGCTCTGCCTCGAATTAGATGTCGCTTCGCAGGGTGAGACGATTGAACAAGCAGGAGACATGCTCCTGGAGGCAGTGACGCTCTATCTCGAAACCGCCGTTGAGAGCAACTTGCCTTACCTGCGGCCTGTCCCTCCTTGCGCTACCACCTTCAGCATATCATTTTGAACTCTGACCTGCTTCTATTCCTTGCCAGAACTCTTTATGCGAGATACCCTTGCCTTCTCGAATCTGTTGTTCCGCTGCCTGTAGAATCCGCTGAAACTTCGGCGAATAAGCCAGAATCATTCGCTCGATTTCATCTTCATCTTGCAGGGACAGTAACACAGCCACCGGCTTGCCGTTTTTTGTCACGACGACCGGTCCTGATTTGCTGGCACGGATATAGCTGCTTAATTTGGCCTTGACGTCGGCGACTGAGGCAATTCTCATAATCTGACGACCTCCCCTCCAAGTATCAACCGTTGTCCGCGTTTTTCACCGATGGCAAGGATATTGACCCGCCTGATCTCGTAGTCGATGCTGTAGAAGACGCGGAAACGATTGTCTGGCCCAAAGCGCAGTTCCCATTGTGCGCCAAAGTCAACTGGCCGCTTGAGCGGTTTTCGATTCTTCGTTTCGATATCGGGTTCAAACGGTAACTGCTCTTCGATCGTCTTGCGGATGAGCGAGTAATACTTTGGCTCAATCGCTTGAAGATGGATTTTGGTCAGCGGCGCATATTCGAGTTCAAAGCGGCGTCGCAGCGTCATGCTGACCACGATTGTAGTCAAATCGATGGTTTTGTCAACTATGCGAATTAAATGGTCAGCTCACTAGCGGCCCAACGGCACGAGATTAGCCGCCACCGGCTGGGCAAGACTATGCCGCTAAGAGGCTACCACGCAGGCCAGTAGCCTCTGAACACCGGCGCGGTAGGCGGCCACCTTCAAATGGACAGAGGTCTCCACGAGTCGATGAACTCTGCCCGAATGTCTGTCCCCAAGCCTTCCAGATCCGGAAACATTGAAGCTTGGCTGACCCCTAACAGCCGCAACTCCTGCCGGAGCGAATCGAACTGGTCCCGTGGAATAACGAACCGCTTCAGCGCATTACGATATCTGTCTTGCTTCTCAAGCGGCAGAAACTCACTCCGATTGTGTCGATAAATGGAGAACCAGCCTGACTGCGCAACGATTCGGTGATCTAAATGGAAGGGCTGAAAAAAATATGTTTTGTCCAGATTGAAGATGTTGTCGCCGGAATCGAACTTCTTCTCGTTAGGACCGTCCACCACCCAGACAACACCATGCTCCTCTTTATTCGGAGGATCAGCAGCCACTGCGAACCATAGACCGGCAAGGGCATTAGCCGTCCAGTCAAGTAACCGGGTTGGCATACCGTGGTGCTGGGCAATCGACAGCAGCTCCCAATCTGTTAGTTCTGTGGCGACTCCGAGCATCGGAACGCTTTCACGCCTAAATCGCTCCAGCATCTTCTGCTCAATATCATTCATCTGATGGGGGGCGATACCTTTCTCTTTGGCCAGCCTGACAATTTTTGGAAGAAGGCATTTGTCCGTGTTCTGTCCACGGAACAATCGCCGTCCACCAGTTGAAGTCTGCTGAAGACGGTACACGAAGTCGCTAACAGACCGGATTGGCTCTTCTTTTTCTTGATTGGCCATCGTGAATCACCCTAAGCCGCCCAACGCCGGGCATCAGGCGCGGCGGACAGCGGAAGCGAGGCACGAGCGGACGCTGGCAGCCGTCGCCTGCATGCCTTCGTTAGGCTGTCGCGAGGTCCGGTACTCCCTACCTTTCCTCTGTTCTTCGTACACGTACTATTTCGAGACAGTCACTACATAGCTGCTGTGCTTCTTCGCGACTGATTAGAGGATCGTCCCAATCACCAAGATCAGCAAAAGGGTATTGGTATCGCCCGCATTCTGTGCACGGTGCCAGCATACCACGATTAGAAAGACATACGGGACAATGCTCCTCAGGAGCGTCGCAACTGTAGACAGCTGGCTGATGGCCCCACGGTTGGTAAATTCTAGTGAACTCACAATTGAAAGGGATATCGTGCCGCAGGCCGCGCGGATATCTCATACGACGCGCCGCATCACGATATAGGGAGCGTTCGGGCGGTCGACGACGGTGAAGCCCTCGCGCTCGAACATCGAGATCGTGCCGCCATGTTCCCAGTCGGCGCGGAGGGGCGTCACCGCCGGGTAGGCCTCCACGAGCCCGCCGCCGCGCTCGCGGATCGCGGCGAGGGCGGCGCGCAGAGCCACGCCCGCCACGCCCCGGCGGCGGCGGCGGACGTGGGTCACGAAGCAGGTGATCCGCCACCGGACGTTGGCGCCTGCCGGAGGGATGCGCCGGGACGTGCAGCCGCCCCCTGGGATCGGCAGCTCCTCGAGCGGACCGTACTGGCACCACCCGACCGGCTCGCCATCATCGTAGACGAGGGCGCCGTGCGCACGGCCCTCGTCGACCAGGGCGCGCTTCTCGGCCTGGTTCTGGACCCGCATCGCCTCGCGGCCCGGGAACTCGGCTTGACGTAGGTGCCGACCGCGCTGGAAAAACATGCAAGCGCAGAACGCCCACCCGGTGCCCGGCGCAAAGAGGCGCTCGAAGTCCGGCCAGGTCTCCGGGCCCAGCTCCTTCGTCGTGTACGCCATGCGTCTCGCCTCCGATTGGTCCGTAGAACGGTGGGCATCAGGCGCGGGGCGGGTAACGCCAATGTCTCTTGCAGGCGAGTGTCGCCTGACTTGCGTGAATGCCCGCTGGGCCGTGCCAAGCACCGTCGCCTGCATGCCCGTGTTGGGCGGCCCCTGTTAGACGAACTACTCTACAAGCCTTCCACCGCCGTCTATATGCAGAACCTCACCAGTAATAAAGCCGTTGGTCATCAACAGCACGACTGCTTGCGCGACTTCCTCAGCCAAGCCCATTCGTTTTACAGGGAGTTTGTCTTCCGCCCACTTAGCCGCTTCGCCGCGGTCTTCTCCTAGAAGGGGTGTGTCAATCAAGCCGGGTGCAATCGCATTGACACGGGCGGGTGCCAATTCAAGTGCTAACCCTTTCGCTAGGACCTCCATTGCCGCTTGCATAGCGGCTGTGACCACTGCTCCGACAGCCGGTGTAGAAGCCAATTGACCAGTTAAGAAGGTGATTGAGCCATGTGCCATCTTCGGCGCTGCATTTCGGACGATGTAGAGCGGGCCCCAAAAACGCTGGTCAACGTCGGAACGAAGAGTTTCAAGATTGGCTTCCACGACCTTGCCACCCAACCACTGGCCTGCCGAAATGAATACGTGGTCGACTCGGTCCAGTTCTCTAAAAATCTCTTGTACAGCAGATTCGCTAGTAATGTCTGCGACAATTGCTCGAGCATCGCCAATCTTAGGTATCGCATGCCGAAGTTTTTCACTTCAGCGGCTTGCAATAGTCACGTTCGCACCCAGTTCCTTTACCAGTTTGGCAGTGGCAAGGCCCATTCCAGAACTGCCACCTATGATGACTACATTCGTTCCATGAAGATTCATAATAGAGACCTGTAGATGGAAAGTGCCGCCCAACGGTTACAGTCGGCAGGGGAATCCCTTCCCCCACCCCTGATTCAGAACCGTGCATGAGTTTTTCAATCTCACACGGCTCCTTGCCACACGAGCCTCTTGTCATACAGGCACTCTATTGGGGAGGATTACTCATCCCCAGAGCTTGACGCCCGCGCTCTTGGAGTTGGACAGTTGTCCGGCTTTCGATACGCTTGCGCGTTCGCCATAAAGCTCAAACTCCTTCTGCTCCGGCGTCCTCTCGTGTAGCAGCCCCACGTCAGCTTATCCCTCGCATTACCAAGGGCCTTGGCTTCTTGGGGTATCCTCCACCGTCA
>DATEUJ010000095.1:0-2898 GCA_035283185.1 Anaerolineae bacterium | reverse complement strand
GAGTGCCTTAGCGGCGTCCGTGACCGACAAGCCCAGGGGCTCGAGGCATAGCGCCTTGATGACTTCGCCGGGGTGCGGCGGGTTGTGCATCTTCATCATCCGACCTCAGTGGTAGTCCTCATAGTCGACGTGCGCCACGTCCTTGCCGATGACGGTAAACGTGATGCGCCAGTTGCCGCTGACCTTTACGGCCCACGTGCCTTTGCGATCGCCTCGGAGTTCGTGGAGTTCCAGGCCCGGCAAGGCCATGTCGCGGGCACTCGCAGCGGCGTTCAGGCGGCCGAGGATTCAGCCGGAGTCGCTCGGCATGCTTGGCCTGTATCCCAGCTTTGTTGCCAGTGGCAAAGAACCGTTCAAGTCCTTTGTGGCGGAAGTCCTTGATCGACACTCCGGCAATTGTAACCCATATCGTTACGGGTTACAATCCGGCCAACAACGCGCTGGAGCCGTCAACCGGCGCGCGGCGGTGTTTGAGAGAGCGTTGAGGCGCGCCGGTCGCGGCTCAGCGCGGATCGTTGATATGGCTGTCACTTGTCAAGTCAGCAAAACCTTCCCGTCCTCACCATCGTGCGTGCTCGTTCTCCCGTTTCTCCGTCCTCATTCATCGATCGTTCCGGCGGCACGATGTTCTAGCGACGGTTGACGCTGCTGATATCCGCGGGTTGGGTGCCGCCAGACTTCTGTGCGTCGCGGAGCTGCCTCACTCTAGGCACGGACATCGCAGCCGAAGCTGCCGCCCTTAACGTTCTCGAGGGTTCTCCACCTGGTCACCGTACCGCCGGAACGACCGATGAACGAAGACATCCTGTACGCGCGTCGCCCTTACGACGACGCCGGCGAAACCTCCTGCGCAATCGCCCAAATAAAGCCCGTGAGCTCACGCGCGATCGCGGTGGCGACCTTTGGTTTCGCCTTCCCACGCGCGACCAGCCGTCGGAAGCGCGTCGTCAGTCTGAGTTGGGCCTTCCACGCGATGTCGCACACCACTTTGGGCAACGCCTCCTGACGATACGCATGCTGGCGCCCAATCCGCGGAATCCCCTGATACGCCCACGCGGCTTCCGCCAGCAGCCGGCGGGCGTGGGGATTGCCCGCCTTCGTGATGGCGCCGCGACGCACACTCGGCCCGCTGGAATATTCCGACGGCACGAGTCCGAGGTACGCCATCAGTTCGCGCGGGTGACCGAAACGGGTCAAGTCGCCGAGTTCGGCGACCAACGCCACGGCGGTGATGAACGACACGCCACGTAGGGCTTGGAGGGCCGCGACCACCGGAGCCCAGCGCCACGTCGGCGCCAGTTGGCGCAGTTGCTCGGTCACCCGCTCGATCCGACGTTCCGTTTCGTCGATCGTGTCGCGATATTCCTGCAGTGTGACGTGTTGGGCGGCCGTCGGAAAACTGAGATCTGCCAACCACCGGCGGTACGGCAGCGTCCAGCCCTCACGCCCCGGATAGCGACGCCCCTGCCGGAGCAGAAACGCCTTCAACCGGCACTTCGCCTGCGTGCCCACCACGACGGCGTCTTCGCGCGCGCGCACGAGATCGCGCATCGCTTCATCGGTGTCATCTGGCACGTAGATCGCGCGCAGTTCGCCCGCCCGATGCAGCCGCGCCAGCATCTGGCTATCTCGCCGGTCCGTCTTCACGCGATCCCCGCTCCGCTTGGGGATCATCGACGGACTCACCACGACGCACTCCTCGCCTCGCTTCGTCAGGTGCCGATAGATCCCGAAGCCGCACGGACCGGCCTCGTAGACGAAGTGGAGTCGGCGGTCCGGCGCGCGCAGCGCGCGCACGACCTTGTCGAGCGGCTCGAGATCGCTCGCGATGACCCCGTAGTGGCGGACTTCTCCGTCACGGCGGCCTTCGGCGATCGACACGTCGATCGTTTCCTTGTGGACATCCAGCCCTACGAACATGCTACGGTTCCCCATGACCTACCTCCTCGTGTGTGGTGCTGTTTGCGAAGCGTCAGATACTCCGCATCATCCACCATGTACGGGGACGGTAGGTCTATGCTTCCCTGGCGCGATCTCAGCTCGATTGCCGGCATCAGCTGCCGCCGAGCAGGCCCCCCACCCAAGAGCGGGGCCCGCGCAGACGGCCGTCGACTGAGCGCGCCGCGCAGAAGCTGTGACAGCCATTATGTCTAGCCGGACAACAAACGAAGGCATTCAAATTGCTGATTTGACGCCAACAGCCCTGTTTATTCCGCAGATCAGCTGCCGCTGGTAGGTGGTCTGCGGCTGTGAGCGATCACACAGGAAAGGACGTGTAGTGCGCGCGGCTATACGAGTGACCTGATGGGATTTGTCGAACACCGTGGAGGTGTAGAATGAAGAAACTGCTCTTTGCCGTATTTCTGTTGTTTCCCCCCAGTTTCGCGATTGAGCCGATTGCCCAACATCCCAATCGGGGAGGCACACTGGGTGGCGTTGAGGTAGACAATGTCGCATTCGTGGTGCTCGCCGCGCACCCAAAGCCGCTGTGGGGCTACGTCGAATACTCTAATTCCGAATTCAATCAGTATTTTCGTGGTCCTGTCGACGTCTGCTACCTGCAAGATGGGGCCCGGGCTGTGTTTGTCGGTACCTTTCTCGAGTCGACTGGCTTCACACCGGATACGCAACATTTTCAGGTGGAGGTGTACGACAATGGCCCTGGTGTGACAGACGGTATTCGCATTCAGACCTGGCCGACACCAGTTGATTGTGAATTCACAATGTCTGGCGGGTTCGTCACCAGGGGCAATCTCATCGTTCTCCAGTAAGACTCGCCCGCTGTGTGTTAGCGGCGACGCATCAATGATTACACCAGGCAACGAATCCTGTGGAGTTGCCTACGTGCGGTCGCGCACGTGCGGGCACGTTGTCTGGCACGACCTCGCTGACAAACCG
>DATEUJ010000094.1:0-6945 GCA_035283185.1 Anaerolineae bacterium | reverse complement strand
CCGACGACGTGGTCATCTATCTGGCGACGAACGCGAAATTGTTCGGTATTCTCAAACGTCCGCGAAAACGGGCTGGCCCTCCCTCGTCGCGCGACATCGTGCCCTTGACAAGCGCGGCGAATCCTTAACTTGTGACCAATGACATTAGCCCTTTCCTTCATGACCGTCGCGGAATTGTACCAGTGGGCGTACCTTCGCGGTTGGAGTGAATCCAGACTCGCATGGCTGGAGGATCGCCTCCGCGCCTACGTGGTCGTTCCATACGACGTTGAGCTGTGTCGGCAATGGGCTGCGATCTGCGCCGAACGTCAGCGGCAAGGCAGGACCATCTCGGTGCAAGACGCCTGGGTCGCAGCGACTGCGCTACGTCATGGACTGCCACTGGTCACACACAATGCGCAGGATTTCGCCGGCATAAGCAAACTAACGGTCATTTCTGAGACCTCGCCGTAGTTCACACCGAACTTTGTCGCACCAACTTACGAGTTGGCGAATTGCGAATTGGCGAACGAAGTGATCGAGGAGAGCCGGGATGTTTTCGTTTGAACCTTCCGAAGATCAGAGGATGCTGGTGGAGGCTGCGCGCAAGTTCGCGCTCAAGGAGGTGCGTGAGGCGGCGCGCGAGGCAGACGAAAGCGGGTCGCTGCCGAGGTCGGTGATCGAGAGGGGATGGGAACTGGGCCTGCTTCAGGCGTCGATCCCGGAGCAATACGGCGGATTCGGCGCGCGCTCGGCGCTGACGACGGCGCTGGCCGCCGAGGAGCTGGCCTACGGCGATCTCGCCGCCGCCATGGCGATTCTCGCGCCCGGCCTGGTCGCGCTGCCAATCCTGATCGCGGGCAGCGACGAGCAGAAAGAGGCTTACCTGCCGAAGTTCTGCACAGGCGGCTACCTGCCGGCCACGGCTGCGCTCATCGAGCCTCGCTACGATTTCGACCCGGGGGCGCTGAAGGCCACGGCGCGCGACGACGGCGATGGCTGGGTGCTCGACGGGGACAAGGCTTACGCGCCGCTGGCCGCCGACGCCGAGTATCTGCTGGTGTATGCCGCGCTCGATGGGCGGACGCAGGGCTTCATCGTGCGCAAAGGCACGCCCGGCCTGGCGATCGGCGAGCGCGAGCAGAACATGGGCCTCCGGGCGTTGCCCACTTACACGGTCAGGCTGTCAGACTGCAAGGTGGCGTGCGCGGATCGGCTGGGCGGCGAGCGCGGCCACGACTTCGCGCCAATTATCGACGCTTCGCGCGCGGCGCTGGCGGCGCTGGCCGTCGGCGTCAGCCGCGCTGCATACGAGTACGCGCTGAAGTATGCGAAGGAACGCGAGGCTTTCGGCGAGCCGATCGCGCATCGCCAGGCGATTGCCTTCATGCTGGCGGAGATGGCGACCGAGATCGAAGCGACCCGCCTCATGGTCTGGGAAGCAGCCTGGCTCATCGACCAGGGACGCGCCGCGACGCGCGAGGCCTATCTCGCCAAGGTCACCGCCGCCGACGTGTCGCTGATGTGCACGGATCGGGCGGTGCAGATTCTTGGAGGGCACGGTTACGTCCGCGATCATCCGGTGGAGATGTGGCTGAGGAATGCGCGAGGGTTTCCGGTGTTTGAGGGGATAGCGATGGTGTAACGAATGATGAATGCAGAATGATGAATGCAGAATGTAAGAATCTGGAGTTTGGCAAATCGCTGGAGTGCAGCCTTTAGGCTGCTATCTCTTGGGCTTCCGCAGGCTGAAGCCTGCACTCCAAACTCCGGTAAGAATGGGAATGAGCGACATCCGATAAGCGATATGCGATATGCGATACGCGGGGAGTGCGACGATGATCGAGTTCCAAATGCCTGAGACGATTGCGCGGCAGCGAGAGTTGCTCCGGCAGGTGGCGAGCGGGTTGATGCGGGAGCAGGCGCGAGATTTCGACGAGAACGAGCACAAGATTCCCTGGGACTACATCAACCTGATGTGGCGGACGGGCCAGACTGTCGGGCGCGGACGGGACTATCGCGCCGGCACAGCCCCTGCGAAGGATGACGATCCGCGCATTCGTCAGCAGGCGTTGATTCACATGATCGAGATGATGTCGTGGGGGGACGCCGGACTCTATCTATGCACGCCCGGAAGCGCGCTGGGCGGCGCGGCGATCGAGGCGACCGGCACGCCAGAACAGAAGGAGAAATTTCTCGCGCGCTTTGCCGGCGAGAAACCCACCTGGTCTGCGATGGCGATGACCGAGCCGCACGCCGGATCCGACACGGCGGCCATCCGCACGCGCGCCGTGAAAGAAGGCGACACATGGCTGCTCAACGGCCGCAAGATCTTCGTCACCGGGGGGCACAAGGCGCTGATCGACTCGCAGGGGTTCGTCGTCGTGTGGTCGACGATCGATCCGTCGGCGGGCCGCGCCGGGATGCGCCCGTTTGTCGTCGAAGCCGGGACGCCGGGCTTGTCGGTGACGAAACTCGAGCGCAAGATGGGCATTCGCGCCAGCGACACGGCCGAGATCGTTCTCGACAACTGCCGCGTTCCGGCAGAGAACCTGTTGGGCAGTGAGACCATCGTCAAAGAGGCGAAGGGCTTCAAAGGCGCGATGGCGACCTTCGACGCGACGCGGCCGCTCGTCGCCGCCAGCGCACTGGGCATCGCGCGCGCGGCGCTCGAGCTCGTCAGAGAGTTGCTGGCCGCCGAAGGCGTCGCGATTCCGTACGGCGTCCCGCGCACCCGGCTCAGCGCGGTTCAGCGCGACGTGATCGAGATGGAGGCGATGATCCACGCCGGGTGGCTGCTCACGCTCAAATCGGCCTGGCTGATGGACGAGGGCAAGCCGAACACGCTCGAAGCGTCGATGTGCAAGATCAAGGCCGGTGAAGTGGTGACCCGCGTGACGCAGAAAGCCGTGGAACTGCTCGGGCCGCTCGGCTACTCGCGCCAACTCCTGCTGGAAAAGTGGATGCGCGACGCGAAGATCAACGACCTGTTCGAGGGAACGGGCCAGATCAACCGGCTGGTGGTCGCCAGGCGGATATTGGGCTACACGAGTCGGGAGCTGAAGTAGGGGCGATAGGTCTTCGTTTATTCGTTCCCCCATTCGTTGACAGACTGGGGCGAGAATTCTTGCCAATCCGTGTAATCCGCCTGCCCTCGCCTGCTGTGTGCGGGGGTGGGAAATCCGCGAGTCAGGTCAGTCCTGGAACCGGCCCGGAAAACCGGTGATGTCGGCCCGCAAGACCTCACGGCCTTCGTGGTTGGTGCAGCGACAGCGCAAGCGCACCCATCCTCGCGATTCGTCCACTTCCACGACTTCGGCCTCGGCGGTGATCGTATCGCCAATGAACACGGGGGCGACGAACTCGAAGTGCATCTCGGTCGCCAGGAACGCCCACAGGCCGCCGAGATGCGTGAGCAGGCTGGCGGTCAGCAAGCCGGGCACGATGCGCCGCTTGAAGGGCATGGCGCTCGCGTAAGCATCGTCGGTATGCAGCGGGTTCACGTCCCACGTCACGCCGATGAACAGTGCGGCGTCGGCTTCGGTGAGCGTGCGGGTGAAGGCGGCCTTCGCGCCGACGACGGGCGCTTCGAGGGTGCGTCGGGGCAGCCGGGGCGTGTCCATTCGATCAACTCTTGCCGTGCGCGGCCTTGACCGCGTCGCGATCGGTCTCGCCATCGGGTTTGCGCGGCAACCTCTCGACGAAGTCCACGTATCGAGGCTTCTTGTAGGCCGCGATTCGGCGCGCGACCGAGTCGCTGACCTGGCCGGCGGTGAGCGTGTGTCCGGGCTTCAACTCGACGACGGCTTTGACGGCCTCGCTCCATGTCGGGTCCGGCACGCCGATCACGCACACGGCGGCCACCTCCGGTAACTCACGAATCACGCGCTCGACTTCCGCCGGATAAACATTCTCGCCGCCCGATTTGATCAGGTCCTTCTCCGGCTTGCGTCCCACGTAGGTGAGATAGCCCTCGGCGTCGAACCTGCCGACGTCGCCCGTGTGATGCCAGCCGTTCCGCAAAGCGTAGTCGGTCGCGTCCGGGTCGCGCCAGTAGCCGGCGAAGACGATCGGCCCTTGCACGGCGATCTCGCCCGGCTCGCCGACGGGAACATCTTCGCCGGCTTCGTTCACGCAGCGGACGCGCGCCAGCGGCGTGGGCTTGCCGGCCGATCCCGGCTTCTCATCCGCGCGCACGAGCGTCACCAGCCCGGTCGTTTCCGACTGCCCGAAGCCGGTCCAGAACTTCGCACCCGTCTCAGCATATAGGCGTTGAATCGTGTCGGGCGCGTCCAGGCCGATGACGTGTGCCAGGCTCTGCCACTGCGCGCCGGCGCGGAGCGTGGCGCGCGCTTCCAACAGCATCGACAGCACCGGCGGGAAGTCGGCCATCACGGTGACGTGATGCTCATCGATGAGCTGCGCCGCGCGGGCCGGGTCGAAGGTTTCCAGGACAACGTTCGCGCCTCCCGCCTGAAGGACGGCTAGCGACAGGCCGAGGCCGGCGATGTGAAAGAGCGGCAGCGCGGCCAGGTGGCGGTCGCGAGCGGTCAACACCACCGACGCGATCACCTGGAGGTTCGCCATGATCAGGTTGTTGTGAGTGAGAATCGCGCCGCGCGGCACGCCCGCCACTGCCGCCGTCGAGATGATGACGAACGGATCGTCGCCGCTCACGCCGGAACTTGAGGTGTCAGGTGGTGAGGGGTCAGGTTTCAGGGTTGAAGCCTGGTACAGATCAGATAGTGGAATAAAACCTGCGGCGCTTCCGCCAAGCGTCGCCCGTACGCGCAGGCGGCTCAGGTCAAGACCTTCTATTTGGGGCAAGTGAGCCGCACCCACCACCAGCATTTGCGGATCGGCCAGCGCCACCACGCCCTGCACCTCTGGCGCCGATAGCCGCCAGTTAATCGGATACGCAATCGCGCCGGTCTTGGCGCACGCGCCGTAGAGCTCGAGATACTCGATCGAGTTTTGGGCCAACACGCACACCCGATCGCCTTTGATGATTGCGCATGCGGCAAAGCCGGCGGCCAGCCGATCCACGCGATCGAGAAACTGCTGATGTGTGAGTGTTCGGCCGGCGTCGATTGCGGCCGGGGCCGTGCCGGCGGTTCGGGCGTTGTGTTGAAGAAGATGATAGACGGTAAAAGCGCGCAGGCCCATAATCACTATCCTTGAGCCTCTTCATGCACTACCCGTTGAAAACGTGCTGGAACCCGCGCCAGGGTCACGCCGGGCCACCCGTGACCTTTTGCTGCAAGAACAGCGTATATGTCGCTTTGGCCTTCACTAGCGCCACCCGGTCGCTCTCCGCCAGCAATTCGTCCAGCTCCGCTCGCCCGACTTTAGTCAGTTTCCCCTCACGGTTTTTTTCGAGCAACTCTTTCAAACGGCGTTGGCGAGCAGGGGCCAGGACAGCATCCGCCAGTGCCCGCAGTTCCTCCACCGAGAGGCCGGAAAGCGGCGCCAACGTTGGCTTTGTTTTTGTGGCGCCAGCACGCGATTCGCCTGCCAGCGCTTCACTTGCTTCACGAAGCAGCAATTCGGCGAGTTCCGTTTGTGTTTGTCTCGGTAGTTTTCGAGCTGCGACAAGAACGTCTTGAAGACTGACTAACGCCATACGATTGCCCCCTTCACAGTGGTCTGGGTAATTGGGATTATAGCCCAAAATGGTGTGTTGGTGAAAACATCTCGTCCGCCAATCAGCCAAGCCACCGCTTGCGGCGCTTGTAATGCTTCACCTCGCGGTAACTCTTGTGCTCGCCCAACTGGGTCAGGCCCAGATAGAATTCCTTGACGTCCTCGTTCTGTTTCAACTGCGCGGACGGCCCGTCGAGCACCACGCGGCCTGTCTCCATCACGTAGTTGTAGTGCGCCGCTTCGAGCGCGATGCGGGCGTTCTGCTCGACGAGCAGGATGGACATGCCGGCTTCGACATTGATCTGGCGAACGACGCGGAAGATTTCCTCGACGAGCAGCGGAGCCAGGCCGAGCGACGGCTCGTCGAGGAGCATCAATTTCGGCCGAGCCATCAGCCCGCGCCCGATCACCAACATCTGCTGCTCGCCGCCGGACAGGTAGCCGCTGATGCGCCGGCGCAGATCGCGCAGGCGGGGGAAATACTCATAGACCGTCTGCAGGTCTCGCTGGATCTCGGTTCTGTCCCGGCGGACGAGCGCGCCGGCGAGCAGATTCTCCTCGACCGTGAGGTGGCGAAAGAGGCGGCGGCCTTCGAGCACCTGCACGATGCCCCGGCGCACGATGTCTTCCGGCTGCATGCGATCCAGCCGCTCGCCGTCGAACTCGACGCTGCCACGTGTGATCTCGCCTTCGTTGCGCCGCAGCAGGCCGGAGATAGCCTTCAGCGTCGTCGTCTTGCCCGCGCCGTTCGCGCCAAGGATCGACACGATCTTGCCGTCCGGCACTTCGAGGGACACGCCTCGCAGCACGAGGACGACGCTGCTGTAGACCACTTCGATGTTGTTGACTGTGAGCATTTTGCCTATCGCCTATCGCCTATCGCTTATCGCTATCCGCTATATGTGTTGAGTCTACGCACATCTTGACACACGGATTTCCCACGGATTACACGGATTGGCAAGTATTCCGGCACGGTCAAGGTGCAAAATGAACTCGCAATCGCCCAGGTCGATAGCGGGATACTTGCCAATTTCGGAGCCAAAAAACGTCCCCAGGGAAATCGGTGTGACAGCAACATGAAACGGGGGGAAAGTTGCCCCACACACACCAGACTGGGGACAGCCCCAAGGAGCAACTTTCCCATGCGTAGTATGGCCCAGAAACAACGGCGTGGCAAGGAGTGCCAGGCTGGGCGTGACCAAGTCAAGCAACGCAAAGCCAAGGTGTACAAGCGCCAAACGCTGGCGGCGCGTCGGCGCGCCGACCGGGCGCGCCGGGAGCAGCAACGTCCGCGTGGCCAGCGCGACGAGAAGGCGCGCCGGC
>DATEUJ010000093.1:0-30099 GCA_035283185.1 Anaerolineae bacterium | reverse complement strand
ACGCGGGGGGGACTAAGGGGGCGGGCGAGCGGTCGTGGACGTTTCGCACCGTCGGTTACGGGCACGGCGCGGCCTGGTGGCGCGACTTCGTCAGCACGCTGCGCCTGATGGGCTACGACGGCGTGTTGAGCATCGAGCACGAAGACCGGCTGATGGGGTCGCGCGAGGGCATCGTCAAGAGCGTCGAGTTTCTCAGGCCGATCGTGCTGAAGACGACGGCGGAGGGGTGGATTTAACTTCTCGGCTCTACCGGATCGGACGGGAATAGCTCGTCCCACTGACCGAAAAGAACACGGACAAATTCCTCAGACGCTGAAAAGTCCGTGTTCGCTTCAGTCCGTGACTTAAATTCTCTTCTCCTTCCCGCGATCGAGAGGGGAATGGAACATGGAGGTGATATGCAACTCACCGGCGCGCAGATCATCGCTCACTCAATTGTGAAGGCCGGCGTGCCGTATGCGCTCGGCATTCCCGGCCACGGCTGCTGGTGCCTGACCGACGCCTTCCTCGACGTGCGCGACCAACTCGCGACCCTGATGGTGATGCACGAGCAGTCGGCTGTGCACATCGCCGACGGCTACTTCCGCGCGACGGGCCGCCCGCTCGCCGCGTTCACCTCGATCGGCCCCGGCTCGACCAACACCGTGATCGGCATGGCGACGGCCTTCGTCGACTCGAGCGCCGTGCTGTTGATGACCGGCTCGACGCACACGTACATGCGCGGCCATGCCGTGATGCAGGAACTTGACCGGGCGCAGGCGTCGAACAACTTGCGCATCTTCGAGCCGGTGAGCAAGCGACAATACCTCGCCGTCTCGGCGCAGGGGCTGCCGCACATCATGCATCGCGCATTCAACGCGATGCTAAGCGACCGACCCGGCCCGGTGCACCTCGACCTGCCGATGGACGTGCAAGCGGAAGCCGTCGACGTGGACATCCCCGACTTCGACCGGCGCGTGCCCGCCGCCCGGCCGCGCCCCGACGCCAATCTCACGCAGCGCGCCGCGCGCCTGCTCTACGACGCACAGCGCCCGGTGATCGTCGCCGGGGGTGGCGTCATTCTATCCGATGCGGCCAAGGAACTCGCGGCGCTGGCCGAATACCTCGGCGCGCCAATCGTGACGACATGGCAGGGCAAAGGCGCGATTCCCGAAGACCACGCCCTGAACGCCTGGGGCGTCGGCACACAGGCCAGCCACTGCGGCAACCAGCTCGCCTCGACGGCCGACGTTCTGCTCGCCGTCGGCTGCCGCTTCGTCGATTGGACGTCGTCGTCGTTCCGGCAGGGCGTGACATACTCCATCCCGCCGACGAAATTGATTCACCTCGACATCGACTCGGGCGAGATCGGCAAGAACTACCCGGCCGAGATCGGGCTGGTGGCCGATGCGAAAGCCGGGCTGGCCGATCTGCTCGACGCCGTCCGCCAGGTGGGCAAAGCCAAAGACTACCCGTCGAGCAGTTACTTCGCCGAGGTTCGGGCGAAGAAAGCAGACTGGGATCGCGTCCTGGGCGCGAATCGCGATTCCGACGCGACGCCAGTGACACAGGCGCGGGTGATGAAGGAACTGCGCGCCGCGCTCAACCGCGATGCGATCGTCACCTCCGGCGCGGGCCATGTGCAGGGCGTCGTCCGGCAGGCCTTCCCGGTGTACGAGCCGCGCACGCACATCACCAGCGGTGGCTTCAGCACGATGGGCTTCACGGTGCCGGCGGCGATCGGCGCGCAGTTGGCTCACCCCGACCGGCAGGTGGTCGGCTGCGCCGGCGACGGCGACTTCATGCAGACGATGCAGGAAATGGCCGTCGCCGCGATGGTTGACCTGCCTGTGCTGTTCGTCGTGCTAAACAACAGCGGCTTCATCTCGATCAAGGGCGGGCAAATGCACAACTTCGGGCGGACGACGGTCGTCGATTTTCAGAAGAAGGACGGCAGCCTGTACACGCCCAACTTGTGCGAGGCGGCGCGCGCTTTCGGCCTGTACTCAGAGCGCATCCACGCGCCCGGCGAGGTGCAGCCGGCGGTCAAGCGCGCGCTGGCGACGAAGGGTCCGGCGCTGATCGAAGTCATGGTCGATCGTGAGGTCGCGCGCGGTGTCACGCCGACCGGCTGGTGGGACATGCCCGTACCCGAATACCTGCCCGAAAGACGGGTGGTCTATGAGAAAGAACGAGGGGAGGAGGTGATCGGGTAGCATCTTCCCCGGCGTCATCGCGGCGCTGAACGCGCTCGGCTATGCCGGATGGGCGGTCGTCGAGCAGGACATGGTCGGCATGGCAGGAACCCCGCTCGACAGCGCGCGGCGAAACCGCGAATACTTGAAGGGACTCGGGCTGTAAATGGGGGAACTCAGGGAATTCAAGGAACTCTAAGGAATCTAGCGTAAAACGTAAAGCGTAAAACGTGATAACGTGGTCCTGGTTTGCATTCCTGCCCGGAAAGGAGGTGAATCTCGTCCGTATTCGCTCGTCTCTGTCGAGTAGCTTAGGGCCTCGTGCCCGTTTTCCCGCGCGAGGCCGGTACCGGCAACACCACCACCTGCCTGCACCTGGGGCGCAGGCATAGGTGAACCAATCGAGAGAGGAGAAGAATTGACCATGAAGACGACACTGCGCGTCCTATCGGCGCTGGCGGCGCTCGGCCTGATTGTGGCCGCCTGCAGCACCGCCACGCCTACCCCGATCGTCCAAACCGTTGAAGTGCCCAGAGAAGTTGTCGTCACTCAGGAAGTCGAGCGCGTCGTCGAGGTGACGCCCACGCCGATCGGCGGCGAGCTGGTTTTATACGCCTGCCTGTTCGATCCCGATAAGCTGGAGGTGCTGTTCCAGACCTTCAAGGCGCAGTACGGCGTCGACGTGACCTGCCTGGATATGAGCAGCGGCGAGGCGCTCGAGCGCATCCGCGCCGAGCAGGACAACCCGCAGGGCGACGTTCTATTCGGCACGACCAACCTGTCACACGTCAATCTGGCCATCGATGGGTTGACCGAGCCGTACCAGGGCGTCGGCTGGAATCTGCTGCCGGAGGGAGCGATCAAGGATCCCGAAGGCTATTGGACCGGATTCTACTACGGTGTGATCGGCTTTGCCTGCAGCCCGGAGCGGCTGGCTGAGATCGGCGCCGAATGCCCTGACTCGTGGCAGGACCTGCTCGATCCCGTGTTCCAGGGCGAAGTCGTCATCGCCAGCCCGGCGGCGTCGGGGACGTCCTACACCACGCTGACCGGACTGGCCCAGCTTTACGGCGAAGATGGCGCGTTCGAGTTCTGGCAGCAGATGGACGCCAACGTCGCGCAGTACACCGAGTCGGGCAGTGCGCCGGGTCGCATGGCCGCGGCCGGCGAGTTCGCCGTCGGCATCGCCTTCGCCCACGACATCCAGGTACAGCAAGACCAGGGGCTGCCGGTCGAGCTAAAGTTCCCGTCGGAAGGCACGCCGTTTGAGATCGGCGGCATTTCGGTCATCAAAGGCGCCAAGCACGAGGCCGCCGCGCGCGCCTGGGTGGATTACGTCTTCAGCACCGCCTTCCAGCGCTATCATAACGACGTGGCGCATCGCATCCCTGTCGTCCCCGGCGTTGAGCTGTCTGAAGGGAACTACGGGCTAGGCGACGTCACGCTGGTCGAAGGCTACGATCCGACTGCCTGGGCGGCCGAGCGCGATCGACTCGTAGAAAGATGGCAGGAGCTGATCGGGTCGAAGCGAGGAGGCGGCTAGAGGCAATACTGTTTAGATAAGCTCTAAGCCCGCGTCCCCGCGGGCGTGTCCGACCGCGAGGACGCGGTCGGAGAGCCGTTAACTAATTCTGCTCGAAGCAGGTCTGTGACCCGCGCCTTGCGAAGTCCCCGACCCTGAACGAAGTGAAGGGGAGTGGGGAGCGGCTAGGGCCACCGGGTCACAGACCCAGCGAGAGCAAGCGATTACCCTTAGCAACTGAGGTCATCGATGGCCGCCAACGCATGGGCGCTCCCAACACGCTGGTCTCCGCGGCAGCGACGACGCGCGGCCTTCGTCGCGCTGATCGTGCTCGAAGTGTTATTGCTGATCTTCCTTGGCACCCGGCTGGTGCAGGTTCAGGCCGTGGAAGATCGGCGCGAAATCGTCGGCAACGTGGAGACGATTCACTTTCGCAACGAGGTCGTCGGCGATCCGCCGCTGCTGGCGCTGATTGGGCTGGGCGCGCTGCTGCCTCTGGCATCGGGCCGGCTGCGCCGCGAGCCGGTTATGCTGATCGTGACGCAGGCGGCGATCGTCTCGTTGATCGTGTTCGTGGCCTGGCCGCTGGCGCAGGTGTTCGGCGAAGGCTTCAGGGCCGGGCAGGGGGCAGAAGGATTCTCGCTGGCCCAGTTCGAGAAACTGCTGGAGACGCCGATGGTGGCGCGCGCCTCGCTGAACACGATGGTAATCGGCGTGACGTCGGCTGCCCTGGCGACGGTGATCGGCACGCTGGTCGCCTACACGCTGACGCTGACCGACGTGCCGTGGCGGCGCGGGCTGCGCATCCTCACGATATTGCCGCTCGTCTCGCCGCCGTTCGCGGTGAGTTTTGCCGTCATTCTGCTCTTTGGCCGGCGTGGGCTGATCACCTACGACCTGTTGCACATTACCGACTACAACATCTACGGCCCGCAGGGCATCGTGTTCGTCCAGCTCATCAGCGACATCCCGCTAGTCGCGCTGATCCTGTCGGCAGTGTTCGCCTCGATCAGCCGCGACCTGGAAGAAGCAGCCGAAGATCTGGGAGGGCGGCCATTCTATGTGCTGCGCACGGTCACTTTCCCACTGGTCACGCCGGCCATCCTGACCGCCGCGCTGCTCAGCTTCATCTCGGCGATCTCCGACTTCGGCAACCCGATGCTGGTCGGCGGCGGTTATCAGGTATTGGCGACGCAAGCGTTCATCCAGATGATCGAACTGTTCGATCTGCAACTCGGCGCGGCGCTAGGCATGCTGCTGCTCATCCCCGCGCTACTCGCCTTCCTGCTGCAGCACTGGATCACCAACCGCCGCTCGTACATCACCGTCACCAGCGGCGCGCGCACCGGCGCCGTGCGCAGACTGCCGGGCTGGATCAAGTGGCCGCTATTCAGCCTGTGCGTCGTCCTGGCGGCTTTCAATATTCTGTTGTATGGCTCGATCTTTGTCGGCGCGTTTGTCAACCAGTGGGGCTTCGACTTCACGCCGACGCTGCGCAATCTCAGCGGGCTGGGCAACGCGATGCCCATGCTGCGCAACTCACTGATCGTCGCGGTCGGCGCGGGAATCCTCGGCGGAGTTGCCGGTATCCTGATCGCCTGGCTCGTCACCCGGCCTAAGACCCCGGCACGCGGCACACTGGACTTTTCGGCAACCGTGATGTACGCCATTCCCGGCACGGTGATCGGTATCGGCTACATCATCGCCTTCAACGCCGCACCGTACTTCTGGACCGGCACCTTCTTCATCATCATCGTCGCTTATGCCTTCCGGCGGCTGCCGGTCGGGCTGCGCACCGGCGTCGCCGCGCAGAAACAGATCGACCCATCGCTGGAAGAAGCGTCGCTCGATCTGGGCGCGTCGCGCTTCCGCACGTTCACGCGTATCACCTTCCCGCTGCTCAGCCGCGCGTTCTTCGCCGGCGTGATCTACATCTTCATCCGCTCGATGACCGACCTGAGCGCGGCGGTGTTCCTCAACGCGGGGCGCACGCAGCTCTACACCGTGCGCATGTTCCGCGTGATGATCACGGGCACGCCGAGCGAGGCGGCCGCCTTCGCCGCGCTGCTCATCGTCATCATCCTGATCGCGCTCGGCCTGCTCGCCAAAGTGACCGGCAAGAGTTTCGTGGATCTGTTTCGGGTGTAGTTATGTCTGAAGTCTTCGCAACGGCATCCATTCAACTCAAGAACCTGAGCAAGCAGTTTGGGCCGGTCAAGGCCGTGGACGACGTCAGCCTGGACGTCGAGTCGGGCACGCTGGTGTGCCTGCTCGGCCCCAGCGGCTGTGGCAAGACGACGACGCTGCGCATGATCGGCGGCTTCGAGGAGCCGACGTCGGGCCGCATCTTCATCGGCGCGGACGACGTGACCGACGTGCCGCCTTACGCCCGGCCGACGGCGATGGTCTTCCAGAGCTACGCGCTCTTCCCGCACATGAGCGTGTACGACAACATCGCCTACGGCCTGCGTGCGCGACGGATGCCCAGGGCCGAGATCGAAAAGCGGGTACAGGAGGCCATCGCCTTGATGGAGCTGCACGGGCACGCCAAGAAGTCGCCGCCGCAGTTGTCGGGCGGGCAGCAACAACGCGTGGCACTCGCCCGCGCACTCGTCATCGGGCCCAAGGTGCTGCTGTTTGACGAGCCGCTGTCCAACCTCGACGCGCAACTGCGCGTCCGCATGCGCACCGAGATCCGCGCCGTGCAGCGGCGCCTGGGTATCACCAGCGTGTATGTCACGCATGACCAGGAAGAGGCGTTTGGCATCTCCGATCGCGTAGCGCTCATGAATCAGGGGAAGCTGATCCAAGTCGGCACGCCGCGCGAACTGTATCGCCAGCCGGCCGATCGCTTCGTCGCCGAGTTCGTTGGCCTGTCGAATATCGTTTCGGCCGAACTGGTCGAGTCGAGTGCGAACGGCGCGGTCGTGCGCGTGTTCGGGCGCACGATCCGCAGCCGGCGTCCCCCGCGTGACCCCGACAAGCCGATCTCACTTGTGTTGCGCCCTGAGGCGCTCAAAGTCGAACCAGAGGCCGACAGCGGCGTGCCTGTGCGCGTGCTCACGCTCGCGTTCCTCGGCCCGCTCGCACGCTACACCGTCGCCGTGAGTGACGGTACGGTGCTCACCGTCGATCTCCACAATCCCAGCCCGGATCAATTCTTCGCCGAAGGCACGCCGGTCAGTCTGCGCCTGCCGGCTGAAGTTCCGGCGCTGTTGAACTGATAGAGGTGTGCGCTGACCAGACATATCCTCGCCGTCTGCTTCGACTTTGGTGACACGCTGATCGACGAGGGCACGGAAATCAAAGACGACACGCTCACCACGCTGCATGCCGAGCTGATCCCCGGCGCGGGTGAGATGGCCCGCGAGCTGAAACGACGCGGCTACCCACTCGCGCTCATCGCCGACAGCCGGCCGGGCACCACCGTCAACGTCCTGACGCAGCATGGCTTGTATGACCTGTTCGACGCGTTCGCCATCTCCGAGCACCTCGGCGTCGAGAAACCGCATCCGCTGATGTTCAGGCACGCGCTCGACCAGTTGCGGATTCGCCAAGAGGACTACGGCCGCACGGTGATGGTGGGCAACAACCTGGAGCGCGACGTGAAAGGCGCGAACGCGCTGGGGATGATCAGCGTGTGGATCGACTGGGCGCCGCGCCGGTCGAAGGCGCCCGCCGACGCATCTCAGGTGCCGCAGCATACGATCAAGATGCCGTTCGACCTGCTCGGTGTGATCGACCAACTTGAACGGGAGATAGGCCCTCACCCCCGGCCCCTCTCCCGTCGCAGACGACAGGAGAGGGGGTAGGCATGGCCTATCGCGAAAAAATCCGGGTCGGCTTGATCGGGGCCGGGCGGATCGGTCAGTTGCACGCCGAGCATCTCGCAACGCGCATCCCCGGCGTCGAGCTGGCCGCCGTCGCCGATGTCAACCTGGCAGCGGCGCAAGCGACGGCCGCGCGCTTTGACGTGCCGACCGCCGTCGCCGACTATCGCGCGTTGCTGGACGATCGAACGATCCGGGCAGTGGCGATCTGTTCGACGACGGACACGCATGCGTCGATTACGCAGGACGCCGCCTCAGCCGGGAAGCACATCTTCTGCGAGAAGCCGATCGATTTCGACCTGCAGCGGATCGACCAGACGCTGGCGGCGGTCGAGCGAGCGGGGGTGAAGTTCCAGGTCGGATTCAATCGCCGCTTCGACGCCAACTTCCGCCGCGTGCGCGACATGGTCGCCGAGGGCAAAGTCGGTGTGCCGCACATCCTGCGCATCACCAGCCGCGACCCGGAGCCGCCGCCGATCGATTACGTTAAAGTCTCCGGCGGCATCTTCCTTGACATGACGATTCACGACTTCGACATGGCGCGTTACCTGATGGACGAAGAGGTGAGCGAGGTGTACACGGCAGGCGCGGTGCTGGTCGATCCGGGCATCGGCGAGGCCGGCGACGTCGACACGGCGCTGATCACGCTGCGCTTCGCCAACGGCGCGATCGGGGCTATCGACAACAGCCGCCGCGCGGTCTACGGCTACGACCAGCGCGTCGAGGTGTTCGGCTCGGCGGGGATGGTCACGGTGTCGAATAATGTGCCCGACACGCACGTGTACAGCAACGCGGACGGCATTCACGCGGCGCTGCCGCTCTACTTCTTCATCGAGCGCTACGCCGAGTCGTACCTGGCCGAAATGCGGGCGTTCATCGATTGCATCCAGGACGACACGCCGCCGCCGGTCACCGGCGTCGATGGTCGGGTGGCGGTGGTGATGGGTCTCACCGCGCGCACGTCGTATCTGGAGAATCGTCCGGTGAAGTTGAGTGAAGTAACGGCCCTCACCCCCGGCCCCTCTCCCGTCGCAGACGACCCCGCTGGGCGGGGCGCAAGCAGCAGGAGAGGGGAGCGCGCCGTGAATGCTTAGCGCGCTGCTCTCAAAAAACGAAGACTCTCCGGCAGTTCCCTCAAATACTGTGCCGCCCGCCTGAGGTTGTCTCCCGGCTCGCCGCACTCGAAGGCCATCCAGCCCGAATAGCCCATCGCATCCAGCGCCGCGAGCGCGGCTTTGAAGTCCGTCGTGCCCTGGCCGGGCAGCCGGCGATTGCTCTCGGCGAGGTGGACGTGGCCGATGTGCGGCCCGTGGTCGCGGAGCGCAGCCGGAATGTCCGGCTCGTCGAGCGCCATGTGGAACAGGTCGGCGACGATGCCCAGGCGTGGGTGATTCAGCGGCGCGACGAGCGAGGCTGCATCTTGAAGCCGGATCAGCAGGTGCGTCTCGTAGCGATTCACCGGCTCGACCCACAACTGCACGCCGGCGCGTTCGGCGTCCTCGGCCAGCCGTTCGAGCTGCGCCGCGAGCAGCGCGCGCTCCAGCCCGACCGCGTCCATGAACGGCGACAGGTCGGGCAGCAGCGGCCCGAAGAAGTGCGGCACGAACACCACGCCCGCCGCGGCGATGCGCCCAGCCAGTGCGATCGCCTCGCGCAGCTCGGCCAGCGCGCGCTCGCGCTCGGCCGGATCGGGATCGAGGAAACGCGCGCGCCGGCCGTGATTGACCGACACCGCGACGACGCCATCCCGACCGTTCAGGCGCTGAATGTCGTCGATCTGCGCGGCGAGCGTCTTGCTCCAGAACTCGATGCCCTGCACGCCGAGGCCGGCGGCCTGCGCGAAGCGATCGGCCAGGCGCGGGCCGGGCAGCATATCTTCCTGGATCGCGATGCGGCGCGTGTGGCTCGTCATCCCAGTCCGAACTCCTTCAAAATATCTCTCACGCCGCCGGAAGTCGGCCGCGGCGCGACGTAGTCGACGATGCGTTTGACGGAGTCGAAGGCATTGGCCGGCGCAGCCGAGCGGCCGGCGATCGCCAGAAACGGCACATCGACATCCGAATCGCCCACGCCCAGTACCTCGTCCGGGCTGTAGCCGGCATGCTCACAAAGAAAGCGCAGGCCGGCGCCTTTATCGACGCCGCGCGGCGTGACGTTGAGACACGATGACGAATAGGTGAGGTCGACGCTGTCACGCAGCGGGCCGAGCGCGGCCTCCACCAGCGGCAGCAGATCAGGCTCAGTCACGCCGTCGAGCGGAAACAGGCTGAGCGAGAACTGTTTGCCGGGTTGGAAGAACACCTTGCCGGGCCGCACGAGACGCAGGTGCAGCCGCTCGCGCACGGCGTCCATCTCAATGCCGTCGCCGATCGCCGGGTGCGGCAGGAAGCGGTAGCCACGGGGAACGTACAATCCGCAGCCGTTTTCGTACACGGCCGGCAGGTGGCCGTCGATGGCTTGTAACATGACCTCGACGTAGGGCGCGGGCCGCCCGGTGCACAGGCTCACGGCCGGGCGAGCCGGATCGTCGCGGGCAGCGCGGTTCATGGCGGCCAGGTGTGTCAGCAGATCCAGGTCGAGCGCTCCGGCCTCACCCTGTGTCAGGACGCCGTCGATGTCGAGCAGGAGTAGGCGAATGTGCTTCATGATTGGCGCCATGGTAAAGTGTTGAGGTTAGATCGTACAGGAAGAGGAGTAAATTCGCAAACAGTGTAGCTTGAGGAATTCTTGAAGCCCATGAATCTGAGCCAGAACCGACTCGCTCTGGACATCGGTGTGCCTGCGCGCCGGATCACTGAGATTGTTCTGGGCAAGCGCAGCGTGACGGTGGATACCGCGCTTCGGCTGGCCCGCTACTTTGGTACGTCGCCTCAGCTGTGGCTGGGCCTCCAGATGGACTATGACCTCGATGTCGCAACAGACGCCCTGGAGCCTCGTCTGAAGCGAGAAGTGAAGACGTATGCGACGGTAAGTCGATAGGGCGCTGCGTTCCTGCGCGATCAACTCCAAACCCGGAGGTCGTTCAATCGAGGATTATCTTCGCACAGTCCTCGGCGTTTGAGATGCGATTGCTTTGCGACGGATAGCCTGCTCGCTGACACAAGGGCGCGATCTATGGTATAATATAACCACGTACAATTGGATTTGAGTGCGTCGCTTGCCGCCAGACCCTTTTGCGGACTGGCGGCATTTTTTGACCGGCGGAAGGCCGGTCACCAAGGAGACCGAAAATGGAAGTGAAGCTGTATGTTGGAAACTTGTCGTACGCGACCACAGAAGACGAGTTGCGCACGTTGTTCGCGCAGGCGGGCACCGTCGTATCGGTGGCGCTGATCAAAGATCGGTACACCGGCACCTCGAAAGGGTTCGCGTTTATCGAAATGACCACCCAGGTCGACGCTCAAAAAGCGATCAGCATGTTCAACGCTTACAAGTTGGGTGAACGCCCGCTCACGGTGAACCTGGCCAAGCCGCGCGAAGAGCGTGGCAGTGAGCGACGTTCTGGGGGTGGCGGGTCGCGCCGGTTCTAGTCCGTATCGGCCCGCCGTCTGTGATGCCAGGAAAGGAGCGCGTCATGGGTTTCAGCGCAGGCGACGACGTCGTGCACCCGGGTTACGGGTTGGGCAAGATCGTGCGGCTCGAAGAAAAACAACTCGCAGAAGCCGAGATGCGCTGGTATTACGTACTGGCCATCGGCAAGAATACGGTCTGGGTGCCGGTGCGCTCCGATGGATCGACTGCACTTCGAGCCGTGACCGCCAAACAGGAACTTGATCAATATCGCGCCTTGCTGAAAAGCTGTCCGATCAAACTTGAGCGCGATCGCAATAAGCGGCGTTTCGAAATGAAGGCTCGACTGACGCAAGGCTCGTTCAGGGCAATGTGCGAGGCCGTCCGCGATCTGACCGCGCTGGGATGGTATCGGCGCATCGGCGAGGGTGATGCGGCTGTGCTGGAAAAGGTTCTCGATAATCTGCGGCGGGAATGGGCGGTGGCAGCCGACCTGTCCCTATCGGAAGCCGTTCGGGAAGTTGACGCGTTGTTGCAGGCTGGCCGCGAAGTCTACAAATCGTAGCGTGCCGCGACGCTTTCTGCGTCAGGGCTGAAATCGCAGCCAGGCTGTCTGCCATTCCAGTGTGGCGAAGGCGGTGACCTTGGTCACCGCCTCTTTGCGTCAGCGGGTCGGGCGGTAGGCCAGAGATTGTCTTAAGGCCGGAGGCAAGACATCGCTGCACTTGCGCTTGTCCCCTTTGAGCAAGGAGAAGTTCGTCATGGAACACGGCTCAACCCACTCAACGATCAACCGCATCGCGTTCATTGGCAACTACTTGCCGCGCCAGTGCGGCATCGCGACGTTCACCACCGACTTGTGTGAGGCCATCGCTGCCGAATACAGTGAAACAACGTGCATTGCCCTGCCCGTCAACGACGTCGAAGCCGGCTACACCTATCCGGCTCGCGTTCGATTTGAACTCACGGAGAAGGACATTGACTCGTATCGCCGCGCCGCCGACTTCCTAAACATCAACAGCGTCGACCTGGTGTGCCTGCAACACGAGTATGGCATCTTTGGCGGGCAGGCGGGTAGTCACATTCTGGCTCTCCTACGCGAATTGCGCATGCCCATCGTCACGACCCTGCACACCATTCTGCGCGACCCCGACTCCGATCAGCGACGAGTGTTCGAAGAGGTCGCGGCCCTGTCCGATCGGCTGGTCGTCATGAGCGAGCGCGGCGCAGAATTCCTGCAAGCGGTCTATCGTGTGCTGCCGGAGAAGATCGATCTGATCCCACACGGCATCCCGGACGTGCCCTTTGTCGACCCGAGCTTCCACAAAGACCTGTTTGGCGTCGAGGGCAAAATCGTCTTACTCAGCTTTGGATTGCTCTCGGCGAACAAAGGCATCGAAAATGTTATCGCCGCGCTGCCTACCATTGTGGCCCGCTATCCGAATGTAGTGTACATGATCCTGGGTGCGACCCATCCCCACGTCAAGCGGCTCGATGGCGAAACGTATCGGTTGTCACTCCAATGGCAGGCCCAGGCGAAAGGCGTGGAAGGTCAGGTGATCTTCTACAACCGATTTGTCAGTTTGGAGGAACTCGTTGAGTTCATCGGCGCGGCGGACATTTACATCACGCCCTATCTCAACCCGGCACAGACCGTCTCGGGCACGCTGGCCTACACCCTGGGGGCGGGCAAAGCCGTAATCTCGACGCCGTATTGGTATGCGGAAGAGATGCTGGCCGAAGAACGGGGGATGCTGGTGCCGTTCCGCGATCCGGCGGCGTTGGCTGAGCAAGTGATTCACCTGTTGGACAACGAAGCCAAGCGCCATGCCATGCGCAAGCGGGCCTATCAGTTTGGGCGAGAGATGATCTGGCCGCAAGTGGCGCACCGCTACATGGAGAGTTTTGAACGCGCCCGGGCCGAACGCCGGCACTTCACTCCACCCGGCTTCACGGTCAAACCGCTCGACAAACGTCCGGGCGAGCTGCCTCCGCTCAAACTCGATCACTTACGCCACATGACGGACGAGACCGGAATGCTGCAACATGCACTTTTCACAGTGCCCAACTATCGCGAGGGTTACACGACCGACGACAACGCCCGCGCTCTGATGGTGAGCACGCTCTTGGAAGAACTGGGGAACGCCGAGGCATTCGAGCTGGCTACCCGTTATCTCGCCTTCCTCTGGTACGCCCTCCATGCTGAGACCGGACGCTTTCGCAACTTTATGGATTACCAGCGCCGCTGGCTGGAAGGTAGCGGTTCAGACGACAGCCACGGCCGCGCGTTGTGGGCGTTGGGCACGGTATTGGGCCGCTCGAACACGCCGGGCCTTCAGAGTATGGCTGGCCGTGCCTTCGAGCAAGCTTTGCCCGCCATCCTCGATACGACCAGCCCACGCGCCTGGGCCTTCGCCCTCATCGGCATTCACGAGTATCTACGGCGGTATTCCGGCGACCGCCGGGCCAGCCAGGTCCGGGAGGAATTGGCCGGGCGATTGCTCATATTGTATCAAAGCAACCGCTCAGATGCATGGCGCTGGTATGAAGATGGGCTAACCTATTGCAACGCCGCGCTGCCGCAGGCCATGCTCATGTGCGGTCAATGGATACCGAATAACGCCATGACCGAAGCCGGCCTGGAGTCGCTCAGTTGGCTGGCCGACTTGCAGCGCGCTGACGTGGCCGGGGGGCATTTTGTCCCGATCGGCTCCAACGGCTTTTATCAGCGGGGCGGTGAGCGTGCCCGGTTCGATCAGCAGCCGGTGGAGGCTCAAGCCATGGTATCTGCCTGCCTCGAAGCCTACCGGGCCACGAGCGACAAGCGCTGGCGCAAGGAAGCCCGACGCGCCTTCGAGTGGTTCCTCGGTCGCAACGACCTGAACCTGCCCATCTACGACCCGACGACCGGCGGTTGTCGAGACGGTCTGCATCCTGACCGCCCAAATGAGAATCAGGGTGCGGAGTCTACGCTGGCCTTTCTCCAGGCTCTGCTGGAGCTGCGCCTGGCGGAGAATGCCCTACTATCGGTGGAGCCACGCTCACAATGAGCCATCAACACCCCGAACTCTTTCGCCGGCATAAGCTCAATCCCATCTTGACCGCCGACGACTGGCCCTATCCGGTCAACAGCGTGTTTAACCCTGGCGCCACCTTGCTGCCCGATGGAACCACCCTGCTCTTGTGCCGCGTAGAGGACCGGCGTGGGCACTCGCACTTGTGTGTGACCCGCTCTGCCAATGGTGTGGATGACTGGCGGATTGACTTCCAGCCTACTCTGTTGGCCGACCCCGAGCATTTCCCGGAAGAAACGTGGGGAATTGAAGACCCACGCATCACCTATCTCTCTGAGTTAGGCAGGTATGCCGTCGTTTATACCGCCTTCACCAGCAGTGGCCCCGGCGTGGCCCTGGCACTCACGGAAGATTTCTCCTACTTCGAGCGTTATGGCATGATCATGTCGCCGGAAGATAAAGATGCGGCGCTGTTCCCGCATCGGATTGGCGGCCATTGGGCGATGATCCATCGCCCGGTCAGTGCGCCGGGCGCGCACATGTGGATGTCCTATTCGCCCGACCTGCGTCACTGGGGCAGCCACAAGCTGATGCTGGAAGCCCGGCGGGGTGGGTGGTGGGATGCGAATAAGATCGGCCTCTCGCCCCCGCCCATTGAAACCGCGCAGGGTTGGCTGGTGATTTACCACGGTGTGCGGCAGACAGCGGCCGGCCACCTTTACCGGCTAGGGTTGGCTTTATTTGATTTGCATACACCGGAGCGTTGCCTGAAACGCAGCAACGAGTGGATGTTTGGCCCGGAAGAACCTTACGAGCGGCGTGGGGATGTGGACAACGTCGTCTTTCCGTGTGGTTACACCCTTGCCCCCGATGGTGACACTCTTCATCTGTATTATGGCGCGGCGGATACGAGCATTGCCTTGGCCACCGGCAGTGTTCGCGCCGTTCTGGAGTGGCTTGAACAACACAGCTAAGCAGTTGATCAGGGCAGTTATGCTCGTCGTGTTGCGGCATCGGTCAATGCTAGTTACATGTCACTGACACGTCCTCTATCGGCTGTATGAGCCTGTTGCGCTTCTCGCAGCAGCGCTTGGACCTCCTGGATTGCCTCGATCAGCGATACGCCGTCGGCTGCCGCCCATTCGCGGCACAGATCCATCTGGATCTTCGCCAGCAAGGTTGCCTCGGCTTCGTTGAGCGGCTTTTGCCAGGCGCGCGCGCTCAAATCGCGCACTACTTCACACATGGATCGGAAGGAGCCTTGCCGCAGGCGCTCAGCGATCGAGAGGCGCCGCTTGGCGTGATCTTTCTCCAAAGACACGGGATCACTTTTCAGCAGGCGGCGGTATCGCTCTATTTCGCGCTTGGGCGTCACCTCTCGAAGGGGAACGGCCGGATCGGCATTCACCGGCACCCAAACGGTGCTCTTGTCGGCGACGATCACGTAGTAGAGACGCGGCGCGTCCTCGGCCAGTTGCCGCTCTTCGAGCCTCACGATCTGACCCACCCCGTGCGCCGGATGGACGACGTAATCGCCGGCTTTGAACTGCATGTGAAGCTCCTTCCTCGACCCAACCTCGATCCGAAAACGGAGGAGCCGAGCAGTTACGCTTGGCCCTTTAGCCTGCCCGGGTAAGGGGCTGGTTCTAGAGCAGAATGCAATCGGATGTACGGCATCCTTCGACTGCGCGGCGCGCATCCTGAGCGGAACGCCGTGAAGTCGAAGGACGCGCGCCGCTCCGCTCAGGATGCCTACTGTAAACCCGTGTGAAAACTGTTCTAGTAACGGCGCCGGCCGCCGCGCCGGTCACGCTTGTGGTACCCGCCGCCCTGCTGGCGGCCAAACCCGCCGCTGCCGCGCTCTTCGCGGGGACGGGCGATATTCACCGTCAGGTTGCGCTCGTGCAGCTCATGCGAGTTGAACAGGCTGATCGCCTTCTGGGCCTCAGCCTGATTGCTCATCTCCACGAACGCGAAGCCTTTCGAGCGGTTGGTGTCGCGGTCCTTAATCAACGCCACGGAAGCCACCGTACCCGCCTGGGCGAACAGCGCCCGCAGGTCGTCTTCAGTCGTGACGTACGATAAGTTCCCGACGTACAGTTTTACATCCATTCGTTGAGTCTCCTTTTAGTTAGCGGGCCGGGCTCCCACGCCCGCTGCCTTATCCAGTTCTTGTCGGGAAAGTAGGCTGGCATCCCTATGCCGGCCTTATCCGAACGGCATCGGGATGCCGTTCTACGGCGTTTCCCGACAGGAACTATCTAAACAGTATTGGCTCTCACAGCCGCTCAATGGCTGCGCGCCGGCGCCGGCTTCGGGCCGCGATGCCGATTCGCCTCGACGTAGCGACGGATCGCATCGGCGCTGGGCTGGACGAGCGCCGGACGACTGTAGTCGATCCCGTCGACGGTGCGCCGCTGAATCTTTCGCTTCAACACCGCTTCGATGCGGTGGATCATCCGCTCGTCAGCCGGCGTCACCAGTGTGAAGGCCTCACCCTCGTTTTGCGCACGGCCCGTCCGGCCGATGCGATGCACATAATCTTCAGCCTGCATCGGCACGTCGTAGTTCACCACGTGCGACACCCCCTCCACGTCGATGCCGCGTGCCGCGATGTCGGTCGCGACCAGCACGTGCGAGTGTCCGCGCTTGAACGCTTCGAGCGCGGCGACGCGCTGGCTCTGCGAGCGGTTGCTGTGGATCACCCGCGCCGGGATGTTCGCGCGCGCCAGGTTCTTCGCCAGCCGGTCGGCGCGGTGCTTGGTGCGGGTGAAGATCAGCACGCTGTCCATGCCGCCTGCGCCCAACAGTTTCTCCAGCAGTTGAAACTTCAGATGCTCGGGAACGGGAAATAGTGTGTGCGCGATCAGGTGCGGCGCAGGCGCCTTCTCCGCTTCGACGCGGACGGGGTTCCGCGTAACTTCGGACGCCAGTCCGAGGATCGGCTGCAGGGTGGCCGAAAACAGCATCGTCTGCCGCACGGGCGGCAGCCGCCGCACGATGCGGCGAATGTCCGGCAGGAAGCCAACGTCGAGCATCCGGTCCGCCTCGTCCAGCACCAACACCTGCAGCGCGCCGAAGCCGATCGTCTTGCGCTCGACATGGTCGAGCAGGCGGCCCGGCGTGGCGACGACCAGGTCGACGCCACGCTTGAGCGCCTGCTCCTGGTCTCCATATCCGACGCCGCCGTAAATCGCCACGGCGCGCAAGCCGGTGTGCCGGCCTAACGACTGCGCGTGGTCGAACACCTGCAGCGCCAACTCGCGCGTGGGGACGAGAATCAGTGCGCGCGGCTGGCGCGCGCGGTCCGGCGCGGCGAGGAATCGTTGCAGCAGTGGCAGCAAGTAGGCTGCCGTCTTGCCGGTGCCCGTCTCGGCCGAGCCGAGGATATCCTGCCCCTTCAGGGCGGTGGGGATCGTCGCGATCTGGATCGGGGTCGGCTGCTCGAAACCCATCGCCTGGACGTTTGTCAGCACACGCGGGTCGAGCCGGAATTGATTGAAACTCATGATACTCCTGGGTGCGGCTCAGGTTTTGCCGAGGTGAACAGCCGCGGGGACACGTCGGGTCAGGAGAGGTAAAACAAATGCCATCGCAGTCACATGACCGGACGGCACAGACATACCGGATTTACATGCTCACTAACGCAACTGAGTATAACACACTTCTCCAGACCCGTCAAATGCGTAGGGCGAGCTTCAAGGCTGAGAGTTGACGATTACCCCCCTTTCCATGTATCATCTCACTCAGTCGGAACAGGACCTGGCCAATATCGTCGCCTACCTCCTGGCGTCCGGTTCGTAGGCGAGGCGTCGGGCGTGCGTAGCAGCCCCGGGCGGCAGATCGAACCAGGCCAGACGTTGTACTATTGGGGCAGGCAGCCGCCAAGAACCCTCCGGCGTAGGGAGAGCGGGATGTTGCGACAGCAGACGATGGAACAGGAGAGGTCTCACCCGGTCGATGGCTCACATCCATCGTGACGGCGGGTATAAGCCGGAAAGCGAAATCCAGTCGGAAGCCGGGTGAGAAGTCGGAGATGGAGGATCTGACATGAAGAATCTAGTCTTCGCACTCATGATTTCGTTGATGATGCTTGGGATTACCGGGTGTGCAGCTGGCCCGAACGAAATGGTGAATTCTCCCGATGAAGCAGGCAATGTTTCTGGTTTTTGGCAGGGTCTGTGGCATGGGATTGTCTCTCCATTTACTTTCTTGATCTCATTGTTTTCAGATACTGTGCATGTCTATGAGGTTCATAACAATGGTGGTTGGTACAACTTCGGGTTCCTTCTAGGGGCGTCGATTATCTTTGGAGGAACTGGCGGTGGGACTGCAAGACGGCGTCGTTGATGATCTAGCACTGCCTAACAACCCGCTTGAGGCGACCGGGGAGAGGATGACATGAGCGCTTCTGAAGCATCGCAATTTATTCGACTTTTCTCGCGAGCTGACCCGCTTCGGGGCCAGAGTCGGCGCCTACGCGGCCCTGCTCACAGACCGATACCCGTCCACCGTCGAAGAGCAGTCTGTCCACCTGGAGATCGACTACCCCGACGTGGAAACTGACCTCAATCGGTGGTATCCCCTGTTCAAGTGGCTGTTCGCGATCCCGCATTACATTGTCCTGTTTTTTCTCGGAATTGCCGCCTTCTTCGCAGTGATCTTGGCCTGGTTCGCCATTCTGGCGACCGGTCAATACCCCGGGGCTCTCTTTGACTTCATGGTCGGGGTCGGTCGCTGGGGGCTGCGGGTGGGAGCCTACGCATTCCTGCTGGTGACCGACCGCTATCCACCATTTAGCCTGCGTTAGCATAGGCAGCCAACCAACCGATCTTCAGATTGCCCGTGGTTGTGCGATTCCCTAGCAAGGAGGGACACTATGACAAAGGAAGAATTCTTAACCGTACGTTGGAATAATCGGCTTACGCTGGGACGGGGACTTCCCGCTCTGATTTATGTTGTCGTCGCATTCTCCACTTCGGTTTGGTCAGGAAAGATAAAACCAACACCAACAACTACGGGCAAGTGATAAGCCAGACCTTCAAGATGTTTTTTCCGATGCACTTTGTTAGGTTTTGCAAACTTAATTTATAGTGAACTATACTGAAAATGACCGGATCAGAGCAATCTTGGAGGAGACCCATGAAAGCCATTGTATGCACAGCATACGGGCCTCCGGATGTTCTTCAGCTCAAAGAGGTCGAGAAAACTACTCCCAAGGACAATGAAGTACTCATCAAGGTATTTGCCACACGGCATACACCGGGACACTCGGACGACAGTGTCTCGCTCCTGCTCGACGACGGGTCGGTCTTCACCGGGGACCTCACGCCGGCAGGATTCGCCGGAGAGGACGACGCTGCGGCGGTGTCCGCGAGTTGGCGTCTGCTGCGCGAGCATGGGGCGACGCGTATGTATCCCGGCCACGGTCCCGTGCAGCCGATGGACGCGGAGTCCGTCGTCTGAATTGCAGGGTGCTGATGCGCAACCGTTAGCCCGATGCCATCAATGCTTTGATCGGTCCAGATGCCGATTGAATGCTACACTTGGCGTCCATCACTTCTCGGGGTTGATCGAGGACAGATCATGAACGCAGCCAGTCAGTGGCGGCACACTCTTGCTTGAAAAACCCGATCTTCAAGACGAGAAAATTATCGCTTGTTTGCAGGAGGAATATGGGTTGCTTGTCGTCCAAGTTGCCTTCCTTCCTCTTGGGGCCGATCACAATACGGCTGTCTATCGCGTTGTCGCAGACGATGACACGCCGTACTTTCTGAAGTTAAGACAAGGCGTCTTTGACGAAACTTCTGTGGCGTTACCCAAGTTTCTCAGCGACCAAGGCATCGAGCAAATCATAGCTCCCCTGGCAACCCAAACAGGGCAACTCTGGGCAAGCCTGGACGCCTTCAAGTTGATTCTTTACCCTTTTGTTGAAGGCCACACTGGTTATGAGGTTGAGTTGTCGGATCGTCACTGGCGCGATTTTGGCACAGCTCTCAAATGCATTCACACGGCGGTCGTGCCTCCCGCGCTAATCAGACGCATCCCACAGGAGACATATTCTCCACAGTGGCGCGAAAGCGTAAAGGCGTTCTTGGAGCGTGTCGAGAATGACGCTTTTGATGACCCCGTTGCGGTCAAATTGGCTGCCTTTTTGAAGGCCAGACGCGATGAGATTCTCGATCTCGTCGGGCGCGCGGAACGGCTCGCTCAGGCACTTCAGGCTCGATCTCCGGAATGTGTTTTGTGTCATTCTGATATTCACGCCGGCAATATCCTGATTGATGCCAACGACGCTTTCTACTTTGTCGATTGGGATAATCCCATCCTGGCGCCCAAAGAGCGTGATTTGATGTTTATCGGCGGTGGTCAGGGGTTTGTCGGGCACACCGCACAAGAAGAGGAAATTCTATTCTACCGGGGTTATGGTCAAACGCAGATCGATCCAATCGCGTTGGCGTATTATCGCTATGAACGAATCATTCAAGACATTGCGGTCTACTGCGAGCAGATATTCTTGACAAATGAAGGCGGTAAAGATCGAGAACAATCCCTTCGATATTTGATGTCCAATTTTCAGCCCAACAATACTATCGAGATAGCCTATCAGTCAGATAAGACACTGAGAGAAGCGAGAATGGCATCTCGCGCAAGACGGCGGCGGCTGAACCCGGACATTAGGCGGCCTTTCGGCGTGTAACCCACGGACTCTCCTGCGGGAAGATCGCTACGAGCATGGAATGGGGTAAGTCGACCAACCGAGGCACGGCGCGCGTTAAGCTGGCGCATCAGTTCCAAAAGCACGTACTGCTCAAAGATGATTTCATCGTCGCACCTTACCTGACAACGTGTGGTACCTGATCGACGTCTGCATTTGAAGCGGGCCGGGTCTCAAAAGATGAGCATGAAACAACTCACACTCGCCAAGCCTTACTCCAGGCTGTGGTCACTCGACACCGGCAGAGTCATGGTCGTCACCGATCTACACGGTGACTGGGACGCTTATCAACGCTATCGCGATTGCTTCGTGCAATTGCACGCTCGTGGAGATGCCGATTGTCTCATCTTCACCGGAGACCTCATCCATGCAGACTCATCTTCTGCGCCAGATCACTCACTCGATATCGTGCTCGACGTATTGGCGCTACAAGCCACCTATGGCGACGCCATCATCTATCTATGTGGCAATCATGAGTTACCTCACATCTATGGATTCGGGTTAAGTAAAGGAGAGGTTGAGTACACGCCTGCCTTTGAGGCCGCACTGAGTCAGGGTAACCATCGCTCAGCGGTTATCGGTCTGTTTGTCACACTCCCGTTCTATGTACGAACAGCGGCAGGAGTAAGTCTGACACACGCTGGTGCGGCCCATAGCGTTACGGAAGCGCAGACGGCTCACACGGTATTCACGTGGAATCATGAGGAGCAGCTCGCGGAGGCGGAGGCACAACTTGAGCAGTATAATCGGGCCGGACTGCGCCGCGCTTACGCCAGGTTAAGCCAAGCCGCATCCTATGATGCCCTCGCCCGGCATTACCTGACGGTTACCGGACCGGATGATCCACGCTATGATGACCTGCTGCGCGGCTCGATTGCTACAGCCAGCACTGGTTTCGGTCATGTGCATTCGGCCCTTTTCACCCGATGTGAGCATGAATATGGAGCGGATCAGTACGCGAGGATAGTAGATGCCATGCTGCGTTGCCTGTCCATAAACTATAGGCCGCAACGAATACTGGTGGCCGGTCATCTGGCAACGTCTAACGGGTATCAAGTCGCCGCACGACGGCATCTACGTTTGGCGAGCGGGAGCCATGCGGGACCGAGAGAGGCAGGGCTGTACTTGCTGTTTGATGCGGCTCAGCCTGTTAAAGAGGTTGAAGAGTTACTCGCGAGCTTATACAGCGTTTATCGCGCTGCCTAGTTCTTGTCGGGAAACCAGCCGACCGGGCTCCCACGCCCGGCAAATGCGAAGTCCCCGACCGAACCCCCCGCAGGGGCAGGTGGAGCGGGAAGCAAAGCCGAAGGGCCGAAGGGCTGTCGAAGTGACGGCGCGGCGAGCCGAACCTGACACACCAATCCGTGTAATCCGTGCGAAATCCGTGTCACAAAAGGCCGGCTATGAATACAGACATCGCCCAACTGGTCAGCATCGCGCTCTATACACCCAGGCCCGACGAGTCGGTGGCCTTCTTCCACGACCTGCTCGGCATGGAGATCAGCCACCGCGAGGGGCAGTCGGTTTACCTGCGGGCGTACGAGGATTTTTATCAATACACGCTCAAGCTCACCGAGGCGGCCCAGCCCGGCCTGGAAGAAGTCACCTGGCGTGCATCGTCGCCCGAAGCGTTGGAGCGGGTCACCCAACGCATCGCAGCGGCCGGACTGGGAATCGGCTGGACGGATCAAGATTACGCGCACGGGCGGGCCTATATATTCTGTATCCCCGATGGTCATCCCATGAAGGTACTGTGGGAGCTTGATTATTTCGACGCCCCACCCGAACTGAAAAGCAAGCTCCGTAACCGGCCCTCGAAGCGGCCCCTGCGCGGCGTGCCCGTTCGCCGCATCGACCACGTGAATCTCATGGTGAGCGACGTCGTCAAGAACACCGACTTCATGCTCGACGAGTTGGGCTTCAAGCTGCGCGAGCAGAAGATCGGCGAGGGCGGCGCCGTCGTCGGTTCGTGGCTGAGCGTGAGCGCGCTGGCCCACGAGCTTGCCCTGATGCGCGATGCGAGCGGCGCGCGCGGCCGATTTCATCACGTGGCCTACTGGTACGGCGCGCCGCAGCACTTGCTCGACATCGCGGACATTTTTGCCGAGCGCGACGCGCGCATTGAGAGCGGCCCAGCCAAACACGGCACGACGCAGGCGTACTTTCTGTACTGCTTCGAGCCAGGCGGCAACCGCGTCGAACTGTTCGGCGATACGGGATATTTGATCTTCGACCCGGATTGGCAGACCGTCGTGTGGAACGTCGCGAACGAAGTAGACTTGGAGAAAAGCAGCATCTGGTTCGGCGGCCAGTTAGCCAAGTCGTTCTATCGCTACGGCACACCCGTTGTGCCGGGTCACAGCCTGGAAGAGATCGGCCGCTGAAAGGATACAGGCACATGTCGACATACCGCAGTGATGTGATCGGAAGTCTCTTGCGCCCGGCCTATCTGAAAGAGGCCCGGCAACGCCGCGCCTCGGGCACGATAAGCGACGCCGAGTTCAAGCAGATCGAAGACCGCGCCGTGAACGAGGCGATTGCCCTGCAGGTTCAGGCGGGGGTGGACGTCATCACCGATGGCGAGATGCGGCGCTATGCCTTCTTCGGACACCTGATCGATGCGACGGAAGGGTACGATAAGTTCGGGGGCTGGGCGATCCCCTTCCGCGACGAGCAGGGCAACGAGCTGGTCTTCAAGCGCCCGGTGGTCGTCTCGAAATTAAAACGCATCCGTCCCATGTGCGCGGAAGAGTTCACCTACCTGCGCGCCCGGACCGATCGCCCCGTCAAAACGACGCTGATCAGCGCGCAGCAGGCGGCGGCGTATTACGACCCGGAGAAATCGAAAGGGGCGTACGCCACGATAGATGCTTATCTCGCCGACGTCGTGGACATCCTGCGAACCGAGGTGGATGAATTAGTCCGCCTGGGCAGCACCTACATCCAGGTGGATGCGCCTCAGTACGCCGCGCTGCTGGATCCGCAGATCCGCGAGGGGTATCGGAAGCGCGGGAACGACCCGGAGCGCCTGCTCGACCGCTGCATCGAGCTGGACAACGCCGTGATCGGCGACCATCCCGGCGTGACGTTCGGCATCCATCTGTGCCGGGGTAACAACCAGAGCAAGTTCTACGCCAGCGGCGGCTACGATCCCATTACCGCCGTGTTCCGCCGCACCAGGTTCCAGCGCTTCCTGCTCGAATACGACGACGAGCGCTCCGGGGGCTTTCAGCCGTTGCAGCACGTCCCTGAGGATCGCACCGTGGTGCTGGGGCTGGTGACGACCAAGAAGCCTGCGCTGGAAAGCAAGGACGAGCTTAAGCGGCGCATTGAGGAAGCGTCAAAGTTTGTGCCGCTGGAGCGGTTAGCGTTGAGCACCCAGTGCGGATTTGCCTCGACAGAGGAAGGGAACCTGATCAGCCCGGCGGATCAGGAAGCGAAGCTGCGGCTCGTCGCCGAAACCGCGCGGGAGGTGTGGCGCGCCTCCTAGAGGCGTGCCCGCGTTGATTGACGACACACTTCGCGTTTAACCCTCACTGCCGCGAAGCGGCGGAGAGGGCGAAGTGCCGCGCAGGCGCGCGTAGGGTAGTGGTCGGACATGCCAACCACTACCGTGAAATTTTTATCCGTGGTTATTGACAGCTCACATTCGGGTTGAACGGGGCGAAGGTACCATCGGGGTTTGCCTGCCACAGCCAAACGTGTAAATCATAGTGCGGAGGCATGCCTGGTTCGTGGCCCAGCATTGGTCCATCGAATGGTCTTCCGAACAGGATCGGCGCTGGCGGAGCCGGGTTGGGAACAGGGGCGTCGGGCGCTCCGATGCCATAGAAATATTCGACCCCGACCAACTTCAGCTCCCCTTCTGCGGAGGCGTACAAGAGTATCTCCGGAGCCGCCAGGTCGATCCCTGGATCCATAGCCCGACCCACATTGACGTAATGGAAGCCCATTCCGCCTATCCCTGGTTCAGCAACACAAGTGGTCGTGGGCAGATAGCCGTCTGCTATGGCATTATTGACATCGTGGTATCTGGTTGTCGCCTGCCGGACTGTTGCCAGGTCTTTCAGCACCACGGGATCGGTGACGCCTCCGGTAGCGGCATACCCCAAGCCTGCCAGAACAATCAGAAGCAGCAGAGCAATGGGGGTGGATATCAATATCTTTTTCATGGTTCCTCCTATGGCTGAGTGAATGTTCGGGACGTGCTATACTTCCCCCGACGTTTACACTCTACGACGAATCGCGTACGCGCGGGTATCGCTAAGCGATACAAACGGCGATACAATTTTTCGGCTATAGTGCGGAGGACACGATGGCCGAGGTCACCTTTGGCGAATGGCTCAAGCGCCGACGCGGGGCGCTGGGCTTGACGCAAGAGCAGTTAGCGCAACAAGTCGGCTGCTCGACCATCGCTATACGTAAGATCGAGGCGGAAGAACGCCGTCCATCCGCACAGATCGTCGGACGACTGGCAGAAATATTCAACATTTCCCCCAACGAACGGCTGGATTTTCTGCGTTTTGCGCGCGGCGATTGGCAAGCCGCGCCCACGATGGTGACCGAAGACGCGCCCTGGCGCGCCTCAGGCGTGTTGCCTCGCTCAAATTTACCTGCCTCAACAACGTCACTCGTCGGGCGCGAACAAGAAGTCGCCGCCGTGCGGGAATATTTATCGGATGCAAGCGCCCGCCTCGTCACTCTGATTGGTCCGCCGGGCATCGGCAAGACTCGCCTGAGTCTGGAAGTGGCGAGGCAGGCGAGCCATGATTTCCCCGATGGTATTTTCTTCGTCGCATTAGCCCCGCTCGACGATCCAACGCTCGCCGCGCCAACCATCGTTCAGACGCTTGGCTTTGTAGAAATGAAACGCCGTCCAGCCATCGAGCGGCTCAAGGACGGCATCGGGGATAAGCAAATGCTGCTTGTGCTGGATAACGTCGAGCATATCATCGAGGGGACAGCGTCACTCGTATCTGACCTCCTGATAACCTGTCCCCGTTTAAAAATTCTTACTACCAGCCGTGAAGCTTTACGCGTTTCAGGCGAGTGGCTTTATCCCGTGCCTGCGCTGAATACCCCAGCAACATCTCAATTGCAATCAATGGATATAGAAGGGGTATCGCAATTTGCGGCTCTGACGCTCTTTGCCGAGCGCGCTCGCGCTGTGCGGTCTGATTTCTTGCTGAATGCCGGCAACATCCAGGCTGTTGCAGCCATCTGCGCTCAATTGGACGGTCTGCCGTTAGCCATCGAACTGATCGCGGCGCGCATCCGCTTGATGTCCCCTCAAGCTTTGCTGGCGCACTTGAGCAGTCAATTCATTTTATCCGTCGATGGCATGCGTGCTGTCTCCGCGCGCCACAAGACATTGCACAATGCCATCGGCTGGAGTCATGACCTGCTCTCGGCTGACGAGCAGCGATTGTTTGCGCGTCTCTCGGTCTTTACGGGTGGTTTTACGCTCGACGCGACTGAATCAATCTTCTCTCGAACATCAACAAACATTACAGTAACCGATCTCATTACTTCGTTATTGGATAAGAGCCTGTTGCAGCGTACATTCGACGCGCGCGGCGAGCCTCGCTTTAACATGCTCGTGACGATTCAACAGTTTGCGCTGGATCGCTTGCGCCGCATGGATGGGGAAGCAGACGTCCGTGATTGGCATCTGGCTTATTTCCTTGATCTTGCCGAGGAAGCGGATAAAGAAATGCACGGGCCGCGTCAGGTTGAATGGGTGGATCGCCTGGAGAGCGAGCACGATAATTTTCGCGCTGCGCTCGAAAGGTGTGTGTCCAATCAAAACACGGAGACTGCGCTGCGCCTGCTCGGCGCGCTGAGTTGGCTATGGTTTGTGCGAGATCATTTTAGCGAGATACGCAGTTGGTTCGATAAGATACGCGCCCTGCCCCAGATCACCGCTCATCCTGCGCTATATGCCCGACTACTCAATCATGTCGGACATCAGAGCTGGCTTTCGGGCGATTTTCGCGAGGCGCGATCCGTTTTGAATGAAAGTCAGGCGATCTGGCTAAAGTTGGGCGTTGACGGTGAGCGAGGCTTGGCTGAAGCCTTGGCTTACTTGGGCATGGTCGCATATTCAAGTGAAGGAGACCATAACACGGCACAATCGCTTTTTGCACAAAGCCTCGAACACTATCAAAAGCACGGTGACCAGTGGGGCATGGCTTTTGTCATGTTTAATTTGGGCATTGTCGCGGGTGAGCGGAATGATGATGCCTCGGCGCTTTCCCTGCTTGAGCAGAGTTTGGATCTGTTCCGTCAGTTGGGCGATGCGTGGGGCATGGCTAGATCATCCCAGTGGGTGGGACAACTATTCCTGAAACAAGGAAACTATGAAAAAGCGCGCCAATTCTTTGACCAGCATTTAATGATTGATGAAGGGCTTCATTTCAAGCAGGGAGCTGTGATCGCTTTATGCGATTTGGGAGATTTATCCCGCCATCAGGGCGATTATGAGCAAGCCGAACAGTTCTATGAGAAAGGCCTGGCTATTTCTCGCGAGTATGGTCTGAAGGCTGACTGGGCTCTGGCTTTATATTTCTTGGGTCTGGTTGCTCTGCATCGAGACGATTATGCACTGGCCGCGCAACATTTCACTGGCTATTTCGAGTTGGCCCGGACGATATACGAGAAAATAAGCGCGTGCGATCTTTTAACTGGCTTAGCCGCTGTGGCCGGAGGGACGAATCAACCTGAACGCGCTGCGAAGTTGCGCGGCGCGGCACAGGCATTATTTGCAACTACTGATTATCGATTTCCGCCGTTCGACCGCGCCGAGTTCGATCGGCACATTCAAATTGCGCGTGATCAACTCGGCGAGGCCGCGTTTGAAGCGATTGCCGCTGAAGGCCGCGCCATGACGCTGGAGCAGGCAATCGCGTACACATTAGAAGAAAGCAATGGCTAACCCTTCGATACCTCCGGCAGGGCAACGTCTTCCTTCAGGGACAGTTACATTCTTATTTACCGACATTGAAGGCTCAACGCGACTCTTGCAGCAGTTGGGCGAGAAATACGCCATCCTGCTTGAGGAGCAGCAGCGGCTTTTGCGCGAGGCCTGCGAGACGCACAATGGGAGCGTGGTGGGCACCCAGGGTGATTCTTTCTTCGTTGCCTTCGCACGCGCCATGGATGCCATAAACGCCGTTGTACAATCTCAACGTGCGCTCGCTGCCCAAGCCTGGCCGGATGGCGTCAGCGTACGCGTGCGCATGGGCTTGCACACGGGCGAGCCGCAAATCACCGCGTTGGGTTACATGGGCATCGATGTACATCGCGCGGCTCGCATCGCCGCCGCGGCGTATGGCGGGCAAGTGCTGCTCTCACAAACAACCTCTGATTTGGTCGAAAAGGAATTGCCCGCAGATGTTTCTCTGCGTGATATGGGCGAACATCGCTTAAAGGATTTGCGCCAACCTAAACATCTATATCAGCTTGTCATCACGGGCTTGCCCTCTGACTTTCCTCCGCTCAAGACGCTGGGCATATCCTTGAATAACCTGCCGATTCAACTTACCAGTTTCATCGGGCGCTCGAAAGAGATTGGCGAGGTCAAGCAGTTGATTTCCGATGGGCGACTCTTGACGCTGACAGGTCCGGGCGGCAGCGGCAAGACGCGCTTGGCATTGCAAGTTGCCGCCGAGATGATCGAGCATTTTCAAGACGGCGTGTTTTTTGTCGCGTTGGCGCCGATCACCGATCCAGGGCTCGTCGCTTCGACCATCGCTCAAGCGTTAAGCATCACTGAGACACCGAGGCGGTCCATTGCTGAAAATCTAAAAGACTATTTGCAAAACAAGTCCTTGCTGCTATTGCTTGACAATTTTGAGCAGGTGATTCTTGCGGCACTGCTCGTCGCCGAACTGCTGGCGGCGTGCAGTGAATTAAAGATTTTAGTCACCAGCCGCGAAGGATTGCGCGTCAGCGGTGAGCGCACCTACCCTGTGCCACCGCTGGAGTTGCCGAATCTCACACAGCTACCGTCGCTGGAGTCTCTCTCGCAGTATGCTGCAGTCAAATTGTTTATCCAACGCGCTCAGGCGGTCAAGCCAGACTTTCGTATCACGAACAGCACAGCGCCGATGGTGGCTGGAATTTGCTATCGCTTGGATGGCTTGCCGCTGGCAATCGAGTTGGCAGCGGCGCGTATCAAGTTATTGCCGCCGCAAGCCATGCTCGCCCGCCTGGAGCATCCTCTGGAATTTTTAACGAGTGGCGCGCGTGATTTGCCGGCGCGCCAGCAGACCCTGCGCAATGCCATTGCGTGGAGTTATGATTTGTTGGATGAAAACGAACAAAAAATGTTCGCGCGGCTGTCCGTTTTTATTGGCGGTTGTACGATCGATGCGGTCGAGGCGGTGGCTGGAGATAATCCGACCCGCGTCTCTGTGTTGGATCAATTAGGATCGCTGTTGGACAAGAGTTTGCTGCGAGAAGTTGAGGGCCCAGATGGCGAGCTGCGGTTTGTGATGTTGGAGACGCTGCGCGAGTTTGGCTTGGAGCGTTTGGAAGCGAGTGGTGAGCAGGAAACGATTCGACACCGGCATGCAAACTTTTTCCTGTCGCTTGCTGAGCAAGCCGAAGCAAAACTAGAGAGCGCAGAGCAGGTCGAGTGGATAAATCAGATGGAGCAAGAGCACGACAACTTACGCGCAGCGCTCGAGTGGAGCAAGACGGCAGAAGATGCAGGAGAATTATGTTTGCGATTAGCTGGCACGCTCGGGTTATTCTGGGAAGCGCGAGGTTATTTTAGCGAAGGGCGCGAACGGCTTTCTGCTCTACTTTCGATGGAAATCGCCCAGGGACAAACGGCCGCACGCGCCAAGCTGCTTGCCCGGGCGGCCGAACTTGCCTATCGGCAAAGCGATTATGCGGCGACAGTAGCATTTGCTGAAGAGAGTCTGGCAATTTGCCGCGAAGTCCGAGACAAGCCAGGTATTGCATCCGCGCTCATCAAGCTTGGAAATGCAGCGACGGAGGCAGGCGATTATCCGACTGCGTCAGGATTTTTGGAAGAGGCGCTGACGATTTGGCGCGAACTGGAGGACAAACATGGCACCGCCCGCGCGCTCATCAGTTTAGGGTGGACCGCGCTGCGACCAGGTGATACTCATCTGGCGAACGAGCGGCTGGAGGAAGCATTAGCCTTATCCCGCGAATTGGGGGATACAAGGAGTATCGGCTTTGAACTTTCTGGCTTGGGTGAGGTAGCGATGCGTCAGGGTGATTACGCGCGTGCGACACGGCTGATTGAGGAAAGCCTGGAGCTGCGAAGGCAACTTGGCAACAAATGGGGCGTTGGCGT
>DATEUJ010000092.1:0-53595 GCA_035283185.1 Anaerolineae bacterium | reverse complement strand
GACTTATCGCGTCGCGCTGGAACTATTCCCCCCTGCGCGCGGGGGGGACACAGGGGGGGCATGGCTCGCATTGAGTGCGGCAGCGGTCGTCGCGTTTACACCGATGTTTCTCTTCATCAGCAGCGCAGTCAATAATGATAACCTGGCCGTGCTGCTGTGCACACTCGCCCTGCTCCTCATCGTCAAGCGGCTGCGCGCGCCGGAGGAGCCGGCCACGTTGGGATTTCGCGTCGGGCGCTGGATTCCTCTGGGAACCGTGCTAGGGCTAGCCGCACTGACGAAGACCAGCGCGCTGGCGCTGCTGCCCGTGACCGCGCTGACGGTGGCCGTCGTCGCGTGGAAGCGCCGGTCGTGGCTGGAGCTCGTTGCCGGCGCGCTGGGGACGGCCGTGCCACTTCTGCTCATTGCCGGCTGGTGGTATCTGCGCAACATCCAACTGTACGGCGACGTGACCGGCCTCAATGCGTTCGTCGAGGTGCTCGGCAGGCGAGCGGCGCCCGCTTCGCTCGCGCAGTTGTGGGGCGAGCGCTGGGGATTCATGCTGTCGTACTGGGGATTGTTCGGCGGCGTCAACGTGCCGATGGACGACTGGGTTTACCACCTCCTCAACGCGTTGGCGTGGATGGCTCTCGTTGGCGCTGTCGCGTATCTCATCTCGAGCGCCGCGAAGTGGTTTCGCGAGGATCCAGGACCTCCCCTGCGAAGTCCCCGACCGAAGGGAGTGGGGAGCCTGTCGAAGGGCCAACCTCGCCGCGATTTCGGTCGCGACTTGAGCGGCTACCTACAAGAGCGCATACCCTTGTTCGCCGTCGGCCTGTTTGGCGTCCTCGTCGTCGCCGCCTTGACGCAGTGGGCGACGGTGACGTGGTCATCGCAAGGGCGCCTGGTCTTCAGTGCGATTGCCGTGTGGTCGATATTCCTCGTGCTGGGCTTGACCGGTTTGCTGCCGGACAGTGCCGGGCGATTTGCGGGCGCAGCCCTGGGCGTGTGTCTGTTCACCATCGCCGCGATCGCGCCGTTCGCGACGATTGCTCCGGCCTACGCCCGCCCTGATCCCGTCACTCGGATCGAGTCGCCTGCCCTGAGCGAAGGCGAAGGGTTTGACGTTCCGCTCGACGTCGAATTCGGCGATCGCATCAGACTGCTTGGCGCGAATGTCGACTCACGCTCGGCCAGGCCAGGTGAGTCGATCGAGATCACGTTATACTGGCAGGCCAGCGCGCCGATGGATCGCGATTACAGCACGTTCGTCCACCTGCTCGACGAAAACGAAATCGTCGTTGCGCAGCGCGACATGTTTCCCGGCCAGGGATTGTGGCCGACCTCGCAGATGAACGTCGGGGACGTGATCGCTTCGCGCTATGTGCTCTACATTCCGAAGGCGGCTTACGCCCCCAACGTGCTCACCTGGGAAGTCGGCGTATACGACACAGCGATTCCGGGCGGGCCGCGCTTGCCCGCCCTGAGCGGAGGGAGCAGGCCCGGCATCCCCATGCCGGGCAGCGAAGGGTCTGTGTCGAGCGGTGGCGATAACGTGCGATTCGGGTCGATCGCGCTCGCGCCGGGGCCGGGTGATGTTCCCAACCCGGTCGCCTTCAATCTCGGAAACCAAGTCGAGCTGATCGGCTATGATATGGACCGGCGTGTCGCGGCGCCCGGTGAAACGCTCCGTCTGACGCTTTACTGGCGAGCGCGTTCCAGGATGCCGATCGACTACACAGTCTTCACGCATGTCCTTGAGCCGCCCGAGACGTTGCGGGCGCAGCACGATAAACAACTCGCGCCGCCCACCTCCACGTGGGCCACGGGGCAAGTGGTCAGCGACACGTACGAGTTGACGATCAAGCCGGATACACCACCCGGTGTGTATGAAGTCGAGATCGGTGTTTACGATCTTAGATCGTCGACTTTCGATCGCCTGCGTGTGCTGACCGACGATGGCCGGATCACGGAGAACTACATCTTGCTGAACAAGGTGCGCGTCCGATGAAACCTTTGAACTTTGCCCCTTTGGAGTTTGAAGTTTCTCCGCCTCAGCGCCTGGTTGTCGTCGCGTTCGTTCTGTTGAGCTGCCTTTACAGCGTCGTCATGCCCATCTTCGAAGCCTCCGACGAGTTGTCGCATTTCGCGGTCGTAAAGCACATTGCCGACGGTCTGGGCCTGCCTGCCCAGCGCCCGGGCGTGAAGACAGCCTGGGAGCAGGAGGGCAGCCAGCCGCCACTGTATTACCTTTTGGTCTCACCCATAGCCCGCTGGATCGACACGAGCGACGTGAGCGAGCGCCTGCGCTACAACCCGCATGCGCAGCCAGGCGATCCGTATCTGTACGCGAACAGGAATCTTGTCGTGCACTCCGACGCAGAGAATGCTCCCTGGCAGGCTACGACGCTCGCCGTTCACCTCATCCGCTTCGTATCGATCTTGATGGGCACGGCCACAGTGGTGCTCGTCGGTGTGCTGATGCGGGAGATAGCTCCGGGACGTCCCGACCTGGCGACAGGCGCGATGGCGATCGCGGCGTTCACGCCGATGTTCCTGTTCATCACCGCCTCGGTCAATAATGACAACTTGTTGATCCTGGCCTCGACGATCGCGCTCGTATTGACGATGCGCATCCTGAACGAGCGGCGCTATGGATCGCGCGAGGCGGAGCCGGGCAAGCGCCGCTGGCTGGTCCGGCGTGCCGCATTGGCGATGACCATCGGTCTGGCCGCGCTCTCCAAAGTGAGTGGCTTGACTCTGCTCGTGCCGGCGGCGATCGCGCTGTCGGTAGTTCATCTGCCGAAGCGCGAGTGGGCGCGCTGGGTGGGTTCGGGACTGATGCTTGCGGCCGGTGTGGCGCTGATCGCCGGCTGGTGGCACGCGCGCAACTACGAGCTGTACGGCGAGTGGCTCGGCATCGAGACAATGGCCGACATCGCCGGGCGTCGATCCATGACCTTGCTGCAACTTATACCCGAGTTCGAGGGGTTCAAGATCGCCTATTGGGCGCTGTTTGGCGCAGTCAATATCCTGACCCTGCCTCTGGCATACGTCTTTTACGACGTGTTGACGGTGCTGGCGGCCCTGGGCGTCGTGTTATACATTCGCCGTGTCTGGCGCGAGGGAGACCGATCTCGCCTGTGGGCGTGGCTGGTGTTGGCGCTCTATGTGCTTACGATTTTCGTCGGCGTCGTCCGCTGGACGTCGATCACACCGGCCTCCCAGGGACGGCTGCTCTTCCTGGCCATCGGCGCGATCAGCGCGCTGATTTGGATGGGCTGGGACGCGTTTGTGGAGCGCGTCGCCGTTCGCTTCTCCACTAGGCCCGTGTCGCTCGTCTTGAAGTGGTGTGTGCCTATCGTGATGTTCCTGATTGCGCTGCGCGCGCCGTTTGCCGATATGGCTCCGACGTACGCTGCCGTGCGCTATATCGAGCGCTCTGATTTGCCCGCCGACATGCAGACGCTGAACGTGACGTTCGATGATCGGATGAGATTGCTCGGAGTCGTGCCCTTTCGGAGAGTTGACTCGAACGGTCAGCTCAGGATCATGCTGTATTGGCAGTGCCTTGTCCCGATGGAAACGAATTACAGCGTATCGATCTCGGCGAAAGGGCGCGGACTGGCCGAGATCGGCAAGATCGACGCCTATCCGCATCGCGGCTTGCTGGCGACGGGTGATTGTCCGGCGGGAGCGATCTTCGCAGACGAGTATCGCATTCCACTCGACCCCGATGCGCAGCGCCCCGCCCTGGTGCGGGCGCACGTCAACTTGATCGATTGGTCTCGGCGGCGCTGGGCGGCGCTCGCGGACGGCGCGGGAAACCCCATTCCGGCATTGATATTCGATGCAAGCGCGTTGCCGTCGCCAATTGGTTGGCCCGCGAAGCCTGCCCTGAGCGAAGTCGAAGGGTCCCCGACCGATGGGAGTGGGGAGCCGGCCGTCTCCTCCAGAATCACATTCGGCGACGTGATTCAATTGGATGGCTACGAGTTAAACGTCGCTGCGCCCGCGTCGAAACAGGTCGCGTTGGACTTGCACTGGTCTGCCTTGCAGCGTCCCCCGGAAGATTATACGGTGTTCGTCCATTTACTTGACAGCCAGGGCCTTTTGATTACACAATGGGACAGCCAGCCGCTGAACGGCGACTATCCTACCTCATGGTGGCAGCCCGGCGAGACCGTGTTGGACACACGTATTCTGCCGCTGCCGGATGATCTGCCGGCTGGCGCTTATCGACTGGCGATCGGCCTGTATCGCAGTGTTGACGGGACGCGCCTGCCCGTTCGTGATGCCGGTCAGAACCCCATGCCGGACAATCGTGTTCTGATCGGCCTATCACTTCCCTGACGTAATTACTCACCCTTGCGAAGGTTGGGGGTGGATTTTGCCGACGAAGCGAGCGTGGCAAGCCAGACGATTTGCGCGGAGGAGCGCAGTTGAAACCTTCGCAAGGGTCAGGCTGGTTCTGCGCGGAGCCGCTCCCTATGTGTTCCTGGGCCTTCTGTGCGCTGCGTTCTTTTGGCGTATCTGGACGCCCAGCGCGATTGATCGCGCCTCGTTTGCGGCGGGCGATTTTTCCGGACAGTTCTACGCGTCCGCAGTTTACCAGTCCGAGCGCTTCTGGCAAGGTCAACTTCCATTGTGGAATCCGTACGTGTACTCAGGGCATCCTTTCCTGGCCGACGTGCAATCGGCCAGCTTCTATCCGCCGCGCTGGATCACCATCCTGCTTGCCGGCCCGGGCGGCTTCACATATTTCGCGTTGGAGATGGAAGCGATCGCGCACGTCTTCCTGGCCGGCGCTTTCACCTTCGCCTTCGCGTGGCGTGTGCTGAAAGACCGGCTAGCGGCGCTCGTCGCGGCCATCGTCTTCGCTTTCGGCGGTTACCTGACCAGCTACCCCATTCTTCAACTGGCCATCCTCGAGACCGTGACCTGGTTGCCGCTGCTCTTGCTCCTGGTCGATATCGCCTTCACCGCGGCGCGGGCTAGGCCTGCCCTGAGCACGAAGTCCCCGACCGAACCCCCTGCAGGGGGCAGGTGGAGTGGGGAAGCCGAAGGGTCGCGCAGCGCGGCGAGCGTCGGCGCCGGTCTCGTCATGGCGATTGCGCTGCTGGCCGGGCATCCCCAAACGGCGCTGCACATGGCCTACCTGGCTTTGCTGTATGGCGTTTGGCGCGCGTACTCGCAGCGCACCGGCTGGCGCGAAGCGGCGGCACGGTTCGCCGTCTTGGGACTCATCGGACTAGGCGCGTCGGCAGCGCAGTGGCTGCCGTCGCTCGAGTTCATGCGACTGTCCACGCGGAGTGAGTTGGGCTATGATGCGCTGGCGGGAGGCTTCGCCCTGCGCGACACGGTCCAGATGCTGCTGCCGGGTACGACTGGGGCATGGTCGCCGCTGTACGTGGGCCTCGTGCCCCTGCTCCTTGCCGTGTCCGCCATGCTGAGCCATGCCAAGCGGCTGGCTTTCTTTTGGCTGGCGATTGCGCTGAGTGCGTTCGTATTGTCGCTCGGCGGCTCAACGTTTCTGTATAACCTCCTGTACCAGTGGGTGCCTGGGTTCAACCTGTTTCGATCACAGGAACGAGCCGCGGGCATTATGAGTTTCGCACTTGCGATCGCCGCCGGAATCGGATTCGCCGCGCTCCGCACGCAGGATTCGCCGCGCCTGACTGGCTTGATGCGACGCACCCTGGGCTGGCTCGTTGCCGGTCTTGTTCTTTTGGCGGCGGTTCTGTTTGCGCTGTGGCAGGTCACCGGCGCGCCCGATGTGACGACGGCACTCGATCGAACCGTGTTCGCGGCTTTCCTGGCGCTTGCCTCGATCGGCTGGTTGAATCTGCCTCAATCGCCACCTTCGGCAGGTCGAAGGCTGTGGCCGATGCTGTTGCTTGCGCTGATCGTATTTGATCTGTTTACGATTAACTGGCAGACCGATTTGGAGCGCCGCCCGCCCGAAGCTCAGACCACGTTCCCCGGCCTCCTCGCCCAAGTGCGCGCGGATCCGGACCTGGCGCGCGTCGATGGGCGCGATGCGCTCGATGGCAACTGGGGCGACCTGACCCGTGTTCACTCGGTCAACGGTGTCAGCCCGCTGGTGATGCACACCTACGCGCGCCTGCGTGACACGCTGCCCAAAGAGCGCGAGTGGCAATTGCTCAGCGTGAAGTACGTTGTCGATCAGGCCGACGGCCTGAGCGTGCCGGCTGAGGCGATCGCGAGGGATGCCTGGGAAGGCCATTCGTTGACCTTGTTTCGATTGTCTGCTTCGACCCCGCGTGCCTGGGTCGTGCATCGCGCCCACGTGGTGGATGAGGGCGCGGCGCTGGCGGCGCTGGCCGATCAAAGTTTCGATGTGTCGAGCGAGGCGCTTGTGTCTCAGCCTGTGCCACTGAGCGCGGCGTCCGCAATATCGTCGTCGGCGCGTGTGTCAATCTACGAGCCGGAGCGCATCGTCATCGATGTGGAAGCCGCCGCCGACGGGCTGCTCGTCTTGAGCGAGCTGGACTATCCCGGCTGGCACGCGACGGTGGATGGTCGCGCGGTCCCCGTGCTGCGCGCGAATGCGGCGCTGCGCGCCGTGGTGGTTCCTGCCGGTTCGCATCGGGTGGAAATGTCGTTTGCGCCGGCCAGCGTCACGCTCGGGCTGGCGCTCTCGATCGGATCGTGGCTGGCCGGATCTCTGGCGCTTGTATTGCTGGCGCGGCATCGCTGGGGATGAATGCGCATCTGACACGGATTTCGGTCACGGATTGCACGGATAGGAGCATGGAACTTGAACTTCGACCGTGGCGGGCAGCACTGCACGCGCATTTGGCGCATCGGCGTCTGCGCCTGTGACTGGCAGGCGGGTCCCTGTACTGTCATACATCCCGGCGACAAGTCGGTATGTCCCGGCCGGCGTGTCGGGGTCGAGGGCCATTACGACCGTATCGACGACGACTGCGCCCGGTTCCCACCAGCTCGTCGGATACGCGCCGCCGCGAGGCCAATTGTCCTGCTGGCTCTGAATCTGCCCCGCCTCGTCGAGCAGGTGGACAAAGACTGAATAGTTGGCCTCCATGAGTTGCTCGGCTTGCCAGTACAGCGTTACGCGGATCAGATCACCTGGATACGCGATGAGATGCTGCACGACGCTTCCATCCGGCTGGCGCACCGTCGCCCCGATTAAGCGAGCGCGCCCGCCGAGGGTGACATCTAGCGGGGTGCGCTCGGCTTCGTAGAGTTGGCGCGTGTGATACAGGACCAACGGAAGCTGGCCGGCACGGAACTCCGCCGCTCGCTCGGCTATCGCGTCGAGCGTTTGCTCGGCCAGGCGGTCTTGATCCCACACGCGCGACCATTGCGGAATCAACCAGATGCGCGGGTGCGTTTCCGCGATCTCGCGCGCGATCTGGCGCGTTCGGTCGGGATCAGGCGGAGCCTCTGGGGGCAAGAGAAAAACAGCCCAACGGTTCTGTGCGTAGTATTCAGGCGCGGGATCGGGGAAAGTGTAGACAATCGCATCGGTGGGACGCGCTTGCGCTTGCAAGAAGGCGAAGGCCGTATTCCAACCCGGAGCTTTGGCGAAGGCCGGATCGAACCGATAGTTGAGATCGGCGACGATCATTCCCGCCAACATTAGCCCGCCCAGGCCGATCGGCGCCCAGCGCCGCGCGCCAGCAAGCCCGCGTCCCAGCAGCGCCAGGTAGGGAACGATGATCATGACCAGATACCGCTCGTCGAACATGGGACGGGACAGCGACAGGAGGTACACGGCCGTGACGGGTATAATGATCACGATGAGCGCCATCAGACGCGCGGGACGATCGGGGTGTTCGCCGCGAGCGAGCAGTCCGCGCCCGGCGGCGATGCCGAATCCGACGAGCGGGATGATGGCCTGTTCCGGGCTGATCGTCAACCCGACGCTGTAGGCCTGGAACAGCCGCCTCAGCATATCAGGCAGCGCGACGGGTTGAGTCCAGGCGCTGGTGTGCGACGACAGCACCGGCCATGCGAATGCAATCCAGGGCAGGTAGGCGAGTCCGATCACAAACTGAATGCCGATCCACGCGGTCAGCCAGCGCTTGCCGCGAGCGCGCCAACCCCAGACCAGCGCGATCAAGTTCTGGGCAAGCAAGATGAAGATGGCAGCGTAATGTTCGTAGAGGCTGAGGAGCGTGACGGCGGCGTAGCCGTACCACACGAATCGGCCGCTGTGTCCCTGCCACAGGAGAGTCGCCAGCACCGTAGAGGCGAGCGTCAGCGCCACGAGTGAACCGTACATGCGATCCTGCGCGTACCACAGCAGCAGGGGATGGAAGGTGGCGAGCAGTGCGGCGAACAGTCCCGCTCGCCTGCCGAACCACAAGCGTCCCAACTGGTAGGCCAGGGGGACGACCAGCACAGTGCAGAATGCCGACAGGAAGCGCAGGGCAAACACGCTGCGGCCGGCAACCGCCGTCCAGCCTTTGAGCGCAAGGTGATACAGAGGGGGATAGGGCTGGGTCGATCGCATCTCCTCGAGCATCGAGGGGATCGAGCCGGTGATGAACGTGGCGTCGAAGGCCTCGTCGCCGCGCAGGCTCTGGCTGTCCATCTGAAACACGTAGAGGGCAAACGCGACAAGCGTCAAGATCAGAAGGATGCCGGATCGTTTCAGGTTCTGCATGGGATAAGGGATGCGAACTTCGGCTGGCTGGTTGTGCAGCGAGTGTACCACAAAGTCTATCGTTAATGCAGACTGATACGGATGTGTCGGGCGGTTGACTCTAACCGGGGGTTCGAACGATTGTTGAAGCAAGTCGGCAAGTTTCGCTCGCTGCTGCCTGTCGTCGTGATCTGCTTGGGCTTCTTTGCAGTTTGGATCTGGGACCTGGGCTATCCGTCGCTCAGCGGTGATGAATCGTTCGTGGCGATTTTGACGACCCGGCCAACCGGTGAGATTCTGCAACTGCTGAACACCGATGAGCCACATCCGCCGGTCTATTATCTCATCATGCGTGCCTGGCACATCCTGGCGGGGAGTCGCCCGGAGTTCCTCGTGCGATACCTGTCGCTGCTGAACGGAGTCTTATTGCTTAGCTTGGTCTACCGCCTGGGGCGCACCATCGGCCTGGGGCAGCTCGCAGCATTATCGGCCGTTCTCTTCCTGGGCTTGAATCCTCAGGTGACGACGCACGTGCGCGAGGCGCGAATGTACAGCCCGATGATCACCAGTCTGGCCTTCGCGGCGCTCATCGGGCTGCGCTTCGAGCGGTTGCCTCGACGCTCAGCCATCGGGATCGCGGCTGTGGCCAGCCTGTTGGCCTTGCTGTCACATTACTTTAATGTTCTGTTTGTGGCTGCGCTGGGCCTATGGGGGCTGTTGGCGTTGACCGGCGCTGCCCGCCGCCGCTGGCTCGTTTCGCAGGTTATCGCCTGGGTTGCCTTCGCGCTTTGGCTGCCGCTGATGGGGCAAGGCTTTTTCAATCCGACGAGCCTGAGCGCGGGTAAGACGTGGTCGTTCACGCTGCCGCCGTGGGACACGCTGGGGCGTCTGGCGGTGGTGGGGACATTCGGGTACCGGGACATTCCGGATGCCTGGCTGAGAGTCATCGGTGGGACGCTGCTGGTAGGGGGCTGGCTGGTGGGGAGTCTCCAGGTGGCGAAGCCGCGGCGCTGGCTACTGCTGGGGATGGTGGCGCTGCCGCTGGGAGCGTATGCGGCGTTGGGGTGGGTCAAGCCGCTGTATCACCCGAAGTACATGCTGCCGTGGCTGCTGTTTGCGGTATTGGGGCTGGGGAGTCTGGTAGGGCGTCGGCGCTGGCCCCCGACAGGGGCAATCGGGGGCTGGCTGGGGCTGGGCGTGTTCGTCGCGCTGGCTGCGGTGATGCTCTCCCCTACCTGGCGCACGATACGCCTGCCATACGATCCAGGATTCTCGATGTCCCCCAACGAGTGGCTGCGCCCTCTTCCTCGCCAATTGAGCGGGTATCTGGTGGAGCACGCCGGGCCGACAGACGTGTTCGGGCTGGGCACGCCTGATGCGGCGCACTGCTACTACTCCGATCACTACTTCGAGCGGAGCCTGGGCTGCGCGCTGATCCCGGCCTACCCGACGCAGACACTGGAGGAGTTGGAGGAACAACTTGAAGCGCTGCTGGCCGAGCACGAGGTGCTGTGGTATCTGGACTACTACAACCCGGCCTGGGATCCGCAGCGCATCGCCGACGCGGCGTTCGCGCGACAGGCGCTGCACCTGGGCCTGTCCGACGTGAGCGGCAATCGGCTGCGCCTTTACGCCAGCCCGGCGACCATCCTGCGCCGCCAGCAGTCGGTCGGCGTGCGGTTCGGAGAGGTGGCCGGACTGGAAGGCATTTGGATCAGGCGCGGCACTGATCTGCATATCGTGCTCATCTGGCGCGCTCTGTCCGATCGTCCGCAGATCGGCGCTAAAGTCTTCGTTCACTTGTTGGATGGATCCGGCCGGCTGGTCGCCCAGGCAGACGGCGTGCCCGTGTGGTGGACTCGCCCTTTAGAGACGTGGCGCCTGGGCGAGCAACTCTTGGACGTTTACACGCTATCGTTGCCGGAGGGTATCCGCCTGGATGAGGGGAAGCTTCACATCGGTCTGTATGATCCGGATACGGTCACCCGGCTGCCGGCGCGCGATCAGGGGGGAAACCGGCTTCCTGAAGATGCAGCCTCATTACCCCTGGTCGCCTGGTTCCCACCCGCGCCCACAGCCGATCCTTGATCGCCGTGTGCCGGCCGGACGTTACTGAACCTTTTGCCCATTCCAGGAGTTTAATCTGCATATGCAGCGCACACGTTGGCTTCAATCTGTGTTCCGACCCACTGACGCGCGGCTGCCAATGCCGAGTGTGCTGATCCTGGCGCTGGCGGTCTCGCTGGTCGGCGGGCTACTCATCTCGCTGCTAGGCGGGCTGATCAGCCTCGGCCTGCTCGTCGGCATTACCTTCGGCCTGTGGGTGCTGCGCGACATCGACGTCGGCTACGTGGCGCTGATTGCCGTCATTTGTCTTCTTCCGTTCGGTGCGCTGCCCGTTGATGTCGGGTTCAAGCCGACGTTCCTCGACCTGATCGTCGGGGCGCTGTTCTTCGTGTGGCTGATGCAGCGTGTGACGGGCAAATTGGGGCGGTTCGCCACCGCGCCGGTCGGCGCGCCGGTGCTGATCTTCCTGGCGCTGGCGCTGGCCTCATTCGTGGCCGGGCTGGGGCACGCGCCCTTGACGCAGACCGTGGCGCGCCACTTCGCGGAGGTCTTGCTCAGCATCATCCTGTTTTTCATGATCGTGGATACGGTTCGTGACGAGGCGCGGCTGGCGAAGTTCGTCCGCGCGTTCATGATCGCCGGCTTCCTGGCGTCGCTGATCGCCATCGTGCTGTACGTGCTGCCCGATCGCACGACGATGGAGCTGCTGTCGCGGCTGCGCGTTTTCGGTTACCCGGAAGGGCCGGGCGTGCTGCGCTACATCCGCGACGATCCAAGCCTGACGCAGCGCGCGACCGGCACCTCGGTCGATCCGAACGTGCTCGGCGGGTTACTGATCATGACGCTATCCGTGAGCGCGGCGCAGGCCTTCGGCTCGCGGCCGGTCGTGCGACGCCGCTGGGCGGCGATCATCGCCACGGCGATGGCGACTGCGCTGGTGCTGACCATCTCGCGCGGATCGTTCATCGGCGCCGGCGCCGCGCTGCTGGGGTTGGGTGTGTTGCGCTACCGCAAGATTCTGCCGATTCTGGCCGCGACGGCGATATTCATACTCATCTTGCCGCAGACGCAGGCCTACGTCACGCACTTCTTCGAAGGCGTGCAGGGTGAAGACCTGGCGACGCAAATGCGCTTCGGCGAGTACAAGGACGCGCTGATCTTGATCGGACGCTATCCCATCTTCGGCGTCGGCTTCACCGGCTCGCCCGACCTCGACACCTACCTCGGCGTCGCCAATGTGTACCTGACGATCGCTCAGCAAATGGGAATGGCCGGTCTGGCCGCCTTTCTGCTCGCCATGCTCACGCTGTTCGCGTGGTCGTGGCAGAAGCGCCGGGCCGTGCGCGACCGTCCAGCGCTGGAGCCGATGTGGTGGGGGCTGCACGCCGCGATCGCCGGCGCGCTGGTCGGCGGCATATTCGACCATTATTTCTTCAACCTGGACTTTCATCATTCGGTTGCCTTCTTCTGGCTGTTCGCCGGTCTGGCGGCCGGCGCCACGCGACTGGCTAGTAACCAGTGAGCAGTAATCAGTAATCAGTGATCAGTGCTCAGTAACCGGCGACCGGCAATCGGTAGCGATCAATTACTTGACAACTGACCACTGATAACTGACCACTGATGACTGATAACTGATGACTGATAACTTTGGCTGTTGCAAAATGCCTGTGGTATAATCGTTCACACCCCACACAGGAGTCGACGGATGCAGATCTCTAGCCGCGATTTGAAGCGTGTCAACGTCGTTACGGTGAGCGGCCGCGTCGATAGTGCGGCGTCGCCGGAGCTGGAAAAGGCGCTGCAAGACTTGCTCGAGGGCCAGCGCCATCAAATCGTCATGGAGCTGGCCGAGGTCGAATACATGAGCAGCGCGGGTTTGCGCGCGTTGGTGTCTGCGCTCAAAACGGCCAAGAAGGCGGGCGGTGACGTGGTGATTGCCCGGCCCTCGGAGCGCGTGCGCGAAGTCATCGATCTCGCCGGCCTGACGTCGGTCTTCACGGTGTACGAAGACACTCTGGAGGCAGTCGGCTCATTTTGAGCCTTCGATGTCGGAAGAGAAAACGCTCCGAGTGCCGGGCCGCTTCGAGAGCCTGGCCGAGATCGCAGACTTCATCGCTCGGGTCGCCCGGGATGCCGGTTTCGACGAGGATGACGTCTTTCGCGTCCAGATGGCCGTCGACGAGGCGTGCTCGAATGTCGTCGAGCACGCGTACGGTCCGAATCGGGCGGGCGACATCGTCTTATCCTGCCGCGTCGACGGCAACGGCGATTTGCGCGTAGACATCTACGACCAGGGCCGGCCGTTCAATCCGGACGTGGTTCCGGAACCACAGGTCGGCGCCGATCTGTTGGATGTCGACGAGATGAAGGTCGGCGGGCTTGGGTTGTTTTTCATGCGCAAACTGATGGACGAAGTGACGTTCCATTTCGACGAGCGCGTGGGCAATCATCTGACCATGGTGAAGCGGAGCGCCAAGTGAACGGCGCCGTTGTGCAGGAAATACTCGAGGCCGATATCGTCCGGGTCGCCCCACAGGGACGGTTGGACACGTTCAGCGTGCCGCCGTTCGAACAGGTCCTGACAGAGCACCTGGACGCCGGTCGCGCGCGCCTGATCGTCGATCTGGCGGGGGTGACGTACGTGTCGAGCAGCGGCCTGCGCGCGCTGTTGAGCGCGCGCCGCCGCGCGCGTACGGCCGGCGGCGACGTCGCCCTGTGCAGCATGGCGCAGCGCGTGCGCGAGATCTTCGAGATGGTGGGCTTCATCAGCCTGTTCAACGTGTATCCGACAGCCGACGAAGCCATCCGATCCGTCCGAGAAGGCATACCGCCGGGCGCATGACCTGACACACGGATTTCCCTGTGAGGTATTTTGGATGTTCGAAATGGCAAGTCACTCTGTCAACGAATGTCCAACGAATAAGCGAATGACCTATGGCCGCTGGCGCAATTCGTTTATTCGTTTCCCCATTCGTTGACAGACTAGGGCGGGAATTCTTGCCAATCCGTGTGACACGGCATTTCAGGATCGGCTAGAGAACCGCAGAGCGATTCGTTAGAAGGGAGGTGAGGCCAGGAACAGTCATTCTGGTTCGCTCGTCGGTACAACGTCTCTATACGCAAGTTTTCTCTAAGGAGGAGAAAGAATGTTGCACAACCGCAAGCTGTTTGCAGTGATGTCGCTGCTGATGGTCGCTTCGGTCGTACTGTCGGCCTGCGGCGGCGCGGCGACGACGGTCGCGCCGACTCAGCCCCCGCCGCCCACCGCGGTTCCACCCACGGCGGCCCCACCGCCCACTGAAGCAATGCCCGAGTTCGAGGCTATGGCCTACCCTGAGGCGGGGCCGGCAGACTGCGCTTATGGCGGCGAATTCGCGTCGATCGAGGCCGTCGACCAGTACACCGTTAAGCTCACACTGTGCTACCCCGACCCGGCCTTCCCTGCCAAAGTCGCCTTCTCCGCGTACGCGATTAATGACGCGGACTACCTGGAGGAAACCGGCGGCGGAGGCGATCTGATCGAGTCGCCCAACGGCACCGGCCCATACATGTTTGACGAGTGGCGTCGTGGCGACCAACTGATCTTCAAGCGTAACGACAACTACTGGGGCAACAAGGCCAATGCCGAGACGCTGATCTTCCGCTGGAGCCCGGAGAGCGCGCAGCGTCTGCTGGAACTGCAGGCCGGCACAGTCGACGGCATCGACAACCCCGGTCCGGACGACTTCGAGGTCATTGAAGCTGATCCGAACCTGCAGCTCAAGACGCGCAGCGGCACCAACGTCTTCTACCTGGGCATGAACAACACCTACCCGCCGTTCGACAACGAGCGCGTGCGCCAGGCGTTCGCGATGGCTATCGACAAGGAGCGCCTCGTCGACAACTTCTACCCGCCAGGCTCGGCGGTTGCCGGCCAGTTCATGCCGCCGTCGATCTTCGGCTTCACCGAGGAAGTCGACTGGTATGAGTACAACCCGGAGATGGCCCAGCAGATCCTCGAAGAGGAGGGCGTGCTGCCCGACTTCCAGACCACCATCACCTACCGCGACGTGGTGCGCGGCTACCTGCCGAACCCGGGTGTGGTGGCGCAGGACATCCAGGCGCAGTTGGCCGACATCGGCGTGGACGTTGAGATCGTCGTCATGGAATCCGGCGCGTTCCTCGACGCGGCGGACGCCGGCGAGATCGACGGTTTCCACATGCTGGGCTGGGGCGCCGACTACCCGGACGCCACCAACTTCCTGGACTTCCACTTCGGCCAGGGCGCATCCAAGCAGTTCGGCGAAGGCTGGCCGGACATCCACGAGGCGCTGCAGAACGGCGCGACGCGCGCCAGCGCCGATGAGCGTTATCCATTCTACGTCGAGGCCAACGAGTTGATCAAGCGGCACGTGCCGATGATCCCGATCGCGCACGGCGGCAACGGCGCGGCCTTCAAGGCCGATGTCGAAGGTGCGTACGCCTCGGATATCGGCGCCGAGCAGTTCGGGCGCATGAACCCCGGCGGCCGCGATACCTTCGTGTGGATGCAGAACGGCGAGCCGGCCGGCCTGTACTGCGCCGACGAGACCGACGGCGAGGCGCTGCGCGCCTGCGAGCAGGTGCTGGAGTCGCTGTTGGCCTACGAGCAGGGCACCGGCGTGCCCGTCGCCGGGCTGGCCGAGGAATGGTCGGCCAACGACGATCTGACCGAATGGACGTTCACGCTGCGCCAGGGGGTGACCTTCCACAACGGTGCGGCGCTGGATGCCAACGACGTGGTGATGTCGTACGCCGTCCAGTGGGACGCCGAGCACCCGCTGCACGTCGGTCGCGACGGCAACTTCACGTACTTCCCCGGCCTGTTCGGCCAGTTCCTGAACGCGCCGCAATAGGTCGGCGACTGAACCTTTGCAGTGAGATGCTCGTATGAATGTGAAGTGGGGCGTTGCCCCGGCAGCGCCCCACTTCCAAGTCTCGCGCTGAATCGATCCAGATGATCCGCTACATCATTCGCAGACTGCTGTTGGCCATTCCGGTCTTGCTGGGGATACTGTTCGTGACGTTCGCCCTGGCGCGACTGATCCCGGGCGATCCGTGTCGCGCGGTGCTCGGCGAGCACGCGACCGATCAGATCTGCGAGGCCTTCATGGAGCGGGTTGGCCTGAACAAGCCCATCCCCGAGCAGTTCGCAATCTACCTGGGCGATGTGCTGCAAGGCGACCTGGGTACCTCGACTCGCTTTGGTCGCCCGGTTACCGACATCCTGGGCGAGCGGCTGCCGGTGACGGTTGAATTGTCGATCAGCGCGCTGATCTTCTCCACCATCTTCGGGATCGTGCTCGGTGTCATATCGGCCTACTGGCACAACACTTCGGCGGATGTGGCGACGATGGTGGGCGCGAACATCGGCGTGTCGATCCCCGTATTCGTCCTGGGTTTGCTGCTGGCCTACGTGTTCGCTTTGCTGCTGAAAGACACACCCTTCGCTCTGCCGCCGTCGGGCCGGGTGACGGCTGGCATGGCGGTGCCTTCGCTCCTCGAAACCTGGAACGTGCCGGACGGCTCGCCTGTTTACGGGCCTGTCAATTTCCTGTCGAACATGTACATTTTCAACGGCATCGCCACCGGCAACTGGATGCTGGCCGGCGATGCGATCAAACACCTGATCCTGCCGACGATCGCGCTGGGCACTATCCCCCTGGCGATCATCGCGCGCATGACGCGCTCCAGTCTGCTGGACGTGCTGGGTCTCGACTACACGCGCACGGCGCGGGCCAAAGGGTTGAAGGAGCGTCTGGTTGTATTCCGTCACGCCATGCGCAACGCGCTGCTGCCGGTGGTTACCGTCATCGGCCTGCAGCTCGGCGCGCTGCTGGGCGGCGCGGTACTGACCGAGACCGTGTTTGGCCTGACCGGCGTCGGCAAAAGCCTGTTCGATGCCATCACCTCGCGCGATTACGCCGTCGTGCAGGCGTTTACGCTGATCATCGCCGTCGGCTTCGTCGTTGTCAACCTGATTGTCGATCTGTCGTACGGATACCTTGATCCCCGCATTCGTTTGAGTTGAGTGAGACGACCTGATGCAAGCGGCTGATGCGGTTCCCACCACCCTCCCTGCCCGCGAACAGGCGCCCAGCAGCCTGTGGCGCGACACGTTGCGGCACCTGTTCCACCAGCGTTCGGCAGTAGCTGGCCTGATGATCCTGGGCACACTGCTGTTGGTCGCCGTGCTTGCGCCGGTGCTGGCAACCCACGATCCGATCAAGAGCATGATCGGCATCGAGGAAGGCGTTCGCAAGCGTGAGCCGCCCTGCATTCACGTTTTGGGCTGCCCGGCGGACAAGCCGCAGCACATCCTGGGTCTGGATGGCAACCTGCGCGACCTGTTCAGCCGGGTGCTGTACGGCGCACAGTTGTCGCTCCAGGTCGGCGTTCTATCGGTGGGCTTCGCCATCGTGATCGGAACGTGGCTCGGCTCGATCGCGGGCTATGCCGGCGGCTGGCTGGACAACGTCATCATGCGCTTCATGGACGTGCTGCTGGCATTTCCCAGCCTGATCCTGGCGATCGCCATTGTCAGCGTGCTCGGCCCCGGCTTGATCAACACGCTGATCGCCATCGGCATCGTCAGCATCCCCAGTTATGCGCGCATCATCCGCGCCAGTGTGCTGTCGATCAAGGAGCGGGATTTCGTCACAGCCGATCGGGCGTTAGGCGTATCGCCAGGACGCATCCTGTTCCGGCGCATCCTGCCCAATGCGCTCACGCCGCTGATCGTGCAGGCGACGCTGGGCATCGCCACGGCGATCCTCGACGCAGCGGCGCTCTCGTTCCTGGGCCTGGGCGCGCAGCCGCCGACGCCTGAATGGGGCTCGATGATCGGCCAGGAGCGCAATCAGATTTTTACCGCGCCTCATCTGATATTCTTTCCGGGCATTGCCCTGGTGTTGACCGTGCTGAGCTTCAACCTGCTCGGCGACGGGCTGCGCGATGCGCTCGACCCGCGCCTGAATCGCTAATCGGCCGGCCACCTCCCATGTCTGCTACGCCAGCGCACCCCAACGGCGACCGTCTCCTCGAGATTCAGGATTTGAGAACTTATTTCCACACCCGCGACGGCGTCGTCAAGGCGGTGGACGGTGTCAGCTTTCACGTCGACCGCGGCGAGATCGTCGGCCTGGTGGGCGAGTCGGGCTGCGGCAAGAGCGTCACTTCGCTGTCGATCATGCGCCTGATCGCGCCGCCCGGCAGAATCGAATCCGGCCGTATCCTGTTCGACGGCATGAACCTGCTCGACCTGCCGCGCGATGGGATGACCAAGATACGCGGCAACCGCATCGCGATGATCTTTCAGCAGCCGACGTCATCGCTCAATCCGGTTTTCCAGGTTGGATTCCAGATCTCGGAAGTGCTCGAGATTCATCAGGCCATGGGCCGCAAGGCCGGCCGCGCACGCGCGATCGAGATGCTCAAGAAGGTGGGCATTTCCGATCCAGAGCGCCGCGTCGACGCTTACCCGCACGAGATGTCAGGTGGCATGGCGCAGCGCGTGATGATCGCCATGGCGCTGGCGTGCATTCCCGACCTCTTGATCGCCGACGAGCCGACGACCGCGCTCGACGTGACGATCCAGGCGCAGATCCTCGACCTGATGCGCGGCCTGCAGCGCGAACTCGGCACCTCGATCATCCTGATCACCCACGACCTGGGCATCGTCGCCGAGATGTGCAGCCGCGTCGCCGTGATGTACGCCGGAGAGATCGTCGAAGCGACCGACGTGCGCACCCTGTTTCGGGATCCGAAGCACCCCTATACGCAAGGCTTGATCGGATCCGTTCCCGTGCTGGGAGAGATCAAAGACGAGCTAGACATGATTCCCGGCAACGTCCCGAACCTGGTCGATTTGCCACCGGGCTGCCGCTTCGCGCCGCGCTGCCGCGCGCGCGTCGAGCACGGACTGGAGATCTGCACGCGCGAGAGGCCGGAGTTGAAGCCGGTTGCCGAGGGCCACGCAGTGCGGTGCTGGCTGTACGAGTAGAACTGACGAGTGGTCAGTGATTAGTAATCAGTGATCAGTAATCACTGGTCACTGATCACTGATCACTGATAACTGATAACTGATCACTGATAACTGGTGACTGATCACTGATGACTGATGAGTGACACGTCGTATGCCTTCCGACAGCCTTGTCGAAGTCAGGAACCTGGTTAAATACTTCCCGGTCAAGGGCGGCATCTTGCAGCGCACCCAGGCGTGGGTGAAGGCCGTCGACGACGTCTCGTTCACCGTTCGACGCGGCGAGACGTTGGGCCTGGTTGGGGAGTCGGGCTGCGGCAAGACGACCGTCGGGCGGCTGATTCTCAAGCTGATCGAGCCGACCTCGGGCCACATCCTGTACGACGGGAAGGACCTGGCCGCGCTGCGCGAACGCGACATGAAGCCGTTCCGCAAGCGCATGCAGATCATCTTTCAGGATCCGTTCTCATCACTCGACCCGCGCACGCCGATCGGCGACAGCATCGGAGAAGGCCTGCGCGTCCACGGCGTGAACGACGCTCGCCAGCGCCGTCACCAGGTTCTGGAGATCATGAAGCGGGTGGGGCTGGAGGATTATCACGCCCGCCGCTACCCGCACGAATTCTCCGGCGGCCAGCGACAACGCATCGGCATCGCCCGCGCGCTGATCCTGCGGCCGGATCTCATCGTATGTGACGAGCCGGTGTCGGCGCTCGACGTGTCGATCCAGGCGCAGGTGCTCAACCTGCTGCGCCAGATACAAAAGGACTTCGGGTTGACGCTGTTGTTCATCGCGCACAACATGAGCGTGGTCGAGCACATCAGCGACCGCGTGGCGGTGATGTACCTGGGCAAGATCGTCGAGGTGGCTCAACGCGACGAGATGTACGCGAATCCGCAGCATCCGTATACGCAGGCGCTCATGTCGGCTATTCCCATGCCCGACCCGACGCTCAAGCGCGAGCGGATTATCCTCAAAGGCGACGTGCCCAGCCCGCTCAATCCGCCGGGCGGCTGCCGCTTCCATCCGCGCTGCCCCCTGGCCATCGACATCTGCTCCCAGGTCGAGCCGCCGCTGATCGACCTGGGTGGCGGCCATCTGGCAGCATGCCACCTGCGCCAGCCGGCGGTGCATGCAGGAGGCGTAATTTCCTTGAGTTCCTTGAGTTCCCGAATAGGGAACTGAGGGAACTGAAGGAATTGCCGGAGCCAGCTTGATGGCCGACCTTCTCGCGCACATTGCCCAACCCGGCGATCGCTGGGAAGTCGGCAGCCGTGTAACAGGCGACGCCTGGCCGCTGGATGCGTCGTGGGACATGCTGCTCGACGCCGGCGAAACGGTGGCGCTGTCCGGTCCGGCTGCGGGACAGAGCGCCTCGGCGCACTATGACCCGGAACAGCACGCCCTGCGCGGAGAAGGCCTGAGCGGCCTGGCGCTGAGTACCGCCGGCGGCACGCAGTATCTGGTATTGGAGAGTGCCGTCCCGCCGCGCTTCCGGGTGGTCGCCGAAGCCGAATCGCCCGTCGCCTTCCCCTCCGAAGTGATGACGGATCGCGGCATTCCCCTGGCTTTCTCACCCGACGACCTGAGCGTGCTGAGACAACCACCCGCGCCGCGGCCGACTTTTGACTTGAGCCGGCGCGCCGCCGAATTCGCCGCCTCCCCCGGCTTTGACAACCTGATCAGCCTGCCTCTGCTGCACGACGTAGACCTCTACCCGCATCAGTTGAAGACGGTTACGACGGTGCTCCGCCGTTTCCGTGGACGGGCGCTGCTGTGCGACGAAGTGGGCCTGGGCAAGACTATCGAGGCCGGCATGATCCTGCTCGAGCTGCTCATGCGCAAGCTGGCGCGCCGCGTGCTGATCCTCACGCCGCCCTCGCTGATCGAGCAATGGCGCGGCGAGATGAGCCGCAAATTCGGGCTGGACTTCATCACGCACGACGACGAGGCGTTCAAGGCCCTCGGCGCGCAGGCCTGGGCGTCGTTCGACCGCATCCTGGCTTCCTACCACACCGCCCGGCGCGAACCGCACCGCGCGGCCATCGCCGACCAGGACTGGGACACGGTCATCGTCGACGAGGCGCATCACTGCCGCAACCGCAACACGCTGTTGTGGAAGCTCGTCAACGCCTTGCGCACGCGATACATGCTCCTGCTCACCGCCACGCCGGTTCAGAACAACCTGGAGGAGTTGTACAACCTGGTGACCCTGCTTCAGCCCGGACTGCTCAGCACGGCCCGGCATTTCCAGCGGCAGTTTGTCGACCGGCGCGACAAGCTCACGCCGCGCCCGCAGATGGTCGATCAACTGCACACGCTGCTGGCCGAGGCGATGGTGCGCAATCGCCGCTCGACCGTCGCGGTGCGCCTCACGCGCCGCTTCGCGCAGACCTTGCGGGTGGCCCCGCTGCCCGCCGAGCAGGCGTTGTACGCCGACGTGACGCGTTTTGTTAAGGGGCATCTGCGGCGCGAAGACTCGCCGCTCACGCGCATGGCGCTGATCACGCTGCAAAAGGAGCTGGGCAGCTCCGGCCTGGCCGCGGGGGCCACGCTCGATCGCCTGGCCCAGGCGGCCAAGCTGCCGGTTGCCGAATCGCAGGTTCTGAGTGGGCTGGCCGAGCGGGCGCGGCGGCAAATCGAGTCGGCCAAGGTCGAGCGGCTTCTGGCGCTGCTGCGCGATTTCCCGGATAAGATCGTCGTCTTCACCCAGTTTCGCATGACGCAGGCTCACCTGTTCCGTGTCCTGTCCCAAGCCGGCGATCCGGCGGCGCTCTTCCACGGCGGCCTATCGCGCCTGGAGAAAGAACAGGCCATCCGCGCATTCCAGGGCCAGACCCGCATTCTGCTCTCCACCGAGTCAGGCAGCGAGGGGCGCAATCTGCAATTTTGCCACGCGATATGCAATTTCGATCTGCCCTGGAATCCGATGCGCATCGAGCAGCGCATCGGGCGCTTGAGCCGGATCGGCCAAACGCGAGACGTGCACGTGTTCAACCTGGTCAGCGCCGGCACCATCGAAGCGGACTTGCTCCATCTTCTGGAAGCCAAGATCAACATGTTCGAGCTCGTCATCGGCGAGATCGAGATGATCCTGGGCAACCTGGATGAGGAGCGCGAGTTCGAGGACATCATCTTCGACTTGTGGGCGCAGTCCGAGGACGAAGACCAGTTCGGCCGGCGAATGGAAGAGCTGGGTCGCCGCATGATCGATGCCAAACAGGCTTATCTGCGCCAGCACGAATACGACGACCGCCTGTTTGGAGACCGGTTTGCCCCCAAGGAATGACGCCGTGACCGACGACGGCCCCCTGGAGAAGCTTCTGCTGGAATACGTCGACGCGGTCGGCGGCGTCTGGCAGGATGTCGAGCCGCAGGTGTACGACGTAATGCTGCCGGCTTCGGTCACCGCACAGCTCGACCTGCCCGCGCGCGACGAGATGATCCGGATCGCCTTCGACCCCGAAGCGGTAGCCGATTATCCCGACGTGCACCTGATGGCGTTCGGCAACCCGCTGCTCGACCGCGTCTTCGAACACGCCCAGTCGCTCGGCCGGTCGAGCCGCATCTACCTGACCGGCCACAACCTGTCACCGCACGATCTGCCCTCCCTCCTGCGGCGAGGCTTGCAGGCGCCGCCCGGCATCGACCTTCAACCGGCGACCCCGCGCGTGTACCATTTCCGGCAGGCGCTCTTCTGGTTCCAGGCAACCTTCATCAGCGACGAAAAGGAGCACAGCACAATTCCGGTCGGGATCGATCTGTACTACGGCCGGGTGGCGCGCCACCTGGAAGAGGTCTTGCAGCATGCCGTCATCTCCGATACCCGACCGTTGCCTTATCCCGATGCGCCCTGCCTGGCTCCGGCACAGGCGTATCGACTCGCCCGCGAGGAAGCGACCCGCAGCCTGGCGGTGGCAGCTTCCGCACGGCTGTATGAACATCAACAGGTTCTGCAGCGCGAGACCCAGCGCATCGGCCACTACTTCGACGACCTGCGGGCTGAACTGGCCGAGCGACAGGCACGCGCGGAAGCCAGGGGCGAAGATGCAGCGCACCCTTCGGCTTCGCCCACGGCCCGCTTCGCTTCACAGCGACAGGCCCTCGATCGCGAGGAGCAGGCGCGGATCGCCGAGCTGCGCCGGAAGATGACGCTGCGCGTTCAGGTGAGACTGCTCAACGTGTTGTGGGTGATTCAGCCGAAACTGCGCGTGCGTGTCCGGTTGGTTCCGCGACAGGGGAGCGCGGGAGAGACTGAAGTGGTGTGGGACCCGGCCCTGCAAAGAGTGGAAGCGACGGTGTGCCCTGTCTGTGGGCGGCCGACGCTGGCTCTGGCGCTGACCCGTTCCGGCCAGGTCGTGTGTCCGGCCTGCGCCGACGCGCACAAGAAATAATAGGGCGCGTGCGCTAATCGAAGAACGGATCGCGCCAAACGAACTTGCCGTCGAGAAGGGTACTGACGGCTTTCGTGTGCAGAATGTCGGCGGGGTCGATCTTGAAGATGTCCTTGTCGAGGATCACCAGGTCGGCCAGCTTGCCCGTCGTGAGTGAGCCTTTGCGATCTTCCTCGTACGACGCGTAGGCCGCGCCCATCGTGTAGGCGTACACAGCTTCGTGGACGGTGAGCCGCTGCTCGGGATGCCAGCCGTCCGGGCCGGGCGATCCGTCGGCGCGGCGGCACGTGACTGCTGCGTGAATGCCCGCCAATGGATCAAACGGCTCCACGGGCGAATCCGATCCGAAAGCCAGCATTGCCCCCGCATTAATCTGTGCGCGCCAGGCGTACGCGCCGGCGCTACGCCTGGCGCCCCAGTGCTTGTCGGCCATCAGCATATCGCTCGTCGCGTGAATCGGCTGCATCGAGGCGATGAGGTTCAGACGCCCCAGGCGGTCGTAGTCGTCGGGATGCAGCACTTGCACGTGCTCGATGCGGTGGCGCAGATGCGTCCCGCCGCGCGCGCGCTCCTCGGCGCGAACGGTCTCGAACACGTCGAGCACGTCGTGGTTCGCCTTGTCGCCGATCGCGTGAACCGTCGACGACAGGCCGGCCACGCTCGCCCTGCGCACGCTCTCGATCATCTCCTCTTTGTCGGTGACGACGATGCCTCGATTGTCAGGCTCGTCTTCGTAGGGATCGATCATCAGCGCGGTGCGCGGCCCGAGCGCGCCGTCGGCAAACGTCTTCACGCTGTTGATGCGCAGCCAGTCGTCCCCAAAGCCCGATCGCAGGCCGAGCGCGATGGCGTGCTCCTGAAGGGTGACCGGAATTGTCTTGCTCACCCGCAGGCTTAGCTCGCCGCGCTCCTTGAGGATTTGCCACGCCTGGAACGCCCGCGCGCCGTCGAAGTCGTGCACGCCGGTCAGCCCGGCGCGGTGGGCGAGGGGAATCGCGTCGCGCATGGCGTCGGCGACCTCGGCAGCCGTAGCCTGCGGAATCACCTGGCTGACCAGGTCCATCGCATTTTCGAGCAGTATGCCGGTCGGTTCCCCGCCCGATAAGGCCTCCCGGACGATCTCGCCGCCGGGCGGGTTCGGCGTCGCGCTCGTCACGCCGGCCATCTTCAGCGCCAGCGAGTTGACCCATCCCGCGTGGCCGCTTTTCGCGCTCAGGTACACGGGATGCTCCGGCGCGACGCGATCGAGGTCAGCCTTCGTCGGGAACGCGCCGCCCCACACGGTCTGATTCCAGCCGTGACCGCGGATCCACGTTCCTGCCGGCGTCTGCTCAGCCCGTTCTCTGACGCGGCGCAGTGCTTCGTCGAGCGTCGGCGTCTCGGCGTTGACGTTCTTCAGCTCCAACGACAGCCATTCGAAATGCAGGTGCGCGTCGATCAGGCCCGGAATGACGCATCTCCCCCGCAGGTCAATCGCCCTCTCGCCGACGCTCAGCAAGTTGCGTATCGGCACGTCGTCGCCGACGGCCAGTATGCGGTTGTCGCGGATCGCGATCGCCGTCGCGCGCGATCGGCGATCGTCCATCGTATAGAGTTTACCGTTGTACAGTGCGAGGTCTGCGGACATAAGATTACCCAATCGTCATTTCGTGCTGGACTTTGGCGACTTGCCGGAGTGCAGCCTTTATAGCAGTTTCCAGTTTGGTTACGGTATTCCGGAGTCGAGCCTTCAGGCGGATCCGGCTAAAGCCTCGATTCCAAGTCGTAAACCCAAGTGGAGATCTCTCTAGGCTGCCATACCATATGCCCCCGCAGGCTGAAGCCTGCACTCCGAAAGCTATGGCTGCCGTTGCCAAGCTCCAGTTGTAATAAATGCGTAATCTCCTCGGAAGCGCCTAGTAACATCGAAGTTGTACGCTGATGATGTACGGGATGTTCGCTTCCCGACAATCCACTCTCTTTCAGGAGGAAAGTCATGTTTCGCAGGATCTCAGCCATCGCTTTTGTGTTCGCTCTCGTGCTGGCATTCGCCGCGCCTGTCGCCGCCGATCCGGGCCAGCCGAACTTCGGTCCGGCCGTTTACGGCGACGGGCGAGCATGGGGAACGAAGGGCGCAGCGGTGCTCTCCGCGCCGAGCGAAAGCAATCTCCAGTCGTTCGACAAGCTGTTCGTCATCACGAACAGCAACGCGGCGGGACAGTTGCCGGTATCCGAGGCCGCGCCGGGCAACTCGAACTATAACGGCGGCCGCTGGTTCACGCACACGGTGACCTGGACGCAGGCCGGCTTCAACGCTCACGGGACCGTTCCGGTGCTGAAGTCCTACGCCGACATCCTGTTTCACTACAGCCTCGGGCACCTCACCATCGCCGCCGGCTCGCCCGCCGGAGGGCCGCCGCCTTACTTCGAATGCCCCCTCTTGCCTGTGAAGTAATCGCGCACCTCGCTTTCAGTTTGCGCAGCCGCTCGCCGTTCGGGGCGGCCTGCATCTGAGAATCCCGAGCCACAGACCTGGCAGGTCTCGAAGACCTGCCAGGTCTATCCTGGGTCACGTCATCAGCGTAGGGGTGAGAAGCAGCCCGGCTACGTTGAATAGCCCGTGCGCCAGCATACTGGTTTCTGCGCCGTAGCGCCAGTATAGCCAGCCCAACGCCAGGCCGATCGGGAAGATCTGCGCCGGCTTCACCCACCACGGCTCGATCACGCCGACGTGCGCCAGCGTCCACAATATGGACGTGAAGAGGATTGCCGTCCAGTAACGCCGTTCGCGCCAGTTGAACACGTTCGCCAGGAAATTCTGTATCCCAAGCCGGAAGATGATTTCCTCGCTCACGGCGACTTCCAGCACGAACACCAGCATGAAAGGAGTAGCCAGCCTTTCCGTGGCCACCTGGCCGGCGTCGAAACTCGTGAATGAGCGGACGAACTCGGACACGCGCGGCGAGGTGAGCGTGAACAGGATCGCCGTGAACGCGGCGGCACCTGCGGCCACGGCTGCTGCTGCCAGGAGCGCCTGTTTTGGCGTGACGTCCGGCCGGAGTGTGTGCTGGCGTAGCTGCTCGACGATCGCCGAGGCGGCTGCCTCGGCTGGGGCAGGCGCCTCGGAGTTGGCTTGCGCGATGGGCGCTGCAGCCGGCGGTTCGCCGGCGGCGGATTCGGGCCTGGGTGGAAATCGGCGCATGAACAGCGGGAATCCGCTGTGCCCGAGCCGCATGGAGTAGTAGATGCCTACGTTCGTGAAGGCCGCTGTTCTCACCATCACCCAGGCATCGATCAGGATAACCAGGACGACCGATAGCCCGGTCAGCAGGCTGGGGCTGACGGTGAGGGCGAGAATCTCAAAGCCGATGATGACGCACGCCGCCGCGAAGCCGTACCGCCGGTACGGCCGCACCTGGCGCCGAAACCGGAGCCAGTTGACGACGAAGGCGAGGCTGAAGAACAGAAGCGCGACGCTGACGACGCACGCGGCGAACACCTGGAGCGCGGTTGAGATGTCCAATTAGCCCTCCCTGGTCGCGTACCGGTGCAGCGGGCGCGTCGAGAGTCACACGCAGATCAGCTCGGTCTGCGGCTTGCTCAGCCACTCGATCCCGCTGTCCTTCACCAGCACATCTTCTTCCAGCCCGACGAAACCCAGGCTGGGCACCTGCACGCCCAGCTCCAGCGTGAAGATGTTGCCCGGCTCCACCAGGCCGTTGATCGACTCGCCGTAGCGCTCCCAGCGCGGGCCGAGCACCGTCGCGCCGTCGTGCACTGTCTGGCCGATATGGTGGCCGGTGGCATGGAGGTACTCCGGGTAGCCAGTCTTGATCAGGGTGGAGCGCGCAGCCCGATCGACTTCCCAGCCCTTCGCGCCGGGCCGGAGCGCGTCCGCGCCGGCTAGAATCGCGGCGCGCACCGCGTCGAATCCGCGCTGCGCTTCGGCGGGCGGCTTCGTCTCGCCCTCTTGCAGCAGGTACCAGGTGCGCTGCATGTCGGACACGTAGCCGTGCTTCGCCACGCCGAAGTCGATGTGCAGCAGGCGACCGCGCTGCGTCTGCAACTGCGTTGGCGCGGCGTGGCCGACCGGCGATTCGGGGCCGGCGTCCACGACCGGGCAGTAATTGTAGTCCCAGGCCGTCGTCAGCCCGCGCGCTTGCATGCGATCGTGAGTGAATTCGGCGATCTCGATTTCGCTGAGGCCGGGCCGCAGGGTGGCCGTGATCTCGTCGAAGATCGCTTCGGTATCCACGATGGCATCCTTGACGCGGGAGATCTCGGTGGCGGTCTTGCGCCCGCGCAGCGCGTTGATGATGTCTTCGGCCGAGATCATTCGCGCGTACGGCGTCCCTTTCAGGATGTCGAGCAGCGTCGTCCACATACCGTGCGAGAGGCCATCGGCGGCCGGGTCGCTCTCGCTCGTGTTGATGGCGATGCTCTGCGGGTTCAGGCGGCGCAGCGTGTCGAGCAGGGGTTTCCCGATGCCCTGATCGTAGGGGACAACCTCGCGCCAATCGCCCAGACCGGCGACGTTATCTTTGTCGAAGCGGCCGACGATGGCGATGCGGTCGCCTCGCTGGGTGAGCAGGAAAGCCGAATGCCAGGTCAGCTCCAGCGCCGGGCTGACGATCACATTCAGCGCCGGATCACGCATCAGCGCGGTCTCGCGCACGAAGGTCAGCCACACGTCGATGTTCTTCTCCCGCAGCACGCCGATGGCCTGGTCGACTTTCTCATGAACGATCGGATGGACGGACATTGGCAGCCGTTCTCCCTAACCCAGACTAGCCGGGACCCAACAGAGGGTACGAATCTTCCTGGTAACTGCTCTGGCCGACTTTTTCTTCCACGAATTCACACGAATCTTCACGAAGGAATGTTCAACTTCGTGTCGCTTCGTGTGGCTTCGTGGACAACTCCGAAACGCGGGTGAGCAGTTACTCTTCCTGAACGATCCGGCGGTAGATCGCGTCTAACTCCTCTTCCGAATAGAATTGAATGACGATCTTGCCACCACGGCTGGTGCGGTATAGACCGACTTTGGTGCCGAGCGCGCGGCGCATCCGGTCCTCCAGCGCTCGCGTGTTCGCGGAGATGGCGCCGGACGCTTTGCGCTTCCGGGCCTGCGGCCTGCCCGCGTTCAGGCGGCGCACTTGCTCTTCGACCTGGCGCACGCTCAAACCGTCGCTCACGATCCGGCTCGCCAGGCGCTGCATGTGCGCCGTATCGTCGAGCATGAGCAGCGCGCGCGCGTGGCCTTCGCTGATCGACGCGTCGGCGAGACGCTTCTGGATCGCATCAGGCAGCTTGAGCAGGCGCAGGGTATTCGCCACGGCGACGCGGCTCTTGCCGACGCGCTGCGCCACCTGTTCCTGGGTCAGCCCGAACTCCTCGACCAGTTGCCGGTACGCCGACGCCTCTTCGAGCGGATTGAGGTCGGCGCGCTGGACGTTTTCGACGAGCGCGAGCTCGAGCATCTGCTGCGGCACGGCATCCTTCACCACCACCGGCACGCTGTCCAGCCCGATCAGTTGGGCCGCCCGCCAGCGCCGCTCGCCGGCGATCAGCGTGTAGGCGTTTTCACCGGAGCGTGTGACGATCAGCGGCTGAATCAAGCCATGCTCGCGGATCGAGTCGGCCAGCTCGCGCAGATCGTTCTCGTCGATGGATGCGCGCGGCTGGTTCGGGTTCGGCGAGATCGCGCCGACCGGCGCTTCGCTCAAGCCGGCCGTGACGTCGGTTTCAGGCAGCAGCGCGCCGAGTCCCTTGCCGAGTCCGGTTTTCTTCCTGGCGCTCATCGTGTCGTTTCCCCTGAGTTCCTTGAGTTCCTGCTCATGGGACTCAAGGAACTTAAGGAACTAACTGGCCGTTGTCTCCTGCCAGTAATTCGCTGGCGAGTTGCGCGTAGGCCAGGCCGCCGGACGACGACGGCGCATACGACAGGATCGGCTCGCCGTACGACGGCGCTTCACCCAGCCGGATGCTGCGCGGGACGACGGTGTTGAACACGCGGTCCGGAAAATGTCTGCGCACTTCGTCCACGACCTGCTGCGACAGCCGGGTGCGCCCGTCGTACATCGTCATCAGCATTCCGCGCACGGTCAGCCTCGGATTGAGCGACTTGCGCACGATGCGAATCGTCTGCATCAGACGGGTCAGGCCCTCCAGGGCAAGGTATTCGCACTGCACCGGCACGATCACGCCGTGCGCGGCGACCAGGGCGTTGACGGTGAGCAGTCCCAGCGACGGCGGGCAGTCGACCAACAAGTAGTCGTAGCTGGCCGACACGCCTTCGACGGCGCGTCTGAGCCGTTTCTCGCGGCTCGGCATCGCCACCAACTCCACTTCAGCGCCTGACAGCGCCGTCGCCGACGGCGCCAGGTCGAGATGCACGCGTTTCGTCAACTGGACGACGTCCGTCAAGGGCGTGTCGCCGATAAGGGTGTCGTAGATCGACTTCTCGACTTGACTCTTGTCGATACCCAGCGAGCTCGTGGCGTTCGCCTGCGGATCGAGATCGATCAACAGGACGTGTTTGCCGTTCGCGGCCAGATAAGCGCCCAGGTTCACCGCCGTGGTCGTCTTTCCGACGCCACCTTTTTGATTGGCGAAGACGTAGATGTGTGCCATTCAGATGTTGATCAGTTAAGTTGCGTTGAGCGCAGCCAGGCAGCGCTGCACCTCGGCCGCCGTCGGCACGCCGGCCAGACCGCGCCGCGTGACGGAATGCGCGGCCACGCAGTTGGCAAAGCGTGCGGCGAGCAAGGCGTCGCCGGTGTCGCGCAATTGCGTGAAGAACGCTGCCGCGAAGATGTCGCCTGCGCCCGTCGGATCGACCTCACTCGTCGGGGTGCCGGGAACCTGGACCGATGCGCCTCGCTCGAACACCGTGCAGCCCGCAGGTCCCTGTGTGACGACGAGTACGCGGGCGATGGAAGCCCAGCGCTCGATCTCGCCCCAGTCGCCGCCTACGTCGGCGATACCCAGTACCGTCGCGTCGGCGCGGGCCAGGATCGACTCGGCCTCCGCCCACGCGCGCCTCGATACGCGGCCCGAAGCATCCCACTGCCTCATCCAGCCCTGCGCTGTAACGCCGATCCACGCGCCGTCAAAGACATCGACGAGTGCCGCATCGACCTCGCCTGCGATCGGGGCGAGGTGGACGACGTCCACGCGGCTAAGATGATGCGGAATATCGGCTGGCTGGATCGGGCCGGCGACGACGTGCAGGATCTGCACCCGGCCAGACGGCGTGTAAATATTCTCGAAAGTCGTGGTCACGCCGTCGGGCAGTCGCATGCACTCCATCTCGCCCAGCCGCGACAGATCGAGATGCGAGTTGACGCGCGTGATGACTGCCACCGACCAGCCACACGCGCGCGCCGTCAGCGTGGCGTATGTGACGGTACCGCCGAGCACGTACCCACCGGGCACGACATCCTGGCAGATGTGACCGATCGCCAGATAGAGCATGACGCTGCGATTGTAACGAAAAACCGCGATTTGTTCAAGGAGAAAGACAGGCCCGGTTTCGCGCGTGAAATCGGGCCTGCTCACTTCGTCTCACGGCTGGTGCAACCTGGGAACGATCGTGACTTTGCGGCCGTCGCCCTGGCCCACGCTCTGCGTAGAGACCGAGGGGTGATTGCGCAGTGTCAGATGGATGATGCGGCGCTCGTTGGCCGGCATCGGCTCGAGCATGACCGTCTTGCGCGTGGCGACGGCGCGCTCGGCCATGCGCAGCGCCAGTTGCCTCAGCGTTTGCTCGCGCCGGGTTTTGTACCCCTCCACGTCGACGACGAGGTTGATGTTTCGTCCGGCCTGCCGGCCGACGATCAGGCGCAAGATGTATTGCAGATCGCGCAGCGTCTCGCCGCGCCGGCCGATCAAGATGCCCAGGTCGTCGCCTTTGATGTTCAGAACCAGGGGCAGTCCGCCCTCCGCGTGGAGGTCCTGATCGTCTTGCGCCGGAGCCTGATACGCCTCGACGTCGGCGCGAATATGCATGTGCTCCAGCAGGGCTGACAGCGTCTCGCGAGCCATCCGAATCTCGTCCGGCGCGGCCGGCGCGCCGGCCGTCTCGGGCGCGATAGCCGCCGGGACAGGTGGCGCCGAGACCGGAGACACGAGCGTGACGCGGACGCGCGCCATCGTCTTGCCTCCGCCCGGCTCGATGACGTCGACGCTGACCTGTTCACGCGCGACATTCAGCGCGTCCAGCGCACGCCCGATGGCCTCGTCAACCGAGGCGCCCACGGCTTCGATCGATTGGGGTGTTTCCACGTGCATCTCCAATCTGGCGCGGGAAAGTCACCGCCTACTTTTTGGCGGCCGTCTTGGCCTTAGCCGGCTTGGGCTTGCTGTCCGCGGCAGCGGTCGCCTGCCGGCGCCCGATCAGGAGGTACTGGGCGATGCCGACGAGATTCGAGACGATAAAGTAGATGCTCAGTCCCGATGCAAACTGAAGCGCGAACAGGCCGAACATCAAAGGCATCATGATGTTCATCTGGCGCGTCATGGAAGCCTGGCTCGGATCCGCGCCGGAGGGCGACATCATCTTTTGCTGCAGGTAGGTTGTCGCCACGACCAGGATAGGCAAGATGAAGAACGGATCGGGCTGGCTGAGATCGAGCCATAGGAATTGCGAATTGAGCGGGAGCAGCGACGCGATGTTCGGTCCCACTCGCTGCGACAGCCCCAGCATCTGCAGCGGAGTCACCGCCAGCGCGCTGGTGATCGCCTGATAGAACGCGATCATGATAAAAAGCTGTAGTATCAGAGGCAGGCAGCCGCCCAGCGGGTTGACGCCGTACTCGCGGTACAGCTTCATCTGCTCTTCGGACAGTTTCTGCCGGTTTCCCGCATACTTCTTCTGCAGCTCCTTGAGCTGCGGCTGCAGCTCGTTCATCTTGCGCATCGATCGCTGTTGAGGCAGCGTCAGCGGCAGGGTGACCAGACGCACCAGGATCGTCATGACGACGATCGCCAGCGGGAAGCTGGTGCCGAGCACGCTGTAGAAAATCAAGAGCAAGTTGACCAGCGGCGAGATGAGAAAGTCCATAGTTATCCTCTTGCGTCCCCTCAACTTCGTCTTTGGCGCCTCACTGTTCTTGACGCGGAGGGAATAGCCACTGGGCGTTACCCGACACCGCGTTTATCGCGTATAGGTAGACTGGCGACGCGCCCGAGGGCACCGGCGCGACGAGCAGCGTTTCGCCGACGAGCACAGGCGTCGTCAGGAATTGCTCGCCGCCCTGCGCTGCGGCGGGGGGGAAAGTCCAGACGTAGCTTTGCGTAGCCCGCTCCAGCGCGTACAGCTTGCCGGCGCCGGTCGCCAGGTAAATGCGATCTTCGGTGACGAGCGGCTGCGCGCGAATCATGCCTTCTAGCTTGTTCTTATTCTCGATATTACTAGGCGTCAGCTCCGTGCCGCTTGGCAGTGTCCAGATTTCGCGGCCGTCTAGATCGAGCGCGTACAGGTTGCCGCTCAGATCACCCAGGTATAGCGTATTGTCGTACACGGCCGGCCCGTCCCATAGCCATCCTTGAGTGGCAAACTCCCACTTGACGCTCCCGCTTGCGGCGTCCACGGCGTACAGTTTCTGATCGAGCGAGCCGGCGTAGACCGTGTCGCCGTGGACGGTCGGCGTGCCGGCCAGCGCCGCGTCTGCGGCGAACTTCCAGATTTCAGAACCGGTCTCTGCATCCAGCGCATACAGATGGTGATCTTGCGACGCCACGTAAACGACGGAGCCGGTGACGATGGGTGAGGACCAGATGGGCTGCGTCGTCGTGAACACCCAGTTGACCTGGCCTGCCTGCCCGTCCGGATTGGCCGCGAACGATACAATCTGACCTTTGCCGGTGGCGGCGTAAATCGAGTCGCCATTGGCGCTGACGCCGCCATAGATGCTGCCGAGCGACAACTGGTTCTCACTGCTCGGGTATCTCCAACCTGTCTCGGCCGTCTTGCTCAGGTTAGGCGGCTCGCCCACGTCGATGATGCGATCGGTCTCGAGGGCGAAGACGAAGTTGCCGCTGTTGCCGGGGTTGTCGCTGCCGGAGTACAAGATACCCTCGTCGGACACGAGCGGCTTCGCGTGAAAGGTGAATGACGCACCCTGGCCGATCGGCGGGAACGTCCAAAGCTGCCGCTGCTGGTTGTTCGTCAACGGATTGGTGTCGATCGCGTAAATCCGGTCGGTCGATGCAAGGTAGGCGGTCTCGCCGGAAACTGTCAAGCCGGACCAGGATGTCGCCGGCGGGGGGCCGCCGCAGGCGCTCACAAGCCCAGCCGAGCATACGATGACGGCGATTGCCGCCCATCGCCGTGAAATGTGATTCGTCAACACCACTCCTTGCTCAGAGGTTGTCTGAAAACCTAGCGGAGGCGGCTCCCACGCCCGTCCTGCGAAGTCCCCGACAGAAGGGAGCGGGAAGCGACGCCGAAGGGCCGCCGAAATGCCGGGCATGGGAGCCTGGCCGGCTACTTTTCAGACAGGCCCTCAGGGGACGGGGTCGTATCCGCCGGGATTCAAGGGCTGGCAGCGCGATATGCGCTTCACCGTCAGCCAGCTGCCTTTCAAGATGCCATATTTCGCGATCGCTTCGTAGCCGTATTGAGAACAGGACGGGGTGAAGCGACAACTCGGCGGCAGCGCCTGCGAAATCGTCGACTGCCACAATCGAATCATGCCCAGCGCCAGGTATTTCATGGGTCGTCTCTGTCGGTTGTGTGGCCCTGAGGCGCGATCACACTCAGTTTTCTCAAGATCTGGTCCAGCCTGGCGGTGATCTGTGTCGAGCTGGCCTCCAGGACGGCCCCCCGCGCCATCAGGAGGATGTCCCACCCCGGTGCAATAGATGCGTACAACGGGCGTATCCCCTCGCGCAGGAGGCGTTTTGCGCGGTTGCGCTGCACCGCGCCCCCAACTCGCCTGCCGGCTGCCACGCCTACACGGGGCGGCCCACCGTCCCGCCGCGCCGCCACGACCACAAACAACGGCGTGCCGTGCGTCTGACCCTCGCCGCGGACGCGCTCGAAATCCGCCCGGCGGGTCAATCGCTGCACGCGCATCGACGGCTCAGTTCTTCCAATCGATGCGCTTGGCGAGCCGGGGCTTGAGTGCGATGTTGCGGCGCCCCTTCCGCCGGCGCGCTTTGAGCACGTTGCGCCCGCCCGATGTGGCCACGCGCGCGCGGAAGCCGTGCGTGCGCGCGCGATGGCGCTTCTTGGGTTGATAGGTTCGTACGGTCATAGACTGTCCTCTTTACACAGCGCAAGGGCGGCAGGCGCCCTTACGACAAGTCGACGTGTGGTGTCCGACTAATGTGCGACACAAATTATACCTGATGCGTTCCGCGCGGTCAAATGCTGCGGGTGACATCGCACTCCATCACAGGCATTTGCTTTTGGTGTCAGACCTGGGCTATAATACGCCTGCCTCGGCGAATTCGAGACAGGAGATGTGCATGGCGCGTGTGATCGCGATTGCCAACCAGAAGGGCGGCGTCGGCAAGACGACGACGTCGAGCAATCTGGGCATGGCGCTCGCCGAACGCGGACGCCGGACGCTCCTGGTCGATCTCGATCCGCAGGCGGCTCTCAGCGCCGGGTTCGGCATCGACGTGTACGCGCTGGAGAAATCCATCTACGACGCCTTGCTGCACGATCACGAAACGCCTCTTGCCAGCGTTCGCTACAACCTTCGCCCCAATCTCGACATCATCCCCGCGAACATCGACCTGGCCGCGGCAGAGATCGAGCTGGTCGTCATGATGGGGCGAGAATCCGTCCTGAGAGAGGCGCTCGAACCGATCGCGAATGAGTATGAATACATCGTCATAGATACGCCACCCAGCCTGGGCCTCCTTACCGTCAACGCGTTGGTCGTGGCGGATGAGTTGATCGTGCCACTGCAGTGCGAATACCTGGCCATGCGCGGCGTGCGTGTATTGTTGGACACGATCTGGAAAGTGAAGCGCAAGCTGAATCCCAGGCTCGACCTGCTCGGTATTCTGCCGACTATGTACCGCAGTCGATCGACGCACAGCCAGGAAGTTCTGGAAGAAGTGCGCACTATCTTCGGCGATAAAGTGTTTGACATCGTTATCGGCAATAGCGTGCGTTTTGCCGAGGCGCCGGTGGCGCAGCAAACCATTCTTGAGTACGAGCCACGGCACGCCGGAGCAAAAGCGTATCGCGACCTGGCGGAGGTGGTCGATGGGAAGAAAGAAATCATCACTGAAGGGCAGGGGGGTTGATATTCTGCTCGGCGGGTTGGCCGACGAGCAGCCAGAAGAGCCTGCTGCACAGCCTGTCGCTGTGACGGCCGAGCCGGAGCCGACGACACCGCCCGGGTCTGTCGAGGCCGCGCCGGGGCCGGGCGTAGAAGCCGGCCCGGCTGCGCCGATGCCCAATCCATTCGCCGAACCGGCGCCGGTGCCCCCGGCCTATGCCGCCAAGCCGACCACGGAAGCCGGGGCCTCCGACTTCAACCCGTTTACCGAACCGGCGCCCGTGTCCTCATCGTCTGCAGCTCGACCCATGTCGGAAGCGGCAGCCACAATGCCCAATCCGTTCGCCGAACCACCGCCAGCGGCGCCGGCGGTCGAGGACTCTCTGAGCGACGAAGCGTTGGGCGGTCAGCCAGCCACTCCTGTGTCTGTCACTCTTCCTGCCGAGGAGATACCGTGGCTGGCTGACGAGCCGCCTTCGATTGCCGATGCCGTCGCGCCGCAGGCGCCTTCCGCTGCCGGAGCGGCATCGATCGCGCTGCCGAGTGATCCGACGCTGTTCAAGCCAGCCCAATATGGAGGAATCGCAATGAGCATCGAGGTCATGTCCGGCTCGGGTGAGTATCAACCGCCCACGGGCGTCACGCAAACGGGCATGAAAGCCGTGACACTTACCGAGACCCGACAGGAGGCAACCGCTGAAGAAGTACAGCAACGCATCGGCGATCGCATCAATGTGTTGTCCAAGCGCATCGACGATCTGTACGCACAGGTCGCCAGCGGCGCGATTGCGAACTCAGAGCGGGCCGGGGAAGCCCTGTCCAATCTGCGCATCGCGCGCGACAAGGAGTTAGAAGACCCGCGCCAATTTGACGAAGCAGAGTACCTGGTTTATCTGGTGCAATATCAGGTCAACCATAACACTTCGATTCAACAGTTCCGGCACTGGTCGTCGTATTTCTGGGAAATGTTGATCCTCGTTTACGGCGTGTTCTGGCTGATCGTCTTCGGAGCAGGCATGGCGGTGTCCGTGCTTGGCCTGGCCGGGCAATGGCTCACCAGCTTCAACCTCGATCCGGAGGCTGTCGCCACCGCGTCTTCGCTCTTCCTGAACGTCATGGCAGGCGGCCTGGGCGGAGTTCTGGGTCTTCTCTATAGCCTGTACAGTCATGTCGCAATCGATCGCGACTTCGATCGCCAGTTCCTGCTGTGGTACCTGGTCCAGCCGTTTCTGGGTATGCTCATGGGCGTGATCGTCTCCCTGTTCTTGTTGGCCGGAGTATTCCTTGTGGATGCGACGGGGCCGGCCGTCCAGGCTCTCGGCGCGCTCCTTTCCATTGCGACGGCCTTCCGGCAGAACTTCGTGTATGCCTGGCTCGAGTCGCTCCTCAGGGGATTCGAGCGCAGAGCGGTGGCCAGGGAGGCGACTGCGGAAGCGTCCAAGTCCGAATCGCAGCCCGCGGCGCCCGCCGCGCCAGCGGGCGAAGCCCAGGGGTCTCCTGCCGGAGTAGGGTGACGGCGTACTCGATTCAGCCACAACGCGAGCCGAGGTGAATCACCTCGGCTCGCGCGTTTGGCCAGGCCGACGGATTGCCTGGTTCAGCCATTCTTCACGCGCTCGATTTTCGCGCCGAGCGCGCACAGCTTTTCCTCGACGCGCTCGTAACCTCGATCGATCTGGCCGATGTTGCGAATGACGCTCGTGCCCTGAGCGCACAGCGCGGCGAGGACCAGGGCCATGCCTGCGCGTATGTCGGGGCTGGCTACGCCTCCCGGTTCCGGGTGCAGCCAGCTCGGCCCCTGCACGATGCAGCGGTGCGGATCGCACAGGATGATGCGCGCGCCCATGGCGATCAGGCGATCCACGAAATACAACCGGCTCTCGAACATCTTCTCGTGGAATAGGACGGTCCCCGCCGCCTGTGAGGCGACCACGATGGCCGTGCTCATCATGTCGGCTGGAAAGGCGGGCCACGGCCCGTCATCGATCTTGGGAATGGCGTCGCCGATGTCGGGCACCACGGTGAGCGACTGCCCGCGCGCGACGAAGATGTCCAGCCCGCGCGCCTCGAAGCGCACGCCCAGGCGGCCGAGCATCAGGCCGATCATGCCCATGTGCTCCGGCGCCGCGTCCTTTACCAGCAGCTCGCCGCCGGTCATCGCCGCCAGCCCGATGTAGGATCCCACTTCGAGGTAGTCGGGGCCGATCGTCGCTTCGGTCCCGTGCAGCGACCGGACGCCGTGAATGGTGAGCGTGTTGCTGCCGATGCCCTCGATGCGCGCGCCCATGCGATTGAGGAGGTGGCACAGCTCCTGGACGTGAGGCTCGGAGGCGGCATTGCGCAGGACAGTCGCCCCGTCGGCCAGGCAAGCGACCATGATGGTGTTCTCCGTGCCGGTCACGCTCGCCTCGTCGAGCAAGATGTCCGCGCCGGTGAGCTTGTCGGCCTGTAGTCGAAAGCGTGCGTTGGTCTCGATGTGCGCGCCGAGGGCCGCGAACGCCAGGAAATGTGTGTCGAGACGCCGCCGGCCGATCACGTCCCCGCCGGGCGGCGGCAGCTCAACGTGACGGAGCCGCGCCAGCATAGGCCCGGCGAGCAGAATCGACGCGCGGATGTCTCGGCACAGGTCGGCGTTCAGATCCGTTTTACGCAAGTTTGCGGCGTGGATGCAAACCGTGTGCCCGTCGTCGCGCTCCGAAACCTCGGCGCCAAGGTCGCAAACCAGCTTGAGCATGGCGCCAACATCGCGAATGCGTGGGACGTTGTAGAGTGTGACAGGCTCTTCAGTCAGGAGCGCAGCGGCGATCAAAGGGAGCGCCGCATTCTTGTTGCCGCTCGGGACGACGGCGCCGCCGATCGGGTAGCCGCCTTCGATGACGAATTGTTCCATGTGTGAGGAGTTTCCCCTATGGGTTGGCTGCGGAGCCTTGAATTCTCTGTTCCAGGCGATCCTTGACGTTATGGTCAATAAGATACTACCATACGGCCACAAGGCATGCAACCCGGGTGTCCTATGGCTCGCCTACGGGTGGGCGACGAGGCCAACTTTCCGCGAGTTGCTCCGGTCGGGTCTGTGACCCGACTGATCCCGGGTCGGTGGTCGCAGACCGCCGACGAGCACGTGAAATCACCGACAGTTCTGCGTTATGCTCTCTCGCAGTGTGCACGCAAATGTTGTCAGTCGTTACAGTGCTCGCCAAACCGCGTCCTCGCGGTTGGCCGCCCGCGGGGACGCGGGCGGTGAGCCACCTGACATGTTTTGCGTGCACACCCCTGAATGTCGGTTGGCGTGCGTTGACTCACCTCGTAGGCTGTGCTAGACTATCACTGCGATTACCATCGCCAGCAGCGAAATCCATGAAGATCCTCTTCCTCGCAGTCGAATGCGCGCCGTTTTATAAAGTAGGCGGCCTGGCCGACGTGATCGGCTCGCTGCCGCGCGCGCTGCGCGAGCTGGGGCACGACGTGCGCGTGGCGATTCCACGCTACCGCTCGATCGACGGCGCGAAGCACAAGCTGACCCGCGCCGGATCGACTTTCAGCGCATACGCCGGCAGCGAGGCGCGCCGCACGGAGATGCTGCGCTCCGACGCATCCGGCGTGCCCACTTACTTCGTCTGGGATGAGCGATTCTTCAATCGGGACGTGGTCTACGGCCAGCCCGACGAGGTCATGTCGTTTGTGTTCTTCGTGCGCGCGGTGCTCGAGTATCTTCGCCAGGACGAGTGGATGCCGGACATCGTTCACGCTCACGACTGGCATGCGGCGCTGGCGCCGACGTGGCTGGACCTCCTGGGGCGCGCGGACCCGCGCTTCGCGTCGATGGCCTCGGTGTTCACCATCCATAACCTGGCGTACCAGGGCGTGACCGGCGACGCGATCTGGACGTTCGCCGGACTACCGGCGCGCCACACGCATCTCGCCGTCGAGCAGCCCGGCACGATCAACTGGATGGCGCGCGGCATCGCGCACGCCGACGTCGTGAACGCCGTCAGCGCGCGCTACGCTCGCGAGATCATGAAGCCTCAGTTCGGCGCGGGTCTCGACCTGCTGCTGCGCGAGCGGAAGGATCGTGTCAGCGGCATTCTCAACGGCATCGACGCCGACGTCTGGAACCCCGCCGACGACGGCACGCTGGCTGCCCGCTTTGACGCCGGCTCGCTCGAGCGTCGCGCTCGCAACAAGCGCGCGCTGCAGCGCGCGCTGAAGCTGCCGCACAACGGCGCGCCGCTCCTCGGCATGGTCACGCGGCTGGTCGAGCAGAAGGGCATCGACGTGCTCCTGAACGCGGCCGGCGATCTGCTCTCGCGCGACGTGCAGCTCGCCGTGCTCGGCGCCGGCGACCCGATGTACGAAGGCGCGCTGCAGGCGCTGGCCGCGCGCACTCCGAAGAAGCTCGCCGTGGCGCTGCGCTTCGACGACGCGCTGGCGCGCCTGATCTTCGCCGGCAGCGACATGTTTCTAATGCCTTCGCGCTACGAGCCGAGCGGGCTGGGCCAGATGATCGCGATGCGCTATGGCTCGGTGCCGATCGTGCGGGCCACCGGCGGGCTGGCCGATTCCGTCAAGGATGCCTCTCGCCATCAAGCGTCTGGCACGGGCTTTGTGTTCGGCCCATATACGGCGCGCGCGCTGCTCGAGGCCGTAGACCGGGCGCTGCGGGCTTATCGATCCGAGCGGTCATGGCGCGCCATTCAGATGTGCGCGATGCAGGCCGACTTCTCGTGGGCGCGCTCGGCGCGGCAATACGAGCGACTGTATCGCAGGGCAATTCAGTTCCACAACGCCGCTTGAGGCCTCGAGCCTATCCCAAAAGTGGAGTGCAGACTTTAGTCTGCGCTGCCCAAGCGAGCTAAAGCCCCGCACTCCGAAGGTCTTCGGAGAGGAGAGGTCGCCATGGCGAAGAAAGACAAGAAGAAAAAGAAGAAAGCGCAAGACAGTCAGCCGAGTGAGGCGGACGGCGTCGTCGGCGAGGACACCGGGCCGTCCGTTGAGGAAGCACAAGATAAACCCAAGACACTCAGCAAGCAGTTCTATGTGAAGGAATTGGCCCGGCTTCAAATCGAGCTGGTCAAACTTCAGGAGTGGATCAAGCATGCCGGCCTGAAAGTGGTCGTCATTTTTGAGGGGCGCGACGCCGCCGGCAAGGGAGGCGTCATCAAACGCATTACGCAGAGCCTGAATCCCCGCATCTGCCGCGTGGTCGCCCTGGGCACGCCGACCGAGCGTGAGAAGGAGCAGTGGTATTTTCAACGTTACGTCCCGCATCTTCCGGCGGCGGCCGAGATCGTGCTGTTCGACCGGAGCTGGTACAACCGGGCCGGCGTCGAGCGCGTGATGGGCTTCTGCACCGAGGACGAGTACCGCGAGTTCCTGCGCTCGTGCCCCGAATTTGAGCGCATGCTGCTGCGCTCCGGGATTATCCTGATCAAATACTGGTTCTCGGTGAGTGATGAGGAACAGGAGCGTCGGTTCCAGGCGCGCATCAAGGACCCGACCAAGCGTTGGAAACTCAGCCCGATGGACGTGGAATCGCGCGCGCGCTGGGTCGAGTATTCCAAGGCCAAAGACGAGATGTTCGCTCACACCGACATCAAGCAGGCGCTCTGGTATGTGGTGAACGCGGACGACAAGCGACGCGCGCGCCTGAACTGCATCAGCCACCTGCTCAGTAAGATCCCGTACGAGGACTTGACACCCGAGCCTATCGAGCTGCCGCCACGGCCGGCGCGGGGCGGATATGTGCGCCCTCCGATCACCGATCAGACTTTTGTGCCCGAACGATACTAGTACTCCGCCACGGTGGTTTTGATGGGCGTAGCTTAGGGCCTCGTGCTCGTCAGACGCCCACAAGGGGCTAAGCTACCCATCATTTTGCATGTGCCGGAGTACTAGAGTGAGCGGCTGCGGTTTAGCCGGACGCATTTCAGTGATGAGGTAACGCTATGCGCGCTTTGGCGATGATTCTGGCCGGCGGCCGGGGCAAGCGATTGAGTATTCTCACGCAGAAACGCGCCAAGCCGGCCGTGCCGTTCGCCGGCAAGTACCGCATCATCGACTTCCCGCTCTCCAATTGCGCCAATTCCGGCGTCGCGACGGTCGGCGTGTTGACGCAATACCGGCCCCGCTCGCTGAACGACCACATTCGCATCGGCGCCCCGTGGGACCTCGATCGCCGCCACGGCGGCGTGTGGCTGCTTCACCCCTACGAGCGGCAAACCGAGATGGAATATTACGCCGGCACCGCCGACGCCATTCAGCAGAACTTCGACTTCATCCGCCACAACACGCCCGACGTGGTGCTGATCCTCGCCGGCGATCATATCTACAAAATGAACTACGACGACCTGATCACGTTCCACACGTTGAAGCAGGCCGATCTGACGATCGCCACGCTCCAGGTGCCGATCGAGGAGGCGTCTCGCTTCGGCATGCTGGCAGCGGATGCGGCATACCAGGTCGTCTCGTTCGAGGAGAAGCCGCTGCAGCCCAAGGGCACACTGGCGTCGATGGGCATCTACGTGTTCAACACCGAAGCCCTGAGCGAGGCCCTGCTGACCGATACGAAGGATCCAAACTCGGATCACGATTTCGGGAAGAATATCATCCCGAAGATGGTCGCCGGGAATTATCGTGTGTTCGCTTGCCCCTTCACCGACTACTGGGTAGACGTCGGAACAGTGCAGGCGTATTGGGAAGCGCACATGGATCTGCTGGTCGACGATCCGCAGCTCAATCTGCTCGATCGCAACTGGGTCATTCACACCGTGTCCGAGGAGCGTCCGCCGGTCAACATCCGCACCGGCGCGCTGGTGTCGCACAGCCTGATCACCGACGGCTGCGTGATCGAAGGGACGGTCGAGTACAGCGTGCTGTCGCCGGGCGTGCGCGTCGCGCGCGGCGCGGTCGTGCGCAATTCGATCGTGCTGACCGACTGCGATATTCGGGCCGGCGCCGTCGTCGATCGCGGCATCATCGACAAGCAAGCCGTCGTCGGCGAGAACGCTCACGTCGGCCACGGCGCCGACTACAGCCCCAATCCATTAGGCGACCTGGTGACCGGGATCACGCTGGTCGGAAAGAATGCGCACATCCGGCCGGGCACGAAGATCGGCCGGAACTGCGTGATCAGCAGCGACGTCGCCGAAAAGGATTTTTCGGAGCTGGTGGTGCCCAGCGGCACGACGGTTGGGCGCTTGCCGAAGAATGAGCCTCCCTCCCTCCAGCCATGACCAACAAGCTCTACCTGTGCCTCGTCTTGCACAACCACCAGCCGGTCGGAAATTTCGACTTCGTCTTTGCAGAAGCCGTCGCCCATGCCTACGAGCCGCTCGTCGACGCGTTGGAGCGCCATCCGGGCGTGCGGCTGACGATGCACTGGTCGGGATCGCTGCGCGACTGGCTGCACGCGCACCGGCCCGATTTGCTCGCGCGGATTCGCACGCTGGTCGGCCGCGGGCAGGTCGAGCCGCTGGGCGGCGGATATTACGAGCCGGTGCTCGTCGCGCTGCCCGATGCGGACAAGATCGGCCAGTTGGACAAGCTGACGGAGACGGTTCAACGAGACTTCGGCGTCCGGCCGCGCGGCGCGTGGCTGGCCGAGCGCGTCTGGGAGCCGCACCTGCCCAAGTTCTTCGCCGAGGCCGGCCTGGAATACACACTACTCGACGACACGCACTTCACGCAGGCCGGTTATACTGAAGACGATATGTATGGCTACTACGTCACCGAAGAGCAAGGTCACCCGCTGCGAGTATTCGTATCGTCCCAACATCTGCGCCAGGCCATACCCTGGTCGCCGGTCGATCAAGTCATGGACTGGCTGCGCGGGCTGGCGGACAGGCCGTTGGCGCCCGGCGCGCCGCCGCGCCTCGTCACCGTCGGCGAGGATGGTGAGAAGCTTGGGCTATGGCCCGGCACCGATACCTTGTGCTGGGGCGACGGCAAGACCGGCGGCTGGGTCGATTCGTTTTTCGACGCGCTCGAGCGCAGCGCCGACTGGCTGACGCTGCTCACGCTCGACGATGCAACGCACAGGCTGCCACCGCTCGGTCGGGCGTATCTGCCCGCCAGTTCGTACGAAGAAATGACGGTGTGGTCGCTGCCTGCGGCGCGGGCGCAGGAGCTGGCCGCGCTCAAGCAGCAGTTGCAGGCGGCCGGCCGCGAGGATATTCTGCGGTACGTGAAAGGCGGCACGTGGCGCTCGTTCATGACCAAGTACCCCGAGGTCAACACGCTGCACAAGCGCATCGTCTTCGCCAGTCGGAAAGTGCACCAGATCAAGAAGCCGGCGCTCCGCGCCGAGGCGCTCGACCACCTGTGGGCCAGCCAGTGCGACTGCCCGTACTGGCACGGCGTGTTCGGCGGCGTGTATCTATTTCACATTCGGGAGGCGGCGGCGCGGCACCTGATCGAGGCCGAGGCGATCGCCGACCGCGCGCTGCACGCCGGGGAGACGTGGTCGGATGTGATGACGAGCGACATCGACTGCGACGGCTTCGCGGAGATCGTGCTCGCCAGCGACACGCAGCAGGTGATGGTGTCGTTGGGGCAGGGCGGATCGATCGTGGCTTGGGACTGGCGCGCGACGAAGACGAATCTCCTCAACGTGTTGTCGCGCCGGCGTGAAGCCTACCACGCCAGCCTGATCGAGGCGGCGGCCAACGGCACGCTCGTCGTCGCCGGGCAGCCCGCTCCCTTCGACGGAAAGCCGCGCGCGACCGTGCGTGCGAAGGAAGCGGGCCTCGAGCAGCGCCTGATCTACGACGGGTATCGGCGCGCCAGCCTGATCGATCACGTCTTCGCGCCAGATGCGACGCTCGACGCGTTCTATCGCTCGACGTACGACGAGCTGGGCGATTTCGTGAATCAGCCGTACGCGGCGAAGTCGTCTCGCCCGAAGGGCGCTGTCGCCCTGTCACTCGCGCGTGACGGCGGGGTGCGCATCGCGGGCCGCCGCTCCCCCCTGCAGGTCGAGAAGAGAATCGTCCTGAAGCCCGGCGAAAGCCGGTTGGCCGTAGACTACGCCGTCACGAATCTCGGCGATATAGCGGTGAACGCGCGGTTCGGCGTCGAGACCAACTGGGGCGTCTCCGGGGGCGACAGCAGCGAGGGCGCGTACCTGGTGTGGCCGGGCGGCACGCTCGAGCGCCTGAACCGCGTGTGCGAGACGAAGAGCGCCGGCGACGTCGCGATCGTCCACGAATGGATCGGGCGCGTCGTCGTCCACGCCGGCCAGGCCGCCACGTGGTGGCAGTTCCCGATCGAGACGATCTCCAATTCCGAAGCCGGTTTCGAGCGCGTGTATCAGGGCCTTTCGCTCACCGCGCATTGGCCGCTCGACCTGGAGCCGGGCGGCGTGTGGAGGCTGTCCCTGGCCTTCACGCTATTGCCTGCGGTCGATTAGTGACTCACCTTACGCACGCATCCTTCGCCCTTCGACTGCGCTCAGGGGCGCGTCGGGCGCACGCTTCGCGTGAGCGGAACGCAATGGAGTCGAAGAACGCGCCCGACGCTCCGCTCAGGATGCGTTCCTGCGTAACATGAGTGAGGGATATGCCGGCGCTCGCCGTTCACAGCCACTTCTATCAGCCTCCGCGCGAGGACCCCTTCACCGGCGTCATGCCGGTCGAGCGGCAGGCCGCGCCTTACCACGACTTCAACGAGAAAGTCACGGCCGAATGCTATCGCCCGCTCGCCGAGCGCGGCGTATTCGAGCTGCTCTCGTTCAACATCGGCCCGACGCTGATGGGCTGGCTGGCCCGGTACGCGCCGGATGTGTACTCACGCATTACGGACGCGGATGGCGGCCAGGTGAAGCGGACGGGGGTGGGCAACGCGCTCGCGCAGCCGGCGCATCACACGATCTTGCCGCTGGCTCGCCGTCGCGACAAGCTTACACAGGTGCGCTGGGGGATCGCTTCCTTCCGGCGCCGCTTCGGGAGGCAGCCGCGCGGTATGTGGCTGCCCGAGATGGCCGTCGATCTGGAGACGCTCGACGTGCTGTCCGAAGAGGGCCTGTCGTTCACGATCTTGAGCGAGCAGCAGGTGAGCGGCAACCTGCGCGCCGGGGCGGGACCGTACCGCGTGCGCCTGCCGCGCGGCGGCTATTTCGCCGTGTTCGTGCGTGACCGCGATCTCTCCGACGCCATCGCGTTCAGCCTGCCGAAGCTGGGCGACGCCCGCGTGTGGGCGAGCGAGGTATTGACGGGCCGGCGCGATCAGCTCACCCTGCTCGCCACCGACGGCGAGACGTTCGGGCATCATCACCGGCGAGGGATCGATTTCTTGGAGGCGCTGCTGTCGGGCGGCGACTTAATCAGGGGCGGGGGCACGCTTCGCGCCGACCCCTACGCGGTGCTGTCGCTCGCCGACACTCTGCGGCGGCGCCCGCCGACGTTCGAGGTAGAAGTCAAAGAGCGCACCGCGTGGTCGTGCTGGCACGGCCTGGATCGCTGGGATGCGGGATGTGACTGCACGCCCGGCGACTCGGCGTGGAAACCGGCGCTGCGCTCGGCGCTCGACTTGCTGGCCGACGAGATCGATGCGATGTACCTTCACGAGACGCGCCGCGTCGTCGAGCAGCCGTGGCGGCTGGTCGACGAGTCGATCGACATCGTGCTCGGCCTGACCGATATGCGCACGCTCGTCAACGAGCACGCCAAGCAGGTGCTGAACGTCGGCCACTCGCAGCGCATCGGGCATCTCGTCAAGGCCCAACTGCACCGGCAGCGCATGTTCACGAGCTGCGGCTGGTTCTTCGACGACCTGGATCGCTTCGAGCCGCGCTACGTCGTCGCCAACGCCGCGCGCGCGATCCAGTTGTGCTGCCAGGCGACCGGCGTCGATCTCGGGCCGGTCTTCCGCGAGACGCTTGTCTCCGCGCGCAGCGGCGTGTCAGGGCTGACCGCCGCCGAAGTGTACGACGAGATTGTGGCGCGTGCAGAAGCAGCGGCCCCTCAGACCGGCCATTGACGAGATTCGGCTCAAGGCTTTTCTTCGTGCCTTGACGCCAACCGACAAGGTGCGTGCGTCGCATTAGCTCGCCCAACGGAAGCTCGTCAGAAATGATGATCCCCGCGTGTGACTTGTTCGCGAAGAACCATCGAGCCGCCAGTGTCTCGAAGTGCCGCGCGTTGAAAGTCAGGATAGCCCGCCCCGTCTGGGCGGCATACTCCAATTGCGCCTCGTCGTCCTCTCCGCCCCGCTGGACTTCATAGACGTGGACGGCATCGAATCCCAGTTCCCGCAGGGCGACGGCCAGCCCTTCCCAAACGTGCTCGTCGAGTAAGAGCCGTGCGGCGGAGCGCTCGCCGGGCGTCATGCCGCTCGCCCAACGATACGTTGGTAGTTCGCGTCTCCGACGCGCTCGCGCAATCGAGCCTGGGCAGCCGCTTCCGTGTTCTCGGCGCGCTCGCGGTCGAGGTCGGCCTGATGATCGTAGTAGTAACTCAGCGCGTCGTAAACCTGCGCCAGCGTCAGGTGTGGAAGTACCTTTTCGACTTCGACAGGTAGTGGCGACTTTAGTCGCTGTTTTGCCTCGACGACTGAAATCGTCACTACGAAATGGATCTATAAGTCTACAACTTGTACCCGACCTTGCGCAGAAACTCCTTGCGGTGCGCCACGTCCGCCTCGGTCTCGATGCCTTTCGTTTTGTCCCCGTCGATCACGCCGAGGATGCCGCGCCCCTGCTCGCTCTCGGCGACGATCACCTGGGTCGGGTTGGCCGTCGCGCAGAATACCCGACACACTTCGGGAACCATTTTCACCGTGTTCAAGACGTTGATCGGAAAGTAGCCCGATCCGAGCACGATGATGAATGAGTGACCCGCTCCGAGCGCCATCGCGTTCTTCTTCGCCAGCTCGACCAACGCCTCGTCCGTCCCCGACGCGCGCACCAACGCCGGCCCGCTCGACTCGCAGAACGCCAGCCCGAACTTGATCCCCGGCACGGCCTGAACGAGTGCCTCGTGCAGGTCTTCCACGGTCTTGATGAAGTGCGATTGGCCCAGGATGAAATTCAGATCGGCGGGCTTGTCGATCGGGATAAGTTTGAGTTCCATGGTCTCTCCTTGCAACCGGGTTTATGTGGTATTCTAATGCTTAACGCGTGAAAACGCGAAGGCGCGCTGCGCGTCCAGAGCATGGGCTAACTTTGCGCCTTGCACCTTGACCGTGCCGGAATACTTGCCAATCCGTGTAATCCGCCTGCCCTCGCCTGCTGTGTGCGGGGGTGGGAAATCCGTGTGACATGAACTGGCAGAGCATCCGCGCTATCGTTCGTAAAGACATTCGAGATGCGATCGTCAGCTTCCGTATCGTCGCCATCCTGGTCATGCCGCTGGCGATGACCGGGCTGTACGGCTTCGTCTTCCGCGACGCGGTGCCCACGCTGCGCCTGGTCGTGTACGACCCATCCGGCTCGTTAACGTCCCGCGCCCTGGGCGCTGTTCCCGGCCTGGAGGTGGTCGTCGCGCCGGACGCGGCGAGCGTCGAGACGCTCACCGACGAACGCGCGGCGCAGATCGGGCTGATTCTCTCGCCGGGCTTCGATCGAGCGCTGCGCGAAGGCAGAGACCCGCCCATGACGATCGTCGTCAACCGCGCGCAGTTGGGATCGGAGACGGTCGCGCAGACGGTGCTGATGGCGATTCAGATGCAGACGCCGCGCTCGCTCGGCGTCGATCTGACGCGGCGCGACATCAACGAGCCGGCGCAAAGCGCCGCGCTGCTGACGTCCGGGTCGGTGGGCTTCAAGGGCGCTTTCGCCATTATGTCGATGGTGCTGCTGCTCGCGACGCTCGGCATGTTCATGGTGCCCGTCTCGATCGTCGAAGAGAAGGAGACGCGCACGCTCGACGCGATCATGGTCGCGCCAGTGTCGTACGCCGACTTGACGGCGGCGAAGGCGATCACGGGGCTGTTGTACGCGCTGCTGATGAGCGCCGTCGTGCTGCTCGTCAACCAGGCATTCGTCGGCGCGAACGTCGCCGTCATGGCCGCCGTGCTCGGCGTCGGGTCGTTGGCCGTCGTGATGCTCGGCCTGTTCCTGGGATCGCTCTTCAATTCGACGCAGTCGCTGAGTGTGTGGTCGTCTTTCGCCATGATCCCTTTTCTCGGTCCGATCGTGTTGGGATTCCTTCCGAACGCGCCGCTTCAGAACATTATGCCGCTGCTGCCGTCGTATCACCTGGTGCAGGGGCTGCGCCTGGCGATCGAGCCAGGCACGGATTTAAGTCCTCTCGGCGGGCACCTGCTCGTCCTGGCGATCACGGCGCTCGTCCTGATGCTCGGCGTGCTATGGCTGCTGCGCCGGCGAGAAGCCTGATAGAGGTCTCGTCTGTCGCGATTCTGATATTCGCGTATAATTGAATTGGGTTCAGGAATACGTATGCCAACTATCTGCATTTTCGATGGCATTAAGATTTCGATGTTCTATCGTGATCATGCCCCGCCGCATTTTCACGCCGAATACGCTGACGAAGCAGCGACGATTGGGATTGATCCCATCATGATCATAGAAGGTCAGCTTTCGCGACGCATCAGAGCGAAGGTATTTGAGTGGGCAGCTATTCATCAAGCTGAGCTACGCGCCGATTGGGAACTGGCACGCGCACATCTGCCCCTATTTGATATTGCGCCGCTAGACTGAGCAGAGGAGCAGTCAAATGATTATTCACATCACTGAAGTCAAGGTTGTTGGCCCATACTCGCTGGAGCTTGCCTTCGATGATGGCACACGCAAGCGAGTTAACCTCCGCCGGGAACTCTACGGTCCAATTTTTGAACCACTGCGTGACCCATCCTATTTTGCTCAAGCACGTCTCGATCCGAACTCTCGCACAGTGACATGGCCCAACCGCGCCGACTTCGCCCCCGACTTTTTGTATCATCTCGAACCTGAGCCTGAACAAGCACTGGCTTCGGCCGGGTAGGGGTTGCACTACGCCTTGATTCACCTCTTTTGGATCCCACAGCGGTTCCCCCAGGCTCTTTTAGCCCATATCCCTCTTGATTTCATTGAACCTGTCAGCTGCGCTCAGGACCTGCTTCACTGAGAACTCATTCCATGACAGTTGCGATCGAGGTCCATGATCTCCGTAAATACTTCGGCCACCTCGAGGCCGTCAAGGGCATCTCGTTCGCGGTCGAGGCGGGCGAGATCTTCGGCTTCCTCGGCCACAACGGCGCGGGCAAGACGACGACGATCAGAATGCTCACCGGCCAGCTCACGCCGAGCGGCGGGACGGGTCGCGTCGGCGGTTTCGACATCGTGCGCGAGCGCTCGCAGATCAAGTCGATCATCGGCGTCGTGTTCGAGGATCAGAACCTGTACGACCGGATGAGCGGACGCGAGAACCTGATGTTCTTCGCGCGCCTGCACGGCGTCGATGCACGGCGGGTGGACGACCTGCTCCACATGGTCGGCCTGGCGGAGCGCGCCGGAGACCGCGTCAAGAAGTACTCGAACGGGATGAAGCAGCGCCTGATGATCGCGCGGGCGCTGCTCAATCGACCCAGGGTGCTGTTCCTCGACGAGCCGACGCGCGGGCTGGATCCCGCCGCCGCACACGACATCCGGCAGGTCATCGCCGAACTGGCTCGCCTGGGGACGACGGCATTTCTTTCGACGCACTACATGGACGAAGCCGACCAGTTGTGCCGCCGCGTGGCGTTCATCAGCGAAGGCCGGATCGTTGCGCTGGACACGCCGCGCGAATTGAAACTCCGCTACGGCCGGCGCGAGGCGCACGTTGTGCTCGCCGATCGATCCGAGCATATGCTGTCGCTGACCGATCCGGCGCAGTCCGGGCAGCTTGCCGAGTGGACGGCGGCGGGGCAGGTGCTGTCGGTCCATTCGCGGGAGGCCACGCTAGACGAGGTCTTCCGTCACCTAGCCGGCCGCGAGCTGTAGAACCTGTCCAATCGAGTTGTAACCGACTTGAGAATAGGGTCTCGTTCGTAGTGGCGACTTCAGTCGCTTATGACACCGGACGACTAAAGGCGTCACCACGAGATGCTTGCATGCGTGGTGGTGAAAGCATTCGTGGGAACTACTCAGGCGCCGTTCGGAATGATACTTTTGTCGTTTGGAGTTTGAAGTTGGGAGTTTGAGTCGAAGGAGGAATGCGTGAACGTCGGTCGACTGTTTAGCCTGCTATTGATTCTGTCGGTTCTGATTGGAGCATGCGTGACGCCAGAACCGCCGACCCCCACGCCGGCGCAAACCGGTGTGCCGCGCTTCGAGTCGACGGACTGCTGGTTCGAAGAGCCGCAAGGGCAAGAGGTCGAGTGCGGTTACCTGGTCGTGCCGGAAGATCGGGACCGGCCCGACGGCAAGACGATCAGGGTAGCCGTGGCGCGCTTCGAGAGCAGCAGCCCGACGCCGGCCCCCGACCCGATCGTCTACCTGGAGGGTGGCCCGGGCGGCAGCCCGCTGCGCTCGCTGCTCGACCAGTTCGGCGTTCTCTTCGAGCCGTTTCTCGAAACGCGCGACCTGATCCTGGTCGACCAGCGCGGCACCGGCTACTCGCAGCCGGCCCTCGACTGCCCGGAGTACACGGAACTCAGCCTGGCGCTCCTCGACGACGATCTGACGCAAGCCCAGGCCGAAGAGCAGCTCGACGCGGCGCTCCTGGCGTGCCGAGAGCGACTCGTGGAGGAGGGCGTGAACCTGGCCGCTTACAACAGTGCGGAGAACGCGGCGGACTTGAACGATCTGCGGCGGGCGCTAGCTATCGACGAGTGGAATCTCTACGGCATCTCGTACGGCACGCGGCTGGCGCTCACCGCGCTGCGCGACACACCCGAGGGCATCCGCAGCGCCGTCATCGACTCGGTTGTGCCTCCGCAGGCCGATCTGTACGCGGAGCTACCCTCGAGCGCGGCGCGCGCGTTCGACCTGCTGTTCGATACGTGCGCCGCCGATCCCGCATGCAGCGCCGACTTCCCCGACTTGCGTGCGGTCTTTTTTGACCTGGTCGATCGGCTCAACGCCACTTCGGTTATCTTTCCCGTCCGGCTGGAGTCCGGCGCGGAGACTGACTTCCTTCTGAACGGGGACGGGCTGATGGAGCTTGTGTTTCAATCGCTTTACGCGACGCCGGTCATCCCTTTGCTGCCGCGCATGATTTACGCGGCGCGAGACGGCGACCATCGTATGGTCTCGGCCCTGGAGAGCGCGTTTCTGGAGCAACTGGACGACATCAGCTACGGCATGCATTTCTCCGTGCAATGCGGTGAAGAAGCGCCGTTCAGTTCGCCGGAGCGGCTCGAGGACACGATCAAGCAACATCCGGAGTATGCCGCGCTGGCCGAGCGCGGTACCTTCGAGCTATGCACGGCTTGGGGTGCGGCGGAGCCTGATTCGGTCGAGAACCAGGCAGTCAGCAGCGACGTTCCGACGCTTGTCCTAGGCGGCGAATTCGATCCGATCACTCCGCCGGCCTGGGCGCAGTTGGCCGCCCAGACGCTTGCCAACAGCCATTATTTCGAGCTGCCGAACGCGGGACACGGCGCCAGCCTGACCGGTGGCGAGTGCCCGCGCAATCTGGTGCTGGCTTTCTTCGAAGATCCGGCGTCCAGGCCGGATGCATCTTGTATCGCCGCCGATATGGAAGACATGGCGTACGCCCGCGCGCTCGACAGGCTGGAGATCGGGCTGGTTTCCTTCGAGAGCGATCTCATGGGGTTCAGCGGCGCAGTGCCGGGCGGCTGGCGCGAGGTGGCGCCCGGCGCCTACACTCCCAGCGGCTCGCTTTTCGACCAGAGGGCGATCCTGTTGCAGGCTCTACCTGTGTCGGCCGAGATGTTCCTCGGCCTGATGACAGAGCAGCTTCAAGGGGCGGGCGCTGAGGTGGAATTCGAGGAGATCGGCAGCCGGAGCGCGAACGGCCTGGACTGGACGCTGTATTCGGCCGAAGAGTCCATCTCTGCGATCGATCTGGCTCTGGCCGAGCGGGACGGCAAGACCTACGTCGTTCTGATGCAAAGCGTGATCGACGAGCGGGACGTGCTGTATGACAGGCTGTTCCTGCCCGTTATCGACGCGCTGACGCCGCAGTAAGGCGAAAAACACAGGCCGCGTCGAACGACGCGGCCTGTGTGCATTCCGGGCTTCACCATCGCACCCACCATCGATACGATGGGCGCAGGCGGGGAAGGAGCGGATCGGGGCGGCGCGCCCAGACCGGTAGGTGCCGCCGCATCAGGCGAGAGAACAGTCGGTCAAACAAGATCTGGATCATCGCGCTCTCCGTGCAGTCGTGACCGGATTGCATTTAATATAGCACCGACAGCGCGCCGCGATCAAGCCCCCTGATTTCCTAATGCATTACAGTTGCATAACAGATCGATGTGGCCGTGAAGGAGGCCGCGTCGATCGATCTTCATTCGCGCTCGCCGATCGCGTCAGCAGCGCGGGCGATGCCGGACGACGACGGGCGCGCCGACCATTCGACGTGATGTGAAGAGTTGAACGATCCATTGAAGGAAGACCCGGATCATGGACGACTCCGCTCGGACAAGTTGAGAAGGACTATAACACCTTGCCGGACGGCGAGCAATGCCTACTTTTTCCTACCTATTGGTATGAAACAGCGGCGGCGACGCTAACCCTCGCAGGGTGGGCGTCGCCGCTCATGGGGCGAAACGTGGGGGATGCCGCGGCGTGCTCAGACTTTGATGCCAAGCACCTTCTCGACGCTCTGCAGCAGCTCCTGCGGGCCGAAGGGCTTCGTGACGTAGTCGTCGACCTTGGCGATGTGCAGGCCGAGGACCTTGTCAATGCTCTGAGCCTTGGCCGTGACGACGATGACCGGAATCTTCTGCATCTCGGCGTCGGCCTTCATCTGCTGGTACACTTCCCAGCCGTCCATATCCGGCATCATCAGGTCGAGGAGGACGAGATCGGGTTTGACGCGCCGCACTGCCTCCAGGCCCTCTCGGCCGCCCATCGCGCCGGTCAGCTCGAAGCCTTTACGGCCCAGGATGAGCTTGACCAGGTCGATCATTTCCGGCTCATCCTCGATGCAAACAACTTTCTTCTTCTCTTCGGCCATGCTGATTGTCGCTCCTTATGGATGAACGAGAGTCCGGCGAATTGCCGGGGCGCTCCTGCGCCATGCCAGGCTGGCGGCGGCTAACTCCGCTGATGATTCTGGCCTGCGAATTCCCACAAGTCTACACCAAAAGAGGGCAAGTGTCTAGTGCTGGTGAACTACCCGTGTGCACGCAAATGTTGTCAGTCGTTACAGTGCTCGCCAAACCGCGTCCTCGCGGTTGGCCGCCCGCGGGGA
>DATEUJ010000091.1:0-27236 GCA_035283185.1 Anaerolineae bacterium | reverse complement strand
GCTCTCACACACCACTGAGCGCGTGGTCTTAGCTTGTCTGAATCCGTCCTGCGATTATAGCCCATCCGCGCGCTCAAGTTTCTGCCCTCATGCATCACGCTTGAGGTGATGGCTATCTCGCAATGACGGCTGAGCAGTTACAACTCTCCTTGAAAATGCACGATCTCCCAGGCAGCCTCGGCAATCCTCATCGCGTTCGTCTCGAAAGCGTCATCGCGATCGTTAGCGATCATGAGGATGCGCATGTCCTCGCGCTTCCGGGATATGGACCTCGCCGCCTCTTTCACCTGACCCAGCAGGGCGGCAGCTCTCGCCCATAAGACGGGGTCACCTGGGAGCCATCGTTCTAATCGGCTCCCGGCCCCAGGCCGATTAGCCAGACGGCGCTCAATCGTCGAAAGGCTGGCCTCGACGACGACAACCAGGTTGGGTGTGGGCAGCCATGCCATGACGTGATCCCCCAACCCAACGAGGTCTGCGTTCTTCCCACTGAATCCGATGGACCATAAGCCTTGAAATATGCCCGAGTCGTTCAGGTGAACACCTCCCAGATGCCGTTGTCGCTGTATGCGGGCTGATCGCTTGAACCAGGTCAACAGCACCCAAATGAAGTCATCCCTGGACGCCTGTCTTGACGAAAGAATGGCGTGGGCGGATAAGAGGGAATATCTCAAGTTAGAGAGAGCGAATCGTGCATAATATGCCCATCTGCGGATCTTTCCGGTGTAGTGCCACTCTTCTCTGAACGCCAGCCTACTCGGTAGGGACACAGGCATTCCTCTTTGGCGGAGTATCTCGGCCGTTCGTAGAGCAAGTGTGGATTTACCGACACCCGGCAGCCCTACAAACTCCACGATAACGCCGTTTCGGCTCATATTATGAGCTTCTCCCAGAGGAAGATCAGAACCCTCGCCAACCGACGAGAGACGTGTTTGAGTTTCCATCCACGCCCTTTCCGCTGGATTTGTCAATCCAGTGGGAGCGAGCTCTAAACTCCAGTCTTAATCCTTTGAGACGGGCCGCATCACCATTTGAACGCGCTGCATGATCCGGCGACGCTGGTCACCCGACAGGCCGGCATAAAACGCCAGGAGCGACACCACGACCACCGTCACCCCAACCGAAAAAGCCAGGCCGATCCACGTGCCCGCCTGCCCCCAGTCGCCGACGCTGAGCGCCAGCACAAACAACAGGATCGTGACGACCGCCGGCCGCGGTACGCCTTTGAGTTGAGCAGCTAAGGGAGCACCCAGGAAACGGCTGACTAACCAGGGATAGCCCAGGCTGAGGATCGAACGACCGCCCATAAAACCCAGGCATAATCCCGTGATCCCCAACTTGAAGGAACTAACGAGAACCCCAGCAAAGATCAGAGAGAGAGTTGCCGATAGCGCACCTATCAGCACCTTGCGACGCAGGTTCAGCGTGAGGTCGATGATAGCGGCATCATTCCGGATCAGAACGAACTGGGTCACCATCAAGGCGATCAGCAGGCTTGGCACGGCCCCGGCATAGTATTCTGCCCCCACCCAGAGCTGGAGAAAAGCCCGGCTCCATAGCAGCAAGGTGGCGCCCACCACCGTGGCGATCAGCCACGTGCCCGCCATGATCTCGCTGCGCACGCGCACGGCCTTCTGCAAATTACCGGACCCAATGATCCCCCCTAATCCAGGGGTAATTTCAAAAGCCACAATGGCGACCAAACTGATGACCGTCTCTGGGGCGTACTTGGTCAGCGTATACGTGGTCACTGCCTCGACCGAGTTAAGCAGGCCTAACACGACCACGTCGCTGGCCATCATCAGTTGTCTCAGCAGGCTCCACGCCAAGAACCACCCACTCAGACCAAAAAATCGCCGCACCGCCTGCAGGGAGGGCCGGGCCACCCCGAACCAGGGCGCATACGAACGAACGACTTGCAGGAATAAGGCTCCGGTCAGGAGACTGGTCGCCAGTTGAGCCACGGCCACGCCCACCAGCCCGGTGTGGAAATACAAGGCCAGGGCGGTCAACGCGCCGCCCGCAAAGACCAGCAGGGTCGAAAGGCCCATGCGCTTGTAGCCCAGGTTTTCCCCCCGGAGCACGGAGCGCGGCACATCCGCCAAACTGATCATAATCAGGTTGGCTACAAGCAGTCCGGCGGCCAGGCGCACGCTCGCCGACAATTCCTGGGGCGTCTTGAGCCAGGCCGGCGCAAACCAGGCGAGCACCCCCCCCAGCGCCGCCAGCAGAGGCAGGAACAGGAACCAGACGGCGATCGCACTGCCGACGTCGCGGCGCTTCTCCTCGTAGTTGGTGGAGGCCTGCTGCTTAGCAATCGTCCACTTGAGCGCGTGTGTCGGGCGGCCACTCGCCACAGAGATGTAGCCGATCAAGCGCCCCAGGATTTGCCAGACGCCGTACAAGTAAGCGCCCAGTCCGGCGACCAGCAACGGATTGATCAGAAAGCCGACCAATAAGCCCGCCCCATAGTCCAGGGCGGAGGCCAAAGCGTTGAGCGAAGCTTTCTTGGTTAGACTCTCGTCCGAGAGCCATCTGGACCGAGCAAAGATTTTCACGACCAATGGCCGTCTTTCCGCTGGGGAGTCACCGGTCGACATGGGGCTATAGTTCCGACCATACCAGCGACTTGAGCTCAGCGAGCACCTCTGCCTCTGAGCGGCCGGCATCAATGACGTGCGCATGAGTTTGCTGCCAATCCAACTCCCAGATCTCTTGGCTGCGCGCTCGCACGGAAGCAGCCTCCTCATCCGTCTTGCGTTGAACGGCGATCTCTGGATCTACTCTTAACACGATCAGCAGCTCCGGCAGCATGATTTGCCGATAATATCTTTTTTCCGCCTGAACCAAGAACTCGACGAGTCGATTGCCGCGGCCGAAATCTATCATCTGATCCGACCGCGCCCCATCCATCAATTTGACCTGCGGGAGAGGGAAACGGTCACAGACCACATAGCCATCATTCGTTGCAAAACGTCGCGCCTTGACGTAGGCCCGGTAACGGTCGCGGGCGCGGGCAACCCGCCACATTAACTGGAGGTATCCTGTGAGTCCGGGGAAACGGTGATCCGCCCCAGATGGAACGGTGACCTTCGTCTTCCGGAATGCGCCCAGCCAGCCGCCCATCTTTAAGGCGCCCTTAACCACAAGCGTAACCCACGACCGGGGAGGTTTCCCCAGGTGAACTTTGATCGTGTCAAAGTCCTTCGACAGCCAGGTGTATAGCTCATCGACGGCAGTTGATTTGCCTGCGCCATCCCCCCCAACCAGGGCAATCAGTGCTCCACCATAAGCCATGTGTTTTCGGGGCGGATGCCGAAAAATGCGCCGGCGAGGCGACCGGCTGCCTCGGCGCCACAGCTTCAAACAGGTATCGGCAAATGGCGGCCGGCGGGTGTGGGCGTGCAGCGCGCGGTAGAGCGCCCGGCCAACCTGGAGACGCGTCCAAACCGGGCAATCCGGTCTCAGGCACCGTACACAGCGGTCAAACAACGTCGCGCCGACATAGGGCAAGTGTTCCTGCAAGACAGCGTAGAGCCGGGTCCAGTTCACCCGGGGTTCCAGGTACTCGAACTCTCGGCGCGCCGTCGCGGGCAAATCCCCCTGCCGGAGGAGCATCGCGTCCCAGGTCGAATACTTTAGGACCATCCGAATGACAAAAACGATGAATTCGAATTCCGGCGCGGGAATCTTAAACACCCCCCCTGGCAGGGCTGACTCGAGGAAGGGTCGCTCGATGGGCAAGCGGACATTTTTGGTCATGTCGTCGCCCAAAATCAGTTGATAGTGGGCGTGAACTTGAACGAATTTGTCCGCCGCCCGGTCGTAGCCGAAATAGACTAGAACGCCGGGCAACTGCCGTTCGGGTGGAAGCCGCGCTTCCTTGAATCCCAACCGGCATAGAATCTCCGTGAGGCGCGGCGCATCGGCGCGGCTCACCAGCAGGTCGAGGTCATTGTCGCCCCGGGCCGACCGATCCAGCGCGGCCGTGCTCTTCCAATGACAATAGACGACGCCTTCTGCCTCTAGCGCCTGGCAGAGTTGGGAGATGAGATCCAGCGTCTCCGACATGCTAGGCCTCAGCTTGGAGGGTATAGTTTTGCTATTGCCGCTAGGCCAGCTCAGCACGATGCGCAATTCCTATCAGTGAGCAAATCTGCCTCAGGTCATCTGCGCGTGGCACACCCAATTCCTGCCACCGCTGCTGCGCTTCGGGCGTCACGCGCGCGAGGAACTGTATGCCGGTCGCCATCGCCGCCTGATAATCGGAAAGGCCATCGCCGACGAACAGCACCTCCTCGCGGTGCAGGCCAAACCGTTCCAAAATACGCAGAATAATCTGCTCTTTCTTCAGCGGTGTCCCCCATACCTCGGTAAAGTAGCTGGACAGGCCGCGTCGTCGCACAATGAGCTCCAGTTCCTCTTGTGGACTCCCTGAGGCCACAAATACCAGGCGCTGATGGTGGAGCGCCTGGAGCGTTTCCAGCGCCCCGGGAACGAAGGGACAGCGCAGGACGTGCTCCAGCACGAGTGTTGAGAAAGCGGACCCCAGGCGCTCCCGCTCAGCCGCCGTGAAGGGCTTCCCCAGCAGCTCCCGATAGATCCAGGCAAACTTGTCGTAGCGCGAGACGCCCAGGTTCTGGAGGTGATAGCGCTGGATAGCCGACTGGTGCTGCGGGTACGCGGCGAAGAGTTCCAGGAAGGCCCGGGTCTTGATATCCGCCGACTCGAGGATCACCCCATCGAAGTCGAAGATGATGGCCTTCGTTCTCCGTAGCGGCACGCTCGAGTCAACCATCACAGCCCCTTGATCTCAGGATAGTGCGCCAGCCACCACTCGGCGATACTCACGTCTAACAGGGTATGGATATCCCGTCCGGTCACCCAATTGCGCACAATCGGGTAACAACGCTTGCCCATCCACCACCATGGGTTGGGACCATCCTGCTGCTGGACACACGCCTTGCGGAACGTCCACACTCCCTGGTCGTAATAGTAAGCCTTGGGGTACGACTGCCGCTCGGTAGACACTTGACGGTTCTCATCCCCATAGGGGCGGAGGAGGCCATCTTTGATCTGCAGCGAACGCAACGGGTGATCGTCGGCGGCCTCCCACACCGTCATGACAGAGTCCAGATCGGGCCGCTCGGCGAGGATCGCCAGGCTCTGGTCAATTAACTCTCCGTCCACCATGACCGTGTTGCCCAAGAGAAGCACAACATTTTCCAGATCCGGTTCCCGCTCGTCAACCCACTCCACAGCATGCCTGATCACGTCGCCGTGATTGACGTGATCGCCGCGCAGTTCTTCCGGGCGCCAGAGAATGGTACAGCCCATGCTGCGGCCGACGTGCGCGATGGCCTCGCCGTCCGTCGAGACAAAGGTCTTGCCGATCCGCTGCGCGTCCAGAGCGGCTTGAAGCGGATACGCCACCAGCGGTTTGCCACAGACCGGCCGGGCGTTTTTGTCACGGATGGACTTGCTCCCGGCTCTGGCCGTGATAATCGCGGCGTTCATGGCTCAGTCGCTCCTTCCAGGCGAAACGACTGAAGTCGTCACTACGGGCCTGGTGATAACGGCGGCGTTCATGGCGCAGTTCCTCCTTCGTGGTAACTACTCAGCCTTTCGTGTTGGAATCGAGGCTTTAGCCGGTTTCATGTCCGGCGAACTCTTCCGGCTAAAGCCTCGACTCCGGACAGCTGGGTAGGCTGAGTAGTTACCCTTCGTGCATGGTTTCGGCGGAGGGCACCCGCCCTTCGTGGTAGAGTTGCTCTAGCATCTGCAAAATGCCCTGGCCCATATCCACGTAATCATTGGAGGTTAACTTGCGACCCACCCTGGGGTTGAAGGCATAGGGGGTCATTTGATAGTGGCCATCTGGCTCGCCCTGTGGCGCTTGCACATACTCGATGTCCAGCGTGCGCCCGAGAATCTCAGAAAACATCGTAAAGAGGTCACGCAGCCGCATAGGGTGGTGGCCGGTGATCACCAAGTGGTGGTTGGCGTACGCCTGGGCTAATGCGTCTACACTTAACCTGGCCGCGTCTTCCACATGCACATATTCTCTGGCATCGTCGGGCGTCCCAACATGACGTATTCGCCCGCTGGTCACTGCCTGGAGGAGCAGACGATACACGCCGTTGCGCTCATCCGCACGTGGACCATACAGGCTGCCATAACGCAGAATGGTATAGGCCAGGCCAAACTGACGCTGGTACTCCTCAATATACGCCTCGCACGCTTGCTTGCTGCAGCGATAGAATCCACCCTCACGGCTGTAGACATAGACCGTGCTGGCAAACATGAAGCGTTTCACGCCTGCTCTGCGTGCTGCTTCCAGGAGATTGACGGTGCCCAGAAGGTTTAGCTGAGCCGTTTCAACAGGCCGGTGGCGCGCCGCATTGAGATCCGCCAGAGCCGCCAGGTGAAAGACAGTGTCACACCCCCACACGACTGCCTCTACCGCTTGAGGGTCCAGGATGTCGCCAATCACCATCTCCTGGTTCGGCTGAAGATAAGGCGACGGGCGCCGATCGAAAAGGGCGACCGTGAAGCCTCGGGCCGTGAGCATATCTGCAATATGACTGCCCAGGAAGCCCGAGCCACCGGTGACGAGCACCCTACTCATCGCCCTGCCTCTTCCCGGAAATATCGGAGCAAATTCCCCACCGCCTCTACCTCCATTCGAAGGCGGCATTCCGCCGCATAGGACCCGATATGGGAAGTGAGGATCACGTTGGCCAATTCAGTGAAAGGCCCCCGGTAAGGCTCCTGCTCAAAAACATCCAAATAGGCGCCGGCAAGTTTCCCCGCTTTCAAGAACTCATACAAGGCCTGCTCGTCCACCAGACCGCCGCGGGCGCAGTTGACCAGGATCGCACCCGGTTTCATCGCGGCGAGACGGGAGCGGTCCAACAGGTGATAACACTCGCTGCTATACGTGAGGTGCAGAGTGACAATATCGGCCTGTGCTAACAGCACATCCAGAGGACAGTACTGCACACCATACTGGTGAGCAAATGCTTCATCCTGGACTGGATCATGCGCCAGGACAGTCACAAGGAAAGGTTGTAGCAGCTTGACCAATGCCTTGCCGATACGCCCCAGCCCGACAATCCCCACGGTTTTCCCCCGCAGGAGCCTACCCATCGGTTTTTCCCACTGACCCTGGCGGATCAGCCGGTCCGCATACGAAACCCGCCGGAGCACATTGAGGATCCCGGCCAGCGCCAGTTCTGAGACGCCGTCCGCAAGAGCCTCAGGCGTATTGTAAATACGGATACCAAACTTGGCGGCTGCTTCCAGATCCACATTGTCAAGCCCCGTACCACAGCGCGAGATGACCTTCAAGTTGGGGGCACAGGAAAGAACGTTACGGTCCAGAAGCTCAGTGCCGGCGATCAGACCATCCACACCCTCTAGCAAAGCCATCGTCTCCTCCGGTTTAAGTGTTCGTCCAAACGGATTCAGACGATACGCTGCGCCAAAGGATTCCAACATCTCGAGTGGCTGCCGATTGATATGACCAAATGACGACGTGGAAATGAGGATTTCCGGTTTCATGCTCGCGCTATTCCGTTCATCCATGGCGATGTGAGCAAATGCCAGAAGGGAATCGGGGTCAGAGCGTGACGATCTCGTGTGCCCAATCCCGATTATCTTGATACCATTTCACTAAGTTCTCGACCCCCTGCTCATACCCCACCCTGGGCGCCCAGCCCAGGCGCTCACGCGCGCGGGTAATATCCGCCCAGGTAGCCGCCACATCGGCAGGATGACGCGGCTGAAACTCGATCCGCGCTTTCTTCCCCACGAGCTTCTCGATCAGCCGGATCATGTCCATCAGAATCACAGGCGCGTCCGCCCCCAGGTTGATCACCTCGTAACCCAGAGGCTTAAGGCCGGCGATCGTCCCATCGGCAATGTCGTCCACATACGTGAAGTCGCGTGACTGCTGCCCATCGCCATACACGATCACGGGGAGCCCTTCGCTGATCCACTGGACAAAGCGGAACAGGCTCATATCCGGCCGGCCCGCCGGGCCGTACACGGTGAAATATCGGAACACCGTAACGTCCAGGTCATACAAGTTGTGATAGGCGTAGCATAATGTCTCGGCCGCTTTCTTCGAGGCCGCATAGGGTGAAAGGGGTCGGCTGGTGTCGGCGTCCTCTCGGTAGGGGATGGAATTGTGAGCGCCGTACAGACTGGAGGAAGAAGCTAGCACAAACTTCCTCGCCCCGTGCTGCCGGCACAGCTCCAGCAAGTTCAATGTGCCGGTCACGTTGGTCTCGAAATAGGCCCACGGATTCTCGACCGACTGACGCACGCCTGCTCTCGCGGCGAGATTGATGACTGCATCAAACGGCGCATTTCCCCAGAGCTCCCGGAGGTCCCGCTGATTCGTGATATCCAGACTGTGAAACTCAAACTCAGTCTTGCCCTGAAGCTGTCTCAGCCGCCACTCCTTCAGACGCACGTCGTAAGCATCGTTGAGGTTATCTAGGCCAACGACGCGATGCCCAGCCGCCAATAGGCACTGTGCAACCTTGGAGGCGATGAAGCCGGCTGTGCCAGTGAGTAGATAGCGACTCAAAAGGCCACCTCCATCGCCAGCTTGCTCGGTTGCACGTGCCGGGTGTCCACGATCCGTGGCGCGTGATGCTGCACCCAAGACCAGTCGTAGCTAGAGTGGTTCGTGGCAATCACTACACAGTCGGCAGCGGCCAGCATTTCTTCGGTCAAATCGGCGAAGGGCGCCTCCAACCCCATGTGCCGCAGCGAAGTGACGAACGGATCGTGGAAGCTCACAAGCGCGCCGAGACCCTCAAGCAGCCGGATGATGTCGAGCGCCGGACTTTCGCGCAGGTCACCCACGTCGGGTTTATAGGTCACACCCAGCACCAGCACCCGGCTGCCGTTCACGGCTTTGCGCGTCCGGTTCAAGTCCTCCACAACTTTGTTCACCCAATACCGCGGCATGGCCCCGTTGATCTCCTCAGCGAGTTGAATGAAGCGCGCGTGGTAGTCGAGGGTGCGCAGCTTCCACGATAGGTACTGAGGGTCGAGGGGAATGCACTCGCCGCCGACGCCCGGGCCGGGGGTGAATTTCATAAACCCGTAGGGCTTTGTCGCGGCCGCTTCAATGATCTCCCACGCATCCACCCCGAGCTTGTCGCATATCAGCAGGAACTCGTTGACCAGCGCGATGTTCACGGCGCGGAAGGTGTTCTCAAGCAGTTTCACCATCTCGGCCGCCACCGCCGAACCCACGGGCACCAACCACACGATCGCGCGCCCGTACAGCGCCATGGCCACGTCCGTGCAGGCCGGGGTGATCCCCCCAATCACCTTCGGTGTATTCCTCAGCAGGTAATCCTTGCGTCCCGGGTCGATCCGTTCGGGAGAGAAGGCGACGAAGACGTCTTGTCCAACTTTGTACCCGTTGCGAAGGACGCGGGGAACGATGATTTCCTCGGTCGTGCCCGGATACGTTGTGCTTTCGAGCACGATCAGCATCCCAGCATGTACGTACTCTGCCACCGCCTCACTGGCCGAGATCACATAGGATAGGTCGGGGTCACGCGTCTTCGAGAGCGGTGTGGGCACGCAAATCGAGACCGTGTCACACTCAGACAGCACCCCGTACTCGGTCGTCGCGCTGAGCTTGCCGGCCCTGACTTCCGCCGCAACGTCCGCCGCGGGCACATCGCCGATGTACGATTGGCCGGCGTTGACGGCCTCGACCTTACGCTCGTCTACCTCAATGCCCACCGTGCGAAAGCCGGCCCTGGCAAATTCCACCGCCAGCGACAGGCCGACGTAGCCTAGGCCAATCACGGCGACTCTGGCCTGGCGGGTGTTGATCTTGGTAAGCAACTCTTCGCAATAGTCGGTCATCTAGCACTACCTTGCAGTTTGGGGTGATCGGTTTGGGATAAGGAAACCGGTGTCAACTGAAATTGCACCATTACGACCATTGCACCATTGCGCAGGGACGACGGTTTCTGGTAGAATAGACAATGAAGACGAGCGCACCTGATGCGCTTTTCTTCACCCCAGATCAGCCGAGGAACGTTGAGAGCGGAACTCGGCTGATTTTGTTGTTGCTGCTAGTCGCGCCTGCACGGCGCTGATTGTTCCAAACATACTACCATAGAAACCGTACTTTGACCGAGTGAATTGGTTTGAAATTGGTTATAAATGCGTAATCCGGGGCATGCCGATCACCACACTTATCCGACCATTGCACCATTGCGCAGGGACGACGGTTTCTGGTAGAATAGAAATGAAGACGAGCGCACCTGATGCGCTCTTCTTCACCCCAGATCAGCCGAGGAACGTTGAGAGCGGAACTCGGCTGATTTTGTCGTTACTGGCTGTCTACATCATATTCGCTCTTCCGTTCCGTCCCGGATGTCATACGAAGGACCGCTTCCCGGTCACGCACTGAATGCCAGGTCGCGCGATCTCTGGCTCAGCGAATGACGATCAGCCGACCCTTCCGCAGGTTGCCCATGACGGGAATCTCGCCGTCTACTCGAAATTGCAGTCACACGTGACTGAGCAAGAAACGCGAAGAACCTGCGGGAGGGTGAGAGTGGTTCTCTGCCGCGTTCGAGATGGCAAAAAGACAAGCCTTGGCCTGGCCTCATTATACACCTGATTCATGTTGTGGAATGTTAGAATTGGTTAGACTTTTGGTCAGTCTCGAAACTGGCCGTCGCGGCTGCGCGATCGGGAAAAATGCCCAGTCTCTGATGAAGCCCGGTCATCTCCAGCACCTGCATGACTCGCGCCTCGACGCCGCACAGCACGGCCTTGCCGCCGCGCGCCGCCGCCCGAGCGGCGATCGTCTGCAGAGCGATCAAGCCCCGGCTGCTGACGTAGTCTACTCCGCTCAGATCGAGCACGAGACGAGTCCGACCTTCCTCCAGTCTCTGGTCGGCCTCGCCCATCAATTGAGAAAAGGTCTGTGCATCGATACGCCCGCTCACGCTCAGAACGGTGACCGGGCCGATGGTGGTCGCGATTTGCATGCCTCTCCCTCTCCCTGCCTCGGAACGCCGGCGGCAGTCGCGGTTTTCCCACGTGCGGTGTGTGCAATGTTGGGGCGCCTCTTCTGGCTCTTATGAATATACTACCGATCCCGGCGATGCGTCAACTCTACGCCTTTTGTCACAATGGCTTGAGAACCCCACCTCCCTGAACGAAATCCTCCCGTGGGCTTGCAAAAGCGTGGCTTTAAGCAGACGAAACCGGACAAAAATCACTTCCCCCGCTTGCGATCTAGTTGTACACTATACCTTGCGGTAGAGACCCGGAGCGCAGCGTGTCGACGTCGACGATTGCCTTCATCTATTTTTTCTATGGCCTGGCTTTCTTCAGCATGGGCCTGGCCATCACGCTCGAGGTGGGACGTGCGACCGATAGCCGGCTGCGCCGCGCCTTGCCGCCGCTGGCCGGCTTCGGATGGATCCACGCCATCCACGAGTGGCTGGAGATGTTTATCATCCTGCAGATACTGCCGCTGCACGAGGCTCATCCGATCATCTGGGAGAGCCTGCGCCTTGGGCTGCTCGCGTTTTCCTTTCTCTCGCTCGCGGCGTTCGGCGCATCGCTGTTGTCGCCCAACGAGAACATTCGCCGCATCAGCTTGCTGGTGCCGCTTCTGCTCGTGGCCGTGTGGGGCTTCGGCGCGCTGATCTTTCGGGGTCAGCCTCTGTCCGATGACGGGCTGTTGAATGTGATCGACGTGTGGACCCGCTACGTGCTGGGGATTCCCGCTGCGCTGCTCGCATCCGCCGGCCTGATTGCGCAGCAGCGCGCCTTTCGGCGTGCCGGCATGGTGCAGTTCGGGCGCGATAGCCTGTGGGCAGCCGTCGCGTTCGTCTGGTACGGTCTCATCGGCCAGATGTTCACGCGCGAAAGCGCGCTCCCGCCTTCGACGGTGATCAACCAGGAGCTCTTCCTGCAGTGGTTCGGCTTTCCAGTTCAATTGCTGCGCGCGGCGGCGGCGGGCGCGGCCGCGCTCTTCGTCATCCGCTTCCTGCGCGCCTTCGAGGTCGAGACGCGGAACAAGATCGCCGCGCTTCAGGCGGCGCAGCTCGAGGACGCCCAGCGGCGCGAGGCGCAGCGCGGCGAGCTGCTCATGCGCGTCGTCGCGGCGCAGGAGGCCGAGCGGCAGCGCATCGCCCGCGAGCTGCACGACGAGACCGGCCAGGCGCTGACCGCCATCGGCCTGGGTCTGCGCGGCGTGTTCACCATGCTGCGCGCTGACGTGGAGAAGGCAGCGCAGAACCTGCGCCAGTTGGAGAGTCTGGTCGCCAAGTCGCTCAACGAGCTGCAGCGCGTGATCGCCGACCTGCGCCCGTCTCACCTCGACGACCTGGGCCTGCCGGCTGCCGTGCGCTGGTATGCGAGCGAGGTTCAAAACCGCGCTCCGCTCCATATCGACGTCGAGGTGATCGGCGAGCCGCGCCCGATCCCTTCGGCGGTGAAGACTGCGCTGTTCAGGGTCGTGCAGGAGGCGCTGACCAACGTGATCAAACACGCGCAGGCCCAGCACGTGAAGGTGCGTCTGTCATACGCAGACGGCAAGGTCGGCGCGCTCGTCGAGGACGACGGGCGAGGCTTCGACGCCTCTCGCCTGGAGGACACCGATCGACCGTCGTGGGGACTGTTGGGAATGGAGGAACGCGCGGCGCTGCTGGGAGGGCAGTTCACGCTGCAGTCAAGCCCGGGCCAGGGCACGCGCGTGGAAGTGATCATTACTACTGAGGATAGACATGACCATACGCTTGCTCCTGGTGGATGATCACGCCGTGGTGCGCTCGGCGCTGCGCATGCTGCTGGACAACGAGCCGGACGTCGAGATCGTCGGCGAGGCCGGCACGGCGCGCGAGGCGCTGGACAGTGTGCCGCGCCTGAAGCCGGACATCGTGCTGATGGACATCGGCCTGCCGGACAAATCCGGCATCGACGCCGCGCGCGAGATCAAGCGGCTGCGGCCCGAGACGGGCATTGTCGCGCTCACGATCCACGAAGATGAAGAATACTTCTTCAAGATGCTCGAAGCGGGCGCCAGCGGCTACGTGCCCAAGCGCGCTGCGCCCGAGGAGCTGCTCACCGCCATTCGCACCGCCGCGGCCGGCGAAGTGTATCTCTACCCGTCGATGGCGAAGCTGCTCGTCAAGGACTATCTGAATCACGAGCAGGAGTCGAAGGCCGGCCGCACGCTCGACGGGCTGACCGAGCGGGAGCAGGAAGTGCTGGCTCACCTGGCCGACGGCGCGAGCAACGAAGAGATTGCCGAGACGCTCAACATTAGCCCTAAGACGGTCGCGCGGCATCGCGAAAACATCATGCGCAAGCTCAATCTGCACTCCCGCTCGGAGCTGGTCAAGTACGCCATTCGTAAGGGGATCATTCAGCCTTGATTGGCGGAAGAAACTCAAAAGGATCAAACTTCAAAGATCAAACTTCAAAGGGCAAACTTCAAAGAGCAAACTTCAAAGAGCAAACTCCAAAGGGCAAAGCTCCCTGATAACTGATGACTGATGACTGATCACTGATCACTGATCACTGGTGACTGATAAATAAGAGGGATCCGATCGGCCCGACGTCGACGCACGTCGGGCTTATTTTGTGTCCTGCGCGTGGGGCGTTTCATCCATGTGGCACGATCCGGCGCCCCGGCCATGTGGGTTGCTCGCCCCACTAGCGCGCGCGCGCCCAGGCGATCCTGCCCATTTCGGAATCGGTGACTTGCTGGATTTACGCGCCCGGCCCGGCGATCTATGCTACAAGCGACGAGAAAGAAAGCCGGAGGTGTGAGATGGAAACCATGCTGGCAGTGATCATTCTGACGATTCTGAGACTGGGGCTGCCGCTCGCCCTTCTGCTGCTGCTCGGCACACTCGTGGAGCGGCGACACAGGGTCCGAACGTGAGGTGAGCGGTGGACGTGCTCGAGGCGATCGGTGTAACGCTCATCGGCCTGGTCGTGCGATTCGGCATACCGATCGTTCTCACGATCCTGATCGTGATGTGGCTGCGCCGACTCGACGCCCGCTGGCAACTCGAAGCAAACCGGACACGGCCGCGAGCGGCCGTCGCGGCCATGCCACAGGTGCGCTGCTGGGAGCAGCGTGGATGCCCACCCGAGCGCCGGGCGTCGTGCCGTGCCTATGCCCGGCCGGATATGCCATGCTGGCAAGTCTTCCGCGGCGCAGATGGCCGCTTGCAAGAAGCGTGCCTGGACTGCGACGTCTTTAGAAAGGCGCCGGTTCCGGCTTACGCATAACTTGACCCGGCATCCGCAGTGCAACTGCGGACGAACCGAGGCGCCGGTTTATGCATAACCTGACTACGAGGGAAGAACGATGATCAGACAGTGGATGACTCGACTGTTCGTCGGCCTGATGTTCGCGCTGCCGACGGCCATGCTGTCGGCGGCGCTGACGCAGGCCGACGCGCTCGGCGTGACGCAGGAATCACAGCCTGCGCAGTTGGCGTGTAAGGCATGTCACGCCGATTTCCACGAGGCCTGGGAAAAAGGCGCGCACGGCCAGGCGACGAACGATCCTGTCTTCAAGGAAGCGTGGGAAGAACAGGGCAAGCCACAGCAATGCCTGACCTGCCACACGACCGGCTACGATCCGGAGCAGGGTACCTGGCTCGCCGAAGGGGTGACGTGCCAGGCCTGCCATAGCCCCGTGACCGCCAACCACCCCGAAGAGCCGATGGCTGCCGACCGCTCGGCCAAGATGTGCGGCACGTGCCACAACGAGACGTTCTTCGAATGGCAGGTGAGCAAGCATCGTGAAGTCGACCTGGACTGCGTGGGCTGCCACGATTCGCACGGCACGACGTTGAAGGCCGAGGACGCCTCGGCCATGTGCGCCACGTGCCACCGCGATCGAGCATCCAATTTCGCCCACACCGCGCACAGCCAGATGGGCCTGACCTGCGCGGACTGCCATCTCGGCCAGCTCGACGGCGTAACCGGCGAAGGCCACGCTACGCGCGATCACAGCTTCAACGTGAGGCTGGAGGCCTGCAACCAGTGCCACGCCTACCAGATGCACGACCCGGTCCAAGTGCACCTCGACGCGCCGACGCCTGAACCGCCGGATGCGATGGCTGCCGTCGAGACGCTCAGCGTGTCCGCAGCACCCGAGCAGGTCAGCCCAGTCGGATTCGCCGTCGTCTCCGGCCTGGTCGGCTTCGCCGCCGGTATCGTGCTGGCGCCATGGCTGGAGCGCTGGTACCGGCGCATCAGCCGCGACGAGAAGTGAGGGCGCCATGGGAACGAAGACATTCAAGCGGCGCAGCTTCCTGAAGACGGCAGGCATCGGCGTCGTGGCCGTCGCCGGCCTGCGCATGAACGGGCGCGCCTTCTCCGGCCCGGCGCCACAAGGTGACAGCTCGCACCAGTGGGCGATGGTGATCGATCAGGCGAAGTGCACCGGATGCGGATACTGCACGCTCGCCTGCCGCGCGCACAACGACGTGCCCCAGTCGATCTCGTGGAACCGCGTGATCCACGCCGGCAAGGTCAAGGACAAGGACGTCTTTCTCGCGCGCCCGTGCATGCAGTGCGAGCACGCGCCGTGCGTCGAGGTCTGCCCGGTCGGGGCCAGCTACTACCGGCCGGACGGCATCGTCATGATGGACTACGGCAAGTGCATCGGCTGCCGTTACTGCCTGGTGGCCTGCCCGTACGGCGGGCGCGCCTTCAACTGGGAAGAATTCACCGGGCCTAACCCTGCCGTGCCGACATGGGGCCAGCCGGAAGTGCCGCGCCGGCCGCGCGGCGTGGTCGAGAAATGCTCGTTTTGCTACCAGCGCATCGATCGCGGGCTGGCGATCGGATTGAAGCCGGGCGTCGACGAGGAGGCCACGCCGGCCTGCGTGGTGGCCTGCCCGGTTGGCGCGCGCAAGTTCGGCGACCTGAACGATCCGGAATCGGAAGTGAGCAAGCTGCTCGCCGATCATTCCTACTATCGGCTGCGCGAAGACCTGGGAACCGGTCCGCGCGTGTACTATCTGCCCGCGCGTGAGGAGGTGTCCGGATGATCGCGAAGCACGCACTCAAACGCCCGGCGTTTCGGCTTACGCGGCTGCAATTATGGCTGTTCCTGCTGGCCACGCTCGTGGTGGCCGGCGTGATCGCAGGCAGTGTTGTGTTTGCGCGCGGCCTGGTCGTGACGAATCTGAACGACCTTGTGCCGTGGGGCCTGTGGATCACGATCGACCTGTCCTCGATCGCGCTGAGCGCGGGCGCATTCCTGCTGTGCGCGGCGGTCTATCTGCTGGGACTGAAGCAGTACCAGCCCGTCGCGCGCACGGCCACCTTTATCGGCCTGATCGGCTACAGCATGGCGGTCTTGTGCCTGCTGCTCGACATCGGGCGGCCGGATCGCTTCTGGCACGCGCTGGTGTACTGGAACACGCACTCGGTGCTGTGGGAAGTGACGATGTGCGTGACGCTGTACTTCGCCGTGCTCGCGCTGGAGACCGCGCCGATCCTCGGCCAGGCCGCCTGGATGCAGCGCCGCCTGCCGCGCATGGCCGGCCTGCTCGGCAAGGCGCACACTCTCGCGCCGTACCTGGCCGTGGTTGGGCTGGGATTGTCGCTGCTGCACCAGTCGTCGCTCGGCGCGACGTACGGCGTGCTCAAGGCCCGGCCGATCTGGTACCGCCCTGACCTGTCGGTGCTGTTCATCGTCTCGGCGATGGCAGCCGGCCCGGCGCTCACCGTGTTGGCTTCGACGCTGTCCGCGCGTCTCACGCGCCGCGCCCACGTCGACGATCGCCTGCTCGAGCGGCTGTCGTTCTTCATCGGCTGGGTGCTGGTCGGCTACCTGTACTTCCGCTTCTGGGACGCGTTCGCCATGACCTACACCTACGAGCCGGGGCGCACCGAAGGGCTGAACCTCATCACGCAGGGGCCACTGTCATTCAACTTCTGGATCGTCGAGATTCTGTTGGGCGCAGTCATCCCGATCGTGATTTTGCTCAATGCGCGCCTGCGCAGGAACCCGCTGCTGCGTATGCTGGCGCTGGCGCTCGTCGTCGCCGGCGTCGTGGCGTATCGCTGGGACACGAACCTGGCCGGCCAGATGGTCGTGATGAGCTACCTGCCGCAGGACATCTCGGCGCGCTACACCACCTATTTCCCATCTCTGATTGAGTTTGTCAGCGGGGCAGGGATCGTGGCGTACGGGCTGCTGGCCTTCACGCTCGGCGTGCGCTTCTTGAACGTGGTCGATCATCGGCGCGCGCAACATCACGAAGCGCAGCCCGAAGCCGAGCCAACACTTGCGCTCTCGAACTAAAAGAGACCCGGTTTCTCTGAGAAACCGGGTCCCTCGATGAAGGTCGCATCCTCCGGTGCGGCGTGTGCCGCGAGCGGCATCCTCAAAGCCTGCATTTCCGCGGGCGCTGCCCACTAGATCGCCACACCAACACTACGCACCATCAAGGAGTCACTTTCTGAGTCGCCCTTCTATCCGATTGAGGAAATCGTCGAATTCGTCCAGTGCCTTAACATCAGACAATGCCGCTTCCCAATCGGCATAGTCTTTCTCGACCGTGTATCCGTGCGGTTCAGGAATCTTTCCCGCCTTCCATTGCTGTTCAAAGACACTGAAGGTCATCCCATATTTCTGCTCAAATGCAGCACTAGTTGAGCGTGCCGCCTCCAGTCGCAATCTTACGAGGTCTTTTAAGGCAAGACTGAGTGCCACATCCGGTCGGGATTGGCCGGTGAGCCGGCGCAGCACGTTATATGCGGGCTTGGGAATAACAACAGTGTCCATAGCCATATCGCACCTCCCTGAATGGGGGTGATTCTACCATCTTTGGCTTACATTGAACAACAACCGAAGTGCGCCACGCGCCACATCTGGGGCGGCATCTGGTGACGCCCTACTCCGTGGGAAAAGAAACCCGGTTTCTTGAGGAAACCGGGTTTCTTGTCGTGATTACTGCGCCGGTGCTTCGGGGCGGGTGTAAGCCGACACGTCGCCGCCCAGGTCTGCGATCGAGTCGATCAACAGCTCGAAAACGTACTTCGGGTTGTGCACGAAAGCGCCTGGATCTTTCTGAGAGTACTGGTAGTTGTAGGCGGCTCTCATCAGGCGAGGCGTGAAGGCGTTGTAGCGCACAGAAGCGCCCTCGTCGTTCTTGTCAGGCTCGCCGTTCTTGTCGGCATCCACGAAGAAGTACGGGTAGCTGTGCGAATCGTACACGATCGGCGTGCCGGCCGTGGCCTCGGCGTACGCCTGGATCTCCGCGTAGAGGGCTTCGGCCAGGGTCTCCATCTCGCCCTTGGTGCCTTCGGTAGTGTTGCCGTCACCGTCGTAGTCGACGGTGTCACCCGGAGCGCGGATTTCCTCGACCTGGTCGGTGCCGTGGCAGCCTGCGCAGATCTCAACCTTCGGCTCCAGTGCATGGACATCGTGACAGTCCTTGCACTTGTTCACAGCGCCCGTCGGCGCCGCGTGCATGTTCTGGCCGACGTATGTCTTGTCGGCATACTGGTAACCGCCCGCCGCTTCACCGCCGAACAGCGTCGCGCCAGCGCCCAGGTAGTGGATGTTCCTGAAGCTCAGGCTCGCGTCCGGGGTGTCGTCTTCCTTGCCCCTCAGGTAGTTGTTGACGCTGGTGGAGGACTCGCGGCCCTGGTGACACAGGATGCACAGGTTGGAGTCGTCGGCAACGTTCGCGCCCTCGGCGTCCTTGGCGAAGGACAGGGTCCTGCCGCTTGGGAAGGTCACCTGAGTGATAGCATAGCGCTCGGGGAAGGCCTCTGCGTTGTGGCAGGTGGTGCACATGAAGCCGTTGCTGGAGGGCATGGCGCCGACGCCGGTCGTTACGGTGTTGCCCCGGCTATCGACGACGACCGAGCCGCCGTTCTCGACGAAGGTGGGCATGCCTTGAGCCGTGTGGCACTTCACGCAGCGGAATGGAACGGTGAAGTCGTCACCATCCCAATCTCGGAACGGCAGGGTGTCGCCGGCGAAGTGGCCGGCATCCGTGCGAGCCAGGCCGCTCACGTCACCGCCCAAGTCTTCGATCGAGTCGAAGAGCAGTTGGACGATGTACTTATTGCCATGCGCGAAGGCGCCGGGATCCTTCTGAGAGACCTGGTAGTTGTAGGTGGCCTTGAGCAGGCGCGGCGTCCAGTTCGGATAGGCCTCGCCATCAGCGCCCAGGAAGTAAGGATAGGTGGCGGCATCATACTGGATCTCAGCGCCGGCCTTTTCCGTAGCGTACTTCTGGATCTCGGCCAGCAGGATTTCCTGCAGGCCCTGGACCTCGTAGTACATGCCCTCTTCCGTGTCCCCATCGCCGTCGTAGTCCGGGTTGGAGCTGACCATGCGGACGTTCTTCAGGTCTTCGACGCTCGCAACGCCTTCGTGGCACGTCGCGCACTGTTCAACCCTCACCTCAAGAGTGTGCTGGTCGTGGCAGCCGGTGCAGGTCGCATAGCCTTCGACGTGAGTGTTCTTGGCGTCGTAGGTCTTGCCGTCATACTCGTAACCACCGTGCACCATGGAGCCGTACAGGGTGGCGGCAGCCGCAAAGTAGTGAACGTTGCGGAAGCCAAACCTGCGCTCGTTCCCTTGAGCGTCCGTGATGGGCGCGGGAATGGCATCGGGGTCGGTCGCGTTGAAGTCGGCGATTTGCTTGTCCACGCTGACCTTGGATTCGCGGCCCTGGTGGCACTCCATACACCGAGTGTCGTCACCAGCCGTGATCTCCACACCGGACGGGAACACGACGGTGGTCTTGCTCAAGGTGACAGGATTGTGGCAGGCCACACATTGGATGCCCTGCGCGTCGGCGGCTGGCACGGCGGCGTCCACTGCGCCGGCTTCAGAGCCGTCGGCGCCCAGGAAGTCGCGGTAGCCAGCGGTAGAATGGCACTTGGCGCAGGTAGTCGGCACCTCGGCCGGGTCATCCTCGTCCCAGTGGCGGAAGGGTTCGGTGTCGACGGCGTTATGCGCAGAACCCTCCCAATTCGGCAGGTAGGGGATTTCCACCTCCGGCTCGGTCGCCACCGGCACCGACGTCGGTTCCGGCGGCGGTGGAGGGCTGGTCGGTGCGGCCGTCGGCGTCGGCGTTGCGCACGCGACCACCAGCAGCCCGATCCCGATCAGCATCGTCCCAATGGTTATGATTCGTTTGGTCATAGTTCATCTCTCCGGTTCGAGTCGTACAGTGATTCGCGCCGACATGCGGCGTTTGAGTGCTGGCTCATTTTCTTTGCGTTCTTCATCCTCCGGATAGCTTGAATAGCGGGCCGCTGGTTTTGAGGTTTGGATTTCGAAATTTGGAGTTAGGCGCTTCTCCTTTCCAAACGGCTTGAGCAGCGGGCGACTGTGTTCGCTTATTCGGGCGGCTCAATCAAGTCGATGAGATCGCGCACTTCGCCTGCCGTGCGCTGCTCGCTCGTGACCACCTGAATCTGCGGCTGCTGTGGATCGAGGCGAATGATTTTCAGCGACGGCAGCGCGGCCAATAACTCACCCATCGAGAAGTGCATCTCTGCATCTGGATCGCTCGCATCGAGGATCACAGCCGAAGGTTGCGCAGCGATGACTTGCTCAGTGACGTTCGTATGGCGGGGGTCAATGGTCTGGATGTGCAGATGCTCCCGATGCTGCCGCAGCCGGCTTGCAACACCCTCCGCAAATAACGATCGACCGGACAGGATGACGACGCGAGCCTGATCCACGACAGACCTCGAAGCGATGGAATGCTCCACCACTCCGTGAAGAATAGCACAAGATGAGCGCCATCAGCAACGCTCGTTAGTTCAAATCCTGATACAAATGAGGGTAGGTGAACAGATGCTGTGGCCTACCCTTCCGGGTAGGGTGCCAACAGTTTGCGACTTCCTAACCAAAGTCATACACAATTATTACCCTCAGACCGTGCCAAATCGACTAAAATGTCGGTGTAATGTGTAGAATGTCGCTGTAACGTGTGACGGCGGATGCTCGCCAGTGTGTTCATCCACCCACCCAGAGCATCCGCCGTATTCATTATTATTGGCGATATACGGGCGCTGCAATCATGCCCACGCATGGCCTGGTCGAGCCGATCTCCGGCCCACCCGGCGCGAGGAGCCATGATGACCTATTGCAAATACTGCGGCCTCAGCAAGTGCTGCTGCCCTTCTGCCGAAGAACTGAAGCAGATGGTCAAGGTGTTGGAGGGTCTTGAAGAGGGTTGTGTCATAGACACGCAGTCGATGAGCCGCCCCTGCGCGCTCATGCCAGTCGGTCAGCACGCGGATTATCCCGGTCGTGTAGCACGAGACGCAGGACTCCGACGACCTGCGGAGCGCACAAGGGCGGCTCAAACCAAGCGGGGTTAGGGGGATGGGGTGAGGGTGCAAACCGGGCGCCCACACGCTTTGCCCAACAAGCGTGGGAATGCCCGGTCAGATCGAGCGGGATGCCGCTGAGCCGGCAGACCTGCTCCGTTCTTGCGAGTCTTGTATGCTTACTCGCCCAGCGTCGCAATGTAGGTCAGCACCTGCCACATTTGCTCGGCGGTGAGCGTCTCTTTCCAGCCAGGCATGGCTTGCCGGCCCTCGGCGACGATGCACAGGGATTCTCCACTATTGGAGCGAAGCCTGTCGATGGCCTCGGCGGCCGAGAAATCGGGCGTGCCCGGCAGCGCGCCTGCCCCGTCCGGAGCGTGGCACACCGAGCAGGCCTGTTCGTAGATCGTCTGGCCGGCTGCGATGGCCGTCGCATCGTCCCAAGCAAAGGGGTTGGACTGCGAGAGATAGGCTGAGCTACAGGCAGTCTCGACCGTGACGACCGTCGGCGGGGGTGCGGCGGCGACCTCCCCCGGAAGAGCCGGGTCGTAGGAGAACGCGCGCAGGTAGTCAATCACTGCCCAGCGTTCGTCCTGCGAGAGGCGTCCCTGCCAGGCTGGCATGGAACCTTTGCCCTGCGTGACGATCAGGTAGAAATCGCGGGGAGCGCGGTCATCCACAAATCGCAAGTCGGTGAAGTCGGCCGCCCCCAGCACTTCGCCGGTGCCGTCAACTCCATGGCAAGCACCGCAGTTGGTGTCATAAAGATGCTGACCGAGACCAAGGGTTTCGGCGTCGGTGGAGAAGCGCCACACGGTGAACACCACGTCCCAGCGCTCGTCCGACGTCAGGCTATCTCGAAATGACGGCATCTCGCCACGCCCTTCGGTGACGGCAGCGTAGAAGAAAGCCGGTGTCTCGCCGCGCATGTAGTCCAGGTCGCCGAAATTGCGCGCCCCGGGGACGACTCCTCTGCCGTCTGCGCCGTGGCAACTGGCGCAGCGGGTTTCGTAGAGCGGCTGACCGAGCGCGGCCGAGGGCAACCGCGCCGGATAACTCAGAACGGCGAACGACGGTGCTGCTGTCGCGCCGAGGGAGCTGGCCGGTTCGGTGGCCGGAATTAGCGTAGGTATGGGAGTAGGGCCGGCTGGCAGGCTGTATGGCGCAGCGCAGGCGCCCACGACCAAGGCAGCACCGATGAGCAGGAGCAGATGCGCGCGGAATAGTCCCCGTCTTTTGGTGGGATTGTCTCTCATTGGAATTCTCTCAGGGGTGGTCAGGCAGAACGCTTCACCTTGCCGGCAGAGTACGCACGTAATTGACGACATCCCAGCGCTCGCGCGGCGTCAGGTTCTCAGTCAACGAGGGCATCTGGCCAAAGCCCTGGACAATCGTCAGATAGACTGAGCCGTCGAACTCGGCGGTGATCTGCGGGCCGGTCAGGTTTTGCGGTGTTCGATCGAAGGCAGCGGCCAGCGGCCCATCGCCGTGCCCTTGTTCGCCGTGACAGACTTGACAATGGATGCCGTACAGGATTCTGCCGCGCTGCAGCGAAACCTCGTCGGCCGGGACCGGGTTGACGGGAAATTCTTCGGGGATCACCGAGAGTCCCTGCACGGGGACTGCGCCGTCGGGCGGCAGAAGCCGAGGGCCTTCCTGATAGTCTACCGAGAGCTGATCGGCCATGTCCGTGGCAAACGGGATCTTGATGAGTTCGTATGTGAGCAACAGCCCGACGACGAAAGGTATCAGGACCAGGCCGATGATGAGCAGGCCACGTCGCAGCCGGGGGTTCATAAGGCCAGCCTTTCCGGTTCGCCGACGTAGTGGGCGTCGTGAGATTCGAACACCTGGCGCACCTTGGCCTCCAACACCGCCGGGTATTCCAGCAGTACCGCCAGGTGTCCATCGGTGACAAGTCTGTGGTAAGGCGTCGGGCCAAATCGAGGGAAGTTCATTTCCCACAGGACGCCCAGAAACGTCGAGACGATAGTGGCCATCATCGTGAAGACGAAGATGATGATTCCGGTGGGCGGAAAGCCGACCGGTGGATGACCGCCCACATCCAGACGGTACAGGTGCGGGGTGATGGCCGACAGGAACAGGCCGAACAGCAACCCGCCGACCGCTCCGGCCAGCACGATGTACGGCAGCGTCAGCCACTCGCGATGCCGCCCCAGTGCACCCTCGGGGTACGGCACGCCGGTGATGACGACCATCTTCTCGTCCGGAATGCCGAGTGTGTGCAGGTCGTCAATCGCCCCGGCCGTCTCGACACTATCACGGAAGAGGGCCATCAGTGTCAGTGTGTCAGTCATCAGTTGTCAGTCATCAGTTATCAGTCGTCAGTTATCAGTCGTCAGTTATCAGTCGTCAGTTATCAGTCGTCAGTTATCAGTCATCAGTTATCAGTCGTCAGTTATCAGTCATCAGTTATCCAGCACTGATGACTGGCCACTGATCACTGATCACTGATCACTGGTCACTCGATCTCTGCCGCCGTCGGCACCAGCAGCCGCCCGATGCGGCGCAGGGTATAGCGCAGGCGGCCCTCCTTGATCTCCCATACCGGCACGTAGGGCACGATGCGCGAGAACAGCGTGTATAGCAGCGCGAAGCCGGCGAAAGTCATGACGACGATGCTCACTTCCACCCAGGTCGGGCGGTAAGTCCCCCAATTGAAGGGCAGGTCGTTGCGCTGCAGACTGCCAATCACGATGAGGGCGCGCTCGGTGTACATACCCACGTTGACGAGGAGCGTCGCCGCCAATAGCAGCGCCGGCGTCGTGCGCACCTTCTTGAAAACCAAAAGCCCAATCGGGATCAGGTTGGCGCCCATTTGCAGATAGAACAGCGGCGCCAGGCGGCCGGCGACCTCCTCGCGGATCAGCTCACGCGTGACCGGCTCGTTGCCATACCACTCCACCAGGAAGCCGGCAAACCAGAAGTAAGTCCAGGCCATGCCGGCGATCATAACCAGTTTGCCCAGTGCGTTAAAATGCTCGGCGCGCAGGAACTCCTGCAGCCGCATCCCCCGGCGCACGATCACCAGGATGCTGGCCAGCGCCGCCAGGCCAGAGTAGATGGCGCCGACGACAAAGTAAGGCGCAAAGATGGTGCTATGCCAGCGCGGCTGAATGGTCACCGCAAAATCCCACGACACGATCGAGTGGACGGAGAGGAAGATCGGGATGATCGCCACCGAGAAGATACCCAGCGCTCGATGGAGTTTGTGCCACTCGCCCTCCGTGCCGCGCCAGCCGAGCGCCAGCGCCCGGTAAAGTTTGTAGCGCCAGCCTCCGGTATGGTCGCGCGCCATCGCCATGTCAGGGATCAGCGCCAGGTACAGATACAGGGTCGAGCCGATCAGGTAGGTGAAGATGGCGACCAGATCCCACATGAGAGGCGACTGGAAGTTAGGCCACATGAAACGGTTGTTGGGGTAAGGGATCATCCAGTAGAACTTCCAGACCCGCCCAAGATGGATGAGTGGATAGAGCGCGGCCATCATCAAGGCGAAGGCGGTCATGGCCTCCGCGCCGCGGGTGATGGGCCGCCGCCAGTCGGCCCTGAGCAATCGCAGCACGGCCGAGATCATCGTCCCGGCGTGGCTGATGCCCACCCAGAAGACGAAGGTCGTGATGAAAAGCGTCCAGTACACCGGCCGGTTTTTCCCGGTGCTGCCAATGCCCCAATAGACGAGGTAGCCCCAGGCGTACAGCCCCCAGGCGACCAACGCGCCCAGGATAGTCACCAGCACCCAGAACCCCCGCCGGGTTTGGATCATCGGCTGGAGCACCGCTTGATTGATCTCCTGGTCCGTGCGTTCGGCCAGCAGCAGCCGCTCGCCAAATTCTGGTGGGGTGTCGGCCGGCGCCGGCCTATCCATGGGTTCGTCAGGCATTTGTCTCGCCTCCCTTGAGGTAGATCACTGCGGGTCCGGTGCCCAGTTCGTCCAGGAGACGAAAGGAACGATGGCTGCGGGCCAACTGGCTAACCCGGCTAGTCGGGTCATTCAGATCACCAAAGACCAACGCTGACGATGGGCAAGTTTGGACGCAGGCGGGCTGAATCTCGCCATCAGCCACCTGGCGTCCTTCAGCCCGGGCATCGATCTCGACGCGGCGGATGCGCTGGATGCAGAAGGTGCACTTCTCCATGATTCCGCGCGACCGGACGGTCACGTCCGGGTTGAGCTGCTCGGCGAGCGGCTCAGGGAAGGCAGGCTCGAACCAGTTATAGGTACGAACCTTGTACGGGCATGCGTTACCACAAAAGCGCGTGCCGATGCAGCGGTTGTAGATTTGGGCGTTCAGTCCTTCCGGGTTATGGTACGTGGCAAAGACCGGGCAGACCGGCTCACAGGGCGCCTCGGTGCACTGCTGGCACATCACCGGCATGAAGCGCGCCTTCACGTTCGGGTACTCGCCCTCCCAGTAGCGTTGGACGACGATCCAGTGCATCCAGCGGCCGTAGGCCGCCTGCTCTTCGCCGACGATCGAGACGTTGTTCTCCGCGTGGCAGGCCACCACGCATGCCTGACAGCCCGTGCAGCGATCCAGATCGACCACCATCGCCCAACGAGGGCTACTCCCCTCTCCTGTCGTCTTCGACGGGAGAGGGGCCGGGGGTGAGGGCGCCGGGCCGGGGGTGAGGGCCTCAGCGGACTGTCTCACGTCCTGCGCCATCCAGATTCTCCAATCTCGGCAACACCGCTTTCTTTTCTACCGGTTCCACGCGCACGCGAGTCGCTCCCCAGGCCAGTGAGCCTGTGTCTGGGTCAGTGGTGGCGACTACCAGCGCCAGAGGATTGCGCCCACGCCGTTCGGCATAGCGGCCGTAATCCATGTGTCCCTGCCCCACCGGTATGGCGACCACGTCCGGCCGGATGCCCGGGTAGACGACGACCGGCGCTTCCAGTTCTCCAGCGGGCGAACTCACCCTCACCACATCGTCATTGCTGACGCCCAGCGAGCGGGCGGTTTCGGGGTTCAATTCCACCCACGTCTGCCAGCTCGCAGTCGTCATCGGATCCGGCGTTTCCTGCAGCCAGGGCAGGTTTGCTCCGCGACCATCTGTCAATGTCAGCGAAGGGTAGAGATGTAAGTGGAAGGGATAGATCTCCGGATTCCCCTCGAATTGCGGCGCGACTACGGGCAGGGGCTGTTGCGCGATTTCGGTCACTTCGGGCTCGCGGAGGAGTTCTTTCTCAGACCACCAGCCCCCGTACTGCCGCCAGAGCGCCCAGAAGCCCGCCGGCGTGCGGGCATCGTAAGCACCCAGGCTGGAACCGTGTAGTTGTCCGGCGATTTCCTGCAAGAAGGCGACCTCGTCGGGCCACGGCAGGGCCTCGGCTGCCCGGCCGCCAAGTCGGGCGGCCAGCGCCAGCAGCACGTCGGCGGTGGCGCGCGTGTCATACAGCGGCCTCACGACCGGCTGCTGGCTGCTTACGGTTGGCCGGTCAGCGCCTGGCGCCGGTACCTGGTAGCCCCAGGATTCCAGGTACGTGTGATCGGGCAGGATCAGGTCGGTCTGCACGGCAGTCTCGTCCACGAACGGGCTGAAAGAGACGACGAACGGCACTCGCTGGACGGCACCCGCGAAGTCGGCAGAAGTCGGCAGCTCAAACATCGGGTTCGCGCCGTGGATCAGGAATAGGTCGATCTCGCCGGCTTTCATTCGGTCGATCAGGTGCAGCACCCGGTCGAACGAATCCACCGGGGGCGCCGGACGCAAACTCACGGTGGGGCCGGGTTGCGATTGAAATACACCACCGACCCGGCCGATTTGAGCGACTACCAGGTTGAGCGCCTGGACGGCCAACATGCTTGCCAGGCCATTGCGTTGTCCAGCCAGATAGCCGCCTGGGATGGCCACAGCCTGGTCGGCATCGG
>DATEUJ010000090.1:0-18501 GCA_035283185.1 Anaerolineae bacterium | reverse complement strand
ATCGCCGAGATTGACCACGATTGATGGGCGACCGCCCTTTCCACTCACGGGTTGCGCCCATGCCCGCGCAGCCCGTTTTCTACCTCGGCAGCCCGCCATTTATTCCAGCCTTACACCTCCAAACAATTCGGCCCGTAACATGGATCATCAATGTGCCGACACGACGAGGATACGACCGCATCCTGGTGCGTGGCATTGAAGGCGAGGCCGAAATCAGCGATGTCGCTGGATTGCGCAAGGCACGTGAAGTGCAAAGGACTGATGAAGGATGGCTCGTTGCTGTCCGTCGGATAAGTCAGGCTGCCCGCGATGAGGTCAACAAGATGGAAAATCGCAACCTCGTCTGCTATACCTTTGATGAACTGATTGATGAGAGTGCTGACTTTAGCGGCTACTTTAACTGGTTAGAGACTGAGGTTAAGCGACGGGGCATTGACCAGATGTATGTCCCTCTAGCGTGTACCAAGGAGGAGTTTGATCCACTCACTAAAGAAAAGATAGGGGAAAGCCGCTACGATGAACGCAACGGCTGGCTAGACGGCTACATTGATCGCTGGCTAGATGACCCATCCAAAGAACACATCTCCATCTTAGGCGAGTTTGGCACTGGCAAGACTTGGTTCGTACTACGCTATGCCTGGATCGCGCTGCAACGTTACCGACGGGCAAAGATGCAAGGTGTCGAACGGCCACGTTTGCCTTTGGTCATTCCACTGCGCGACTACGCCAAAGCGGTCAACAGCGAATCCCTCTTCTCGGACTTCTTTTTCCGTCGGCACGAAATTCCGTTGCCAGGCTATTCTGCTTTTGAGCAACTGAACCGGATAGGCAAGCTGTTGCTCATGTTTGATGGATTTGACGAGATGGCGGCCAAAGTGGATCGTCAGAAGATGATCGACAACTTTTGGGAGCTGGCTCGGATAGTGGTGCCGGGTGCCAAGGTGATCCTCACCTGCCGCACCGAACATTTTCCAGAGGCTAAAGAGGGCCGCGCACTGCTTAGCGCGGAACTGCAAGCTTCCACTGCCAAATTGACAGGCGAATCACCCCAGTTCGAGATGCTTGAGCTAGAGAAATTCAATGACGCCCAGATCCGTCAGGTTCTCTCGTTTCGTGCTGGCCTCACTACAGTGGAAAGAGTAATGAGTAACCCCCAACTCCTTGATCTGGCTCGCCGCCCGGTAATGGCTGATTTCATCTTGGAAGCATTGCCTGCTATTGAGGCTGGCAAACCAGTGGATATGTCGCGCATCTACCTTTACGCTGTAAAACGCAAGATGGAGCGAGATATCAAAGAAGAGCGCACGTTCACTTCGTTAGCTGATAAGCTTTACTTTTTGTGTGAAGTGTCATGGGAAATGCTCTCTTCAGACCGGATGAGTCTCAACTACCGCCGCTTTCCTGCCCGGCTTCGCCGCTTATTTGGCCGTACTGTGCAAGAGGAAAAGGATCTGGACCATTGGCAGTTCGACATGCTGGGCCAGACTATGCTGGTACGCAACGCTGATGGCGACTACACTCCAGCCCACCGCTCGTTGTTAGAATTCTTCGTAGCATACAAGTTCGCAGCTGAACTAGGCATCCTAGCTGATGATTTCACCGAACTGGCCAGAGCACAGTCGCACTTAGAAGCAGACGCGGAGCCCAAAGACTATGTTTGGTCGGAATACTTTCGACGTGATGTGGATAAAACAGGGGCTATCAAGCCCATTACACGCTTACAAGGGTTTGTGGCTGAAGAGATAAATGTGCTGGCGAAAACTGTAGGCTTGGCACCACTGACTGGAGCAATCTTGGACTTGATGAGTAATATGCCCGGCCCGGACGAGGAAGCAATTAAGGATCGGCTGCTAACCATCATCGAAAGGACACGAGGCAAAGCGAAAGAAGTGGGCGTAACCGGCGGCAACGCTTGTACCCTGCTTATCCGCCATGATCCGCTAGCTCTCAGAGGTCGGAACCTCTCCACTGCCAACCTGAACTATACCGATTTTGGTAAAGCCGATCTTACCAGCTGCAACTTGCATGGTGCGAATCTTCAACGTGCTCAATTCCGTGGCACCGTGCTGGAGAATGCAGACTTACGCGAGGCAGACCTAACCGATGCCCAGTTTGTTGACATGGGTGTAGTGATGTCCGTCGTATTCAACGCGGATGGAACAATGCTGGCTAGTGGCGGTGAAGATACCAGCGTGTACATTTGGGATGTAGCAACAGGGTCTGGGCTATTTGCACTAAGAGGGCACAGCGGTGGGGTGAATAGTATCTCCTGGAGGCACGATGGAAACCAGCTCGCTAGTGGAAGCGATGATGGAAGCGTGATGGTGTGGGAGTTGGAAGCTAGCCGTCGAAATTGGGCATTGAAAAAGCACGCTGCGAGGGTGACAACAGTGTGCTTTAGCCCGAAAGGACAGGGTCTGGCTAGTGGAAGCGCAGATGGTAATGTGATTGTCTGGGCAATCCCTGATTACAACGCTGCGCAGCAAAAGAAGTTTAGTGGACACGTATACGGTGTCCGATATAGCCCAGATGGAAGGCTAATTGCGAATCGCAGCAGGAGAGCAACCGTAGTCGTATGGCACGCTGATACTGGCGAGACGACCAGTGTGCTTGAGGGCGGCAGATACGGGGATGCTATCACACATATCGACTTCCATCCCAATGGAGCATATTTGGCACTGACCGTGGGCAATAGGTTCTTCAGGATTTGGGACATTGAGAGTAGAGATATTGTCCAGGATATCGGAGAACATAGTGCACGAGTTACAGATATGCGCTACAGTCCAGATGGATCCTATATAGCCAGTAGTAGTATCGATATGACCATTCATATATATGCATCCAGCGATGGAAGACTGCTTGGGATCCTAAAGGGTCATCTCGAAACGGTGAATGCTATATCGTATGCTCCCGACGGAAATATTTTGGCCAGCGGCTCTAACGATGCCACCATCAAATTCTGGGATGTCCGTCCTTTCGTCACCGGCGGTGGCACACCGCACATCAATATAGTCGAGCACACCCCACCCGACCTTTCCCTTATTACCGACAACCCGGCCACTTGGCCAGAGTGGTGGCAGAAGTGCAAGATCGATGTTCCGGACGGCATGCTGCCTAACCCAGATTTTGGTAAGTGTCTGCGTACCATTGACCACAGGTTGAATTGTAAGGGTCTGCAATTGGCCGGGGCAAAAGGGTTGGACGCTACTCTAGCCGAATGGTTGAAGGAGCGAGGAGCGATTTTTCGCAACACTATGGTGCGCGAAGGTGAAGTAGACCTTATACTAAAGTCGAGAAAGATGACCACGTTACCCAAAACGCCAGAAACGGGGCAAACTCAATGAAGACGAAATTCCGGCTACTGAGAAAAAAGTTGAGGAGGCATTCAAGGTAATAAGGAACTGAAACGACTCAATTCACAATTGATTTCTCAAACGTGAGCTAAATGCCTTATTCAATAGCTCCACAGTAAATCGTTACCATGAGCATCATCTATCTAGTACACGTTGGCGTAAGTTCACCCACGGTTGTCACCCTGAGTGGAGCGAAGGGTCTCTACGACGATGGTAGAGATTCCTCGCTTCGCTCGGAATGACAAACCACAGACGTATTTATGCCCAGGAGCACTAGGAGTTCTATGTAACACAGAGTGTCTGAACCGCCGGCCGAGGGCTGGCGGTTTGATTTGTGGTGAAAGGCAATCCGCCATCGGCCATTTGCGATCGGCCATACGCGATTTGCTTCGAATATGCTACAATCGGCGCGTCATCGTTGGCAAGGAGACTTTCATGCCCGACAAGATTCTGGTGTGCGTCGCCTGGCCGTACGCCAACGGCCCGCAGCATCTCGGCCACATCGCGGGCGCCTACCTGCCGCCCGACATTTTCGCCCGCTACCACCGCCTGAAGGGGAACGAGGTGCTGATGGTGTCCGGCAGCGACAGCCACGGCACGCCGATCACGGTGCAGGCCGACAAGGAAGGCGTCACGCCGCGCGAGGTGTTCGAGCGCTATCATCTGCTGTTCCTCGAAACGTACCAGCAGCTCGGCATCACGTTCGACCTGTTCACGCACACCGACACCGAGAACCACCATCGCGTGTCGCAGGATATGTTCCTGGCGCTGCACGACCACGGCTACCTGTTCAAGCAGAAGCAGCAGCAGCTCTATTCCGAAAGCGCTCGCCGCTTCCTGCCCGATCGCTACGTCGAAGGCAAGTGCCCGATCTGCGGCTTCGAGCAGGCGCGCGGAGACCAGTGCGACAACTGTGGCAACCTGCTCGACGCGACGCAGTTGATCGACCCGCGCAGCAAGATCGACGGCTCGGCGCCGGTGGTGCGAGAGACCGAGCACTATTTCTTCGATTTACCCGCGTTCACCGGCCGCATCCTCGAATACTTGCAGGACAAGGGATACTGGCGGCCGAACGTGATGAACTTCGTCCTCAACTATCTCCGCGAAGGGCTGAAGCCGCGCCCGATCACGCGCGACATCGATTGGGGCATTCCCGTGCCGCTCGACGAATTCAAGGACAAAGTTCTGTATGTATGGTTCGAAGCGGTCATTGGTTATTTGTCGGCGACGATCGAGTGGGCCAAGAACAATGGCACGCCCGACAGGTGGAAAGAGTGGTGGTATGACCCGGCGGCCAGAGCTTACTACTTCGTCGGCAAGGATAACATCCCCTTCCACGCGATCATCTGGCCGGCGCAGTTGATGGGCACGCAGCGGTTGTACGAGGCCGACGAGGCGAAGTCGCTCAACCTGCCGGCCGACGTGCCCGCCGCCGAGTTCCTCAACCTGGAGGGGCAGAAGTTCTCGACCAGCCGCAACTGGGCGGTGTGGGCGCCGGATTTTCTGTCGCGCTACGACGCCGACGCGCTGCGCTACTACCTCACCGCGAACGCGCCGGAGCAGCGCGACACGGAGTTCACGTGGGCCGATTTCGTGCGCCGCAACAACGACGAGCTGGTCGCCGCCTGGGGCAACCTGGTCAACCGCGTGATCAGCCTGGCTAACAAGCACTTCGAGGGCAAAATCCCTGCGCCTGGGCTGATGGATCACGAGGACGCGCAGCTCCTGGCGCAGATCGACATCGCCTTCGGGCCAATCGGCGACCTGATCGGCGCCTGCAAGTTCAAGATGGCGCTGGGCGAAGTGATGGCGCAGGCGCGCGAGGTCAACAAGTATCTCGACACCAAAGCGCCGTGGTTCCAGGTCAAAGAAGACCGTGTGCGCGCCGGCACGACGCTGTACATCGCGCTGCGCGCGATCGATTCGCTCAAGACTCTGTTCGCGCCGTTCCTTCCCTTCTCGAGCCAGCGCGTGCACAAGATGCTGGGCTACGGCGGCGATCTGGTGGGCCGGCAGGTCGTGCGTGAGTACAAAGAGTCCGAACGGTCGCATCAGGCGCTGACGTACGATGCTTCGTCGTTGACGGAGAAGTGGAAGCCGAGCCAGTTGCCGGTGGGCCAGGCGTTCGGCCCCATCGCGCCGCTGTTCGAGAAGCTGGACGAGAAGATCGTCGAAGACGAGAAGGCGCGTCTCGGCGCAGGATAGTCGTAGGAGGCGTCTCTCGAAGATCCCCGACGCGGAGCGGAGGGGACAGACGCCGATGTAGACCTGATGACCCAAGAGCAAGGTATGGCAGGACGTAAACCCACAGTAGCAGAACGGCGAAAATACAGCGTGCTCGATGTACGGTCGGCCAAACAGGTCTCTACGGTCTGGCTTCAACGGGCACAACTGCACAAGGTGGTTGGATTTGGCCTGCCAGAGGTAGATGACCGATACCACGTCTGGCGTGTTCCGCTTATAAATAAAGCCAGCCACGAGCGCATTGGCGAAGTCGTCATCGATGCGCGCACCTCGCTCATCTTGGAGGACAAATCCACTGCCCCAGGGATTTTGGAGGCGCGTCTACTTGGAAGGAGCAAAAGCGCCGCCACGCGATCGGCATCGCGTCCGAACGGCAGTTATCCCCTTTCCACGCTGCGAAACACAGTTGCGCTGGGTGACTGTGAAGAAGTCCTTCACGATTTGCCGGCCGACAGCATCGATCTGGTGTTCACTTCGCCGCCTTATTACAACGCGCGTCCGGAGTACACAGATTATCTCACTTATGAAGAATACCTGCTAAAAATCCGCAAGGTCATTCAAAGCGTTCATCGCGTTTTAGCCGAAGGACGGTTCTTTGTGATGAACGTCGCCCCGGTGCTGATCCGGCGTGCTAATCGCAGCGAAGCCTCTCAAAGAATCGCCGTTCCGTTTGACATGCACAGGCTATTTGTCGAAGAAGGTTACGACTTTGTGGACGACATCATCTGGGAGAAGCCAGAGGGTGCAGGCTGGGCGACTGGCCGCGGACGGCGCTTCGCCGCCGACCGTCATCCACTCCAGTACAAGCCGGTGCCAGTGACCGAGTACATCCTCGTCTATCGCAAGCACACCTCCAAGCTGATTGACTGGAATATCCGCGCTCATCCTGAGCCTGAACTGGTGAGGGCTTCGCGCATCAGCGATGACTATGAGCGCACGAATATCTGGCGTATCAAGCCCGCTTACGATAATCGCCATCCGGCCATATTTCCCGTTGAGCTAGCCGAGAGGGTTATCACGTATTATTCTTTCAAAGGTGATGTTGTGCTCGATCCTTTCGCCGGTGTTGGCACGGTAGGCAAAGCGGCGGCGAAGTTGGGTCGTCGCTTCGTGCTGATCGAACACGATGCCAGTTACGTCGACATCATCCGAGCAGAAGCAAAGACCTGGTTAGGCCAGGAGGCCGGGAACGTGCTCACGATCAATTGGGGTTTGAGCACGATCTGGTGAACATGAAGCAGGCTCGCATTGGCAGATTTCTTGAACGCAAACTGAGTCAGGCGCCTTTAGAAGATTTCATCGGCCTGGTTGACGAATAGTGTGCCGCGGAGGATTTTGCAATGGATTTCCTGTATCGCTTCCGCGTGCCGATCATGATCGCGCTGACGATCACCGTTGGCATCGCGATCTACCTGGTGCTGCGGCCCGCGCCGGCCCCTCCTACCATCACCGTCACGCTTCGCCCGTCGCCGACCGTTGTGGTCACGCCGACGGCGCGCTCGACCATCCGGGTGTACGTCAGCGGCGCGGTGAGGCGTCCTGACGTATACTCGCTGCCGGTCGACAGCATCGTCAGGGATGCGATGATCGCCGCAGGCGGGCCGGCGAGCGACGCCGATCTCGATCGGATTAACCTGGCAGCCCCGCTCGGCGACGGCATGCAGGTCCACTTCCCACGCCAGGGTGAGCCGGCCGCCGTGCAGGACGGGCCGGTTTCCGGCGCCGCGCCGGCGGGCGCGCCGATTGACATCAATACGGCTGCGCTCGAGCAGCTCGATTCGCTGCCAGGCATCGGGCCGGTGATCGCGCAGCGCATCATCGACTATCGGACGGCCAACGGGCCGTTCGCTTCTATCGAGCAGATCAAAGAAGTGAAAGGCATCGGCGACGCGCTGTTCGAGAAGATCAAAGACCGCATCACGGTCGGACCGTGATCAGTTATCGGTGACCAGTGATCAGTTGTCAGTGACCAGTGATCAGTGACCAGTAGCCAGTGACCAGTAGCCACCGATCACCGATCACCGATCACTGATTACTGATTACCGATTACTGATTACTAATTACCGACCACTGGTCAGATAATTCCACTTGAATCCATTCAGCCGCCTCGTCATTGCCGCCGGGATCGCTCTCGGTTTCGTCCTGCTCCTCGGATGGACGATCGCACGAAGCGACGACGACGCCAACCCCCTGCATTCCCGCGTTGCTGCGCCCGAGCGCCCGCTGTGGGGCGACGACGTGCGAGCCAACACCGATGTCTCGGGCACGGCGCAGCAAGAGCCGCACCTGGCGATCAGCCGTCGCAACCCGGACGTGATGATCGTCGCCGCCAAGGATTTCCGCAATACGGAGGACATCACACGCGCCGTGTGGATCTACACTTCGCACGACGGCGGCCGCACCTGGCCGTGGAACCAGCCCTTCCCCAACTCGTCCGAGAATATCTTCCGCAACAGCGACCCCGTCGCGATGGCGCGCGACGACGGACGGCTGTACGTGCTGACGCTCGGCACCGGCAGGCCGGTCATCGAGAACCACGGCCTGTTCATCACGTGGTCGGACGACGACGGCGTGACGTGGCGCGAAGCTGTGACGGTCACGGCGCGGGAAGATACCGGTTTCGACGACAAAGAGTGGCTGGCGATCGACCAGTCGCCGCGCAGCCCGTACTATCATCGCATGTACGTTGCCTGGCGGCCGGCTTTCTACGACGGCATGTGGCTGGCATCCTCCGCCGACGGCGGGCTGACGTGGAGCGACCCGATCACGGCCGCAGCCGGAGACATCCACGCCGCCTATCCGGTCGTCGACGGGAATGGTCGCCTGCTCCTGTTCTTCGTCGATCCACTGAAAGTCGACGAGCGGGGCGCGATCCGCTTCGTCACGTCGAACGACGGCGGCGAGACGTTTGGCCCGCCGCAGCACGTGGCCGACATCCGCCAACCGAAGTCTCCCTTGAACGAGGAGGACAAGTTCCGCGTCTTCAGTATCATCTCTGCCGCAGTCGATCCCACTGACCCGGGCCGCATGTATGTCGCCTGGACGGACGCGCGTGACGCCGGGTCCAACGGCGCGGACGCGATGCTTGCCACCTCGCACGACGGCGGTGCGACGTGGAGCGAGCCGATGCGCCTCACCACCGAGCCGCCCGGCCGCGTGCGCGACGATTTCCTGCCGGTGATTCACGTCGGCGCTCGGGGAAGGCTGCACGCTCTGTGGATGGATCGGCGCGGCGATCCGGACAATGTGCTGGTCAACGCGGCATATCGCGCGTCGGACGACGGCGGCCAGACGTGGGGGCCGACGAGCCGCGTGAGCGACCTGGCGACGGATCACAACGTCGCCGTGCCGGAGAACTCGCCGTCGCCGGGAGACTACTGGGGCCTGGACAGCGTTGGTAATCGCGTGTGCGCGTCCTGGACGGATACGCGCCACGGAAACGAAGACGTCTTCGTCGACTGCGCCTGGATGGCCGACCTGGAGCCGCCGTATTACCTGCCCATCCTGCTCATCGAGTAACGAGAGCTGTGCGAGGCATCTCCAGATGCCGATCCGCGACGTGCGATATGCGATACGCGATTCGCGATAAGCGACTTGCCAAAGGTCTGCTCGGCATCATCCTGCTCGCCTACGTCGCGATCGCTCTCCAATACGCCGCGCGCACGCCCGACTGGCAGACGCCCGACGAGCCGGCGCACTACAACTACATTCGCTATATCGTCGAGAACGGTGCGTTGCCGGCTCTCGAGTTCGGCGACTACGACCAGGCGTACCTCGAACAGTTCACCAACCCGGCCAACACGCCGGGGATGCCGATCGATCCTCTGCGTTACGAGTTCCATCAGCCGCCGCTGTATTATCTGCTCGCCGCGCCGGTGTACTCGCTTACGGGCGGCAACCTGCTCGCCATGCGAATGTTGTCCGTTGCGCTGGGCGGCGCGCTGATCGTCGTCACCTACCTAATTGTGCGCGAGATCGAACCGGATCGACCCGAGCTTGCACTCGGGACGGCAGCCTTCATCGCCTTTGTGCCGCAGCACGTCGCGATGATGGCCAGTGTCAACAACGACTCGCTGGCCGAATTGCTGCTGGCCTTGATCCTGCTTCAGACGTTCAGGGTGATGAAGGTGAAGGAAGAAAGGGAACTCAAGGAACTCAAGGAACTCAAGGAACTCAAGGAACTGTTGGTGCTAGGAGTCCTGCTAGGACTGGGGCTGATCACCAAGACGACGGTTTATCTGGCTGTGCCGGTCGTGTTCATTGCGCTGCTCTGGCCCCTCATCCGCCGAAAGAGACTGATCACTGATCACTCATCACTGATCACTGAGCACTTATCACTGATCACTCGTCACTTTTTACTCGTCTTTGCGCCTGCCCTCATGCTCGGCTCCCTCTGGTGGCTCCGCAACATTGCCGTCTACGGCGACTTCGATGTCCTCGGCCTGCAGCGACACAATACCGTCGTCGCCGGGCAGCCGCTCACCGCCGACTGGATCGCGCAAATGGGATTCGGCCCGTTCCTGCTCGGCGCGCTGACGACGACGTTTCACTCGTTCTGGGGACAGTTCGGCTGGATGGGCGTGCCGATGCCGGACTGGGTGTACCTGGGGCTTGGCGTGCTATCTCTGATCGCGCTCGCCGGCTGGCTGCTGGCTGTCCGGCCCCGGCGTCCGGCCAGCTACGCAGCAATCCTGTTAACCCTGCTCGTCTTTTTCACCTTCGCCGCCTACGTCTGGTACAACCTGACCTTCGTCCAGCACCAGGGCCGCTACCTGTTTCCGGCGCTTATCCCGCTCGGGTTGGGGTTCTCAATCGGTATTGCATACTGGACGCGACGGCTGCCGCGCCCGATCGGCATCCTCATTTACGCGGGAGTGTTCGCCGGGCTGGCGGCGCTCTGTGTGTTCGCCCTCTACCGATTTATCATCCCGGCCCTCGCTGTGTAATTCTACTGGTATCCAGCACCGATCTGCGCGAACCGCGTTCATCTGCGTCCTGACAAGTAATCGCGCAACATGGCGAGGGCCGCCTCAGCCGACTGCGCCTTATTCTCTTCACGACTTCCGCTCCATACCAATCGCTCGACCTGCTCCCAGTTGCCCGCCGATAGCGCGACGTACGCCAGCCCGACCGGTTTTTCCGGAGTGCCGCCGCCCGGCCCGGCGATGCCCGTCACGCTCAGGCCGACGTCCGCGCCGAGCGTCGCCCGCGCGCCGCGCGCCATCTCGATCGCCGTCTCGGCGCTGACTGCGCCGTGCTCTTCCAGCGTTTCGTGCCGCACGCCGAGCAGGCGCTCCTTCGCCTCGTTCGAGTAGGCGATAATGCCGCCGAGCACGTAGCTCGAGCTGCCGGGCACGTTCGTCAGGCGGTGGGCGACCAGCCCGCCCGTGCACGACTCGCCCAGCGCCAGCGTCATTTTTCTCTCCGTCAACAGTTTCCCAACGACTTCTTCCAGTTTCTCGCCCATCATCATCCGTTATCCGTTTATCCGCTGTCTATCTGTTGCCCCCAATCCGTCGAACGGCGGACGCCGATCGCGCGCCAGTTCCTTGAGTTCCTGGAGTGCCTTCAGCGCCGCATGCCGATCCACCTCGGTCATATGTAACCCGGCAAACTCGTCCTCGTCGAGCACCAGGATCGATCCATCCGTCCCGATCCACACGTCGAGCGCCAGGTCGATCGCCGACACGACGCCGTCGCCGATCAACGCGGGCTTCGTGATGTTACAGTACCAGCCTTTGATCCGATCGTCTCGCACGGAGTGCACCTCGAAGATGTTGTACCAGCGGTCGGCGAAGAACCACTCGACGAAACGATCGCCCTTCTCAAAAGTCGTGTAACCTAGCTCCATCGTATCCCGACTGAAACGCGCTTCCAGCCGAACGTGTTCCGGTCCGTGCTCCAAGATAATGCCGGAATATGACCATATCTGCTCACCGTTCAGATCGAGTTTTCGCACAGTGATCGGTTGGGCATTAGAAGTTGGAGATTGGAGATTAGACATCGCTCGCCAATACTGAGATTGAGTCAGGGTTCAATGAGAGCCGGATCCTCTCGCCAATAGTCGGTAGATCGGCAGAGGCGCTGAACTCAAAGACAAGATCGACCTCGCCGGCGCGGATGATGCTCCGCGTGTGCCCGCCTCGAAAAGACTTTTCGACTATCACGCCCTCGACCCGGTTTGCACGTTGCTCTTCATCCTTCATCACCTGCCCTCGCGCAGCGGGGGTTCCACCTTCATCCTTCAACAATGCGGCATCCGGTCGAATCAACACGAGTACGCTCTCGCCTGTCGGCAGCGCACCGTTTAAGCGCAACGTGCCGATCGGCGTTCGGATTGCGCCGCTGCTCTCTACCTCGCCCTCGAGCAGGTTCGTCAGGCCGAGGAAGCGCGCCACCCACTCCGACGCCGGGCTGCGATAGACTTCCTGCGGCGCGCCGGTCTGCACGATGCGCCCGGCGTTCATGATCGCGACGCGGTCGGCGATGGCGAAGGCTTCCTGCTGGTCGTGCGTCACGTAGATCGACGTGAGGCCGGCCGTCTTCAGGATGTGGCGCAGCTCGTTCATCAATTCCTCGCGCAGCTTGCGGTCGAGCGAGCCGAGCGGCTCGTCGAGCATCAGCAGGCGAGGGCGAGGGGCCAGGCTGCGCGCGAGCGCCACGCGCTGCTTCTCGCCGCCGGATAGCTCGTTCACGTCGCGCCTCTCGAAGCCGGCCAGGCCGACGAGCGCCATGGCTTCACTTGCCTGCCGGCGGATTTGATCGGGAGGCAGGCTCTGCATGCGCAGCCCGAAGATGACGTTCTCCCACACGTTCTTGTGCGGGAACAGCGCGAAGTCCTGAAACATCAGGCCGAAGCCGCGCTGATGGATCGGCACGCTTGCCAGGTCTCGCCCGTCGAACGTCACCGCGCCGGCGTCGGGTGTTTCGAGGCCGGCGATGATGCGCAGCAGCGTCGTCTTGCCGCAGCCGGACGGGCCGAGCAGGCAGACGACTTCGCCCTGGTCGACATGAATCGAGACGTCGCGCAGTACTGGCGTATCGGTGAAGGATTTGAAAATGTGTGAGGCGTGCAGAAGCGGCATGAGGTTAGTTGCTGCTTTGGGATGCGGCTTGATATACTGCGAAGAAGTCTGCGGCGTTCAGGATGGGAATGTCTTCGTAGTTGCCCAGATCGAGCAGATGTCGATCGCCGGAGATGATATAGTCTGCGCCGGCAGCCAGCGCGCAGGCCAAAACGCGGTCATCGTCGGGGTCGAGTTTGACTACTTGAGGCGTGTATGTCGGTTCGACAGTTTCCGCCAGGGTGAGGTAACCCTCAGATAAAGTCTTGGCGTCGCCATGGATGCGGGCTAATCGAGTCGCAAATTTCGCGCGGGTCAGAACATCATCTAATTCGGCAAGCAATGTGGTCGAGGTATATAGGCTAAGAGAACCTTCGCGGGCCAGATCGAGGATGCGGCGTGAGTGGCCATGCCACAGCAGACCGGACACGACCGTGTTGGTGTCAAGCACCACTTTCACGGCGCTGTCTCTTCTCGGCGCGAGCGGCCCGAATTTCTTCTTCGATTTCGGCTTCGGTGATCGGATCGGTTTCGTTCAGCGCAGCCAGTTGGTCTGCGATCTCGAAGAAGCGCGCCACTTTCTCTTTGCGTGCCAGCGCTTGTCGGAAGAGATCCTCAACTTGATCGGGCTCAATCAAGCCGGCAGCCTGCGCCTGCAGGAAAAGGTCTTCCGGAAGTTGTAGTGTGATCTCTCTGGTTGCCATGTTTTCTTACTCCGCCTGGAAGTATAGCACCCGCTCACTCGCGCGTCAACGACAATGCTCTCAATAACCCTAACTCCAACTCTAACTCAAAACTCCCCCACCTCTCTGAACCTGAACCGCTCGATCGCGATCAACCCGATCGACACGACCCGCATCAGCACCGTGCTCATCGCCATCGCCTGCCCGTAGTTGAGCGAGCCGGGCTGGCTCAAGACTGACAGTCCGTTGGGAATGAGTGCGCAATTCAGGCTAAGTCCCCACCAGCGCCTTCAGCCAGGCGGCGTCTTCGGCCGATAGGGCCGGCGGCGGTGGCGGCTGGCTGTAATCCACGGACAGTTCGTAGGCCGCTTCGTCGTAGATCGCGGCCAGGGCCGGCGATAGAGCCAGGGACACATCGGGATCGGGATCGCGCAACGGAACGGGCACAGTGGGGAGTCGATCCTGCAATCGGAGCGGCCAGGCTTCTGCGACGCCGGAATGCGCGCGTATCAGGCTGACCAGGTAGGATGCATTGGACAATCGGGAATGGGACAGCGTTCGCGTGCCCCGGCGCAGCAGATCGATCTCTACCACGTGAACCCCATCCCGATGCAGCCGACGGCGCTTGTAGAGGTATTGCGTCAGCCCCGGTTCGCGTTTGTTGATCGGCGAAAGGATTTCGATGCTGGTGACCAATTGGTTGAAGTCGGCATCGCGGACCTCGACGGTGACCAGGCGGACTTCAGGGTCGGGAAGCGGGATGATCAACGGGGTGGGCACGTCCGGTGTGTCGGCAGTCGCTTCCATGACCGGCAGAGGTGCGGATAGCGGCTCACGTAAGACATCTCTCCTGGCCGCCAAGACCTCGACATCGGGATACATCAGGCCGACTTCAGCCTCGGGCATAACATCTTCGACGACGTAGACGGCGAGGCGGGCCACGTAACGCGGCTTCAAGCGCGGCGCCAACTGCTGCCTGATCTTATTGGCCAGGGCTTGATGGACATCAGGCCATAGATGTCCTTCCAAGTAGGGGTCCATTCCCGGAAATCGTGACGGCATCAGTGTCGCCTCCCACGCCACTTCTGCTCACGAGTATAGCACCCGGCCAGTCACGCGTCAACGACAACACGCAACACGCAACACGCAACACGCACCTCCCACCTCAAAACTCCCCCACCTCCCCAAACCTGAACCGCTCGATCGCGATCAACCCGATCGACACAACCAGCATCAGCACGGTGCTCATCGCCATCGCCTGCCCGTAGTTCAGAGAGCCGGGCTGGCTGAGATAGCGAAAGATAGCGTATGGCAGGGTAGGGGTGTCCGCACGCACAACCATCGCCGTCGCGCCGAATTCGCCCATCGACACGGCGAAGGCGAACGCCCCGCCGACGAGCAGCGCACGCCCGACGATCGGCAGGTCGACCTCGCGCCAGGTGCGCCACGGAGACGCGCCCATGACGGAGGCCGATTCGCGCAAATTCGGGCGAATGCTGCGCAGCGCAGGCGTGATCGTCCGCACGACGAAAGGGAATGCGACGAGCGCGTGGGCCAGCGGCAGCATGATCGGGGACGAGCGCAGCCCCGGCAGGCCGATCAGAAATCCGAACCCCAGCGTCACCGCCGACGCGCCCAATGGCAACATCAAGATGGGTTCCACCCCTTGCTGTAGGAGGCGTCTCCCGGCGCCGATTCTTCCGACACGCGTGCGCCGGTTGACGGTGTTGGCCGTTCCGTACGCCGCCATCACTCCCACCCCCAACGCGATGATCATCGTTCCCACTGCAAACAATAACGAATTACCAATCGCCACCAGCGGCGGCACGAACAATACGGACCCGCGCGGGTTCGTCGCCAGATTCGTGTAATAGGCGAGCGTCAGGCCGGATGCGTCGAAGAGCGATCGCGCCGCGAGCGCGACGAGCGGAGAGAGCAGGAGCGTCAGCATCGACCCGACGACGAGCCAGACCATCGCCTTTTCTCTCCGCGTCGACGGCCGCATCTGTGTGACGCGTTGCGAGCGCAGGTCGATCGGCACGCTGGCGTGCGCCTGCAGCCGCGTGTAGACCGCCATCATGGCGAACGTGCAGGCGAGCTGGACGAGCGCCAGCGCGGTCGCCAGCGGAAGGTCGAATGTGATCTGCGTGCTGCGGTAGATGGCCGTCTCCAGTGTGTTGAATCGCGGCCCGCCCAAAATGAGGATCACGCCGAACGAGGTGAAATCGAAAAGGAACACGAGCAGCGACGCGGCCAGGATCGACGGCGTGAGCAGCGGCAGTGTGACTTCCCACAGCGCGCGCCATCGGCTCGCGCCGAGCACGCGCGCGGCGGCGCCAATTTGCGGATCGAGATTCGACCAGAAGCCGCCGACGATGCGCAGCACGACAGCAAAGTTGTAAAACACGTGCGCCGCCAGGATGATCCAGATCGTGTTGTGGATGTCGATCGGCGCGTAATCGACGCCGAGCAGCGTCTTGAGCAGGTCGTTGATCCAGCCGCGCGGGCCGATCAGCGCCGTAAACGCGGCGGCGACGACGACTGTCGGCAGGACGAAAGGGATCGTCGTCAGCGCGCGGAACAGCGTCTTGCCCCGAAAGTCGTATCGTGCGAAGACGTACGCGGCGGGAAAGGCGGCCGCCAGCGTGAGCAGCGTCGAGACGGCGGCCTGCCAGAAAGTGAACCACAGCGTCTCCAGGTAGAATGGGCTGCTGGCGATCTCCCTGAACGCCGACAGGTCGAGCGCGCCGTCCGGGGCCAGCCCGCGCGCGACGATCGTCGCCAGGGGGTAAAAGAAGAAAGCGGCGAGAAACGCGAGGGGGATGAGTGTTAGGAAAAATCGTGCCATTGCGACGGACAGACTTCGGAAGTCTTCCAGAGCAGCCTCGCCTGCCGGGTCGCGCCTTGAGACTTCCGAAGTCTTTAGGCTAATCGAGCGGGCTGCGCACGGCGAGACTTCGGAAGTCTTCGGGAGCAACCTCGCCTGCCAGGTCACGCCTTGAGACTTCCGAAGTCTTTACGCTAATCGAGCGGGCTGCGCACGGCGAGACTTCGGAAGTCTTCCAGAGCCGCCTCGCCGGCAAGACGAGCCTGTCAGGCAGATGCCCTCGCCTGGCGGGTCGCGCCTTGAGATTCCCGAAGTCTTTAGGCTATTATACGCCGACACTCCTGCCAGCGCCTCATCCCTTCCGTGACGGTCCGCCCTTACTGCGTGCGCTGTCCCGCCTGCGGACAACTCATGCAGCGACACTCCATTCTCCCGCCACACGGACGCGGGCCTCCATGAGTGGTCACGTGCTCACTCCTATGATTCTCTCGGCTCAGGATGCCAGGCGAGAGTCCGGTATCTGCGCCGCGGCTTGCCTGGCGACCGACGCCTATCCTCGCGCCGCCCCGATCTCACCCGGCGCGATCCTCCGCCGGCGGCCGCACGCTCAGGCTCGATTTGACTTGACACCCCGCACGGGTCTACAATTACCTCCGTCCGCCCGCTGTGGCCGGGGCCGTATCGTGCGGCGGACCGCCTCAAATTCCAAATAGGCGAGCGATCGCCCACGGCTTAGTTCAACTCAGGATTATGCGGCGGCTTTCGCCGATTCCGTCCGCGCGCTCAGCCTGATCCGCGCCGCATCAATCCTTAATCGTTAGGCGGACAGATCGGGAATCCGCAAACGCCGCACTCGCACCGCGCGCCACGCGAAGGTCGTCAAGTCGGCTAGTACTCGTCACCAAGGAAAGAGAGGACAGCAATGAAGACACATCTCGGAGTTTTAGTGCTCGTAGCGATTGGTGCGGCGGCTCTGTTCGTCCCGCTGCGCCCTGGAGTCGCCGCAGGGGACCACGGCGGATGCAAGGGATCGTTACCCGCGTCGGGACAGACAACGCCTTACACCGCGGACACCCAGGCGAGCCTCGGGGCAACAGTGCCCGACGATGGCACGGTGCAGGCTGGGGCTGCACTTCGGTACAAGGACAACGGTGATGGAACCATCAAAGACCTGAACACGGGGCTCATGTGGGAAAAGAAGGTCGCGGGCAGTGGATGCTTGCATTGCGTCGAAGACACCTATCCCTGGTCGCAGTTCGGTAGTACCACCATCTGGGATTGGCTGGCCGCTGTGAACGCGGAAGGTGGAAGAGGGTTCGCCGGACACGGCGACTGGCGAATCCCAAATGTGAAAGAACTCCAAAGCATCCTCGACTACGGACGGGTCAACCCTGCGCTGGATCCAATCTTCGGGCCCACAGTGATAACTCGGTACTACTGGTCGTCTACGACAGCGGCCAACCCCGACACCGGTGGGAATGTTGCGTGGGTCGTCTTCTTCCACGACGGCCACGTACTCTCTACGCCGTTCGGCTTCCAAGAAGGTGCAAAGAACGGCTCCTGGCACGTGCGGGCCGTGCGGGGCGGCTGCACGAGATAGGCGACGAACTACCGGACATTCCGGAGAGCGGCTTGCACATGCCAGCCGTGTGGGGCGGCTGCACTGCTTGACCGTCTAGGTCGACAAGGGCGGCGACGGTTGCCGTTGCGCAGTAGTTTCATGTTGTGCGCCGGAAGAGCCGCCTAACAATGGCATGAACCCGACTTGCTCCTCGCTGCGCTCGTCGCAAACGGGTTATGCCCACCGTTAGCCCGCTTCTACACAGCGTGCGCTGGTAAGCACATCGGAGTACGGAGGAATGCCTATGGCCTGACAATCTTCATCACTAGCCCACCCCATTGACCCGTATCCACATATAGCTAGCCAATTGGAGGCCATACCATGTATAAGTTCGAATCGAGCACATTCATCAACCGTCCCCAACAGGAAGTCTTCGACTACGTGACCAACCCAGCCAACAATGCTAAGTGGCAAGACGGTACCGAGTCCGCGGAATGGACATCCGCTGGCCCACCTCGTGTCGGCTCTACCGTCAAGTTTGTGGCCAAATTACTGGGGCGCAAGATAGAAGCTGTAGTCGAGGTTACGGGCTGGGACCCACCCAACCTGTTAAGCATCAAATCAGTCGGCGGGCCGATTCCGTTCGAAAGCACCACTAGATTTGCAGCACAGGGAGACGGAACGTTACTGACCCAGACTTCTCAGGCTGAAATTGGCGGCTTTTTCAAGCTGGCGGAGGGGCTGGTCGGCAAGCAGCTTGAGAAGCAAT
>DATEUJ010000089.1:0-11300 GCA_035283185.1 Anaerolineae bacterium | reverse complement strand
CGCAGGTTGGATGTGCGACGCTTCCAATTGACCCGACTCGCCCAGTTCATCCGCCGCGCCTTGGAGCAACTCTATGGCTGTATTCGGGAAATCGAGGCGCCAGCCTTGCCGCGCCTTTGAAATTCGGATCTACTGAGTCTGCTTGCGCCTGTAAGAGTTCGGCACGCACATCGTCACGCACTTTCAGCCCTGCATCCGGGTCGCGGGTCGGGTCATAGCGTCGCATTTCGTCACGTTCGCGCAGCTCCCCAAGTTCTTCCAGCAAGCGCTTGTAGTCGTCCATATCTATCACGACGGCAACGCGGTTGCCTTGCGCATCCACGATGTACCGCTCTGTGGTCGCCATACGCTGGCCTCCAGTGTAGACCTGGCAGGTCTTCGCGATCCAGCCTACAGCTAACATCGGCGGACAAGACCTGCCAGGTCTATGGCCCGGGGTTTCAGGTACGGGCAGTATCACACGGCGAGTACGCCCTGCATGCTCCACGGCCCCGTCCACGTTATCTTCACGTTCACAGCCTGGCCCAGCCGATCCACGGGGTCCTCAATGAAGACCAGCTTGTTCGTGCGCGTCCGGCCTCGCCACTTGCCCTTGTGACTCGCCTCGACGAGGATTTCGACCGCCTCGCCCAGGTAGCGCCGGTTGATCTTATCCGCGATGCGCGCCTGCAGGTCTTCTAGCGCCCGGAATCTCCGCATCTTCTCTTCTTCGGAAACGTCGTCACTCATCGATCGCTGCGCGACTGTCTGCGGTCGCGGCGAGTAGCGCGCCAGGTGCGCGACGTCAAGCTCCAGCTCGGCCAGCAGGTCGTACGTCTTCTGGAACTGAGCCTCCGTCTCGCCGGGAAGCCAACGATGATGTCGGTCGCGATCGACGCGCCGGGTATCTTGCGGCGGATTTTATCGATCAAACGCCGGTAGTCGTCGCGCGTGTAGCCGCGCCAGGAGCGATCAGCGCGCACTTGTTTCGTTTGGTGGTCCACTCAATCCGTCCGACCGATGCTGCCTGAGCGCGCCGTCCTCGGTCAACTCTTCGATCTGTTGCGCGAGAAACCGCCGGTCTGCTTCCGTCGCTGCGAGGTGGGCGGCGCGTTCGAAGGCAGCCTTCGCTGCGTCTCGTTGTCCAAGCCGACGCAACGTCGTGCCGCGGGCTGCGTGCATCAGGTGATAGTTGTCGAGGTCGGGTGCGATTGCGTCGAGCGCAGTGAGCGCAGCGCCGGGACCCTCCGTCTCGCCGATGGCGATGGCCCGATTGAGTGCAACCACGGGCGTGGGCATGATCGAGAACAGATGATCGTAAAGAGCGACGATCTGCGGCCAGTCAGTTGCTTCGAACGAGTCGGCGTCGCAGTGTACGGCTTGGATCGCGGCCTGGAGTTGGAAGGGGCCCGGTTGGTCGCGGCGAATGCAGGCGCGCACGATTGCATGTCCCTCTTCGATCACGGTGCGGTCCCACTTGGTCCGGTCCTGATCGCGCAAGAGCACGAGGGCTCCCTCTTCTCTGCGGGCCGGCACCCGCGACTCGCTCAGCAGCATCAGTGCGAGCAGCCCTGCTGCTTCAGGCTCGTCGGGCATCAGCTCGACCAGAGCGCGAGCCAGCCGAATTGCCTCGCTCCGCAACGAGGCCCGTTCCGGATCATCGACCCCGGTGTTGTAGATGAGGTACAGCACTGACAGGACGGCGCGGAGTCGCCCAGGTAGGTCGGCTTCTGCCGGCACTCGATAGGGGATGTTGGCGGCCTTGATCTTGTACTTGGCCCGGACGAGACGCTTCGCCATCGCCGACTCGCTCACCAGGAACGAGCGGGCCACCTCATCCACACGCAGCCCGCCCAGCAATCGCAAGGTCAGGGCCACTTGGTGCTCCGTTCGCAGCGCCGGATGGCAGCAGGTGAAGATCAGTCGGAGTTGGTCGTCGCTCACCGGCTCGCCCTCTTCCCAGTCGTCGCCGGCGCGGCGTGGTGTGCTTGCGGTTCCAGCGAGCTGTTCATGGAGTTCCCGGCCCCGTGTCGAGCGGCGGAGGCCATCGATTGCACGGTTTCGTGCAGTGGTAACGATCCACCCCGCCGGGTTGGGCGGGATGCCGCCGGTCCGCCACCGGTCAATTGCCACGACGAACGCGTCCTGGACGGCGTCTTCGGCGAGCGTGATATCGCCGAAGACGCGTACCAGGGTTGCCACCGCCTGGCCGTACACCTCGCGGAACACGCGCTCAACGTCGGTCGTTTCCCGATGGGCGGCGACAGTTTGGTTCACGCCTTTACGCCCCCGGTCGCACCGAATCCTTCACGCGCCCGGTCGCACGGAATGGGCGGACTTCGATCGGATGATTCAATGCGTCCACGACCTTGCGTGCCCAGGCCAGGGCTGCATCGAAGTCGTCGGCGTTGATGATGTAGAACCCGGCGATGTGCTCCTTCGACTCAACGAACGGGCCGTCTGTCATGACCACGTCGGCATCACCCGCTCGGACAACGGTCGCCGCGTCGGGGCCATGGAGTGCGCCACCGAAGACGAACGTACCGCTCGCGTCCATCTCGGCTTCGAGGGCAATGACCCGCTCCATGAATGTCTGCATCTTCTCGGGCGTACTCGGGGCCCCGGGGACCTGACCCTCCACGACATAAGTAGACAACAGGTACTGATTCATGACTCCTCCTCACGCTGGTGCGGGCGGTTCCCGCGCTCATTCTACTTAACTTACGAATGGGATCGGCCCACGAGGACACCCACACCAAGAATAATCCTGAACGATTCGTGGCCCGGGGCGTCGGTAGAGCCTGTATTGGGCGGCATTCGCTCGGTAGTTTCGCAGTTTGGCTACGCTTGCTTGAAGTGGTTCTTAGGTGTCCGAACCCTCGGCAGCAGGCACTTCAACCGAGCCGGTTTTGAGACTCCCTGCGCGACGGTAGACACTAATGACCACGCCAGAGCTAGTGGTGTGGGATCTCACAAGCGTGAGGGTGGCTGGGACGGCGCCGGCGCCGAAGAGCCGCTTCCCAGTCCCGAGGATCACCGGAAAGGTCAACAGTCTGTATTCATCAATGAGATCATGCGCGATCAGCGTTTGGGCCAGGCCGCAACTCCCGTGAACCTGCACCTCCCGTGCAAAGCGCCGTTTGAGGTCGGGTACTTCTTTCACGACGTCTCGGATAGGCGAGGATCCGCTCCAGCCAAACGTGGTTCGCGTGCGCGACGCCACAAACTTTGGAAGCGAATTAAGTTTGCTGGCAACCGGATCGTCGGGATCGGTGACCTTTGGCCAATAGCCCGAGAAAAGATCGTAGGTTGTCCGCCCGAGAAGGAACGCGTCCGCCTTCGAGAAAATCTCGTCCATTGTCTTCCCGAAGTCCTCGTCGACAAGGGGAACGAGCCAGCCGCCGTGGGGAAACCCCCCGCTGGGGTCCTCGGTCGGACCACCCGGTGCCTGCATGACTCCATCAAGTGTAAGGAAGGTCGTCAATGTCAACTCAGCCATGAGATTTTCCTTGTGAGTGGAATGATCTGTTGGTTCTGTTTCACGACGTGAGTGCGCCCTGCATGCTCCACGGCCCTGTCCACGTGATCTTCACCTTCACGGTCTGACCCAGCCGATCTACGGGGTCCTCGAAGAAGACCAGCTTGTTCGTGCGCGTCCGGCCGCGCCACTTGCCCTTGTGACTCGCTTCGACGAGGACTTCGACCGTGTGGCCCAGATGGCGGCGATTGATCCTGTCTGCCACTTGAGCCTGAACTTCCTCCAGCGCCCGGAACCTTCGCATCTTCTCTTCTTCGGGAACGTCGTCGCTCATCGATCGCTGCGCGACCGTCTGCGGGCGCGGCGAGTAGCGCGCCAGGTGCGCGACGTCAAGCTCCAGCTCGGCCAGCAGGTCGTACGTCTTCTGGAATTGAGCCTCCGTCTCGCCGGGGAAGCCGACGATGATGTCGGTCGCGATCGACGCGCCGGGTATCTTGCGGCGGATTTTATCGATCAGGCGCCGGTAGTCGTCACGCGTGTAGCCGCGCCGCATGTTTTGCAGAACCTCGTCGTCACCCGCCTGTACCGGCACTTCGATGTGCTCGCACACTTTCGGCAGCCCGGCGACGGCGTCGAGCAGCCGGTCGTTCATCCAGTTGGGATGTGAGGTCAGGAAGCGGATGCGCTGAATGCCGTCGATTTCGTGGACGACGCGCAGCAGGTCCGCCAGGTCGGGGCCGCCGGGCGCATCCTTGCCGTAGCGATCGACGATCTGCCCCAACAGCGTCACTTCCTTGACGCCCTGGGCGGCGAGCGAGCGCACTTCGCGGGCGATTTCGCCGACGGGGCGGCTGCGCTCCGGGCCGCGCCGAAAGGGGATGATGCAGAACGTGCAGGCGTGCGAGCAGCCATAGACGACGGGCACGTGCGCGCTGACCAGCCGCCCGCGCTCCGCAGCCGGCAGTATCAGGTCCCCGTCCTGAATCGCGTGCCGCTCGCGGGTCTCTCCCTCGAGGAGCCGGTACGCCTCGCGCTGGCGCAGGTAGTCGACGAGCGGGCGCGTTTCCGAGGGCGGCATGAACACATCCACCCAGGGGTAGGCCTGCCGGAGCGCAGCGCCGCCCTTCACGCCGACCATGCAGCCCATCACCGTAATCACCTTGTCGGGATGGCGCTGCTTGATCGGCTTGAGCGTCTGGATGTAGCTGTGGGCCTTGTCTTCGGCGGATTGGCGCACGACGCACGTGTTGAGGACGATCACGTCCGCGCTCGCGGCGTCGGCAGCGCTGTGCAGACCAATCTTCTCCAGTTCGGACCCGACGCGCTGGATGTCGGCCTCGTTCATCTGGCAGCCGAAGACGTGCAAATGGTACTTCATGACGAGAATCGCTCCCCTGGTTGGGAGCGATTGTACCGTTGACAGGGAGGGGCGTCAAGGCTGCGAGTTGGGGCGAGTCAGCGAGTCAGCGAGTCAGCGAGCCGGGCCATCCGTTGATTCGTTGCCTATTCGTTGACACCCTCGACCCGCTTCAGCAGTTCGTCCACCAGTGGCTTGATGCCCTCTGGCAGACCCTCTAAAGCCTCGCTTCCGCGCAAGCCCTCTAAAATGCGCTGACAGGCGCGGTCCAGTGCGCGCAGTTCGGCCGGCGCTTCGGCGGCGCGTTGAAGCGACTGCGCGAACTGGTATGCGCGCTGGCCGGCTTGCGCGTCGCCCCGCGCGCCGGCTACCACGTCGTCCAGAAAACGGGCAAAGGCATGTTGCGCCTGCGCCTCATCTGCCGAAGTCCCGCCCGGCGCATCCGTTGATCCGTTGCCCATTCGTTGACGCCATTCGTCAATTTGCGCCTGCAACTGATCCGCCAGCGGGTGCTGGATGCGCCTCACGAAATCGAGAGCGGGCTGCATGTGTTCGATCGCGGCCTGCCACTCACCCTTGGACGCAGCCAATTGAGCCAGTGTGATTCCTACATTGGCCCGGCCGGTTTGATCATGTATCTTCTCATATAGACGGTCGGCGTACGTGAGCCACTCAATGCCCTGTCCTTCATCGCCGGTCATCAGTGCCATTCGTCCCATACTTAGAAACGTGTTGGCTTCGCCGAGGCGGTCGTGAATCTCGCGGTAGATGGGCAGGGCCGTCTCGTAGTCGCGCCGCGCCCCGTCCAAATCGTCCACGCGCACTTTCAGGTCGCCGAGCGCCTGAAGCACGTTGGCTTCGAGCCAGCGATCACCGATCTGTTGTGCGCCGCGCAGGCCGGCCTCCAGCCAGTGGTCTCGACCCGGGGTGAAGCGCAGGCGCAGGGGTTGGTCCAGCGCGTCGGCGTAACGCGCCATCAACTCCGGACGTTTGTCTGCCCGCTGGCTCAACCAGTCCATCGCCCACAGCAAATTGTCCCACTCGGCATCCAGCGCGGGCCACTCGTGCATGCGGAGTTGATCATACATCTGTGCCACGGGCAACAGAGCGGTGACGACGCGCAGGATGTAGTCATCGCGCTCCGCTTCGCTCGCCCACAGCGTGAGCGCGTAGGCGCGGATCGGCGGCAGCAACGTATAGCGCCTGCCGTTGTTGTCCCAGCTGACCAGCCGGTGTTCGCGCAACTGCCTATCGAACTCATCGAATCCGTCGCGCCACGCCGGACTATCCTCGGCGCCTTTCAGTATCGCTTCACTCGCGCCGCCGGGCAAAACAGCGATGCAGGTCATCAGGCGCCGCGCGCCAGCAGTCAGTCTGTCCATCGAGCCTTTCAGCGCCGCCGCAACGCTCTTGTGGCGTTCCGGCAGGTTCGCCGCGCGAGCGTATTCGAGCGCACCGATCATGTTCGCCCGCAGCGCCATCAGCAGTCCCTCTGGGGTTTCCTTTTCGTCGCTCAGTTTCGCGGCTTCCAGCAGGATGCCCAGAGGATAGCCGTCCAGTTCGCGGCAGATCGCCTGGACGGTCACGAAGCCGCGGGCGATCTCGCCGTGACGGTTGTGCGGTGTGTAGGCGAAGAACATCCGCTCGGCGTCGCCGACTTCGCCAGGATGCCGCCCGACCGGCAATTGCTCGATCTCGTAAGTCTGCTCTAGCCCGACCAGGTTCAGCGGCGCGCGCAGCGCCAGCCACCGCCCACCGGACAGTGTGTCGCGGATCGCTTTCCAGGCATCGTGCGGGTCGAGTGTCACGTCCAGCGCCTCGCCGAAGACGCGCGCCAGGTTGTCGGCGTCGTAGACGTTCGCTGCATCCACTTCGATCACGCCGTTGCGGAAGATGCGCCGATCGGCGTGCCACAGCGCGGCCGCGCGGGCGACGGTGGTCTTGCCGATGCCGCCGGGGCCGGTCAGCGTGGCGACGCGCGACGCGCGCAGCAGGCGAATTGCGCCGATCATCTCGACCTCGCGCCCGACGACGATCTCCGGGTGGGAGACATTGAGGTGAGCGCCAGATCGATACAACTCCTTGTACTCGCCGTCGAAAGTTTCGGCGCACAGCGAGCGATCGTCGTCGAGCACGCACTCGAAGCGCTCGCCGTAGCGCGGCTCGACTTCGCCGGTCAGTTCGTTGTGCGCTGGTGGAGCGGCGTCGCCGAACAGCGCGTGGCTGCGCACGGCGGTCAGCCCGGCCCGATATGCGGCCGACGGCATGTCGCCGCGCGTCAGGCGCGCGTAGAACTGCCGGCTGAACAGCGCCGCAACACGCGCGTCCATCGGGAACTGCTCGTCCACCATGATCACGTTGGGGATGCCGGCTTCGCGCAGCGCGCGCCCAATGCGGCCGGAGTGGCAGGTTGAGAGTAGCGCCAGCCGCACGCCGGCGTCGGCCAGGATCGCGGCGGCGCGTTTTGGCTCGACCAGGTCGGCCAGGCCGTCGTCGCCTTCCAGCACGAGGAGGCCGTTTTCCATGCCGTGCGCGACGAAGTGAACCACGTCGTAACGCTCGGCCACTGCCGTCTGAATATCGCTCAGCCTCGCCCAGGGCAGGTAGCGCACGTGTGCGGGCGTGGCGTCGTCCTCGAAGACGCCGCGCAGACCGTCGCGCACGATGTGGATGGGCGGCAGCTCGATGGGGACGAACCCTCTTAACGTCCGGCCCTCATGCTCCACAGACACTTCCGCGCCGAGCGGCCGGCTGATGATGACGAGGATGCGGAGCGGAGCAGGAGTCATGCGCAGTCCCTGAGGATATGCTCGACGCGCTGGGTAGGCATAATCTCGACCATCAGCGCGGCCAGCAGGCGGCGGCGCTCGTCGGCAGTGGGAAGCGTCTTGATGCGGTTGTGCTCCTCGGCGTGCTCCTGTCTACGGTCGGGCAGCGGCTCGGCGGCGATGTGATCGGATAACGCCTCGTTCATCTGCTTCTCGCTCAGGCAGTCGCGCAGCCGTTGCTGATATCGGCGGCGATCAGGCTGTTGACTTCGTCGTAGCACTGGCGCTGCAGCTCGCGATACCAGGCGTCGAGTGTCAGTGCGAAGCCGTTGCTGCCCGGCGTGTCCTGCGCCTTGTCCAGCGGGCGATACAGCGTGAAGCGCCCGCGCAGGAGCGAGGGGAACGTCAGGCCGGTCACCAGCGCCAGCCAGAAGGTGCTCTGCACGCCGAGCACGTAGCGCAGGAAGGCGTACACCGCGCTGGCGGTGACGACGTTGAGAGCCATCAGCGCGACGACGTACCGGTTGAGCCAGTAGCGTCCGATGCCCTTGCGGAAGGATCGAATCAGCTCGAAAGCCGAGAGGAGCAGGCCGGCGAAGGCGCAGACGACAAAGGGGAAAACAGCATCCAGGAAAGGCATGTCTCTTGCTCCTGGCGCACATGCGACGTCGCGTGAAGCGCGGCGGATCAAGAGGATTCAGCCGGGCCGGCGGTCAGCGCGCCGAGGCTACAGCAGTGGGCGCACGTCGGGCGAAGTCAGATAGACTTCGGTCTTCACGCCGTTTCGCTCGAGCGTGCGCACGACGAGCAATTTGCGCTTGACGAGATCGTCGATATCCGGCGTGAGATCGTCGCCGGCGCGCTTAAGCTTGATGGTCAGCTCGTCGGCCGAGGCGGCGCCGACCTCTTTGACCTTGCGCAGCAGCGCCAGTTCGCGGGGGGTAACGCCGATGAGTTGGTCCAGGACACTGGATGCCATATCTCGATCTCCTTGGATGTCACCAGCCTCATTTTAGCACAGATTCGGTGCGGATCGCAACTGTCGATCTAACTGACTATCCGACTATCCGACCACCCGACCATCTGACCATCTGACCATCTGACTACATCGTCCCTGCGTAACTCCCGCCGTCCACCAGCAGCATGACGCCGTTGACGTACGACGCCGCCGGCGAGCACAGGAACACGGCGACATTGGCGAACTCTTCCGGCCGCCCCATGCGCTTCAGCGGGTTGCTGGCAGTGATGAGCGCGGCTTCTTCTTCGGGCGTCCTGCCGCTCTTCGCCGCGCGCGCTTTCATCAGCTCATCGACCCGCTCGGTGTACATCCAGCCCGGCAGAATGCTATTGACGCGAATGCCGTCGGGGCCGAGTTCCTGGCTCAGGGTCTTGGTCAGGCCGATGACGGCCATACGGATCGAGTTGGACAGCGTCAGGTTGGCGATGGGCTGCTTCGTCGATATCGAGTTCAGCGTCAGGATCGCCGGCGCGCTCGACTGGCGCAGGTAGGGTAGGGCGGTCTTGATCAGGCGCACGGCGCTGAGCAGCGTCAGGTCGACCGCCTTCTGCCAGGTTTCCAGATCGAAGTTGTCGAAGGTGCCTGAAGGTGGGCCGCCGGCGTTCGTCACCAGGATGTCCAGCCCGCCGAATTTCTCGACGGTCGCGTCGATCAGGCGCTCGACGGCTGCCGGCTGCGTCACGTCGGCGCGCACGGCCAGCACGTCGGCGCTCGTTTCGCGGCGAATGTCGTCCGCCGTCTTCTCGACAATCTCGCTGCGGGCACAAAGGGCCACCCTGGCCCCCTCGCGGGCGAACTGCAGCGCCGTGGCTTTTCCCAGCCCCTTCGAAGCGGCCGTGACGAGAGCGACCTTGTCTTTGAGTCCGAGGTCCATGGCATCTCCTTGTCGAGTGTATGGTTGCTTCCGCCGGGCGTGTCACCCGGCGGCCCGTCAGTCGAGGGTCGCGGACCCTCGACGAGCGATAAGCGATAAGCGATAAGCGATATGCGATATGCGATACGCGATATGCGATACGCGATACGCCATACGCGATCAGCCATCCGCTACCTCGAGGCGCATCCGCACCCGGCCCATGCGGATCACGTCGCCGGCGCCGATCACGACCGGGACGTCGATCGAGACGTCGTTGAGCATCGTCCCGTTGCGGCTGTCGCGGTCCTCCAGCCACCACTGATTGTTGCGCCACACGATGAGCGCGTGCTCAGCCGAGCAGTACGTGTCGGGCAGTTCGATCGTGTTGCTCGGGGCGCGGCCGATTGCAGTATACGGCTTCAACGCGAAGACGTCGCCGTCGCGCATGCCGTCGACGTGGTCAAGCAGAACCAGGCGCGCCGGGCGCGGGCGGTTGGTCGCGGCTGTCTCACGCCGGGTCGCGCCGCGCACGTCGCGCCACAGCAGGATGACGATGAGTCCCAGAAAGGCGTAGAGCAGAATGATCAGGAGGATACGGACGAGCAGCAGGGCGACTTCCATACGGTCAACTGCGCGGTTAGGCGGGCATGGGGATGCCCCGCCTACGCTTCCTATAGGTTCTTACTCATGCAGCATGGGCGTATCTTCGAGCGTGCTCGGAGGCTCGGCCGGCAGCGGCGCATCCTCGTAATACACCAGTGTATATCCTGCCAGACTGATCACGTCGCCCGCTTGCAGGTTATGCTCGGTGACCGGCTGGCTGTTGACCGTCGTGCCACCGCTCGATCCCGTGTCGTAGACGACGTAGCGGTTGCTGCGCAGCCGAATCTGTGCGTGGTGCCGCGACACGCGCCCGTCGTCGATCACCAGGTCGTTGTCCAGAGCACGGCCGAGCGTTATAATGGATCGCGTCAACGAGACATGGCGTTTGCCGTCCAGGATCAGGTATCCCCGCAGGCGGCTGGCGTCCAGCGCCCGGCGAATCTCATCCGGCGCGATTTCCTGGGTCGGGCCGATAGGCGATGTCTCCTGGGCGATGTACCGCGCGGCGACGGAGACTCGTCCCTGTGGCGTCTCCTCGGACGCGACGATCTCGACGACCGGCCGGTCGGGCATCAACAGATCGGCGCGTCGCGCGAGCTCGTCGACCGAGCTTGCCAGGTCCTCCGGCAGCGTCGGCTGGGTCTCCCGCAGCGCGCCGTAGTCCGACGGATGCAGATAGACCCAGAACACGTTTGGCGCGAAGCGCCGGCCCTGCTCGTCGGTCACCTGGTAGTCTTCGAGCGCGCGCGCCAGCGCGTGGGCGACCTCGATCGGCTGCAGCGTGCCTGAGAACAGGCGTCCGAAGGTGCCTTCGACCAACTGCTCGATCAATGATTCGATGCGTGCAAGTCTGCTCACTATACTGTCTCTTAGACTTCGGAAGTCTGTTGGAGACTTCCGAAGTCTTTACGTGGCTCGCACCGATTATAATGCCGCGAGTGATGTTCGGCAAACGCCCCGGTGTATGCTCTCGCTCAGAAAGAGGTATACTTAATGGTGCCGACCGATGTGTTGGTGTATACAGGGGACGAGTGGCAGTCCATGGCCGAACAGCGCTCGTCGCCAGGCTGGCGACGAGAGATCGTATGGATTTATCAGCGGAGGTAACTGCTCAGCCGTCATTGCGAGATAGCCATCACCTCAAGCGTGATGCATGAGGGCAGAAACTTGAGCGCGCGGATGGGCTATAATCGCAGGACGGATTCAGACAAGCTAAGACCACGCGCTCAGTGGTGTGTGAGAGC
>DATEUJ010000088.1:0-10911 GCA_035283185.1 Anaerolineae bacterium | reverse complement strand
CCGCTTGCGATTGATCGCCGTGCCGTCTTCGAGGTCCATGCACACGCAGTCGACGTTTAGCGTCACCGCCTTGCCGATCTTGCGCATGTCGTCGCCCGGCATATACAGCAGCGCGCGTCGAACACGGGTCATCTTTCCTGCCTCCCCTGTCTCAATCCGTCCCCTCCCGGGATTCGCACACTACCAAGACACGAAGACACCAAGATTCTATCTCCCCACAGCCCCTATTATACCGTTTCGAGGCCGGGTCCATCCCTCTAGGCCAAACGACTGACGAAAATCCGTCGATCGGCACATGACGGCGGCGAGCAAATCGGCTATGATGGGGCCGTCTCTTCTCGGTACACGCCATCCCATCTTTCAGGAGCGATAGCATGCAGTCAACGGATCGCAGCACTACTGTCGTCGCCGTCGTGTTAATCGGCCTGGGAGCGCTGTTCCTGGCCTTCAACCTCATTCCGGGTCTGAGCATCGGCCAGACGTGGCCCGTCATCTTCTTTCTGATCGCGGGCGGATTTTACCTGCCGGCGATCATCTGGCCCTCGGAGCGCAAGAGCCTGGCCGGCCTGTACATCCCCGGCTCGATCATGCTGGTGTTGGGCCTGATATTCTTCTTCAACACCATCACGGGCGACTGGGGAGCCTGGGCCTACCTGTGGACGCTGATTCCGGGCGGCGTCGGTTTGGGACTGACGCTTGGCTCGCGCATCGGCGCATGGGGCCGCGACCCATCGCAGGTCGGAATCTGGATGATGGTCGGTAGCGCCGTCGGGTTCGGCTTCTTCGGCCTGCTTTTCGGCAGTGTTCCGATCAGAACCATCGGGCCACTGCTGCTGATCGCCTGCGGCGTGCTGCTGCTCGCGCGCGCGTTGAGACGGCTTGCGCAGTAACGGAGGCTGGTCATCTCACCTGCGTCTCATCGCGATGACGCGGACGCCGGCGGCGCGCCCGAGCAGCGCGCAGGCGTACTTCAAGCGGACCGCGCCGCGCAGGTCGCGCAGCCCGACGCGCCGAAACCCGAACCGCGCGTAGTACGATTCCAGGCGATCCCGGCACAGGAGAAACAAACCGCCCGACTCACGCTCGATCAGCGCGCGGATGATCGCCGCGCCGATGCCCTGTCTCCGATAAGCCTTCAGGACGACCAGACTGCCCAGCTCGCGAGCGCCGCGATACGGCTTCACCTGCCCGATGCCGACTACGTTGCCATCCTTCTCGGCGACCAGGAAGTTTTCCCAGCGCAGCAACGTAGGGTCGAGACCCGCGCCGCGCACCATGCGCTTGACGGCACGGGTGTCTTCCGCTCGTGCGGGCCGAATTGACATTTCGTCAGCCATGACGGGTTCCATTGTACCTGGCGCCCCGGATAGGCGTCAAAAACCCAAAATTGGAGATAGAGGTCGTCTTTATTGACAGGCGTGTGCCCCAGTGTTACAATCAAAGCGCTATGTCGAAAAAGACGAACGGGTAAATCCACATGGCCTACGATTCCTTCGGGCGCAACATTCACTACCTGCGCATCTCGCTGACCGACAAATGCAACATGCGCTGCGTTTACTGCATGCCGGAAGAGATGGTATTCCGGCCGACAGCCGAGCTGATGTCGCGCGGCGAATGTCTGCGTTTGGTGCGCCTGTTCGTCGACCTGGGGGTCGACAAGGTGCGCCTGACCGGCGGCGAGCCGACCGTGCATCCCGACTTGATCCCGATCGTGCGCGGTATCCGCGAGCTGGGTGTGCACAGGATTTCGATGACGACGAACGGGCTGCGACTGGCGAAACTGGCCAGGCCCCTGCAGGAGGCTGGGCTTGAGCGCGTGAACGTCAGCGTCGACACGCTGAATCCGGTGAAGTTTCGCCGCATCACGCGCCGGGGCAGGCTCGACGAGGTCATGGCGGGGGTCGTCGCGGCCGAGGCGGCAGGTCTGACGCCGCTGAAGATCAACGCCGTCATCGCGCGCGGCTACAACGAAGACGAGGTGGCCGGCCTGGCTGCGCTCACCCTCACTCACCACTGGCAGGTGCGCTACATCGAGATGATGCCGTTCGGCGAAGTGGCGGCGTTCGCCCAGAACAGCGTCGTGTCGCAAGAAGAAATCATGCAGCTTATCGAGGCCGAGTTGGGAGCGCTCGAACCGATCGACGGCGGCCGGCTGGACGGCGAGGCGCGGCTGTATCGCCTGCGGGGGGCGCTCGCGCCGATCGGCTTCATCAGCACGGTCACCAACCCATTCTGCGCGGCGTGCACGCGCGTGCGCCTCACCGCCGACGGCAAGCTGCGGCTGTGCTTGCTGCGCGACGACGAGGGGGACCTCCTTACGCCGCTGCGCGAAGGCGCGAGCGACGACGAGCTAAAGACTCTCATTCGCAACCTGATCTGGCGAAAGCCGTGGGGACACGGCCTGCCGGACGGCGTCATACCCATCGGGCGGGTGATGAGCCAGATCGGAGGATAGCAAACCCTCCCTAGCGAAGCGGGCCAGTGCGCGGAAAGCCGCCGTTCGCAGGGCGCGGCGACGGCGAAACAAGCTCGAGCAAGTCCTGGATCGCGCGCTTCGTGTACAGCCACACCATGCCGATCCGGCTGGCGCCCTGCCGGCGATCGAAGACGAGCGTCAAGAACAGGCGGTCGCCCACGTTAGCCGCATAAATGTCGTAACGCACGCCTTCGTGGTATGTCAGGTTGAACGCGTGCCCCTCGTGGAGATGGCGCGCGACCCGGAACAGGCGGTCGAACCCTCCACTCATCAGCTCGGTTAACTCAACCGGCGACAGGCTATCGGTGAGTCCAATCTCCGCGAGCAGCCGGCCATCCATGTCAGCCAGCAGGATGCACTGCGCTCCTACCTCGAAGCGCAAATCGCTCAGCCGTTGCGTGATGCGCTCGAGGCGTTCCCGGCTCAATAGGGGAGCGTCCGTAGTCTGGCTGTCCAAAACGTCCTGCACGGCGGCGGTGAACTCGTCGATGGGGAAGGGCTTGGTGAAATAACGCGCGGCATTCAAGCGCCGGCTTTCGTTCTCCACCTCGTCGTTCCCGTAAGCCGTGATCAAGATCGTCCGCGTCTCAGGCGAAAGCTCATGGACGCGATGCAGCAGGTCGATGCCGCTGATTCCAGGCATACGCAGATCGGTCACGACCAGTTCGTACGGCTGGCGCGACATCTCGTCGAGCGCCTCCTCGCCGCTGTTCACGTGCGACACGGCATAACCCCGCCCCAGCGATTCGAGGGTCTCCTTCAGGAAGAACCCCACCTTCGTCTCGTCGTCCACAATCAGTATGCGTTTGCCAGGCATGTGCGGATTCCAGAGCGCTCGTAGAGACTGGCAACAGGATAGCACGGTTCATTTCGGGAGCGAGTTACCCCTGTGTTACGGTTAGGTTACCCCCTCATCCGACCTTAGACCGATGCGACACTCGACCGGAGACTTACATACGATTCCATTCCGGTGACTGATCCGTTTCTACCGTTGTGAAATATACTGGGATCGGTACCAGACACCCATCTTGGTAAAGGAGAAGAGGCATGACGACGAGGAAACCCGCTTTCATCGGAGCACTGCTCGCCGGACTGGCGCTGGCGCTGAACGGCTGCACAGGCGGCAACGTCACCGCCGAGGAAATCGTAGCTCAATCGTTTGACACGAGCACCTCGCCGAGCGTCGTCGTCGAAACGTTCAACGGCCACATCGAAGTGACCGCCAGCGCCGAGGCCAAAGTCCTGGCCGAAGCGACCAAGCGCAGCGCAGGCTTCAGCCAGGCGGAAGCGAAGGACGACCTGAAGAATGGGGAAAATCCAGATGTCTTGATCACCGCGGAGACCAGCAACGGCAATATCGACATTCGGAAAGGCGAGTAGACTAGGCTGGCGTCACGGCGGGGTCGTCGCGAACAGGTAGCCCACGCCGCGCACGTTGAGCACATACTCCGGATTATCGGGGTCCGGCTCCATCTTCTGCCGCAAGCGCCGCACGTGGACCCGGATGATAGCGCGCGCTTCGTGCTCGTCGGCTTCATACCCCTGTACCGCCGAGACCAGCTCGCGCGGCGCGATAACCTGGTCGGGATGCTGCATGAGATAAGCCAGCAGCTTGAACTCGGTGAGCGTCAGGTCGAGCAGCTTGCCGTTGGCTGTGGCGACGTGCCGCTGCAGATCCAGGCTGACGCCGCGTATTTGCAGAAACCGGTCGGGGCCGGCGCCCTCGCCGCCGACGCCGCTGCCAGGCACTTGCAGTTCCTGGATGGCGCGCTGCATGAGCGTGATGAGATCACGCTGCTTCAGCGCCTGCGCGCGGTGCCTCAGGCCGCGCTCGACGGCCGCCAGGATCTCGGGCACGGACGCCGGCTTGAGCAGGTAATCGTGCGCGCCGCGCCGCATCGCCGTGATCGCCGATTCGAGCGTGCCGTGCGCGGTGAGCATGACGATCACTGTGTCCGGGCTGATCGACTGCGCCGTCTCCGTCACCTGCAGGCCGTCCAGGCCAGCCATCTTCAGGTCGAGCAGCATCAGATCGATCGGCGTCTCGCGCAGGATGTCCAGCGCCGCTTCGCCGCTCTCGGCCGCGCTGGCCCGGTAGCCTTCGCCGCCCAGGATCTCGGACAGCGTGGCGCGCATGGCGGACTCGTCGTCCACGATCAAGATGTGAAAGGAACTGTTCGCGTCCATGGCTGTGCTCACACTCGAATGGCGGGGCGCTCATCCTCTGCCGCGACGTCGGCGCGGTTCACCGGCAGCGAGACGATGAACGTCGCGCCGCGGCCGGGCGCGCTGTCGACGGTGATCTCGCCGCCGTGTCGCTGAATGATACCGTAGCTCACGGCCAGCCCGAGGCCGGTGCCGGAGCGCTTCGTGGTATAGAACGGCTCGAAGATGCGCTTGGCTTCCTCGGCATTCAGGCCGGGGCCGGTATCGCTGATGCGGACGCGCACGTGGCCTTCGTCGTGCAGCGTCGTGATCGCGAGGTCGCCGCCGCCGGGCATCGCTTCGACGGCGTTGACGATCAGGTTCAGGAACACCTGGGTGAGCTGGTCGGCGACGGCGTTCGGCTTCGGCAGGTCGGGCGACAGGCGGCGGTGCACGCGCACCTTCGCGTGCTCCACTTTTTTGTTTGCCAGCGCCAACACCGATTCGATCACGTTGTTGACGTCCGTGAGCGTGGGGCGCCCTTGCGAAGGGCGGTAGAAGTCGAGCGTGCGCTGCACGATGTGGATCAGGCGCTGCACCTCTTCCTGCGCCAGGTTGAGGTAATACGCTTCCTTCTCCGGCTCCATCTTGCGATGGGTGACCAAGTGCAGGCAGTTGTGGATCGCCTGAAGGGGGTTATTGATCTCGTGCGCGATCGACGCAGCCAGGCGGCCTGTGGCGGCGACCTTCTCGGCTTGTATCAACTGCTCTTGCGACCGCTCGAGCTGGCGCGTGAACTCGGCCAGCTCGCCGTACAGCCGCGCGTTCTCCACGGCGACGGCGACCGACGCCGCCAGGAACTGGAGCATCTCCAGATCGTCGTGTGTGAACGGGCCGTCCAGCTTGTTGATGACCTCGATCGCCCCGATCGCGCGGCCCTTGACGATCAGAGGCGCGACCAGCGCGCCGCGTGTGACGACGCCGGTGATACGATCCAGGTGCGGCGCGAAGCGCGCGTCGCTCGGCGCGTCGTTGAGCAGGATCGGATCGAGCGTCGCGACGGCCTGGCCGATCAACCCCTCGCCGGGCCGCAGCGTCGTGTCCACAATCATCTCCTGCTCGCGGTTGAGCGTCTTGCGAAAGCGCAGCTCGCCCGTATCCTCGTCGGCCAGGATCAGCGATCCGGCCTCGACGCGCAGGATTTCGCGAATGCTGCGCATCGCGCGCGCCAGCACCATGTCGACGTCGAGCGAAGACGTGACGGCGCGTGTGATGTCGTTGAGGATCGCCAGATCGTCGCTGCGGCGCTGCGCGGCGTCGAACAGGCGGCCGCGCTCGATCGCGCCGCCGACCTGGCTGCCGATCGCGCCGAGCAGCTCCAGCCCGGCTGAATCGATACCCGGCTTTCCCGCGACGAGCAGCGTGCCGACGACCCGATCGCGACTGCGCAGCGGCACGCACGCCGCCGGGTGCTCGCGCCCTCGGACGGAGAGCGTCAGGAGCGCCGGCGCGCCGGATCGGGCGACCTGCTCGGCGGTCTCCACGCCGGAAGACAGGTCGAGCGCCTGCCAGCGCCGCGCGGCGGGAATCTGGCTGCCGTCCCAGTGAGTCAGCGTGATCGTGCCGGCCTCCATGTCGAGCGTCGCCAGAACCTGATCGAGCGCGGTGTTCAACACGTCGGGCAGCTCGACGGCGCGGCCGATCGTGTCGGCCACGGCATTGAGCGCAGCCAGGGCGCGATTGCGGGCGCGCAGCTCGCGCTCGGCGCGCCGCAGCCGCAGCATCGCGCCCACGCGGGCGACCAGCTCCTTGGGATCGAAGGGCTTCGTCACGTAGTCGTCGGCGCCAAGCTCCAACCCGCGCGTCTTGTCGGCGGGCCGGTCCAGGCCGGTGACCATGATGACCGGGATGTGTGCGGTGGCCGGGGAGGCTTTGACGCGCTGGCACACGTCGGTGCCGCTCATGTCCGGCAAGAGCACGTCGAGCAGAATCAGGTCGACGACGCCAGCCTCCGGCGAGGCGAGCACGTCAAGCGCTTCCTGGCCCCCGTAGGCGTTCACGACGCGGTGGCCGAACTGTCGAAGCAGGTCGTTGAGGAATTCGGCTATCTGGCGGTCGTCGTCGACGACGAGGAGGGTGGCGGAGGTCATCACGTCATGCCCACACCTGCAGGGCCTCATTCCAAAAGTAGGCGCGCCCGTCCTGAAGCATGACCACCGTGTGTTGGCGTGCGTCGTCCTCGGCGCCGAGGGTCGCCTTTTCGCCCGCCACCGTGGGAACGGCGCGATAGCCGGCGCGGCGCAGGAGTTCGGCTCGCCGCCGTGCGCGGGTCACGTCTTCCCGATCGACGACGGAGGAAACCTCGACCGCCAACCACACTTCGTCCGCTTCAGGTAAGTGACGTGGCCGCCCGCTGACGAGCAGGTCCAAGAGGAGGACGTCTTTGAATTCCTCGTGAGACAGGTGCGCTTCCAATTCGTCTTCAAGGGTTACTGCCTCAACGGCCCGGACCCGTCGTAACAGGGGGCCGAAATAGGCTCCCACCCGGTCGCGATAGGTTAGCGCTAACAGCTTGCCGTTCAGATCCCCGACGACGTCCTTGAGACCTCTCACTGAATCGGTCAGGGCCTGTACAGTCTCGACCAGCAAGCGGACCTGCTCGCGCATGGCGTCAAACTGCACCTCGATTCGGCGCTGTGCATCAGCCAGTTCCCGCACCAAATCCGGCAGCGTCAGCAGCTCATCAGACAGCAGCAGACGCCGCAGCTCTGCCCGCCATTCAGGATGTTCGTTTAGGAGCCGTACCAAATCGGCGTAGTCCGATACCGTGAAGGTCATCGAGCATCCTCAGACTTCAATCCACCTGCGACGATTATAACCCGATTTAACCGGCGCGCAAAAGGGGCACGTAAGACTTCGGAAGTCTCAGCAGGGCTTCCGACCGGTGAAGCGCCTCAAAGACTTCCGAAGTCGTACGAGAAACCGGGTTTCTTGTGAGCTATTGTGGGACCTGTTCGCGCAGGATCGCCTGGGCCCACTCTGCATCGGATTCGGTCAGGCGCGGATCGGGCGGCTTGCGGTAGTCGATTCGCCGGTGATAGGCTGCCCGCTCGTAGATGCCGTCCAGCAGCGATCTGAGATCGACCGGGGGTTCAGGCTCGCCTGGGCGCAAGGTCAGCGGGAAAGCCGGGATCGGCTCTCGAACCGAGAACGCAAAGAGCACGGCGCGCGGCCGCTGATCGGCGCGGCTGACGAGAATCCGGTAGTCGCTCGGCTCGCCGCCGTCGATCGGCCGCACCTCCATCGGCGGGTAAGCGCGCAGCAGATCGATTTCGACCAGATTCGTGAACGAACTCAGGACTTCCAGGCGTTTCTCCTCGTACTGGCGCCGTCCCGGTCCGGGACGTTTGTTGACGTGCGAGAGAATTTCGATCGTGGTCACGACTTCGTCGCCCGGCGGCTCGCGCACTTCCAGGTAGGTCAGGCGCGCAGGTTCGGGTGCGGGTATCGGCACTTCGACGATGCGGGCAGTGGGCATTGTTGCCGTAGCCGTCGCGCCTGCGCCGCCGGCCGGCTCACGCTCGCCGACGATGGCCACGTCCGGCTGACCGACCAGCCGCCGTTCTTCAGGCTCGACGAGATAGACGCGTTCCTCGACGGCAACGTAGTATTTAGGCCCGACCATAGGCGAGAGCGCGTCACGCAGGGCAATGATGAGACTGGCGTGAACGTCGGGCCACAGGCTCGGCCGCTCAAGATAGGGATCCATTCCCGGAAAGGGCGACGGCATGGCAAATGTCTCCATCGGACGAGGGACGAACCGACGCAACGATTATAACCCGATTCAACCGGCGCGCAAAAGGGGTACGTAAGACTTCGGAAGTCTAAGCAGGGCTTCCGACCGGCGAAGCGCCTCAAAGACTTCCGAAGTCGTAGAAGTCTTTCAATCGACTGAGTTTACGTCGCTGCAATCGGCTGCATGATCACGGGGCCGGCCTGACCGGCGGCGACCTGCTCTCTGGCCACCCAGCACGCCGCCCAGTGCTCGGGCTTCAGCTCCTCGAGCGGCGGGTCGTCCGTCTTGCACCGCTCGATCGCCACCGGGCAGCGCGGGTGAAAGCGGCAGCCGCTGGGCGGGTTGAGCGGGCTGGGCACGTCGCCGGGCAGGATGATGCGCTGGCGCTTGAACTTCGGATCGGGGACCGGGATCGCCGACATCAGCGCCTGTGTGTAAGGATGCAGCGGCTCGCCGTACAGGCTCGGGTTGTCGGCCAGCTCGACGATCTTGCCCAGGTACATCACCGCCACGCGGTCGCTGATATGCCTGACGACGCTCATGTTGTGCGCGATGAACATGTAGGTCAGGCCGAAATCACGCTGGAGGTCCTTGAGAATGTTGAGCACTTGCGACTGAATCGACACGTCGAGCGCCGACACCGGCTCGTCACACACGATGAATTTGGGCTGCATCGCCAGCGCGCGGGCGATGCCGATGCGCTGCCGCTGGCCGCCGGAGAACTCGTGCGGGAAGCGCTTCGAGTGGTACGGCTCCAGTCCCACCCGCTTCAGCGTCTCCATGACAATCCGGTTGCGCTCCTTCGCGTCGCGCATGCCGTGCACCAGGAGGCCCTCGCCGATGCTCTCGCCGACGGGGATGCGCGGATCGAGCGACGAGTAGGGATCCTGGAAGATGATCTGCATCTGGCGGCGCATCGCCTTGAGCTGCTGCTTGCCGGCGCGGAACACGTCCTCGCCGTCGAACGTGACGCTGCCCTTGGTCGCCGGGATCAAGCGCAAAATCGTGCGCCCGACGGTCGTCTTGCCGCAGCCGCTCTCGCCGACCAGGCCCAGCGTCTCGCCGACGTTCACTATGAAACTCACGCCGTCGACGGCCTTCACCCAGGCCGACACGCGTTGCAACAACCCGCTGCGCACTGGAAAGTACTTTTGCAGGTCTTTGACCTCGACCAACGGGGTCTTACCGTTTCCACTGTGAGCCATGCACACTCCTGGTCCATTTCCATCATTTAGGCCGGCTGCGCGGCCGGCGCGCTCACTGGATAGACGTTCTCGCGCTGCAGCCGCTCGACCTCGTCGCGATCGAACAGCCAGCACGCCACGCCGTGATCGTCCCCGACCGGCTTGAGATCCGGATCGACGTGGCGGCAAATGCCTTTGAGCCAGCTTTCGTTTTCCACGCGCTGGCGGCAGCGCGGGACGAACGGGCAGCCGGGCGGCAGGTCGATCAGATTGGGCACGCTGCCGGGAATGACGTCCAGCCGATCGCGCAGCTCGGTCAGCAACGGGATCGATCCCATCAGGCCGACCGTGTACGGATGCTTGGGAGACGCGAAGAGCACGTTCACGGGGGCCTGCTCGACGATCTGGCCGGCGTACATGACGGCCACGTCGTCGGCCATCTCGGCGACGACGCCCAGGTCGTGCGTGATCAGGATGATGGCCGTGCCGAGCTTGGAGCGCAGCTCGCGCATCAGGTGCAGGATCTGCGCCTGGATCGTCACGTCGAGCGCCGTCGTCGGCTCGTCGGCGATGAGCAGCTCGGGGACGCAGGCCAGCGCCATGGCGATCATCACACGCTGCGCCATGCCGCCGGACAGCTCGTGTGGGTACGCCTGGATGCGGCGCTCGGGATCGGGCACCTTCACGTCGCGCAGCAGCTCGATAGCGCGCTTCTTGCCGGCCTCCTTGCCCAGCGCGTAGTGAATGTCGAGCACCTCGGCGATCTGCTCGCCGACCCTGAACACCGGGTTGAGGCACGAGGTCGGCTGCTGGAAGATCATCGCCATGCGGTTGCCGCGCAGGTGCGTCATCTGCTCCTCCGTCAGCTTGAGCAGGTCCTGCCCGTCGAAGATGACCTCGCCTTCCAGGATGCGGCCCGGGATGCCGACCAGACGCATGATCGAGAACGAAGTCACGCTCTTGCCGCAGCCCGATTCTCCCACCAGCGCCAGCACTTCGCCGCGCTTGACCTTGAAGTTGACGCCGTTCACGGCCTGCACGACGCCGTCCTCGGTGAAGAAGAAGGTCTTGAGGTTCTTCACTTCGAGGACAACCTCGCCGGATTCTCCTACTATGGGAGAGGTTTCTATTTCCAGAGTCGATGCGCTCAAGGTTCCGATCCTTTCGACGTAACTGCTCAGCCGTCATTGCGAGATAGCCATCACCTCAAGCGTGATGCATGAGGGCAGAAACTTGAGCGCGCGGATGGGCTATAATCGCAGGACGGATTCAGACAAGCTAAGACCACGCGCTCAGTGGTGTGTGAGAGC
>DATEUJ010000087.1:0-27313 GCA_035283185.1 Anaerolineae bacterium | reverse complement strand
CCCCCGCATGCGGGGGGGATACAGGGGGGGATTCTGCCCACATCGCGCCGCCCATCAGCTCGGCCAGGCGCTTGCTGATCGCCAGCCCCAGTCCCGTGCCGCCGTACTTGCGCGCGGTCGACGCATCGACCTGGCTGAACGACTGGAACAGGCGATCCATGCGGTCGGGCGGGATGCCGACGCCGGTATCCCGCACGGCGAAGTGAACAGTAAACAGTGATCGGTGATCGGTGACCCCTGACGACTGATCACTGATCACTGATAACTGATCACTGACCACTGGCAACTGATGACTGTTCACGGATAACACCACTTCGCCGTGCTCGGTGAACTTCACCGCGTTGGTGAGCAGGTTGAGGAGGATCTGGCGCAGGCGCGTGACGTCGCCGACGATGGCCGCCGGCGTATCGCCTTCGACGACGTAGGCCAGGTCGAGGCCCTTCTCCGCCGCGCGCGTCGCGACCAGGTCGAGCGCGCTCTCGACGCACTCGCGCAGGTCGAAGGGCTGGCTGTCCAGCTCCATCTTGCCCGCTTCGATCTTCGAGAAATCGAGAATGTCGTTGATGATCGTCAAGAGCGCGTCGCCGCTGTTGCGGATGATCTCGGCGAACTCGCGCTGCTCGTCGTCGAGCGGCGTGTCGAGCAGGAGCCCGCTCATGCCGATCACCGCGTTCATCGGCGTGCGGATTTCGTGGCTCATCGTCGCCAGGAAGGCGCTCTTGGCGGCGTTGGCGGCCTCGGCCTCCCGGCGCGCACGCAGGAGCTCGGTGATGTCGTGATAAATCACGATGATCCCGACCTGCTCCTCTGCCACGATCACAGGCAGGGCCAGCACCTCGACGTCGATGAGTGCGCCACCCTTGCGGGTGCGCTGCGTGATGGCGCGAATCAGCTCGCCGCTCGAAACCTGTGCATTGAAACCGACGGCCTCCGTGTGGATCAGATCCGATTTGGCGACCAAGTCGTCGATGTTGCGGCCGATGGCTTCCGCCTGGGTGTACCCGAAGAGTTTCTCGGCCGTCGGATTCCACTCGACGACATTCGCGCTCAGGTCGATGGTGACGATGGCGGCGGGGCTGTTTTGCACCACCGCCTCCAGGTATTGCTTCTGACGGCGCAGCGCCTCCTCGGCTCGCTTTCGCTCGGTGATGTCGTGGTAAATCGCGATAAACCCCACCTGTTCGCCGGCCAGGATGACCGGGAGCGCCAGCACTTCGACATCCACCAGGCTGCCATCTTTTCGGCTGCGCCGGGTGATGACATGCACGCGGCCTTCATTCGAAGCCTGCTGAGAGTAGCCCACCGCTTCGGCGCGGATGTCGCCCGTCGCAATCAACTCGTCGAGGTTGTGGCCCATCGCCTCGGCCTGGGTATAACCGAATAAGTCTTCAGCCGCCGGATTCCATGAAACAATGTTGAATTCGAGGTCGGTGGTGATGATCGCCATGGGGCTGTTCTGCACGACTCCCTCGAAGTACTGCTTCTGCCGGCGGAGTTCTTCCTCGGCGCGCTTCAGGCCGCTGAGATCGTGATAGATGGCGATGATGCCCACGCGTTCCCCGTCGACGATCACCGGGACGCCCGACAGTTCTACGTCCACCAGCGTTCCATCCTTGCGCGTGCGCTGGGTGATAGCATGCAGGACGCCCTGACTTGCCTCCACATTGTAAGCAGCCGCTTGTCCTTGCAGATCGCCGGTCTTGGCGACCAAATCGTCCACGTTGCGGCCAAGCGCTTCGGCCGACGTGTAGCCAAAGAGCTTCTCTGCGGCCGGATTCCACGAGACGACATTCGCGTCCAGGTCGATGACCACAATCGCCACCGGGCTGTTCTGCACCAGCGCCTCAGAATACTGTTTCTGGCGCTGAATCTCGTCAAACAGGCGGGCGTTCTCGAGCGCCACGCCGACGTTCGCGGCAATCGTCGTGAGCAGGCGCACGTCGGCGTCGGTGAACACGTTCTCGCGCTCCGTGTTTTGCAGGGAAATTACGCCGATCACGGACTCGCCCACTGTGATTGGCACGCCCAGCGACGACTTGGGCAGAATCCCATCGAGGGCGACGGCCCCCAGTTCGAGGGCCTGCCGCTCCCAATCGCTGTTGATCAATTGCGGCTGGCCCGTCTCGATGATGCGGGAGGTGAGGCCCTGGCCGAAGACGAGCGATTCCCCGGCGATGACCCGATGATCGATCTCCCAGAAGTAAGGGAAGTGGATCAGGTTGGTCTGCCGGTCGACCAGCGCAACGTAGATAAACTGCGCACCGAAGACCTCGCGCAATTTCTCGCCGACGAGATCGATCACCGCGTCCACTTCCAACTGCGAGGCCATAGCCTGGCTGATATTGTTGATGCTGGCCAGCTCGCGCAGGCGCTGGCCCGTCTCCTCGAACAGGCGGGCGTTGTGGATGGCGATCGCCGCCTGCCGGGACAGGCCGATCAGGAAGTCGAGATCGTTTTGCGTGAACGGGCCGTCGTCGATCCGGTCGCGCCACAGGTTCATCACGCCGATCACCTTCTCGCGCGAGAGCAGCGGCGCGACGATCACCGCTTCGCGCTCGTCCTCCTCGGCGACCGTGCCGGGCACGTGCACGACGCGTGGGTCTTGCGTGGGAAAATTGACGATCTCGGCGACGCCGGACTGCGCGACGTGGCCGGTGAGGCCCTGGCCCAGTCGCAGCGTCAAGGCTCTCTGCTGCTCGGCGTGCCGGCCGATGGCGACGACCGGCGGCAGGCTGCCGTCCGGCTCGATCAGGCGCAGCACGACGTCCCGCGCGTTCACCACGGCCTGCGCGCGCGTGGCGATGCGCTCGAGCACAGTCGGCAGATCGAGCGTGGCTGTGATTTCCCGCCCGATTTCGGTGAGGGCCGCCATCTCGCTCGCGCGGCGTTGCGTTTCGTCTAACAGGCGGGCGTTTTCGATCGCCACGCCCATGCTCGACGCCAGTGTCGTCAGCAGTTGCACGTCGGATTCGTTGAACGCGTCCTCGCGATCCCAGTTACCCAGCCCGATGACGCCGACCGCTTCCTCGCCGGCCAAGATGGGCACGCCGGCGTAGGATTTGACGCGCTGGCCGCTCTGCGAATCGGAAGCGCCTAGCTCCGCCCGGCGCCCTTCGATATCACGGTTGACCACGAGCGGCCGTCGTGTGCGGATGACGTGGGAGGTGAAGCCCGCTCCCAGCGGGCGCGGCGGGAGGCGATAGCGCTGGCCGAGTTCCAGCCAGTACGGGAAGTGGAGCATGCCGTTGGCGCGATCGTGCAGAGCGATGTACAGGCCCTGCGCGTTGAGGACTTCGCGGATTTTGTCGCCTTCCGTCTCGATGACGCCCTGAAAGTCGAGCTGCGACGCCAGCGCCTGCTGCACGCTGTTGATGACCGCCAGCTCGGCGTTGCGCTGCTTGGTCTCTGCCAGCAGGCGATTCGTCTCGTCGAACAGGCGCGCGTTCTGGATGGCGATCCCGCCCAGTTGGGCGAAGCGGCTCAACAATTCGACCTCGTCCGCGCCGAACGCCTGCGCTCGCGCTGCCCCACTCCCTTTGGTCGGGGACTTCGCAGGCGCGGGCGTGCGACCCGACCCGCGCTCGGTGGCCAGCGCGATGACGCCCACGACCTTCGCGCCGGCATTGAGCGGGACGCCGACCATCGCCTGCACCAGGCCCATACCTTGCGGCGAGCGGCCGGGCCAGGTGTCGTAATCATCTACAACGATCGGGCGACCCGTTTGCCACACCTGCCCACTTAAGCCTTCGCCCGGTTTCAGGCGCATGACCCGAGCCTCGCTGAAAACACCCAGCCCGACTTTGCGCTCCATTTCAGCTTCGCCCGGCGCAAGCAGGTAAATGAAGCCGTGCGGTGTGTCCAGCAACTGGCCGGCGCGCGTGACGATGCGCTCCAGGACGGTCGGCAGATCGAGCGTCTCGGAAATCTCGCGGCCTAACTCGGAGAGCGCGGCCATCTCGCTCGCGCGCCGCTGCGACTCTTGATACAGGCGAGCGTTTTCAATCGCGATGGTCGCCTGCCGCGCCAACCCGACCAGAAAGTCGAGGTCAGTCTGAGCAAACTGGCGGCCCTGCCCCGCGCGCCACACGGCCATCAGGCCGACGACGCGCTCCCGCGCCAGCAGCGGCGCAACCATCAGGCTCTCGGCCGTTACCTCTGGAGTGCCTGGGATGCTCACGCTGCGCGGATCGGCATTTGTGTCGGCGATCACCTCGGCAATGCCGCTCTGAGCAATGCTGCCGATGATGCCCTCGCCGAGTTGGATCGTGTCGGCCTTGATCGCTTCGGCCTCGGCGCCGAGCGCGACGATCGCCTTGAAGGTTTGGCCGGTCACGCCGGGCCGGAAGACGGCGCTGGTGTCCGCCGCCAGCAGCGCCTTGGCGCGCGAGGCGATGCGCTCGAGCACCGTTGGCAGGTCGAGCGTCGCCGAGATTTCGTACCCGACCTGGGCCAGCGCCGACATCTCGCTCGCCCGGCGCTGCGTCTCCAGATACAGGCGCGCGCTCTCGATGGCGATAGCCGCCTGCCGGGCCAGGCTGACCAGGAAGTCCAGGTCGTTTTGGGTGAACAGGCCGTGCTCGCGCAATCGCCACACCGACATCAGGCCGATGACTCTGTCGCGCGAGATGAGCGGCGCGCACATCAGGCACTCCGGCTCTTCCTCGGCCGCCGGTGTGCCAGGGATATGGAACGCGCGCGGGTCCTGGCCGGGATCATTGACGACTTCCGCGGCGCCGGCCTGCGCGATGTGCCCGGTGATCCCCCGGCCCAGCCAAACCGGCGAGTCTTTGATCTCTTCGACATACGTGCCGAGCGCGACGTGGGCGCGGAAGGTCTCGCCGTCCGGCTCGCGCAGATAGATGGCAATATCGCGCACGCGCAGCAGGTCTTTGGCGCGCGCGGCGATGCGCTCCAGCACCGGCTCCAGGTCGAGCGTGGCCGCGATGTCGTTGCCGATCTCGGCCAGCGTCGCCATTTCCTCGGCGCGGCGCTGCGTCTCCTGATACAGGCGCGCGTTCTGAATCGCCACGCCGACGTTGGCGGCGATCGTCGACAACAGGCGCAAGTCGGACTCGCCGAAGCGGCCTTCCTGCTGTGTGCTCTGGACGCTGATGACGCCGATCGCTTCGTCGCCCGTCAAAATCGGCACGCCGAGATACGACCTGGAGCGCGTGCCCTGGCGAGCGATGTTCAGCGCGGCGTACTCCTGATCGTGATTGAGCAGCAGCGGCTGGCGCTTCTGAATGATGTAGGACGTCAGTCCCTGGCCGAGCACAATCGAATACCCGACCCGATGCTGGCCGCCGTCGAGATAATAAGGGAAGTGGATCTCATCGGCCTGGCGGTCGTGGAGCGCCACGTACACGATGTCGGCGGCGAAGGTTTGGCGCATCTGCTCGCCGATCAGTGTGACCAGCGCGTCCAGCTCTAACTGGGAGGCGAGCGCCTGGCCGACCGCGTTGACGGTAGCCAGCTCGGCGGCGCGCTGCTCGGTTTCCTTGAGCAGGCGCTGCGTCTCGTCGAACAGCCGCGCGTTTTGGATGGCTGTGCCCATATTGGACGCAATCGTTTCAAGCATGCGTACGACGGAGTCTGGATACGCGTTTTCGCGCTTGAAGTCCTGGACTGTGAATCCGCCGATCAGTTCCCTGCCTGCCAGGATCGGGATCATGAGCACGGATTTGGGGATCTCCGCCCCAAAGGTCAGGTTCGAGCCGAATTTTCTCCAGGTTTGTTTGGTGTTGTGGTTGATGACCAGCGGCCTGCCTTGTCTGGCGACCCGCAGGCTGAATGCGTTCAGCGGAGCGGGATCAGGGTAAATCCTCTGATCATCCTTGTAAACGTAGACCGATTGCAGCAGGTTGCTTCTTGATTCGTATAAGCCGATGCCGAAGTTGTCGGCTTTGATGGCGGTGCGCAATTTGTCGCCGACCAGGTCAATCAGAGATTGCAGATCCAGTTCCTGGGTGAGCACCTGGCCCACGCTGTTGATGATCTCCAACTCGGCGGCGCGCTGTTCGGTCTCTTTGAGCAGGCGCTGGGTTTCGTCGAAGAGGCGGGCGTTCTCGAGCGCCACGCTCATGCTGTTGGCGAGCGTCGTCAGGAGGCGCACGTGGCTGTCATCATAGGCGTGCTGCCCGTAACTCTGGACGCTGATCACGCCCGTCACTTCAGTGCCGATGACGACGGGCACACCCAGGTAAGTCTCGTTCAGATCCTGTGAAGCCTCTCGATACGCGACATGCAGAGCGCCCAGCTCGTCCGCTTCCTGGGCAGTATCCAGGAGCAATGGCTGGCGCGTCTCGATCACCGTCGAGGTCAGGCCCGGGCCGAACGGGACAGGCTCTGAGGCCAGCCGCTGGCCCCGATCGACGTAATAGGGGAAGAGGATCAGGTTTCTCTGGCGATCGTAGCGCGCAATATACGTCGTGTCCGCGCCGAAGATGTCGCGAATTCTGTCGCCGACCAAGTCGTACACCGCCTGCATGTCCAACTTCGCGGCCAGCCCTTGCTGGACGCTGTTGATGATGGTGAGTTCGGCGGCGCGCTGGTCGGTCTCGGCCAACAGGCGCTTGGTCTCGGCGAACAGGCGCGCGTTCTCCAGTGCGACGCTCATGCTTGAAGCGAGCGTGGTCAGCAGCCGCACGTCCGAATCGCTGAACGCGTTCTCGTGGTCGATGTTCTCCAGCGCGATGACGCCCTTGGACTCGCCGCCGACGATGAGCGGCACGCCGAGGTACGACTTGGGCATCTCGCCGCCCAGCAGGGTAGAGCCTAATTCGGCCGCGCGCCCCGACAGATTCCGATGGATGACCAGGGGTTCGCGCGTCGTGATGACGTGTGGCGCGAAACCGGCGCCCAGCGGGCTTGGCTCGACAAAGATCCGCTCGCCTTTTTCCATCAAATAGGGGAAGTGGAGCAGATCATGCTCGCGGTCGTACGTCTCGATCAGAACGCCTTGCGCGTCGAAGATCTCGCCGATTTTTTCGCCGACCAAGTCGAACACGGCCTGCATGTCGAGCTGTGAGGCGAGCGCCTGCCCGACGCTGTTGATGATGCTCAACTCTGCCGCGCGCTGGTCGGTCTCGGCCAGCAGGCGCTTGGTCTCGGCGAACAGCCGCGCATTGTCCAGCGCGACGCTCATGCTGTTGGCCAGCGTCGTCAGCAGGCGCAGATCGGACTCCGTGAACGCGTTCTCGCGGTCGACGTTCTGCAACGAGATCACACCTTTTGCCTCGTCGCCGATGATGAGGGGCACGCCGAGCCAGGACTTAGGCTCTTCGCCCGCGACAAGGGTTGAGCCGAACTCGGCGGCGCGCTGCACCAGGTCACGATTGAACATCAGCGGTTCGCGCGTCTGGAGAATGTGACCAGAAAACCCTGCGGGCGGGCCAGGTTCCGCATACAGCCGCTCGCCGCGCTCGATCATATAGCGGAAGTGACAGAGGTTCGCCTCGCGCTCGTAGGTCATAATGAAGACCACTTGTGCGTCGAAGATTTCGCGGATCTTGTCGCCGACCAGATCGAAAATCGCCTGCATGTCCAACTGCGAGGCCAACCCCTGCTGCACGCTATTGATGATGGTGAGTTCGGCGGCGCGCTGGCGGGTCTCGGTCTGCAGGCGTGCGCGCTCGAGCGCGGTGGCGATGTGCTGGCCGACGAAGGCCAGCAGGCCCAAATCCTTGTCGGTGTACGTGATGCCCTCAGTGTAACTCTGCGCCACCAGTGCGCCCAGCGTGCGACCTTCGGTCTTCAGCGGCACGCCTAGCCAATCCACCGATTCGGCTCCAACGCGATCCACTTCTCCTTGCCGGATCAAGGCTTCGTACTTTTCCGGCGAGTCGTGATACGGCTGGCCGGCGCGGATGACGTAGGCGGTTAAACCTCTCTGCATCTGAATGCGCGTCGCCGGCGGCTCTGGATCCACCTCATCCACCCAATAGGGGAAACTGATCAGCCGCGTGTCTTCGTCATAGAGGGCGACGTAGAAATTTCGGGCATACATTAGCTCGCCGACGATGCGGTGCATGGCCGCGTAGAATTCCTGCATGTCTTCGGCGGCGCTGGCGGCGTCGGCGATGCGATACAGCGCAGCCTGCACCTGCTCGGTGCGGCGATGCTCGGCTTCGCGGGCTTCCAGTTCGGCCACGCGCCGGCGCAGTTGATCGCCATCGGCGGCAGGCTGCATCGCAAGCTGCGCCAGGCTCCGGGCTTCGCTGCGTTTTCGGTCTGATCTGGGAGCGATGCGCCGGGCCGCAGGTCTCGCGGCTTGCGCAGGCTTTGTCTTGCGGCTGGCTTTTTTCGTCATCAACCACACTCCTTAAGGCGGTTCGCCCTCACGCCTGATCCCTCTCCCAAATTGAAAAGAGAACTGCGCTTCCCACCGAGCCTATCCGAAAACCACCGGAGTGCGGACTTTAGTCCGCTTCAAATGCGGCAGGCTGAAGCCTGCACTCCAGTATTTGGATAGGTTCTCAGTCCAGCACGGCCATCAGCGTATCATTGTACTCGGCCAGGCGCACGGCCATCAGACGGGCAATCAAGAGATGCAGGGCCGCCGCCACTTCGGGATCCTTTTCTTCCATCTGTTGGATCGCGTCGGCAGACAGCCGGTAGAGCGTACCCGGCTGTGTCATGACGACCGAGGCGGTGCGGGCGCCTCCCAGGTACAGGCCGATTTCCCCCACGACCGTGCCGCTGCGCATTGCCCTGAGCCGCATGCTTCGGCCATCAGCGAGCTCAAATAAGGCGGTCGCCGCGCCGGACTCGATAAAGTACAGATCGTCGGCCGGATCTCCCTGGCGCACCAGGTGATGGCCGCTATCCACGTCCATCTTTTCCAGATAGCCCATGAGCCGGGTGATGTTGTCCGATTGGGGCAGGGCATTTTCAAGGAATGCTCGCAGCGTGTCTTGTGTCTCGTCGAGGGGCAGACCGTCGGAAGCCAGGATCTGCTCTTCGCACCATTCGAGTCCCTGATCGAGCGTGGGCAGGGCTCGAAAGACTTCATCCCGCCCGCCGCCGCGCCCTGCGAAGTCCCCGACCGAAGGGAGTGGGGAGCCTGTCGAAGGGACGAGACCGCCCCTGTCGAGTTGATGCTGCATCTCCGCCGACAGGTGCGTGAACACGAGTTTGATGGACTTCGACTCGGCCAGTTGCTTCATCCTGACGAAGCTCGTCACGGCGGATGAGTCAAGCCCGCTGACCCGGCGAAAGTCCAGCACGACGAAGCGCGGCGGCGGCAAGTCCGTATTCTTCACCCGCTCCCGGATCTGATGCAGCAAATTCTCGGCGGTCCCAAAAAAGATGAAGCCCTGCAACTGGAGAATGGAGAGCTGTTCGCCTTTTTCGCGGAGCACTTGACGGTGAGACAGCGGGCGATCGACTCGGCTATGAAGATTGGCGCCGGACAGGGCGTGCTTGACGACATTGATGCGGCTGTACTTGAGGACGAACAAGATGACGGCAAGGCCGACCCCTACGGCCACGCCCTCCAGGAAGCCGACGGCGCCGACGACGACCAAGATCAAGAGGACGAGAAAGTAGTCCGTCCTGGGCAGCTTAAACCAGGCGTCGACCACCCACTCGACCAGAAAGGACAGACCGAGAAAGAGGAGCAGGCCGCCCAGCACCGGTTTGGGAAAAAAAGACAACAGCGAAGCGCCGAGGAGCATCGCCACACCGCATATGGCGGCCGAGAAGATACCCGCCAGGCGTGTGCGCGCTCCCATTTTATACGCGAGGGCAGAATCGCCGAGGAAGTGGTAGCCGGTCAGGCCGCCGCCCAAACCCGCCACCAGATTGGCGATTCCGGCCGACTGTAATTCATGGTTGAGATCCAGGTCTCGTCGAACGGTCAACTCAAGCCCACTGGCATTGAGCAGCAGAGCAACCACACTGACGATCAAGATCGTCCCAATCTTGTCCATTTGCCCGAAGATGGCAGGCCAGTTGACTTGAGCCAGGGTCGAGGGAGTTAGCGGCTGCCATAACGCCTCTTGCGGGAACGGGCCTAGCAGCCAACCCCGAGCGCTGGCCTCGGCCACCGAGGTGTGCGTTAATGCCAGTAGCCCGTAAAACAGACCGATCGCTACGAGCAGCGTCGCGGGCATGATCAGAAAGTGGCTGTAACGCCGCAAGAGCACGAGCAGCACGATCGCGAAGATCGATCCAGGCAGCCATAATGTCAGCACGTTGGATTGGAGAAGATAAGGGAGTTGTGACCATCCGAGAGATGCGCCGGCCATGACGCCGAATGCGCCCTGGACGAGCAGCCAGCCGGTGCCGGCCAGGAAGCCGCCGACGACCGGGTAGGGGAGAAATCGCATCAGGTTGCCCAGCTTGAACCGGCCCAGCACCAGGAAGAATGCCCCGATCAGGAGAGACGTGAGTGCGATCGCAGCGACGACGGTGGTGAAGATGGCCTCCGGCGTGGCCGAGGTCCGCATGCTATTGGCGATGGCCGCCGCGACGAGCGCAAGAATGGCTGCCGGACTGTCCTGAGGCCCAGCGATGATACCGGGGAAGGAACTCGTCAACGCCACCACTATGCCGAGGGCGAAAGCGCCAAACAGCGCCAGGCCAATGCCACTCGCCACGTGACCGGCGAGGTCGCCGGAAAAGATCAGCGCCGCAAATGAAATTGCGCTGATGACCGACACCATCCCGGTGACAAGGCCAGTTATCGCTGAGGCGCTCAGGTGCTGAATCGCTGGAAGTGAACGCTTCATACCCATATTCCAACCTCCAACTTCCAATTCAGACTCCTCCGCCAGACGGCGCAAGGCGGCCCGGTTCAGTAGCACGATCTTGCCGCGCCCGGCGACGAGCCAGCCGGCGCGCCGCCACTGCCCGAGCGTCTTGGCCGCGGTCTGCCGCGCCAGGCCAACGTGCTGTGCCAGTTCTTCCTGCCCGATCGTGATGAATCCGTCGTCGGTAGCCTGAAGATCAAGGTCCAGCAACACTCGCGCCAGGCGCGCGGGCGCATCCAGGAAGGCGAGAGCGCTTTCGCGCTCGCTACTCGTGCGCAGGCGGCGCGCGGTGGTTTCGAGAAGGCGGCGCATCAGTTTCGGCTCGGCTTCGGTCGCCGCCAGGAAATCATCGCGCGGGATGACGAAGACCTCGCTCGCGACGCGCCACTGCACTGGTCGAGCGAGGTTGGCCGGTGATCAGTGGCATCTCGCCAGAACAGTCGCCCGCGCGCATCTCGTTGATCACTAGCTCGCGCCCGTTTGCGCTGCCCAGGAAAATATCGATGCGTCCTGAGCGCACGACGTAAAATGCTTCTGCCGCATCACTCTGGCTGAACAGCATCTTGCCTTTCGGCACCTGCCGGAGGCGGCCTGTGCGCGCCAGCGCCGCCAAAGTCTGATCGCTTAAGCCGGCGAACAGGGGCACGCTGCGGAGAAACGAGACGAAGTCGGGCATTGGGGCCGCCATTCCACATCATAAAACTCGCACGGCGACCAGCGTGACGTCGTCCTGCGGCGCGGGCGATCCGGTGTGCGCGCGCACGGCCTCGCGCACCGCGTCGCACACGCCCTGCGCCGACACGCGCAGCGGGCCGCCCGGGTGCAGCAAGGCCCGCAGGCCCTCCACGCCGAACTGTTTCCTATCCCTATCCATCGCTTCAGTGACCCCGTCGGTGTACATCAGCAGCAGCCCGTCCGGCGGCAGGACCACGCTCTGCTCGTCGAGCGCCGGATCGGGCAACACCCCCAACAACTGCCCGACGCCGAGGTGCAGGTCGATCGCCTCGCAGCGCATATCCAGCACCAGAGGCAGATCGTGTCCGGCGCGCACGAAGCGGAATTCGCGAGTCGCGCCGTCCAGAATGCCGTACAGAATGGTGACGAACATCCCCGAATCGTTCATGTCGAGCAGATGGCGGTTGACGCGCCGCAGCGCCTCGCCCGGCGTGCTGGCGCGGGTCGCCTCGGCGCGCAGCAGGCTGTACGTGAGCGCCATGAAGATCGCGGCGGGCGCGCCGTGGTCGCTCACGTCGCCGATGACGATGCCCAGCCGCCCGTCGCCGAGCGGAATGAAATCGAAGAAATCTCCGCCCACGCTGGTCATCGGCTCCATCAGCATGCCGAAGTCGAAGCCGGGCAGGCGCGGCCGCTCGCGCGGCAGGATGCTGCGCTGAATCCGGCGCGCCACGTCCAGCTCGGCCTCTAGCTTTTCCTTCTCGATGATCTGCGCCTGCGCGGCCTTCAGCTCGTCGTAGGCTTGCGCCAGTTGGCGATTCTTCGCCAGCAGGTCGCGCACGGTCAGGTTTTCCGCTTCGTTGAGGCGCTGGCTGAGGACGCGCACCATGTCGTAGGCCAGCGAAGGCTGGCGACCCAGCAGCGCATCGAACTCGCCGCGAGTCATTTCCAGGAGGCGCGCGGGTGTGCGCGTGCGCACACTGGCCGTGCGCTGGCCCTCCAGATTGAACAGGCTCATCTCGCCGATCATCGACCCGGCGTCGCGGACGCCGAGCAGCCGTTCGCCGTCGGTGCCCAGCGCCTTGATGATCTCTACCTGCCCGTCGAGCAAGATGTAGAAGGTGTCGCCGGTCTCGCCTTCGCGAAAGAGCAGCGACTGGTCGGGGACGTCTCGTGGGCGCAGAGTGTGGGCCAGATGCTCGATCTCGCTGCGCGGCAGCGAGGCGAACAACGGCACGCGCGCGATCAGGTCTTCTGTCATGCGACGACTCCGCTTGGATGGGGACAACGCATATTACGGCGAGGTGGCGATGGGCGGGTCGCCCACCTTGGACAGCTCCACTTCGACCGTGCCGGCCGCGCAGGGAATGTTCTCCTTCATGATCACCCACTGCTGCCCATCGTGATAGCCGATCTTGAATTTTTGTCCGTTGGCGCGAGCGACGTCGCCCTGGGTTAGCTCGACGCCGATCTTCACCGGCGGGGCGATGGCGCCCGCCTTCGACAGTTGGATATTGGCGACCAGCCGCCCGGGCTTGAAGCCGGTCGGATCGCTCAGGCTGCTGAGCGGCTTGGCGCGCTCGACGGTGTAGCTGACGGCCTTGCCGTCGGCCTGGCCCGGCGCGGAGATCGTCACTTTCGAGGTGACGTCCGCGCCCGAGGCGGGAATCTCTATTGCCTTTCCCGGCGTCAGTGTGATGGGTGCCATGATCTCTTCTCCTTGTGGTTGTAGATTGGCCTACTCAACTTACTGCGGATTCCACTTTGATTCACGCCGGAGTCGAGGCTTCAGCCGGAAACCGTCTAAAGGCTCGACTCCGGATGGGCGTGCACGCAATCGGAATGCGCTCTAGGCAATGTCATAGGGGCGACCGCGACTCGCTCGCTTCTCCTTCGACTTCGCTCAGGACGTGGCTCGGAGCGCTTCGCAGGGGTCGCCCCTATGTCAGGACTGTTGGCACGGGGGCGGCGATGCGGTCCCATCGCTCGAGGAGCGCGCGATGCTCCGGCACGTTCTCCAGGAACGATTTTCCCCACTCGAAGTTGCTGATCTTCTGCGCGCGCCGAATCAGATCCCGGTATCCCTCCTCGACGGCTGCATGCGATCGGTTGGACTCGTCTAGCGACTCGAAAATCTCCGCGCAGGTCAGATAGGCCCGGATGGGAAACTCCATCCCTTGCGAGCCGTGCTGCTGCAAGTGCGCCCAGACTTCATCCGCGCGCCGCCGCGCTTCGTCCTGATTCCCTTGCGCCCGCGCGCAGCGCGCCAGGCCGGCCGACGCGTCCGCGCCGTAGCCGTGCACGCCCATCTCGATGAAGAGATCTCTGGCGCGCTCAAATCGCCGGTGCGCGCTGTCCACTTCTCCGGCCTGCTCGAGCGCGAGCGCCAGATACGACAGACCCGCCGCGCGCCCGAACGTGTCACCCACTGCCCCCAGTTCACTTTGCACCTGCTCCAACACCTGCTGCGCGGCGCGAGTATCTCCGCTCCGCCAGTGAGCCAGCCCCAGGTTGAGCAGGGCGTAGGCCCGCCCGCGACGATTCCCGATCTGCTGGTAGAGTCCAAGCGACTGCTCCAGCGCTGCGCGGCCCTGGTCGTACATGCCCATCAGCACGTAATCGTAGCCCAGATTCATCAAAGCATCGGCCTCCGCACCGCGATCGCCCAGGCGGCGATCAACCGCCGCCTGCTGGCTGTGGAGCTGAGCCGCCCTGGCCAGATCCCCGGACTCCACGAAGTAAACCGCTAGATTGTTCAAGACTTTGGCTGCGGTCGCTTCGGCGACCTGTTGCGCCTGGCTGAGCGCCTCTCGGGCCGCGGCGGCTGCCCCGTCGATCTCGCCCAGCCGGTTCTGGCCGATCGCCTTTTGGCTGAGCAGCAAGGCTTCAAGTTCCAGGCTGTTCGCGCGCCGCGCCGTCGCCAACGCCGTATCGTACGCATTCAGCGCCTCTCGCAGCCCGCCGCTCAAGTCCAGGGACAGCGCGTGGCGGTAGTGGGCTTCTGCCAGTCGACCGTCGTCCAGCTCGGCGGCCAGTTCCAGCAGCATCGCTACGCTCGTCTCCTGCTCCTCCCTCTCGCCGAGACGGCCCAGCACATCATGCCGGCCGAGCCAGGCGCGCCAGCGCCGCTCTCGATCGCCTGGCGGCAAGTGTTCCAGTGCGTGGTCGAAAAACCGGCGCGCTTCGCGCGTCGCGCCCCGCGCTTTAGCGCCTTCCCCGGCGCGCAGATACCATTCGGCGGCAGCACCCAGCTCGCCGGCGCGCTCGGCGTGCTCGGCAAGCAGGCCGGCGAACTCGTCCAGGCGCCCCGCGTCGCGCGCGTGCGCTTCGAGCCAGGCGGCCGCCGCTTTGTGCAATTCCTTCCGCTCGCGCTTGAGCACACTCTCGTAGGTCGTTTCGTAGAGCAGGTTGTGATGAAAGCTCCACTCCCGCTCGTCGGCCAACCACGATTCGGGCTGCTCGTCGACGAAGTTGCGCGGCCGGAGCCGCTTCAGGATGCTCGCGCTGGCGCGCACGCCCAGGGCTTCCAGCCCGCCTTCCCAGAAGTGGCGCCCGAAGATCGATCCGCGCTGCAAGGTCACACGCTCGGCCTCGCCCAGCGCGCTCAAGCGCGTGAGCAGCAGGTGCTGCAGCGTGGCGGGCAGCGGGGATTCCTTCAGGCGTTCCGCATCGAAGCGCCACGGCTCGCGGCCGCGATCGATGACGCCGCGATCGAGGAACCAGTTGACGATCTCTTCGGCGAAGTAGGGCACGCCTTCCGAGCGTTCGGCGACGCGCCGGATCGCCTCGCCGGGCACGCCCTCGACGCGCTGCAGCAACTCCTGGACAAGCTCACGGCAAGCTGCATCGGTCAACGATGACAGCTCGATCTGCACGAAGTCGGGATGATCGATCAGCTCACGTGGCGGGCTCCAGCCCGGGCGGGCAGTGGCCAGGACGAACAGGCCGTGCGGCGCGGCTTCGGCCTCCAGGACGACCTGCGACAGGTAGTCCCAGGACGACGCATCTGCCCAGTGCAGGTCTTCGAGCAAAATGACGACGTGCATGCGCTGGCGCAGATGCGCGATGAACTCGCGGCTCACGACGATGGCGCGCCCTTTGACCTGAGCCGGGTCGTTTCGCATCGCGCCGATGTAGGGGCTGTCCGCGAATGGCAGGCCGACCAGCAGCCCCAGCGCGTGCGCGGCTTCTTCGTGGCCCGCGCCACGGAACCTGAGAAAGCGCTCCATCCATTGCGCCTCGGCGTCCGCCAACGGGGCATCTTCCGCGACGCGGAAGCGGTCGAGCCAGACGCGGCGAATCAGCCCGAAGGCTTGCTTCTCGTCGCTCTCGAAGGCGCGCGCCTTCAGCAGAGCGATGTCTTCAGGTCGCAGGGCGATGTACTCGGTCATCTCGCCCAGCAGCCGGCTCTTGCCGATGCCCGCCTGGCCGACCATCTGCGCCCAGGCAAGCTTGCGATCGTCGATCGCGCTGGCGCAGGCCGCCTGCAATCGGCTCAGCTCAGCCTCGCGGCCGATCGTGCGCGTTTCGACGTCGGCCACGCCACGCGTCACCGCGCGGAACGGTCGCGGCCTGGCGCGCTCCACGAGATAAGTCTGGATCGGCTCGCTCTTGCCTTTCACGCTGAGCGGCGGCTGCGCGGTGGCGTCGAAGATGCCGCGCACGTGACGGTAGGTGTCGCGTGAGATCAGGACGCCGCCGGGCGGCGCCGCCGATTGGAGGCGCGCGGCGAGATTCATGGCGTCGCCGACGGCCGTGAATTCACGTTTCGCGTCCGATCCCAGTTCGCCCACGATCACCAGCCCGGTGTGGATGCCGATGCGAAGATGGAGATTGGAGGTTGGAGATTGGAGGCTAGAGCTTGGAAGTTTGACACGGTCGGACTCACCGCCTCCAACCTCTAATCTCCAGCGTCCAACTTCCAGTTGGATGTCGAGCGCGGCGCGGATCGCATTTTCAGGATCGCTTTCACTGGGGTTCGGAACGCCGAACAGCGCGAGCAGTCCATCGCCGAGGTACTGCAGGACGGTTCCGCCGTGCTTCTGCACCTGCCCTCCCGCCGTCTCGTGCACGGCGGCGACGACCTGGCGCCAATCTTCAGGGTCGAGTTTTTCGGCCAGCGCGGTGGAGCCGACGATGTCGCTGAACAGGATCGTTACGATGCGCCGCTCTTCGGCAGGCGCGGCCTGCGCTTGGAGCGCGGCGATCTTTTCGCGCAGGCTATCCAGCGCGGGCGCGAGGATGGCATCGCCCAGCACGGCCCGTTGAGCCTCCAGGCCGGCCAGCGCCGTTCGCAGTTTTTCTAGCTCGGCGTGTGTCGAGTCGATCATATACGAAACGCATTCGCTCCATCGACGGGCGCGGCGCAACGACGTGCGATACCGGCCGGCGAACGGCACGGCTCATCGCTTCAGTAAGACGCAAAACGTCATGATCGTCGATGATTGACGCGCTGACGGAGAGGAAAGAGGCAAACTCGAAATGGTTTGACGTCACCAACTGGGACGGGTCGTCACACCGCCGTCGACTGACCTGCGCAGTCAGCCGAGCGTTCGAACTCCATCGAGTTTGTTGAAACGCAACCTGCAATGTGCCCTCCCGCCTGGTAGAAAAAGAGTATACTGCCAGTTATGCGCTTAGTCAAACGATGCGCGCTGGTGTGTGCACGCAAATGTTGTCAGTCGTTACAGTGCTCGCCAAACCGCGTCCTCGCGGTTGGCGGCCCGCGGGGACGCGGGCGGTGAGCCACCTGACATGTTTTGCGCGCACACCGCTGGTGATTGCACACAAGTCATTTCTGCCGCAGAGTCACGGAGACATAGAGGAACCGGATGCCTGAGCTTCCTGAACTGGAAGTCGTGTGCGAGGTCTTACAGCGCCGTGTGGTGAATCAGAGGATTGCAGCCGTCGAGGTCGGTTCAGGCGGCGGCGCGATCGTCGTGCGCGACCTGACGCATCACGGCTTCGCGCCGACCAGCGCCGGCGCGAAGATTGCCGAAGTGGCGCGGCGCGGAAAGTTCCTCCTCTTCCCGGTTTCGCCGGGATGGGGCCGGAACCGCTCGCCATCTCGCTCGACGAATTTAGAGAACGATTGCGACCTTTCCGTGGCGAGATCAAAGGCATCCTGACGCGCGGAGAGTTCGTGGCGGGCATCGGCAACGCCTACGCCAACGAGATTCTGTGGGCGGCGCGCCTGCACCCGTACCGGAAGCGGACACAGCTCACGCCGGAGGAGATCGACCGGCTGTACGCGGCGGTGCGTGCGACGCTGCTCGAAGCCATCGAGAAAGTCCGGGCGGAGATGGGCGAGGCGATTCACCTCGAGCCGCGCGAGTTCATGGCGGTGCACATGAAGACGGGCGAGCCTTGTCCGCGCTGCGGATCGCCCATATCACTCGTCCGCGCGAACCAGCGCATCACCAACTTTTGCCGGACGTGCCAGCCGGGCGGGTTGATTCGAGGAATGTGACGCCGCAGGATGGCTGGCGGTCTAGAGCGCAAAGGTGTCGGTCACGCCATTGACCTCGACCATGTAGACGCCTGTAGGCAAACCCGTCGTATCGAGCTCGATCGTCTTCTCGAACGGCGCCAGGACCTGAGCGCAGATCTCATCCGTCGGACGGCGTGTCGCAATTCGCACGTGGAACGTGTGGTTGGCACGTCGCACCGTCGTCTCGTCGATCTCGGTGCAAGCGTCCTCTAACTCTCCCCGCGCGGTCACGGTCACCTGTGCCGGAAACGATCCCCGCACGCGGATTTCGATGCTCCCGACATTGGCATCACCATAAATGTAGTCCATGTTTCTCCTCGTCGATAAATCTCTCTACTACACGCTGGCCTAAATAAGCCGATAGATGTTCAGTCACTCGCGGCGCGCGCGACTTGTAGCGGACAGGCTCATGCCCACGAGCAACATTTGCTCTGAACTTTCCACCGGAACGAGCGCGCCGTCGATGATGACGGCCCAGCGCGTCACATCTTCAGCGTTCCGGGGATCAAGGATGATCGAGGCGGTGGTCTCAGGCCGATTCCAGGTTGCTAAAAAGCCATCCAGCGAGAGTGTCCAGTACGGGCCGCCCCTCAGCGTATTCTCGACATACATCTCTTTCTTGACATCTGTTTCCGTGCGATGGAGGGGCGCGTCGAGAATCTGCCGGCGTCAAGCCGGGTTGCTCTCAGTGCCGACCTAGCTGCCCTTCAACTGTAACGCGCTTCCCCGGCGGGCCAGACGGTGGCAGCTCTCCTTCTCTCGTCAGGTTGAACCAGCCGCTGCAGCGACCTGAATTGGCATAGGCGGACATCTGCCTCGACGCGCCCCATCCATCTATCCGGCTCGGCGCCGGCGCCGCGCTGTCCTACCGGACCTTCATCGCTTTGAGGAACGCATCGACCTCGTGCTGGGCCCGATCCCTGGCGTAGCCATACTTCGCTTGCAGCAGGCCCACGAGCTGATCGGTCCCGCCTTCAAGCTGGTCGAGGTCGTCATCGGTGAGCATGCCCCACTTCTTCCGTATCTGACCGTGGAGCTGTTGCCATTGACCCTGCATGATGTCCACGCTCATTGCCGTTCTCCTTTCGCGTGACACTGGTACTGCATCGGCCGCATTGGCCGTCAATCCACGGGTTCAGATTCCCGGTGCGCACGCAGCTCGTTCAGCAGGCGTGACCGGACTGCCAGGTGAACTTCATCTTCACCGATGAACGTCACCCACTGAACCGGGACGATCTTCGTCTCTTTGAGAAGCAGTCCCTTGCTGATCAGAAAGTGCATGGCGGCACTCCTATCTCTCCGCAGCGGGATACGCGACGAGATCCCGCCGGCTGTTCACGTCCAGCTTCGTCAGGATGTGGTGGACGTGATTCTTGACTGTGCAGACTTCGATGACCAGCCGGTTGGCGATCTCGCGATTGCTGAGATTCTGCTCGATCAACCGAAGCACCTCTCGCTCGCGCTGGGTCAGTCCGGCGACCTCGATCGGCCTGGGCTGAGCTTTCTGTGGCGCCGTAGTCCACTCGACCAGGCGCGCCATCAACGCGGCGGCCAGGTCGGGTGCGAGCAGTGCCTCACCGCGATGAACGGCGCGGATGTGGCTCAACAGGTTGTCGACCGAATCGTCGCGATTCGCATATCCGGCCGCGCCGGCCTCGATGTGACGAATCACCGCCGACTTCGGCCCGGCCAGACCGACGACCAGGGTCTTGACCTGCGGATTGGCACTCCGGGCGGCCCGGATGAACTCGTACGCGCCATCGTCGGGCAAGGCGGCGGACACGAGCGCCACGTCACAGGCGTGGATGTGCTCGAGCGACTGGTCGACCGTCGTGGCGCAGGCGATGACTTGCAGGTCCGGCTCGTGGTCCAGCACGCTCGTGAACATGCCGCCGATCAAGCGGCTGGAATCGACGAGAAGGATGCGAATCATAATCGGCTCCTCCAACCTTCGTCCGCCTTCTCGCACATCACTATGCCGTCAAAACGAGTGATCCCACGGTGCACACTATATGCGCACTCGAGGGATCAATCAATGGGGGATGTGCCTTTTTTGAGGTAGGGATTTCCCTACCCTGGCACGGGGGAGATTACATGAGCATCGTCAAACGATACCCTCTTTGACAGCCAGCACGGCCGCTTCCACGCGCGAAGCGACGCCCAGCTTTCTGAAAATCGCCTCCAGGTGTTTCTCGACGGTTTTTTCGCTGATGCCTAGCGTCGCGCCGATCTCCTGATTCGTTTTTCCGTCGACGACCCATTTCAAGACTTCCACTTCTCGATGGGTCAGCGCGCCTTTGCCGGATGCCTCGCTGTGCGTCCAGGCGGCCATCTTCGCGGCGACCCGGCGGCTGACCCAGCCTTGTTCGCCGCGCGACACACCGCGCACCGCTTCGATGATGGTCTCCGGCACTTCGTCTTTCGTCAGGTAGCCGGCAGCCCCTGCCGCCAGCAGGCCTAGAATGTACTGACTGTCGTCGTAGGCGCTCAGCGCCAGGATGCGCACCGGCGAGCCGGCCTGATCCAGTTGCTGCGCCACCTCGACACCTTTGAGGCCGGGCATTTCCATGTCGAGTAGCAGCACGTCGGGCGTGAGTTCCTGCGCCAGGCGCAGCGCTTCAGCGCCATTGCTGGCCTCGCCCACGACCTCGATGTCGGGCGCTTTCTCGACCAGATTGCGAATGCCGGCGCGCACGATGGGATGGTCATCCACCAGCACAACACGTGTTTTCGTCATCGTCCTTCGTCACCTTGTTGGGCCGTTGTCTCGTGGCTAGGTCGGCACGCTCACCTGAACCCGCGTCCCGTGGCCGGGCGCGGAGATGACCTTCAGTCGCCCGCCCACCGCCTCGGCGCGCTCGACTGCGCCGGCCAGCCCCAGGTGTCCCTGACGTACCAGATCGATCCAGCGCGCCGGTACGTCGAATCCGCGCCCGTCGTCTTCGATTTCGAGCGTCGCCCGATCGGCTCCCAAGTGGAAGCGGATTGTGGCCCGGCGCGCGTCGGCATGGCGTATCACGTTCGTGAGCGTCTGCTGGTAGATGCGGAACAGGGCGAGCCGCATCGGCTCGGGCAGTTTCTGCTGATCGGGCATCAAGTCAAGATGCAATTCCAATTCAGGGTGGGCTTCCTGGAAGCGCTCGGCGTGTGAGCGGATCGCCTTCTCCAAGCCGAACGGCGCGAGGGTCGGCGGCCGCAGCTCACTCGTAATGCCGCGCAGCGTCTGAATCACCTGGTTCAGCCCTTGCTGTCCGGCGGCCAACTGTTCGGCAGGCTCGCCGTCGCGCAGACGAGGGGCGTCCCGCAGCCCGGCGAGCCGAAACGAGATGCCGTACAGATCCTGCACTGGCCCGTCGTGCAGTTCCTGGGCCAGGTGCAGCCGTTCGGCCTCACGGCTCTCCATCATCCGGCGCTGCATCTCGGCCAGTTCAGCCTCGGCGCGCTTGCGCTCGGTGATGTCCGTCATCACGCCGCGCAATTTCACGGGGCGATCGTCCCTGACGACGACGGTGACCATGTTTCTCAGCCAAACCTCTCGACCGTCGTCGGCGATCATGCGATATTCAAACTCATGCGGCCGCTGTTCCGCGATCGCTCGGGTACCGTAGTCGATCACCCACTCGCGATCGTGTGGGTGGATGTGGTCGATCCAGAAAGTCGGTTCGGTGATCCAGCGTGCGGTCGGGTAGCCGAGCATTCGCTCGGCCTGCCGGCTCACGAAGTGAAACTCGAAGGTCTGCGCGTCCGCTTCCCACACAATCCCGTTGACCGCGTCGACGAGTTCTTCGTACTGCCGCTGCGAGCGCTGCAGCGCCTCCTCCGCCCGCCTGCGCTCGGCGATCTGCTTGCGCAGCCGGTCGTTGCTCGCCTGGAGCTGCGCAGTGCGCTTGGCGGCCCGTTGCTCCAGTTCGGCGTTCAGCAGGTGAGTTTCCTGGTACAGCAGCGCGTTATCGACGGACAACGCGACGCGATCGGCGAGTTCTTCGACCAGCGCCAGATCCGTGTGTGCGTAGCGGCGGCTCGCATGAGCCGACGCCAGCGTCATCGCGCCGAGCGTTCGCCCCCGCGCGGCGAGCGGCACGATCAGGTACGACTCGATGCCGAGCTCCTGCAAGCCGCGCAGATGGCCGGCGTCTTCGGCCATTGCACGCAGCAGCTCGTCGGAAACCTTCACCGCGATTTCCGGCTTGCCGGTGCGCAGCACGAGCGGCACGCCGGAGGGCGCGTCCGGATCGAGCGGGAAGCTTTGCGCCAGCTCCCTGATCCTGGCCGACTTAGCCGGATCGCGGTGCGCGGTGGTGGGCAGACGGATCGATCCGTCTGGCTCGACCAGATGGATGGTGCACCAATCGGCCAGCCGGGGCACGACCAGGCGGGTCACGCTCTCGATCCGCGCATCCAGATCGGTCTTGGCCATGAGTGCCTGGCTGGCTTCGGCCAGGAACGCCATGCGCTGCTGCGCGGCCTCGGCTTCGGCGCGCGCCTCCAGTTCGGCGTCGTATAATCGCGCGCGCTCGAGTGCCTGAGCGCACTGCCCGGACAAGGCCATTAGAAACTCGCGATCTTCGGCGCTAAACGCTCTCACTTCCGAGAAGCTCAGGCCGATAGTCCCAATCGCCCGATCCTCGACCAGGAGTGGAATCGCCGCCCAGGCATTGTGCCCGGATGTGATATCGGGTTCGAAGCGTGGATACTGCGCGAGCGCCTGTTCCCTGGATTCGAGGAAGACCGGCTCGCCGATCTGCGCGGCATGCCCGATCGGCGACGCGGCGCTCGCCGGTGAGCGGTGTCGGTGCTCCGTGAATCCCGGTGGGTAGCCCACATCGGCAATCACCTCGAGCTCCTTGCCATCGTCTGTGAGCAGCGTGGCGTTTCCGGCGCTGGCGCCGAGCGCGGCCACCATTTGCTTAATGCACGCGTCGGCGACCAGGGCCGGCGTGATCGCTTCGGACAGAGACGCCGTCAACGATTGCAGGCGCGCGATGCGCTCGGCTGTCCGCTCCGCATCTTGCCGCGCTCGCTGCTCCGCTTCGGCCAGCAGGCGCTGCGCCTGCTCGGCTTGTTGCAGAATCGCGTTACTCTCGCGCAGTGCTTCCTCGGCTCGCCGGCGCTCGGCCTCGCGTTGTTCGAGCGCGGCCGCCATGTCGTTGAGGGCCTGCGCCAGTTGATCGAGCTCGGTCGTTTCGGAGACGACGCTGCGCGCGCTCAGGTCGCCCTGTTTCAGCCGCCGCGTCGTTTTCACGAGTGCGTTCATTTGGCGCATGACGAATAGATCGCTGAAGTACACCGCGGCGGCGATCGTGAGCGCGGCGATCAGTCCCAGCGCGCCGAGATTACGGACCAGCCGCTGGTCGGCCTTGGCAAAGGCGGCCTGCAGCGGAAGGCCCACGCCCAGGTAAATGCCGGTGTCCAAGCTGCTCCGCACCGGCGTGAAAGCATAAAGACGCGTGATGCCGTCCACTCCGGCGACCTCGGCGACGCCTTCGCGCTGGGCCAAGATGGTCTGGATCAGCGGCGCATCCGACAGCGACTTTCCCACCCATTCTTCGGGCTGTGGGTACCGGTCCAAAATGGTGCCGTTGCGGTCGATGGCGATCAACGCCGCCTCTTGCGACAGCCCGGCTTCGTCGGCGAGCTGGTTGAGCGCGGCCAGGCGGATGACGGCGAAGACGACGCCCTGTACCTGATCGTCGCCGTCGAGGATGGGGTAGGCAAAGGTCAAAATCGGGCTGCCCGTGCGTGGCCCTTCCTGATAGTCGCCGACCGCGAAGGTGCGGGTCTCGACAGCCCGTTGGAACCACGCGAGTTGTTGCTCGACGGCGTTAATCGGTTGGGGAGGGGGAACGGTGCTGCACACGATATCGCCGTCCGCCTCGGCGACGCCGAAGCCGGAGTAGCCCGGATAGAGTTTCAGCAATTCGGTGAGGCGTGCTACGCACGTCGCCGGGTCGTCGCTGCGCACATCGCGGAGCTGCGTGAGCGCGATCAACAACTGGCGCGCGCCTTCGACCGTGCGCTCCTGATCGGCTTTCAAGAGCTGGACTAAGGTGAGTGCGTTTTCTTGGGCGTCAATCGTGGCCAGGCGGCGCTCTTCAAAGCTGATGTATAGCAGCAGACCCAGCACCGGGATAATGGCGAGGAGGACCAGAAGCATCAGACGCGCGCGCATGCTCGTCGGTATGAAGCGCCTCATGGGACATCCCCTTCGAATATGATCTTATCACAAAACGCGATTGGGCCACACCCAATCTAAGTCCTGGACTTTACTCCGGTAGATGAATCCAGAAATGCATCTACCACATAGATCCTTATCTATCGACGCGGCCTGCCCGGATGTGCTATGAATGCAGTGTCACTTCTCGACGGGAGTTATGGAGAGTGTATTGAATGCTGCGCAACGTTCCGACCAAGGCACTCCAACCGGCCCGCGCCTGTCGAATCGTGGTCGTGAACGGCCCGCGCCTGCTTCGCCAATTGCTATGCCGGGCGCTGGGCACACTCCCCGATTTCCAGGTGATGAGTGTGTTGGTGGACCCGACCGGCCTGACGCGCTTGATCGAGCGCGTCGAGCCGGATTGGCTGATTACATCCCTGCAGCCCGACGGCCGGCTGCCTGAGATGGTCGAATCACACCTCGCCCGATTTCCGTGGCTCAACCTGTTGGGCATCGCGCTCGACGGTAGCCGGATCTTGACCCGCTGTGGAAAATGGCGCGAAGAAGAGACGTGGATGGATATCACATTCGAAGACGTGATCCATATCCTACGCACGGGAGCCGGCCAGCGCATCGGGCCGGGAGGGTGGATCGCCTGAGAGTGCCACTTACCCGAACATGCAGACCCCATCGCAGCCCATAGCCATAGCCAAAGTCCTGGAGGCGCATCAAGGCGAGCGCCACGTTATCGTCCTTCAAGACTTCCCCGACCCGGATGCCATTTCGTCGGCCGTTGCGCACCAGCTCATCAGTGCGAGTTTTGATATCTCGACGGATATCCTGTATGCCGGCAAGATCAGCCATCAGCAAAACATTGCCCTGGTGAAGCTGTTGGGGATCCAGCTTGTTCACCACGACGAAGCCATACCACTTGTAGGGTACCAGGGCGCCGTCTTCATCGATAATCAGGGCACGACCTCCGCCACCCTTGTCGAGGCGCTGGAGGCGGCCGGCGTGCCGGCCCTGATCGTCGTCGATCATCATGAAGCGCAAAAACGCCTGGCGCCCGAGTTCAGCGACATCCGCCGAACCGGCGCCACGGCCACGATCTACGCCGGTTATCTGGAACAAGGTCTCGTTGCGCTGGATAAATCACGCCGTGATCACGTGATGGTCGCCACCGCATTGACGCATGGCATTATGACCGACACCAACAGTTTCATTCACGCCGGCGAGGAGGATTTTTGCGCGGCTGGCTTCCTAAGCCGGTTTCGAGACGCCGACCTGCTCCAGCAGATTATGAGCCAAGCCCGTTCGAAACAGGTCATGGAGATCATTCGGCGTGCGCTCGGCAACCGGGTGACGGCGGAGAATGTTTCGATCGCGGGCATCGGTTATCTGCGGGCTGAAGATCGTGATGCCATTCCCCAGGCGGCCGATTTCCTGATCACGGAGGAGAATGTTCACACCGCGATCGTTTACGGGATCGTGATGGGTCAAGAACGGGAGGAAACGCTGATCGGATCGATACGAACCTCGAAAATCACGCTCGATACCGATGAGTTCATCAAAGAGGTCTTCGGCAAAGACGGTACCGGCCGTTACTTCGGCGGTGGCAAACTGTCAGCCGGGGGCTTCAGCATCCCCATCGACTTTCTGGCCGGTATGCACAGTGAAGAATACCGCGACCTGAAATGGGAGGTGTATGATGCTCAAGTGAAACAGAAGGTGTTTGCCAAGATGGGCTTTGAACAAACACCTCGTCCAAGGGACGAAGCGAGCCAGGGGATAGAGTAAGAACCTCAACCACTGTGATGCGGAGAAACCACTATGCTACGGAGAAGAAGGAGTGTTCCCATGAGACTGACCAGGAATTTGGGCATGCTGCTGCTCGCCATCTGGCTCATCTTGACCGGGCTTGTCCCTCTGCTCAACCTAAGCTTTTCGGGCTTTGGCACGCTGATGGCTATTCTGGCCATCGCGGCCGGGGCCTTGATCCTGATTGGGCGATAGGCCGTCTGCCTCGTCGTCGATCGGCGTGCCTGCGGCTCATCGCTCACGGGAGTGGCTACGCCGCCTAGCCCGTTGCTGCCTGCGCCTCGTAGAGCGCCCTCTCGCTTCGGGGGCCTCCGAAGGCACAACCCCCGCGACGTGAGGGCAGGTCAGCTACCCGCCGCACGGGATTCAGAGGGCCATGCCTGTTGGTGTGGCCTATGGATAATTGCGCTTTGCCTCCTTCCGGGCCTGACACACCTGAAGTGAGAGTACATGAGGATAGCCCTATCGGATAGGGAAAGCCCTACCTCATAGGTAGGGGACTGCCGTATATGAAAAAGGAACATCCCCCATTGTCGCATCGTCCTCAGGTGTTTATAGTGATGGATAAGGAAGCCCCCATGAACTGGTGTCCCTGATAGGCGAGAAGACGGTAAAGGATTGGCAAGTCAACGCATGGCGAGAACGCGCGTCGTACTGGTCGTTGCTCATGATGCGGTTCGGGCGAGTCTCCGTAACCTCTTAAACGGGACAACGGACATCGAGGTCGTCGGAGAAGCCCGCGAAGTCGTCGAAGCACTCCGCCTCGCCGAGGAATCAAAGCCAGATGTGCTGGTATGGGATATCGATATGTCTCGCCTGAACGGCTTTGAAGTGACCCGGCGCCTGCACGCAGCTCAATCGCCTGTCCACATCCTGGCCTTGAGCGCCTATGAGGACACGCACTTCATCCTGGGATTCCTGGCAGAGGGAGTCACAGGATATCTCGTCAAAGACGACGCGCCTAAGACGATTGTCGAGGCCGTGCGCAGCGTATCGCGTGGAGAGAAGTGGCTCAGTCCACGGGCCGCAGCCAAGGTCGCGCGAAAACAGGATGTAGGGTAGGGATTTCCCTACCGTGATCCGGTATATCCCTCATCCCCGGAAGGCGAATCCCCCATTGATTGATCCCTCGCAAGGACGTATCCTTTACGTGCAGGAACAATCGAACACACAGTCGGGAATGTCCAAGCATCGAGATGGTTCGACTTTGTTCCTGCACCGGCTCCGAGCCGGTTAAGAATCTCTTGGCCGGCTCGGACCAACCCAAACCATCCCAGAATGTAACTACTCAGCCGTCATTGCGAGATAGCCATCACCTCAAGCGTGATGCATGAGGGCAGAAACTTGAGCGCGCGGATGGGCTATAATCGCAGGACGGATTCAGACAAGCTAAGACCACGCGCTCAGTGGTGTGTGAGAGCCCGT
>DATEUJ010000086.1:0-54845 GCA_035283185.1 Anaerolineae bacterium | reverse complement strand
GTCTTCGGCATCCTGCCCTATGTGTTGCTGCTCCTGTGCCCACTACTGCATCTCTTCATGCATGGCGGGCACGGCGAACACGCGGGGCACACGGATGACCCCAAGCCGCGCGCGGAAGGAGAGAAGCATGAACACTGACCTACCTGCCTACGGCTTGTGGCCGCTCGTTATCATGAACGCGGCGGTGTTTATCATCTTCGCGTTCAGTTTCGCGAAACCGCGCACCAAGCGCGACTGGCGCTCGTTCGGCGCGTTCGCCGCTTTTCTGGTTGCGCTGTTCACAGAGATGTACGGCTTCCCGCTGACGATCTACCTCTTGTCCGGCTGGCTGGGCAGCACCTACCCCGACATCAATCTGCTCTCGCACAACACTGGGCATCTCTGGCAGACGCTGCTCGGCTGGAAGGGCGATCCACATCTCAGCCCGCTGCACTGGCTGAGCGATGGGCTAATCGCCGGCGGCTTCATCCTGATCGGCGCGGCCTGGGACGTGTTGTACAAGGCGCAGCGCGCAGGGCAGGTCGCCACGACCGGCCCGTACGCCTATCTCCGTCACCCGCAGTATGCGGGATTCGTGGTAATCATGCTCGGGTTCCTGATTCAGTGGCCGACACTGCTCACGCTGATCATGTTCCCGATTCTGGTGGCGATGTATGCCCGGCTGGCGCGGCGCGAGGAGCGCGAAGCCCCGGTTCAATTCGGTGAGGCCTACGCTCAATACGCCGCGAGCACGCCGGCGTTCTTCCCACGCCTGCTGCGGGCGCCATCCGAGCAACCGCGTTAATTCGGGAGGCAAGGCATGAAAACGATCATCGGTCTCACTGTTTTTGTTGCGGCGATCGTCGCGCTTCTGTCGGGCTGTAGCGGCGGCGAGGAAGGAGCTGTTCGACGCGTCGTCGAGGACGTTCGCGCGGCCGCGCTCGACGGACTGAACTCACGCAACGCCGACGCGCTCGACGAATACTTTGCTACAGTAGAAGAGGGTGCACAGGCGGCGGGCCTGGCCGAGACCCAGCAGGCGTACAAGGATTTCGTTGCGGGTCTGTCGACCGGCGACGCTGTCCAGTTTCACTCGTTCGACATCACGGCTGTCGAAGTCCACGAAGATGCCAAACTCGCCAAGGTGACCTATCGCCTGCACTTCAGCGTCGTGCGCAGCGGCGTGGCCGTTTTCGGCGCGAAGCCGACGCAGAATTTGGCGCTGCTCAAAACGCCGCGTGGCTGGCGCATCTCGGGCGGCGACACGCCGCAGCTCGAAGACGTGATGGGCGCCTGGCCGACGCGATGAATCTGATCGCTCACGCCCTTGATCTCGGCCTGCGCGCCTTTGAGGCTTGGCCGACTTCGCCAGCGCCCTGGCGTCTCGTCGCGCGATTAATGGGCAGTGCATCCGGCAGCTTCTTCAGTCCGGCTCGCGTGCGCGCCTTACAGTGGATTCGGCTGCGTCGGATTGTGCGCTACGCCTACGATCATTCGCCGTTCTACCGTGAATCGTTCGAGGCGCTCAGGCTGCGTCCGAGCGATTTGCGCAGGCAGGCCGACTTCACGCAGATACCGTTTACCAGTGCGCACGACTTGCGCGACTGGCAGCAGTTCCTTGCCGTTTCGGAGGATCGTCTGTCCGCCGTTTTCACTACCTCAGGCACCACGGGCGAACCGAAGCGCATGTATTACACGGCGCGCGAACTCAACGCACTAAGCAACGTCGGCTCACTCGGCCTGCGGCTGCGCATCCCTGGCCGTTTGGTCGCACTTCTCGCGCTTCCGCCTGGACTGTGGATGGGGACAGGCGAAGCCCAGCGCGTGGTCGAGCGAGCCGGTGGCTTCGGCTTGCCGGTCGGCGCGCCTGATCCGGCGCTGGTCGTCACGCACATGCGCCGCTTCGCGCCGAACGTCGTCATCACCTCGCCGTCGTTCATGGTCGCGCTCACGCGCGAGGCCGAGCGCCAGAACTTCCGCATAAAGCTGGAGGCGATCCTCGTCGGCGGCGAAACACTCACGCGCCAGCACGTCGAACGCTTTCGAGACTTCTGGGACGCGCCGACTTACAACTCGTATGGCTCGACCGAGATTGGCGGTGGGCAGACGATGGCCCTGCCGACCTGCGAGTGCCTGCACCTTAACGGTCTGCAACTCTTCACCGAGATCATCGACCCCGACACCGGCCTGCCGGCCGACGAAGGCGAACTGGTCTTCACCCCGACCGTGCGCGAAGCGATGCCCCTCTTGCGCTACCGTTCCGGCGATTTGGCTCGCTGGAGTCACTGCAACTGTTGGTTGCCCTTTGGCAGCATTATCCTGGCAGGCCGTGCCGACGATATGATTGTGGCCGGAGATATGAACTTCTTCGGTCATGTGCTTGGCGAGGCGGCCGGCCGCGCGAAGGGTGCGACGGGGCGGCTGGCGATCAGCGTGGACAAGATCGATTTGACCGATCGTCTGCGGTTGCGCGTCGAAGGGGGCGGCGTGTCTGTGGCTGAAGTGCGCGCCAACTTATTCGCGGCTTATCCTGAATTGCCGCACAACTTATCCATCGGAAACATCCGGCTGGACATCGAGACCGATGCCTGGCTAAACGACCAGTTCAAAGCCGTCAGAATTGTCGATCGGCGGGAGAGCGTGTGACAACGTACAGAAAGGAGTCGATGGGGAGATAGGTATGGAAACGATCTTTACAGACCTCGTCCGCGTGCGCGCTCACGAGTGTGACATGTTCGGGCATGTGAACAATGCGGTTTACATCCAATACTTGCAGCAAGTGACGCTCGATGCATTCGGCGCAACGATCGATGGCGATGCCTTGTGGAACGTGCGCCGGCTGTCGATCGAATATCAAACGTCCGCACATTACGGCGATGCCTTGAAGGTTGCGACGTGGGTGATGGCTGCGGATGAGGCGCACGTCGTGCGAGGCTATCACATCACGCGTGGCGCATTCGGCGAGTCAGTCGTCCGCGCGCAGATCGAATGGGATTATCGCGATCGCGCGACTTGGACGGCGCGCACCGTGCCGGAAGTGCATCGCGCTCTGCCGACGGCTGGCGCGCCCCGCGCCGCGCCACTTAAGCCGTTCGCCACGCCGTCGGATAACGGCTCGCGCCCGTTTCGCTGGCGGCACGCGGTGCGTTTCTACGAACTCGATGCCACGAGTCGCGTCGCCGTGGCAACCTATTTCAACTGGCTGCAAGCCGTCGTCTTCCGTGCGGCGAGACTGGTCGGCTGGCCGCTTGAGGTGATGCGCGCGCACAACTTTATCACGCTGCAATATCGGCACGATGCCGAGTTCTTCGACGCCGCATCGAACGACGACGAGATCGAGATTGTCAGCCGGCTAATCGAGATCCGGCGCGTGCGCGGGACGTGGCTCCACGAAGTGTATCGCGTGGCCACGAATACGCTGATCCTGCGCGACTACTCGACCGGCGCGTTTCTCGACTGGGAGGGTGATGTCCGGGCCGGGCCGGCGGAGATGTTGGAGGCACTGACACACGGCGAGCCAATCGAGGCAACGTGAAACTCAACACATTCGAATTTGCCCTGATGAACAACCCGATTCGCGCCTGGAGCCAACGCGCGCTCGAAACGCCCCGGCTCATCGGCCCACCTGGATCGCTTGTCGGCCAGCGTGTACTTGAAATCGGCTGCGGGCGCGGCGTAGGGATCGAAATTCTGCTCTCGCTCGGCGCAGCGCATGCCACTGGCTTCGACCTCGATCCGAAAATGGTCACCCTGGCTCAGAAGCGCGTGGCGCAGCATGGCGATCGCGCCCGCGTCTTCGTCGGTGACGCTGAGGCGATCGACGCGCTCGATGCGAGTTTCGACGCAGTGGTGGACTTCGGCATCATTCATCACGTTCCCAACTGGCAGCAAGCGCTCAAGGAAATCGCCCGCGTGCTTAGACTGGGCGGCGTCTTCTATTTTGAGGATCTCCTCAAGGGTTTCATTTCGGCTTGGCCGATTCGCGTGCTGTTCGATCACCTGCAAACCACGCAGTTCACCGGTCGAGAATTTCGCGCCGGGCTGGAAGCGGCTGGCCTACGCATCGAGCGATGGCGACAGTTTACAAATTTGGCCGTTATCGGGCGAGCCAGCAAACGACGGTCGAACGTCACCCCAATCGTCTGACCCCCACTTTAGGTAGTTTCACCTACCCCTCAACGCGCCACTTTGCGCTTACCCCCAATAGGCCCGCGTGCTATCCTGCAATCGATGAATGCCACAACTTGCAGGAGAACGCAAATGAACCGCATCGTTTTCTTGATCTACACGCGGCCACGAAGTGGGCTGCACGCCGTGCGTTAGACAGCAGAAATAGAAGCCGGCACGGGCCGGGCCTGAAAAGGGATTCACATGCCAGGTGTCCGCCCCGGTTTCATAGACGTGAGGCAGCGGTATAAGGAGGATGTGATGGATATCCACATCATGCTGAAATTGCTGCACAACCTGGAGCAGATGCGCAAGCGGGAATACTGGACGCGCCCGCAATTGGAGGCGCATCAGGCCGAGTCGTTGCGCCGTCTTCGCGAGTACGCCTACGCGCGCTCGCCCTTTTACCAGAAGTTCCACCGGGGCCTCGCCGACCGCCCCTTGAACGAGCTGCCGGTGCTGACGAAGGCCATGATGATGGAGCACTTCGATGAGTTGGTGACGGATCGGTCGCTACGCCTGGAAGGGATACGCGCCTACGCGGCGCAAGGCGAGGCCGGCCAGCGCTACCGGAATCGCTACTGGGTCAACGCCACTTCCGGGAGCAGCGGCCATCCCGGCTTCTTTCTTTTCGATGACGCCGAGTGGGTTTACATCCTGGCCTCCTTCGCTCGTGGCCAGGAGTGGTCGGGCGTGCGAATCAACCTCACCCATCGTCAACGAATGGCGACCGTGGCCTCGATCAGCCCCTGGCACATGTCGTCGCAGGTGGCTGCAACGGCGAGGAGCTGGTGGCGCCCATCCTTGAGACTCCCTGCCAGCCAGCCCTTGCCGCAGACTGTTCAGCAACTCAACGACTGGCAACCGGAAGTGTTGATTGCCTATGCGTCCATGACGGGTATTCTGGCTGAAGAGCAGCTTGCCGGACGGCTGCACATTCACCCACGCTGGGTATACACCTCATCGGAAGTGCTGACGCAGCAGACGCGCCAACGTGCGCAGGAGGCGTGGGGCGACGAGCCCTTCAATCAATACGGCGCGACCGAAACGGCCGACATCGCAGCGGAGTATGGAGCCTGCCGGCGCATGCATCTCTTCGAGGACCTGGTCATCGCCGAAGTGGTGGACGAACACTACCGCCCCGTGCCAGCTGGAGAATATGGCGCCAAGGTGTTGGTCACCACACTCTTCAGCCGCACCCAGCCGCTCATCCGCTACGAGTTGAACGACAGCGTGCGCGTGAGCACCGAAGTTCACTCTTGTGGTCTGCCGTTTGCCGTGCTGGAGAGTGTCCAGGGGCGGGTGGAGGATACCCTGCACCTGCCGGCTGTGACCGGCGGCAAGGTCGCCGTGCAGCCCCTGGTGTTCAATCGCGTCATGGACATCGCCCCGGTCAGTGGGTGGCAGGTGATCCAGCAGGCCGACGACGGGTTGGTTGTGCTACTCACCGGCGTGCGCGATGGGCTGACGGACGAAGCGCTCATCGAGCAGCTTTCCCGCTCGTTGGCGCAGGAGGGGGCGCGCGTGCCCTATATCCAGGTGCAGCGTGTGGCCGCTATTCCGAAAACTGCGGCAGGCAAAGCGCCGCTGATCAAGTCTAACGTTGCGCACAATGCACGATAAGCGGCGAGTATTCTCATCTGAGCCTAATCTTCGCCCCCGCCAAACGGCGCATCTGAAAACAGGCCAAATGCGCCTTACGCGCCTCGACCAACTCATCTAGAATCATCTTCGAACATCACTCGATTCTAAGGAGAGATTCGCATGGAACACACTTCACCCACAACGGATCGCCCGCTGCGCATTCCGCGCATCGCCTGGATAGTGGGCGCGGGCTTGCTCGCCGCGCTTGTGGCGGTCGCCATTTTCAATGTCCCACTGAACACCGTGGTGTACTACGGCTTCATCGTCCTGGTCATCGTCGGTCACCTCTTCATGCACGGCGGCCACGGCAGCCACGGCGGTCACGGCCAGCACACGGACACGGCGCAGACCACGGATACGGCGACGACCACGAACGATACGGTTGCCGCGACCCGACCCGATGACCAGCACACCCGTCACTCCGGCGGTTGCCACTAATCCCAGGATGGAGAACACATCATGGATGAGCAATGTCACGTCGAGCCGTTGCAGAAAGTTGCCACCGACGACGAACGAAGCAAGACGCCCTGGACGCTATTGGCCGTGTATGGGATGGGTTGCCCCAACTGCGCGAATCGCGTCCGCAATAGTCTGATCTCGCTCAACGGCGTGATGGAAGCCCACGTGGATCATACGATGGGGATAGCCAACGTGGAGTTCAATCCCGATCGGGTGACGATTCCGGCGTTGATCAATGCCGTCGCGCGAGCGGGCGGTGATGGGCGGCACGAATATCGCGCTCAACTCGCGGAGTGACCGGCTTCAAGGTGTGAAATGTCTGAGATGTACGATGTCATCATCGCTGGCGCGGGGCCCGGTGGGGTGACAGCCGCCTACTTCCTGGGCGAGGCCGGCCGGCGCGTGCTGGTGCTCGAAAAGGAAACGCTGCCGCGCTACAAGCCGTGCGGCGGCGGACTTTCCACTCGCTTCCTGGAAGACCAGTTTCCCTTCTCCTTCGACTCGGTCATCGAGACGCGGGTGAAGTCCATCCACTATACTCTCGACGGGCGCACCGTCACCATCCCGCTTCGCGATCGGATGATGGGCATGGTCATGCGTGACCGGTTCGATGCCCACATCCTGGCCTACGCCCACGGCGAAGTCCGGCAGGGTACTGCCGTGTGCGCCGTCACGGAAACGCCGGATCGGATAATTGTTGAAACAAGGGATGGCTGCATCGTCGAGGGACGCTACCTGATCGGCGCCGATGGCGCCAATTCGGTCGTGGCTCGATCGGTGGGGCTGCGCCGGGGCAAGACGATGGCCGCGGCCATCGAAGCCGAAGTGCCGGTTCCACCGGAGGTCATGCGCCGCTTTGCCGATGGGCCGGTCATTCTGTTCGGCGATGTCGGTCTGGGCTACCTGTGGGTCTTCCGATGCGCCACACCTTTGGCCTCGGGCTGGCGCAGTGATTCTATAACCATCCGCGCGGCTGCTTCGCGCTCGGCGTGCGCAACCCGTTTGCCACCCGTGCATTCATCGATCTGCTCTCGGATCGGGCCGATTACCCGAAAGTGATCCTGCGCCTGTTCGGCAGCCTGCCCGTTTACCTGATCACCGAAGGCGTTGCTGCGCTCGCCGGGTTGCTCGGTGGGCCGGAGCGCCGCCGCCGGCTGCGACGTGCCGTCTATTCGGGCGCGAGCGATTAGGTGATCGTCCGCCCAGACAACGAGGGGGATTCTCATGAGCGAGGCCAGTCTGATCGACTCGTCCGCGAAAATGCCATCTGCCAGCGAACGGCAGTGCGTCAGAGCAACGCGGCTCGTGGTGTGGGGCATGGTCTGCCCCAACTGCGCCACCCGCATTCATGGATGCCTCGCTGCGCTTGCCGGTGTCGTGGAAGTCCAGGTCGAGCACAACGTGGGCATGGCGTACGTCACGTACGATGTTACCTTGACCACTGTCTCGGCGCTGATCGATGCCGTTCGCCGGGCCGGGTCTGACGGCTGGCATACCTATGGGGCCACCGAGACCGATGTTCCGTGCTCCGGCCTGCGTCGTCACACACAGAGAAAGTGAGACGTCTATGTTGAAAGATCCCGTTTGTGGCAAGCGCCTCAATCGTGGCAAGGCGCACGCCGTGATTAAGTACGAAGGCGTGGTATATTTCCTGTGCTGTCCGCGCTGTCAGGCCGAGTTCGATCGTGCGCCGAAGACGTACGCAAAACCGGAACTGGGCGAAAAGGTAAGGCGGACAACTCAACTGCCCTATCGCAGGTTATAGGGCTGAGATGATCCGTTGCGGTCTTCCACACACAATTGCAGGAGGCAAACATGTCTACTCGAAAAGTTCGCGTGGCCGTCAACGGCTACGGTGTCATCGGCAAGCGCATCGCCGACGCGGTTGTCGCGCAAGATGACATGGAATTGGTCGGCGTAGCCGATGTGGTCAGCGATTGGCGCATCCGGGTGGCCGTCGAGAAGGGTTACCCGGTGTACGCTTCGACGCCGCAGGCTGCCGATCAGATGCGCGCCGCCGGCCTTCCCGTCGTCGGAAATCTGGACGAGCTGCTTGGCTGGGTCGATGTCGTCGCCGACGCCACGCCCAAGAAGGTGGCTGCGGCCAACCTGGAAAAGTATCGCGCCGCCGGTGTCAAGTCGATCTTCCAGGGCGGCGAGAAGCACAGCCTGACCGGCCATTCGTTCGTGGCGCAGGCGAACTACGCCAGCGCCATTGGGCGCGACACGACGCGCGTCGTCTCGTGCAACACCACCAGCATTGTCCGCACACTCGTTGCACTGAAGAATGCCGGGCTGCTCAAGAAAGCGCGCGGGGTGCTGATCCGGCGCGCGACCGATCCGTGGGAATCCGATCACAGTGGCGTGATGAACACAGTCGTGCCGGAGACGACCATCCCGTCGCATCAAGGCCCGGATGCGCAGACCGTCGATCCCGAACTCGACGTGATGACCATTGCCGTGGTGGCAGCGCACACGACCAGCCACTTGCACGCCTGGAGTGTCGAACTCACCCGGCTGGCGACCAAAGACGAGGTGCTGGCGGCGTTCCGCGCCGCTCCGCGCATCGCTTTCCTGCGCGCCTCGGACGGTGTGGTCGCGCTCAATAGCACGCTGGAGCTGATGGCCGATCTGGGCCGGCCGCGCGGCGACATGTGGGAAGTGGGCCTGTGGGAAGACAGCCTGACCGTGAAAGGCAACGAAGTGTTCTACAACTACCAGGTCTACAACCAGGCCATCGTCGTCCCGGAGACGATCGACGCCATCCGCGCGCTGACCGAGATCGAGAAGGACGGTATGAAGTCCATCACCAAGACGGACAAGGCGATGGGCCTTGTGCGTGAGTTCGCGGCCAGTCGCGAATTTGCGACGGTGTAGCATATCAGCACGGATGGGTCGGCTGAAGGCCACGCTATTGCGCGGTGCATGTCGTTGCGCGCAACGCGCAATACCTTATTAGTGTTTGAGATGGAGGGGGAGCAGCAATCATGCCTGGACAACTCAGCATTGGGAAGCTGCGCGGCCTGCAGCAGATCGCAGACACGCATGGCATCTTCGCCATGTGCGCGATGGATCATCGCGGCTCGATGCAGCGCCTGATCGACAAGGCCGCGCCCGATCAGGTTACGTACGACACGCTGGTGGAATACAAGCGCGACCTGACCGAAGCGCTGGCCTCCGAATCGACTGCCGTCTTGCTCGATCCAGTTTATGGTGCAGCCCAGGCCATCGCCAGCGGCGCACTGCCGGGCGATGTCGGCCTGCTCGTCAGCCTTGAAGAAACCGGCTACGAAAAGGACGCGCAGGGCCGGGTCACGACGCTGTTGCCCGACTGGAGCGTTGAGAAGATCAGGCGCATGGGCGCATCGGCGGTGAAGATTCTGTTGTACTATCGGCCCGACTTGTCCGAGAATGCGGCTCGCCAACGGGAAGTCACTCAACGTGTGGCTGACGACTGCGCTCGTGCCGACATCCCCTTCCTGTTGGAACCGATCGCTTACCCCGTCTCGGGAGCCGAGGATTATCCAGAAATTTTTGCTGCTCGTAAACCGACCCTGGTCGCAGATTCGGCGCGCGATCTCACGTCGTTGGGCGTGGACGTACTCAAGACCGAGTTCCCGGCCGATATGCGCTATGAGAAAGACGAAGGCGTGCTGCGCGCCGCCTGCGAACAACTGAACGAGGTCTCGCAGTCGCCGTGGATTCTGCTCAGCGCCGGCGTCACCTTTGACGAGTTCGCGCGGCAGGTGAAGCTTGCATGCCAGGCTGGGGCGTCTGGGTTCCTGGGCGGGCGCGCTATCTGGGAAGAGGCGATGCACGTGCCGGACGCACGCGAGCGGCGGCAGTGGCTCGCTACAGTTGGGGTCGATCGGATGCGCAGGCTCCACGACATCGCTGGCGAACACGGACGGCCGTGGTGGAGGAAGTGGGGCGACTCGATCGCCGCACTGACCCCGGTGTCGCCAGATTGGTATCGACACTACTGAAGGTGTATTCTGAGCGGGGACTGGTGAACCGTCACGAGATTGAAGGGAGCTATCATGTCTCAAGCGCTTTCACTTTCGACCGCGAGTCGTTTGGTGTCACAGACCATCTCTGTGCTGAATCGACTGTTCCCGCCACCGCGCACTTTCAACGTACACCTGTGGGATGGCACCGATCTGCCTGCCACCACTGATTCACGCTTCGGTCTGGTCCTCAACCATCCCGGCGCGCTGCGGCGCATGTTCACGCCGCCGATTGAGTTGTCACTGGGCGAAGCTTTCATCTACGGCGACCTCGACATTGAGGGCGACATCTTCTCTGCCTTCTCGCTGATGGAGAATATCTTCGGGCGGAGCTTCTCTCGATCCGAGATCGTTGGGCTGGCTCGGGACCTGCTCGCGCTTCCCAGGTCCGGCCCAACCCGACCGGCTAGTCGCGGCCCGGCTCGCTTGCGCGGCGCGCGGCATTCGCGTGAGCGCGATCGGGCGGCGATTCAGTATCACTACAACGTGGGGAACGACTTCTACGCGCTGTGGCTGGGGCGGCGTATGCAATACTCGTGCGCCTACTTCCAAACCGGCGCGGAAGACATCGACACGGCACAAGAACACAAGCTGGAGCATATCTGCCGGAAGCTGCGTCTACGACCCGGCGAGCGGCTGCTCGACATTGGGTGCGGTTGGGGTGGGCTGACAAGGTATGCAGCGGAAAAGTACGGCGTAAGCGCCCTGGGCGTCACACTCAGCGATCGGCAGATCGAATTTGCTGACGAGCAGATTGCGCGCAGCGGCCTGGCCGACCGGGTGAGCGTCCGCCTGCAAGACTACCGCGATCTGAAGTCCGAGTCCTTCGACAAGATCGTCAGCGTCGGCATGTTTGAGCATGTGGGGCGAAGCCACTTACCCGAGTACTTCGCGCAGGCTTACCGGTTGCTCAAGCCGGGCGGACTGTTCCTGAATCACGGCATCTCGTATCGGCCGGCTGTGCCCTATGCCGCGAATGCGCCGGAGTCCGCCAGGAAAGCATGGGGCTGGCAGGATTTCATTGGGCGCTGGCTGCTCGGCCCCGGCACCTTCATGCAGACCTATGTGTTCCCCGACGGCGAGTTAGTGCCGGTGAGCGAGGTCAACCTCATCGCCGAGCGGGCAGGCTTTGAAGTGCGCGACGTGGAGAACCTGCGTGAGCATTACGCGCGCACGCTGCGTCACTGGGTCAATCGACTGGCCGAGCAGCGGACCGAGGCCATTCGGGTGACGAGCGAAGCGACCTACCGCACCTGGCGATTGTACATGGCCGTGTCGGCCTACGGCTTTGAAGCCGGCAATCTCAACGTCAATCAGTCGCTACTTGCTAGACCCGATCGCGGCAAGAGCAACGTCCCGCTCACCCGCGCCGAACTATACGCCTGAATCTCAGGCCGTCGAGTTTCGTGACAAACAGCCCCTTCACAGCGCAACCGCGGGTGGCTGGCAGACGTCACCCGCTATTTGGCTTGGACTGAATCAAGCCAATCGACGCCGGGCAGGTCGGGCAAAACGGGCAAGAAAAGCGCGTGTCAGACGCACATTCGATTTGAATCCACTCAGGAGATGTCTCGATGCAAACACAAGGCGCAGCACACAGTGAGTACGGTCTGGAAAATCACGGCATTCGAAATGTGAATGCGGTCTACTGGAACCTTTCCACTCCTCAGCTTTACGAGGAAGCCATCCGCCGACGTGAGGGACGGCTGGCTCACCTCGGTCCGCTGGTCGTGCGCACCGGCCAGCACACTGGCCGCTCGCCCAATGACAAGTTCATCGTGCGCGAGCCGTCGAGCGCCGACAAAGTCTGGTGGGGCAAGGTCAATCGCGCAATGGAGCCGGCGAATTTTGAAACGCTCCATCGGCGGCTGCTGGCGTACCTGCAAGGCAAAGACCTGTTTGTGCAAGACTGCTTCGCGGGGGCGGATCCGGAGTATCGGCTGCTCATTCGCGTCATCACTGAAACGGCCTGGCACAACCTGTTCGCGCGCAACATGTTCATCCAGGCCAAGCCCGAAGACCTGGCGACACACGTCCCGCAGTTCACCATCATCAACGCCCCGAACTTCCACGCCATTCCAGAAGTCGATGGCACGCACTCGGAAGTCTTCATTGTGCTCCACTTCGGACAGCGGCTGGTGCTCATCGGCGGGACGCAATACGCCGGCGAGATCAAGAAGTCGATCTTCACCGTGCTCAACTACTTGCTGCCGCAGCGAAATGTGCTCTCGATGCACTGCTCGGCCAACATCGGCGCGAAGGGTGACGCGGCGATCTTCTTCGGCTTGTCGGGGACGGGCAAGACGACGCTCTCGGCCGATCCGAATCGCACGCTGATCGGCGACGACGAGCACGGCTGGAGCGATCGAGGCGTGTTCAACTTTGAAGGTGGCTGCTACGCCAAAGTGATCCGCCTCTCGCCCACCGCCGAACCGGAGATTTACGAAACCACCCGCCGCTTCGGAACGATTCTCGAAAACGTCGCCTTCGACAGTGCGACGGGCCGTCTCAACCTCGACGATGATTCGCTCACCGAGAACACGCGCGCCGCCTACCCGATTAGCCACATCCCGAACGCCACGCGCGACGGACTCGGCGGCCACCCGACGAACATCATCATGCTCACCGCCGATGCCTTCGGCGTGCTGCCGCCCATCGCCAGACTCACGCCCGCGCAGGCGATGTATCACTTCCTGTCCGGCTACACCGCTAAGGTTGCCGGGACGGAGAAGGGCGTCACCGAGCCGACGGCCACGTTCAGTACCTGCTTCGGCGCGCCGTTCATGGCGCTCTCGCCGACGGTGTATGCCAACCTGCTCGGCGAGAAAATCGCGAAGCATAATGTCAACGTCTGGCTGGTGAACACCGGCTGGAGCGGCGGGCCGTACGGTGTAGGCCAGCGCATGAAGATCGCCTACACGCGCGCGATGGTTCACGCGGCACTCGACGGCCATCTGAACGACGTGCCGACCGTAGCTGATCCGAATTTCGGAGTCGCCGTTCCAACGACCTGTCCCAATGTTCCAGCCGAGGTGCTGAATCCGCGCAACACGTGGGCGGATAAAGAGGCTTACGATACGCAGGCGCGGAAACTCGCTGGCATGTTCGCCGAAAACTTCAAGACCTTCGCCAACGATGTGAGTGCGGAGGTGCAGGCGGCCGGGCCGCGCGTGAGGGCATGATTCAACTGCTGATTGACAATCCGCTGTTGCTGCTGTTCGTCGTTGCCGCCATCGGCTATCCGCTGGGGCGGATCAAGATTGGGGGGAGCAGCCTGGGCGTGGCTGCCGTGCTGTTCGTCGGCCTCGCCATCGGCTCGCTCCACCCCGATCTCAAACTGCCGGAGCTGGTCTACCAGCTGGGCTTGGTCATCTTCGTTTACACGATCGGGTTGAGCAGCGGCCCCGTCTTCTTCGCTTCCTTCCGGCGCAAGGGGCTGCGTGACAATTTGTTTGTGGTGGGGATGCTTGTTCTTGCGGCTGCGATCACCGTCATCGTCAGCAACCTGCTTCAATTCAGATCTGCACTGGCGGCGGGGGTGTATACCGGCAGCCTGACCAATACGGCCGCGCTGGCGGGCGTGCTCGAATACATCAAAAGCACCGCGCCCAGGGCGGCTCTCGATCAACTGCTCGCCGAGCCGGTCGTCGGCTTCTCGATCACGTATCCCGCAGGCGCGGTGGGAATGATTCTGCTCATCAACGTGATGCAGCACATCTGGAAGATCGACTACGCCGCCGAAGCCCCACGTCTGCGCGACGCGTATGCCGGCGCGACGAACAAAAAGCTGGACAACCGCACGATTCGCGTGACTCGGCCGGAGGCGGCCCAGGCGACCATCCAGGAACTGATCGACCGCCACAAGTGGGATGTCATCTTCGGGCGCATGAAGCGCGCCGGCCAGCTCTCGCTGGCAGACGGGCAGACGCGCCTCAACACTGGTGATCTGGTGAGTGTGATTGGAACACCTGATGATCTGGATCGCGTGATAGGCTATCTGGGAGAGGCCAGCGACGAGCGTCTCGAACTCGACCGGCGCGAATTCGATCACCGGCGTATATTTGTCTCGAACCCGAAAGTTGCCGGTCATCGCCTGAGAGACCTGAACCTCCCGCAGCAATTTGGAGCAATCGTGACCCGCGTGCGGCGCGGCGACATCGAGATGCTGGCGCATGACGACACCGTGCTGGAACTCGGCGACCGGGTGCGGGTCGTCACGCAGCGCAAGCATATGGACGCGGTGAGCGCCTTTTTCGGCGATTCGTACCGCGCGTTGAGTGAGATCGACATACTGACCTTCAGTCTGGGCCTGGGGTTGGGCCTGCTGCTGGGCATGGTGCCGATTCCGCTGCCGGGCGGCATTGTCGTCAAGCTCGGCCTGGCAGGCGGTCCCCTGGTTGTGTCGCTGATCCTGGGCACGCTGGGGCGCACTGGCTCGATGGTGTGGAGTCTGCCCTATAGCGCCAATCTGACGCTGCGCCAGGCCGGTCTGATTCTGTTCCTGGCGGGCGTCGGGACGCGCGCCGGCTACGCGTTTGTCACGACTATAACTCAGGGTGGCGGGGCTTCCATTTTCACGGCAGGCATCGTTATCACCGTCGTCACCGCCGTGGCCGCCCTGTGGATCGGCCGCTGGCTTCTCAAAATTCCAATGGGACTATTGATGGGGGTGCTCGCCGGGCTGCAGACGCAACCCGCCGTACTGGGCTTTGCGCTGGAGCAGACGCGCAACGATCTTCCCAACATTGGTTATGCTGCTGTCTATCCGGTCGCCTTGATTACAAAGATTCTCTTGGCACAACTGCTGCTGGCGCTCTTGCGCTGAGGGATGACATGAACATCTGGCACCTGACCACAGATGCGCCACGGCAGCCCCATCGAGTGAGTCCGGGCGAAAGCGTCAATCTGCGCATCGGCACTTGGCCCATCGAGCCGGGGCAGTCGGCCTGGATAACCTATCAGGTCGAACGCGCCGATCAGGCGATCGTCCGAAGCCAGACGGATGCCGTCTGGCAACGCAACGAAGGCGTCAACAGCTACTGGAGCGCCGAGATCGGCCCGTTCGCCAAGGGCGATCGAGTGACGTACTCGGTGCATGGCCGCTCGCCGCAGGGCGAGGTCATTGGGCCGACGGCATCCTTCCGTGTCGGGCCTAAGCTATACCTGGCAATCCTGTGGCACCAGCACCAGCCGATCTACAAGGATACGTCGCATCCAACCCAGGTCGGGAGTTACCTTCACCCCTGGGTGCGGCTGCACGCCATTCGCGATTACTACTCGATGGCGGCGTTGGTAGCCGAACATCCAGAACTGCACCTGACTGTCAACCTGACGCCGTCGCTGCTGTGGCAGATCGAAGACTACCTGGAGCGCGGCGCGTCCGATCGGGCGCTGGAGTTGACGCTGAAGCCGGCCGAGTCGCTGACAGATGGCGAACGCGAGGTCGTGCTGAGCAACTTCTTCGACGCCGATTGGCACAACCAGATCTTCCCGCATGCTCGCTACAAGGAGTTGTTCATCCAGCGGCGCGAAGGCCGGCGCTTCAGCGCCCAGGAGTTACGCGACGTGCAGATGTGGTTCAGCCTGGCCTGGTTCGGCAAGGAATTCCGCGACGGCGACGTGACGCTGGCAACTGGCGAGGTCGCCTCGGTGCGCCGCTTCATCGAGCAGGCGCGGGATTTCCGCCTGGCCGATGTAGAAGCCATGATCGCCGAGCAGTACAAGATCATGCGCGCAGTGATTCCCATCCATCGCCAGATGCAGGCGCGCGGGCAAATCGAAGTCTCGACGACGCCGTTCTATCATCCGATTCTGCCGCTATTGGTTGACACCGATCGCGCCACCCTCGATCGGCCTGGATCGACTCATCCGCCGCGCTTCGCGTACTCCGAAGATGCCGAAGCGCAGGTGCGGCTCGCCGTCGAGTTTTATCGGCGTTACTTCGGCCAGCCGCCGCGTGGCATGTGGCCGGCCGAGGGGGCAGTGAGCCAGTTTGTCGTTCCCTTGTTTGCGCAGCATGGCGTGTGCTGGCTCGCCACCGATCGCAGTGTGCTGGCCCAATCGGGCCGCTGGGGCTATCGCGCTGACGAGCCGGATGTCCTGTGCCGACCCTATCGCGCCGAAGAAGGCGAGCACGCCGTCAGTGTCTTCTTCCGTAACACAGCGCTGTCCGACGCCATCGGCTTCCGCTATTACGGTTATGCCGATTACGAACAGGCCGCGCGCGACTTCCTGCGCGAGATCAAAGAGCGCTTCGCCTGGCGGATGGGCGGTGATGAAGACCGAATCCTGACAGTAGTGCTGGATGGCGAGAATGCCTGGGGCAGTTATCGCGAGGACGCCCGGCCCTTCCTGCACGCGCTGTACGGACTGCTGGAACGCGACGCCGAGGTCGAGACCGTCACCTTCGCCGAGTACCTGGACGGCAACCCGGATCGAAATATCGATCCGCATCCGCTCGCGGCACAGACCAAAATCTACGACCTGTTCACCGGCTCATGGATCGACGAGAACGGTTCGGGGCCGGGCGTTGACCTGGGCACGTGGATCGGCGAGGATGAGGAGAATCAAGGCTGGGAATTGCTAGGCCGGGCGCGGGATTTCGTTGCACGAGCCAATGCCACGCCGGAGACAGCACCAGCCGCCTTCGAGGCGCTGTACATGGCCGAAGGCAGTGACTGGTTCTGGTGGTTCGGCGCCGACCAGGATTCGGGCAACGACGATGAATTCGACGATCTGTTTCGCATCCATCTACGAAACATCTATCGCGGCCTGGGCAGCCAGCCGCCGGCGGAACTGGATCGGAACATCGTGCCGCACGCGGTGGTGTGGACCTTCGCGCAACAGACGGCTCGGATTCAACCCGGTGATCGACTGACTATACGCACCAACTGTCCCGGCATGCTGACTTGGTGGCTTGACGGTGGCGAGCCTCGATCGGCTGAGATGGCACCGGCCGGTGGCGTGATGGCCGGGGTGCAGCGCTATCACCTTACGCTCGGGCCTTTCCCGGAGGGTGGGGGTGAGGTCCGTTTCCGCTTCCGCTGCACGCAGCGCGGCTGCAATGGTCAGGACATCTGCTGCAAGGTGGATGATCACGTCGTGTCGATCAATCGTGTCGATCATTAGGTAGTTTCACCGATGGCGCACCTGGTCGATTGGCGTATGGTAGAACGAGCAAGATGGCGCTAACACAACCCCTTTGCGCGTGATATGCTGGACGCTGTTGAGTCAATCCCGTCGACGAGATCGCAAAGATGAAACCGATTCGCACTTTTACCGTCACGCCATCACTGCCGGCTCCGCTCGAAAGCCTGCGTGCGTTAGCCTATAACCTGCGCTGGGCCTGGAACCACGACGCCATCGAGCTTTTCCGACGATTGGACAGCGATCTGTGGGAGACGACCGGCCACAACCCGGTGCGCATGCTGGGGACGATCGACCAGGCGAAACTGGAAGCCGCGGCTGCCGACGAAGGATTCCTGGCGCACCTGGTGCGCGTCTCTCAAGACTTCGGTGCCTATCTCGGCCACGCATCCACTTGGTTCGCCAAAACACACGGACAGTTCGAAGGCCCGCTCGTGGCTTACTTCTCCGCCGAGTTTGGTGTGACCGAGTGCCTGTCGATCTTCGCCGGCGGGCTGGGCCTGCTGGCCGGCGATCATCTCAAGTCGGCCAGCGATCTGGGCGTGCCGCTTGTGGGTGTCGGACTACTTTACCAGCAGGGCTACCTTCGGCAGCGCCTCAACGAAGCCGGCTGGCAGCAAGAAATGTACGCCGACAATGACTTCTACACCCTGCCGCTCACGCTGGAACGCACACCGGACAGTAGGGCGCTTACCGTCGAAGTGGCCTACCCTGGGCGGACAGTCACGGCGCAGATATGGCGGGCGCAGGTGGGCCGCATCGCGCTGTATCTGCTGGACACCAACATTCCCATCAACCGCTCCGAAGACCGCGACATCACCGACCAACTCTACGGCGGTGACCTGGAAATGCGCTTGAAACAGGAGATGATGCTGGGTATCGGCGGCTTTCGCGTCCTTCAGGCGCTGGGTATGCAGCCGCTGGTCTATCACATGAACGAAGGCCACGCGGCGTTCCTGGCGCTGGAGCACGTGCGGCACTTGATCGAGTCCGGTGGCCTATCGTTTGACGAAGCGCGCGCGGCGGCCACAGCCAGCCTGATCTTCACGACCCACACGCCTGTGCCCGCCGGCCACGACCATTTCTCGTCCGAACTGATGGATCGCTACCTGGGCGCCTACGCCCGCAGCCTGGGCCTCTCTCGTCACGACTTTCTGGCGCTGGGAAGGCAAAACCCCGCCGACGAGAGCAGTACCTTCAGCATGACCGTCCTGGCATTGCGAATGTCCGCCTACAGCAACGGCGTCAGCCGCCTGCACGGCCAGGTCAGCCGACAGATGATGCAGGCGATCTGGCCGGGTGTGCCCGTGGACGAAATTCCCATCGGGCACGTGGCCAACGGCGTCCACTTTCGCTCATGGATCTCGCACGAGATGGATCAATTGTACGATCGCTACCTCGGGCCGCGCTGGACAGAAGAACCCGCCGACCGGGCGGTGTGGCAGCGCGTGGAGCGCATCCCGGCCGAGGAATTGTGGCGGACGCATGAACGGCGGCGCGAGCGATTGATGGCTTTCGCTCGCCGACGGCTGCGCGCCCAACTCCAACAACGCAATGCGCCCCCATCCGAACTCGAAGCCGCCGATGAAGTGCTGAATCCCGAAGCGTTGACCATCGGCTTCGCGCGTCGCTTCGCGACCTACAAGCGCGCGACGCTGCTGCTGCGCGACCCGGAGCGGCTGGCGCGTATCCTCAATGACCTTCAGCGTCCGGTGCAGATCATCTTTGCCGGGAAGGCCCACCCGCGGGATACCGAGGGCAAGGAACTGATCAAGCAGGTTGTCAGTCTGGCTCGCCAGGAACCCTTCCGGCGTCGCCTGATCTTTCTCGAAGACTACGACATCGCCGTGGCGCGCTACCTGGTGCAGGGCGCCGATGTGTGGCTCAACACTCCGCGCCGGCCAATGGAAGCGAGCGGCACCAGCGGCATGAAAGCGATGGCCAACGGCGCGCTGAACCTGAGCGTGCTGGACGGCTGGTGGGATGAAGCCTGGAACATATCTGATCCGAACTCGATCCCGATCGGTTGGGCGATTGGTGGACGGGAGACCTACAGCGACTCTGCCTACCAGGATCAGGTCGAAGCCGAGGCGCTGTATGACTTGCTGGAGCATGATGTCGTTCCCACGTTTTACGAGCGGGGAGCCGACGGGCTGCCGCGTCGATGGATTGCGCGCATGAAGGCATCCATTGGAACATTGAGTCCCTTCTTCAACACGCATCGCATGGTGCAGGAGTACACCGAGCGGTTCTACCTGCCTGCCGCAGCGAGTTATCGCAGGCTCACGGCTGATGGAACAGCCGGGGCGAAGGCTTTGGCCTCCTGGAAGGCGCGCGTCCGGCAGGAGTGGCCTCAGGTCCGCATCGAAGCGATCGAGGCCGGGTTGCCGGCCGAGTTGCAAGTCGGCGGCGAGATCCGCGTGCAGGCGCGCGTTCACCTGGGCGCACTCACCCCAGACGATGTACGCGTCGAACTCTACGCAGGACGGGTGGATGCCGATGGCGAGCTGGCCGACACTGAAGCGACGCCGATGCAACTCGTTGGGCCTGACGGGCAAGGCGTCTTCCGCTTCAAGACTGGCCACATCCCCTGTCGCAGAAGCGGCCTGCACGGTTACACGTTGCGGGTGCTGCCTAGCCATCCCGATCTGACCACGTCGTTCCAGCCCGGCCTGATCGCATGGGCCGGAGCCGAGAGGTGAGCTCATGACCGACCTGCATCCTCATCCAACCCGCGTCGTCATCGTCGGCGCCGGCAACGTCGGCGCGACCGTCGCCTACGCGCTACTGCTTAACGGTCTGGCGGCAGAAATCGTGCTGGTGGACGCGAACCGTGCCAAAGCCGAAGGCGAAGCGATGGACTTGAACCATGCGGTTCCCTTCGCTCCGCCCACGCGCATCTGGGCCGGTGACTACGCCGACTGCGCTGGGGCGGCCGTGACGGTTATCACCGCCAGCGCGGCCCAGAAACCCGGCGAGACGCGCCTTGACCTGGTGAATAAGAATACCGCATTGGCGAACATGGCGATAGCGAAGTGCCGGTGTGGTCGCTGGCCAACATCGCCGGCATGCGGTTGCCTGCCTTCTGCGCCGCCCAGGATATCGCCTTCGACCAGGCCGCGATGGACGCCATCTTCCGTCAGACACGCGACGCGGCCTATCACATCATCGAGCGCAAGGGCGCGACCTACTATGCTGTGGCCGCCGGGCCGATGCGCCTGATGGAAGCCATCTTGCGAGACCAAAGCACGGTGCTGTCGATCTCCAGCCTCATCGAAGATTATTACGGCGTCGGCGACGTGTGCCTGAGCCTGCACACGGTGGTGGATCGGGGCGGTGTAGAGCGCGTGCTCCGCCTGGATTTGAGCCCCGAGGAGATTGAAGGTCTGCGGCGCTCGGCCGATATTCTGAAAACGACTATCGCCCAGTTGAACTTGGAGACATGATGAAACGTATCGCTGTGTTGACCAGCGGCGGCGACGCTCCCGGCATGAACGCCGCCATTCGCGCCGTCACGCGCTGCGCGCTGGATCAGGGCTGGGAAGTCTTTGGCGTGCGCCAGGGTTTCGCCGGGCTGATCGAGGGTGACTGTCAGTCGTTGACCGCGCGCTCGGTCGGCGGCATTATCCAGCAGGGCGGCACGATTCTGGGCAGCGCCCGCAGTCCCGAATTCAGGACCGAGGAGGGTCGTCGAAAGGCAATAGACGCACTGGAGCAGTACGGCATCGAGGGCCTGGTCGTCATCGGCGGCAACGGCTCGCAGACCGGCGCGCACGCCCTGTCGCAAATGGGCTTTCCAGTCGCCGGCGTTGCGTCCACGATCGACAATGATCTTGCCGGCAGCGACATCACCATCGGTGTGGACACGGCGCTGAACATTGCACTGGAAGCGATCGACCGGCTCAAGACCACGGCCTCGTCGCATCAGCGCGCCTTCCTGGTCGAGGTGATGGGTCGCAACTGCGGCTATCTCGCGCTGATGGCCGGCATCGCCGGTGGCGCAGAGGTGGTGGTGATCCCGGAGATTGAAACAACGCCGGAGCAGGTGGCGCAGGAACTGCGCGCCGCGTACGAGCGCGGCAAGGCGCATGCATTGGCCGTCGTCGCCGAAGGGGCACGCTACGACGCTGAAGCACTGATGGCTTACTTCCGTGAACATCAGGCTCGAATCGGCTTCGATTTGCGCACGACCACGCTCGGCCACGTGCAGCGCGGCGGCGCGCCGACGGCTTACGATCGGCTGTTGGCGACTCGCCTCGGAGCAGGCGCCGTCGCGGCGCTGGCGCGCGGCGAGACCGGCGTGCTGGTCGGCATGGTGCAGGGATGCGTGAAGACGGCCCCGCTGGCCGACATCGTCGGCATTCAGAAGCCGATCGATCCGGAACTGTTCGCGCTGGCGAAGGTGTTAGAGAAGTGAAAGTTCGCTCGTGGTATGGCCTGACCGGCGAAATCGAAGTCGAGAACGAGCTGTGGCATCTCGTCAAAATCGGTGATGTTGCGTTACACCATCCGCCGCTCGTCAATCTGATCCTGCGTCGGCGATTGCCGCGCGAAGATCGATTGCGGCTGAGTTACCTGCACGAGTTCGGCCACTTTCAGACGCTGCCGATCGCGCTCATGCATGCGCTCTTCATCCTGTGCGCCGGGCGCAGAAGACAGCGTTCGATCATCGGTCGGCTGAAGTGGTTGACGGTGCTGGCCGTCGCGCACGAAGCGGTATGGGAACTGGCTTCGGAGGCCTATGTGATAGCACGCGACGGCGCGGCCTATCGAGAGACCTATCGAAGGACGCCCAACCCGCTTGTGACTCCATTCTGGGTGATAACGAGCAGCCTGGGCATCGGGCTGAGTTGGCGGCTGCTGCAAAGACGAAACGAAAGATGATGTACCATTGCTCAATACTGCATAGCGGGGGAGGATAGAGAAATGAAAACCACCGTCATCAATCTGGAAGGTATCGAGTCGGTGCTCTCACCCGCCGGGGTCGAGAAGCGCCTGTGCGAGTACTCCGGCATCCACAAAGTCGAGACCAACTTCATGACCGGCACGGCGACGGTCTATCACGACGAGTCGGTCACGCTGGCCGACATCAAGCGCTACGTGGCCGAGTGCGGTTATGGCTGCTCGGGCGAGTGCCTGCCAGCACACGTGTGCAAGCCTGGCGACCCGCCGGCGGCGATAGCGCATGTGGGACATGAAACACCGGCACCTGCACCCGGAGCAGGTGTGAGCGCACATGCCGGTCACGCCGTGCCCGCCGCAAAACAGGATGAACATGCCGTACATACCATGCCTGCCGCGAAACCGGCAGAACATGCCGGCCATGACATGGCCGCCGTCGCCGAATCGGGTGAAATGGCAGCCACGGCACACGAAATGGGGCACGGTGGCGGCATGAGCATGGAAGCGATGGTGCGTGACATGCGCAATCGCTTCCTGGTCTCGTTCATCCTCGCCATTCCCGTCTTCCTGTACTCGCCGCTGTTCACCGATGTCTTCAAGATACAGTTGCCGCAGCCGTTTGGACTGTCTAACGAGATACTCTCATTCCTGCTGGCGACGCCCGCCGTGCTATACGGCGGCTGGGTATTCTATATCGGGGCGTGGCGCGGGCTGAAGAATCGAACGCTGAACATGGCCGTGCTCGTGTCGCTCTCGGTGCTGGCCGGTTACATCTTCAGTGTGGCAGCCACCTTCCTGTTCGAGGGCGAAGTGTTCTACGAGGCCGCTGCGCTGCTGCTGGCGTTCGTGCTGTTCGGTCACTGGATGGAGATGCGCGCCCGCTCCGGCGCGTCGCAGGCGATCCAGGCGCTGATGAACCTGGCCCCGCCGAAGGCGACTGTCATTCGGCACGGGCAGCCGGTCGAGGTGCCGACCTCGGAGGTCGTGCTGGACGATATCGTGCTGATCCGCCCCGGCGACAAGGTTCCCGTCGACGGCGTGATCATCGAAGGCGGGTCGAGCGTGGACGAGTCGATGATCACCGGCGAGAGCCTGCCGGTCAAGAAGGACGTCGGCTCGACCGTGGTCGGCGCGACGATCAACAAGACCGGCACGTTCAGGTTCCGTGCGACGAAAGTCGGCGCAGACACGGCGCTGGCGCAGATCGTCAAACTCGTTCAGATGGCACAGAACTCCAAAGCGCCCTCGCAGCGGCTGGCCGATCGGGCTGCACAGTGGCTGGTGGCAGCAGCCGTCGTATTCGGCCTGGCGACGTTCTTCGGCTGGTACTTTCTGGGCGGATCGGCGATCCCGGTTAGCGCGGACAAGTTCGTCTGGGCGCTCACGCTGGCGATCACTGTCGTCGTCATCGCCTGTCCCGATGCGCTCGGCCTGGCAACGCCGACGGCGGTCATGGTCGGCACCGGCCTCGGCGCGCAGAATGGCATCCTGTACAAGAACGCCACGGCGCTCGAGCAGGCCGCCAAGTTGCAGGCGATCATCTTCGACAAGACGGGCACGCTCACCGAGGGCAAGCCGCAGGTGGTGGAGATAGTGACCAGTAATCAGTCGTCAGTGAGCAGTACAGCTGATCACTGGTCACTGACGACGGATGACTTGCTCAGGCTGGTCGCCTCGGCCGAGCAATCGTCCGAGCATCCGCTCGCGCAGGCGATCGTCGACAAGGCGAAGGCTCAGAACCTGGTGCTGGAAGTAGCGACCGGTTTCGAGGCGATCCCCGGCCACGGCATGAAGGCGACGGTCGCGGGCAAGACGCTGCTGGTGGGCAATCGGAAATTGATGCGCGATAACAATATCGTGCTGGACGGTCACGGCGAACGCGCGGCTTCGCTGGAGGGCGCGGGTCGCACGGTGGTGTACGCTGCGATGGATGGAAAGTTCGCGGGCATGATTGCCATCGCAGATGCGGTTCGGCCGAATGCCAAACTCGCCGTGGAGAAGTTAACGATCATGGGCATCCAAGTCGCAATGCTCACCGGCGACAATCGCGCGACCGCCGAGCGCATCGCTGGCGAATTAGGCATCGAGACAGTATTCGCCGAAGTGCTGCCGGGCCAGAAGGCCGACAAGGTGAAAGAACTTCAGTCACAAGGCAGCCTCGTGGCGATGGTCGGCGACGGCATCAACGACGCGCCCGCGCTGGCGCAGGCCGACGTGGGTATCGCCATCGGCGCTGGCACGGACGTCGCTATGGAAACCGCTGACGTGGTGCTGATGAAATCCGACCCCTTCGACGTGATCGGCGCGGTCACGTTAAGCCGCGCGACGCTACGCAAGATGCACCAGAATCTATGGTGGGCAGCCGGTTACAACACCATCGCCTTCCCCATCGCTGCCGGCCTGTTCTACCCGGCGTTCGGGCTGGTGCTGCGCCCGGAGATCGCCGCCATCTCGATGTCCGGCTCGTCGCTGCTGGTGGCCATCAACGCACTGCTACTGAAGCGGACGCGGCTGGAAGGGATCAAGTCGCGCACACAGTAACCTTTACCAAATCTTTACAGATTCTACATCTGGCTTTCACTATGCTCGTCTATACTCCTCAACCGTGGATTCAGGAGAAAAGCTATGAACTACACTATCAGAGCCATTACAGTCGGATTGCTGCTGACTATCGCAGCGTTGGTGCTTAGCGCGTGCGGCACCGTGCCGTCCACACCGATCTATCCGCCCTCTGGCATGCCGGGAACTGGGCCAGGCAGAGGCATGGGCGGAGGCGGCATGATGGGGGGCGGTATGATGGGACAGGGTGGTATGATGGACGGTAACAGTTACGGCCCATACGCCCCAGCCGTCCTGCCCACGCCGATCGACGCCACACCTGTTTCGGTGGATCAGGAGATTCCGATCACGGCCTCGGACTACCGCTTCAAACCGGATCAAATCACCGTGAGGCCCGGCGAGACAGTGCGCCTTGTCGTGACCAACAAAGACGGCACACTGCACAACCTGATCAGCCGGGACGCCGGCATACCCTACTTTGAACTGCCAGGGCGCACGACGCAGACGCTGACATGGACGGCTCCTATCCAGGCTGGCACGTACACGGCGGTGTGCACGCTGCATCCGGGAATGAGTCTGTCGATTGTCGTGGCGAACTGAACGGATGGATTGCCGGGCGCTGCATCACCTGCGTCGCTCGGCGTCGCTTTTACATCGACCGCGCTGCGAAAAACAGGCTATGAACAGAAGGAAATGCTATGACGGACGAACTTGGAATCCGAACCAGATTGAATGTGCCCTCTCGGCCAACCTCGACGTGGGGTTGCTGCTTCCCTGCAACGTCACCGTGTACGAAGAAGGCGACGGCGCGGTCGACAGTCTGAAGGCATAGGACGGCATGTGCCCCGGGTTCACGACAACCTGCCATCAGGCTGGTTGTCGCGCTTTCAACGCAGGCCGGTTTCATGGTAGCATAATGACCACGCTCGTGCCGTAACCCGATCCGCCTTTTCATCACGCGAATGACCCACACGACCTTCTCCGCGTAATACGCGGCAGGATGGAGGAGAGCGATGAACCCGGCCAGCCACACTCTCAGACAGCGGGTCGCCTTTTTGCGCTGGGCGCTCCCAATTGCTTTTTCCATCATGGCCGTCGTTTACGAACTTGGCCTGGCGCGCTGGGTGCATGATTCCTTCGACGACCTCACTCACTTCGGCATCGAGATCCTGTTCTATGGCACGGCCGGGCCGCTGCTGGCCTTCTGGGCCTTGACGGTGATCGGCCACTGGCTCGATGAAAAGGAGCGCGCGGAGCGACAGGCACAAGCCAGTGAACGGCGCCTAGCTTCGATCACTTCGGCCTCCGCCGATGCCATTCTGAGCCTCGACGCGGCCGGCCGTATCGAGTCTTGGAACCGTGGGGCTGAGTCCCTTTTCGGGTATGCGATCAACGAGATCGGCGACCGACCCTTCTCGGACTTGCTCAGCAGCCGCGAGGGTGCTGAGGTCGAGTTTTCGTGGCTGGTGGAGACGGTTCGCCGGGATGGATTCGTGCGCGGGCACGAAACTCTCTGCCACGATGCTCAGGGTCGCGAGGTCGCCGTCGAACTGACGGCGACGCACCTCACCGATGAGGCTGGGCGATCTTTAGGGATGTCCGTCATCCTGAGGGATATTACGAACCGCAAGCGACGCGAAGAGGAGATTCGCCGGCTCAATACCAGCCTGAACGAGCAGGTGGCCGAGCGCACGCGCGAACTGGCCGAGAAAGTCGAGCAGCTCGCCAGGGCAAACGCGGACTTGCAGAAACTCGACCAGATGCGGTCGGAGTTCGTCTCACTCGTTTCGCATCAGATCCGCGCGCCGCTCACCAACATGCGGGGAGCCATCGAGCGCTTGCAATCCCGCTGCGGTGCAGTGGACGCCACGTGCAACCGGATACTCGGTATCCTTCGCGAGGAAACCGACCGGCTGGCACGGCTGGTGGATGACGTACTGAATGCCGAACGTATCGAATCCGGCCGACTCGCGTTGCACGTGGAACCTCTGTCCGCTGTGTCGTTCATGCAGCAAGCCGCTGAACAGATTCGCGCGCGAGGCAGCGGGCGGCGAATACGACTGCCCTTCGCGCCCATTCTGCCGCCTGTCCTCGCCGACCCGGATTGCGTTCTGGGCATGTTGGTCAATTTGCTGGACAATGCCGACAAGTACACGCCGCCCGACGGGGAGGTGAGTGTTGAGGTAGCCGCCAGTGATCTCGAAGTGACCATCAGCGTCCGCGACTCCGGCCCCGGCCTTGCACCAGCCGATCTTGAGCGCGTCTTCGAGAAATTCTATCGCGCGGACGGCAGCGATGCGCAGCGGGCGTATGGTTATGGCATCGGCCTGTACATCTGCCGTAAACTGGCCGAGGCGCAGGGTGGGCGTATCTGGGCCGAGAATCATCCGGGCGGTGGCGCCGTCTTTTCATTCACGCTTCCCGCGGCAAGGTGATTCATGACTCAAGCGACTATCTTGCTCATCGACGACGATAAGAACTTACTCGAACTGTTCTCCAGCCACTTGGAAGCAGTGGGGTACCGCCCGCTGACCGCGCGTGACGGAGCGACTGGCCTGCGTCTGGCAACCGAGTCACGGCCTGACCTCGTGGTGCTGGATGTGATGATGCCGGGCATGGATGGCTGGGAGGTCTGCGAACGGCTGCGCGAGAAATCGTCCATCCCCATTATCATGCTCACGGCCAAGAGCGACGAAATTGACAAACTGCGTGGGTTTCGCCTCGGCGTGGACGACTACGTGACCAAGCCATTCTCCTTTGCCGAGTTGACGGCGCGCATAGGCGCCGTGTTGGCCCGTGCTGCGCATCTACCGAGCCATAGCATAACGAGCGGCGACCTGATGATTGACTTCGACAAGAAACGGGTGACAGTGGCCGGCCTCACCGTGGACCTCACCCCTACGGAATATCGCGTGCTCGAGGTTCTGGCACGCCACGCGCACCGCATCGTTCCCGCCGAAACGCTTCTCGCCGAGGTGTGGGAACCGCAGTATGCCGGCGAGATCGAGTACGTCAAGCGTTTCATCTGGACACTTCGCAAGAAAATCGAGGCCGACCCAAGCGACCCGAAACACATTCTGACTGAACGCGGGTTTGGCTATCGCTTCGAGTAGCGACATCCTCTGAACGTCTCTGGTTTTCTACCCAACCGATACCTGCCGGATACCTGAGCGATACCTTGTTGTGCTACACTCGCGCGGTAGGAGGCAGTATGGCCGAAGCAGCCTATCGCGTTTCTATTCCGGACCTCACCTTCTACCAGCAGGCCGTCGCCTGCCAGTTCGCCTGTCCGGTCCGCACCGACGCGCGCGGCTACGTCACGGCCATCGCGCACGGCGAGTACGAGCGAGCCTACCTGATCGCCCGCGAGACCAATCCCTTCGCATCTACCTGCGGCTGGGTATGCGGCGCGCCGTGCGAGGCGGCTTGCCGGCGCGGAAAGATCGACGCGCCCATCGCCATCCGCGCACTCAAGCGCTTTGTCAACGACCGTTACGGTGTGTATCTCAGTGAGACCGGCGAGCCTCGACAGCCTCCGGCCTGGCCCGGCTACGTCGGCCCGACAGGCGCGTTTGACCTGGGAAACACCATTTTCCCCACCAGTCGAAGCGGGCTCGTCGCAGGGCGTCAGCGCAGCGCCCCTTCGACTTCGCTCAGGGCAGGCTCGACCGGCAAGCGCGTTGCCATCGTCGGGGCGGGACCGGCCGGACTCTCGTGCGCGCACGACCTGGCCCTGCTCGGTCGCGACGTGACGATCTTCGATGCGGCTTCGGTCGCGGGTGGGATGCTGCGTCTCGGCGTGCCCGAATATCGCCTGCCGCGCGAACTGATCGATCTCGAAATCCAATCGGTCCTCGCGCTCGGCCCAGCGCTTAAACTCAATCAGGCGCTCGGCCGCGATTTCACGCTCGCCGATCTGCGCCGCGACCCTCCGACACTTCCCCCTTCGGGGGTCGCAGGGCAGGGCTTCGACGCCATCTTCATCGCCATCGGCACCTACCGCAGCCGGAAACTCAACGTCGAGGGCGAGCAGCTCGATGGTGTCCTGCGCGCGGTAGATTTTCTGATCAACGTCAACCTGGGCGGCTACAACCTCGACCTCGGCCGGCGCGTGCTGGTGATCGGCGGCGGCAACGTGGCGATGGATGTGGCGCGCACCGCCGCGCGCCTCGGGCATCCGGCGCAGTCGGGCGGCGACCTCGAAGTGGCGCTCGAGGTGGCGCGCGCCGCCCGTCGCCTCGGCGCGACCCAAGAAGTGCGCTGTCTGGTCGTCGAAGATCGGCACGAGATGCTCGCCGATCCGGTCGAGATTGCCGAAGCCGAAGAAGAGGGCATCACCATCCACAATCACGTTGCGCCCACGCGCATCGTCGGCGTCCCTGGCGGCGGGCACGCCGTCGGCGTCGAGACGCTGGATGTTGCCAGGGCCTTCGACGAGCGCGGCCGGTTCAATCCGCAACTCGTCCCCGACACCGAAAGGATCTGGGAGTGCGACAGCGTGATTGTCTCCATCGGCCAGACGGGCGAACTCGAATGGGTGCGACCGGAAGACGGGCTGGAAGTGACGCCGCGCGGCACGTTAGCCGTGGACAAAGAGACGCTGATGACGACTGCGCCCGGCGTGTTCGCCGGCGGCGACATCGCCTTCGGCCCACGTCTGATCATCAATGCCGTCGCCGATGGCCAGCGCGCCGCGCGCGGTATCCATGCTTACCTGCAAAACGTCCAGCCGCGCCTAGCGCGCAAGGGCTTCTTCACCCCCATCTCGAAACGCGAGTACCCGAACGTCGGCCCGCTGCGCGACTACTTGCGCTGGCCGCGTCGCCAGCCGCCTGCGCTGCCGGTCGAGCGGCGCATCGGCGTGGCGCGAGTCGAGACTGGTTTCGACGAGGCGACCGCGCGCGAACAAGGTGGGCGCTGTCTCATCTGCACCCTCAACCCGATCTTCGACGGCGACCTGTGCATCCTATGCAACGGCTGCGTCGACGTGTGCCCGACCGACTGCTTGAAACTCGTGCCGGTCTCGGCGCTGTCGGGTGATGAGACGGCAGCGACCGTGATTCGGACTCGCACCGCCGAGTGGCCCACCGCGTCGGCCATGCTACTTGACCCGGCGCGCTGCATCCGCTGCGGGCTATGCGCCGCGCGCTGCCCGACCGAAGCCGTGAGAATGGAGACGTTCCGCTTCACCGAGGAAGTTCACTTCGTGGAGGTCGCATGACTGTCCAGACCAAAAGCCGCTGGAGTTTCGTGACCGGGTCGCGCGTGTGGCGCTCGTTCTTCCGGCACGGCTGGCCGGACAACCCGCTCGACCGGTCGCTGGTGATGACCAGCAACGTCTTCTTTCACCTGCACCCCGTCAAGATCAGCCGCAAGAGCATCCGCTGGTCGTACTCGTTCGGCCTGGGCGTCATCACCGCGATCCTGTTCGGCGTGCTCGTGTTCACCGGCGTGCTGCTGATGTTCTACTACATCCCATCTGTCGAGCGCGCCTACCCGACGATGAAGGAGATCCAGTTGTCCGTGCCGCTCGGTCAGTTCACGCGCAACATGCACCGCTGGTCGGCGCACCTGATGGTTATCACAGCGATCCTGCACATGGCGCGCGTGTTCTACACCGGCGCGTACAAGCCGCCGCGCGAGTTCAATTGGATCGTCGGCGTGTTCTTGCTGATCCTCACCCTCGGTGCGAGTTTCACCGGCTACCTGCTGCCGTGGGATCAACTCTCGTACTGGGCCATCACCGTTGGCACGAACATCGCCGGCTACGCGCCGGTCGCCGGCGCGGCGGCAAAAGAGATGCTGTTGGGCGGAACGGAGGTCGGCCAGGACGCGCTCATCCGATTCTACACACTGCACATCGCCGTATTGCCGCTGCTGATCACACTGCTTGTTTCGCTGCACGTGTGGCGTGTACGCAAGGACGGCGGGCTGGCGGCGAATGACAGGCATGAAACGTGAAACGTAAAACGTGATTCACGCTTCACGTTTCACGCGTTACGGAGACGGCTATGGCAACTCAAGCACCTGCCACCGACGACATCTTCCCCAAACACACCGGCAAGACGTACGCGCTGGTCGAACTGGTGCGCGGCGAAAGCCCGATGGTGGACAAGGGGCCGGACGATACCGTCTTCTCCTTTCCGGTCGTGCTGCTGTGGGAAATCGTGCTGCTGCTCAGCGTGACGTTTGCCATCTTCCTGTTCTCGTTGGTCAAGCAGGCACCGCTGGAAGAGATTGCCAATCCACTCGTCACCACCGACCCGGCCAAAGCGCCGTGGTACTTCGTCGGCTTACAAGAACTTCTCGAGCACATGCACCCGACGCTGGCCGGCGTGCTCATTCCGACGGTTTTAGTTCTGTTCCTCGTGGCCCTGCCTTACGTCGACCGTTCTCGCGCCGGCGTCGGGGTATGGTTCGGATCCGCGCGCGGCAGGCGTATCGGCGCGTGGACGGCGCTATACACGCTCATCGCCATGTCGGCGTACATCCTGCTCGACAACACCTTCAGCCTTCGCGAACTGCTGCGGAACAGTACACCTCAGTGGGTGGCGCAGGGACTGCTGCCCGGCGGCATCATTGCGATCATCGTCGCGCTGCCTGCCGTTATTTTGCGACTGCGCAAAGCCAGCACACGCGAAGTGATGCTGGCGCTGTTCACAGTGATGTTTATCTCGGCGATCGTTTTCACCGTCAGCGGTTTTCTGTTTCGCGGGCCGGGTTTCAAGTTGTACTGGCCGTGGCAGATGCCGGACGGGTACAACCCGTGGGACGGACTGTGAGTGAGGCATGCTCTGCCGGAGAGTTAAACATGACAACCCATACGAACGCAAAGAAGCGATTATCTCGACGTGAGTTTCTCGGCTGGGCGTTTGGGGTTTCGCTGGTCGGGCTGATCGGGCAGGCGGGAGCCGGCCTGCTAGGATTCTTCAAGCCGCGCGTCGAGTCCGGCGGGTTCGGCACGAAAATCATCGCCGGGCGCGCGAACGAGTTCACGCCGGGAACGGTCAGCCATGTGCAGAAAGGTCGCTTCTACATTTCACGCCTGGAAGACGGCGGGATGTTGGCGTTGTGGCATCGCTGCACACATCTGGGCTGCACCGTCCCGTGGCGCGAGGATGAGGGCATCTTCCATTGCCCGTGTCACAGTTCGCTCTTCAACACCAAAGGTGAAGTGTTGGGTGGCCCCGCCCCACGTCCGTTAGATATTTTCCCGATCGAGATCGTGGATGGGGACGTCCTCGTGGACACCAGCACCCCGATCGAGCGCGACCGGTTCGACCCATCACAGGCCACCCAGGTGTAAGGGGGAGCCATGCGTCTGCGAGAAAACTACACACCGTTCGTCGCCGTCGCGTTCGGCCTGACGCTGTCGATTTTGGGCCTGTTCCAAATCTACATTCTTCGCGAGTCCGATCGCATCGCTGCCGACGAAGCCCGCGACCGTTCACTGGCGGTGAGCGCCGGACAGGAACTCTTCGTGCAGAACTGCGCGTCGTGTCACGGCGAGCAAGGCGAAGGCGTCGATGCTCCAGCGCTCAACGACAAGACGTTTCTGGCCGAGACACACGATGACGTGATGTTCAACCTCATCACGTCCGGCGTGCCCGGTACGGAGATGCCGGCCTGGGGCCAGGCGCACGGCGGCCCATTCACCGATCAGCAGGTGCGCGAACTCGTCGCCTTTATTCGCAACTGGGAGCCGACCGCCCCTGATCGCCGTGCGGAGGCTGCGGCTGGCGATCCGGCGAACGGGCTGGCGATCTTCAGCAGCACTTGTTTCATCTGTCACGGTGAGAATGGGCAGGGCGCCGATCGTGCGCCAGCGCTCAACGACCCGATCAAACTGGCTCAGTTCGACGATGAGTGGTACGCTGACACCGTTGCCAACGGCCGCCCGACGAAGGGCATGCCCACCTGGGGTACGGTGCTCTCGCCTGATCAGATCCGCGACCTCGTGGCGCTGTTGCGCGCCTGGCAGCGCGGTGAGACGGTAAGCCTACCCGGTCCAGAGGTACATCTGCATGAAGCCGCACACGCGCTCGAGCATCGCGAAGTCGAGGATGCCGAGCATCATCTTGAAGAGGCCGCGAAAGCTGCATCGGGCGAGCAACTTGACGCAATTAACGCGGCGCTGGCGGCGCTGAAGGAAGGTGACTTGGCGGCTGCCAGTGAAGCCGTCGAGAAGGCGGAGGCGCTCGAAAGTGGCGAGGGCCACGACGAAACGATGCCCGGCATGGACATGGGCGGTGTATCGCCGCAGCCGGGCGAAGCCGAAGCCCGCGCCGCGCTGGACGATCTCAAGATGGGTATGAGCGGCGAGGCCGCCGCGAAACTGAACGCGGCGCTGGCCCTTGCGCAGGGCGAACTGAAGGAGGCGATTGAGCACGCACTGGAGGACTTGAACGCGGGCAAGGTCGATGAAGCCCGCGAGACGCTGGAAAAGGCATTGGGGGGCGAGCCGTAGCCAATGCCTTCCTATTCGCCAGTCGAATACGATCTCCAACAACCTGCCAGATGGCAGGTTGTTGTGTTTATCGGAAGGCACGGCAGCCCGCGCATCCCCGCCATTTGGCCTATTCGAAAACCAGCGAAATGGCGCTGGTGACGCCGGATTTCGTGGAATAACATGCCAGTATGACTGCTCCAGCCTCGCCTGATGCTCGCCGTGGCACTCGTCACGCGCCTGTGGGCGCTCGATGCGGGAAACAGCCGGCTCGCTGGGTTCGCCGCGCTGCAACCTTGATGCACAACCTACATCTTGTTTGGAGATTCGATGATTGACGATCAGGCAGTCCACACTGAAGAGCAAATGCCCACGGCTCCACGCCGATTCGCGGGGCGCGCATTGAGAATCTTCCGGCGCGTCATCGTCGTCGCACTGGCCTTCAGCCTGGGCCTCGGAACCGGTTACTTTGCGTGGGGGCGTACAGAGGTATTGACAGACGATCGCCTCACCCAAGCGGCTCCCACTCAAGCGGGCATTCAGATCGATCTCGCCGCGTTGAGCCGCCAGGTCAATCCGCCGGAAGGCTATACGCTGCCCGCGATGTACGGCGACCTCGGTCCAAGTCTCCTCGCCGCCGGAGCCATTGACCTCGATCGCTTCGTGCGGCTGTACGAAGAGGCGGGGCGATCTTTGACCGAAGATCAACTTGCCATCCTGACGGAAGGCGGCGATGATCCCATCGTGATTGACGCGGGGAACGCGTCCTTCCTGCTCAACTTCTTCTGGGCGGTCGGCCTGACGAATCGAAATCGCATCCTCACCGAAGGCCCGATGACGCAGGGCGGCCAAGCTCAGGTCGGCAACTTCGCTTCGACCGCCGGTTGGACGATCGGCGAAAAATCCGCCACCGACTTGTATGCCAGTGCGTCTCTCATCACTCTGGCGACTGAACAGCAGCTGCGGCTGGAAGAAGTTGCCAGGAATGTCTATCGGCCTTGCTGCGACAACCCGACTCACTTCCCCGACTGCAATCACGGCATGGCGATGCTGGGGCTGCTCGAGCTCATGGCCTCGCAGGACGCCACAACGGACGAGATGCTGGCCGCGGCAAAGTATGTCAACGCCTTCTGGTATCCGCAGCAGACCCTGGAACAGGCCATGTTCTTCAAGGCGGCCAGGGGACTGGACTTCGATCAGGTGCAGCCGCGCGAGATCGTCGGCGCGCGGTACTCGTCCGCGTCGGGCTTCCGCGCGGTGCACAAACTGCTGGCGGACAATGGGCTGCTGCAGCCATCGTCCAGTGACGGCAACAGTTGTGGCGTCCGGCCGTGACAATGGGTTTCCGGTCATGTCGGAATGGAACGCATTCTGATCGTCGAAGATGACGCCGCTTTTGCCGATTACCTTCGACGCGGCCTGACTTACGAAGGTTACGATCCGCGTGTCGTCGCCACGGCCGAAGCCGGCCTTGCTGCCCTGTCCGCCGTCGAGCCGCGCGCCGTGATTCTGGACATCATGCTTCCGGGCATGGACGGCATCGTCGCCTGCCGCGCCTTGCGCGAGTCCGGTTACGTTGGCCCTGTGCTCATGCTCACGGCGCGTGACGGTATCCGCGATCGGGTGACCGGATTGGATTCCGGCGCGGATGATTATCTCCCCAAGCCCTCTGACTTCGCGGAATTGCTTGCCCGGCTGCGCGCGCTGATGCGCCGCTGCTCCGGCCCGATCCGAAACACGCTGCTGATCTTTGCGGATATTACGGTCGACGAAGAACGCCACACCGTGTGCCGTGACGGACGTCCCCTCTCACTGACCCCGACCGAGTTTGCGTTGCTCACGGTGTTGATGCGAGCGCCGCACCGCGCGCACACGCACGATGAACTGATCGCCCAGGTGTGGGGTTACGACTACGCAGGCGATGACAAGGTGCTGGATGTGACGATCTCCCGCTTGCGCGCCAAACTCGGCCAGCCGGATCCGATTCGTACTCTGCACAGTGTCGGTTACACCCTCAGGGAACCGTCGGGCGACGACAGGCACGACGTGCGCTTGTCAGGGAGTGAAAGCCGGCGCGCGACGGAAGCGCCCTCGTGAGACCGATGACGCTCAGTGCTCGCCTCACCCTCTGGCACGCGTCTCTCCTCGTCCTGATTCTCGCCGCCTTCGCCGTCGTGTCCTATCGCACGCTGGACTCCAGCCTGCGCGCCGAGACGGATCGCGTGCTGCGCGAACGCGCCGACCATGCCGCACTCGCGGTGCAGGCTATAGCGAACGTCTCCCTCGCCGGAATCTCACCGGGGCTTTCCGGCGAGTTCGCCTCACCGGGTATTTACGTGCAGGTCCTGGATGAGGGTGGCCGCATCGTCGCCCGATCGGCGAACCTGGGTGCGGACGCCTTGCCCGTCCACGCCAATCGACTGGCCGAAGTACTCGTCGGTCGCAGTTTCTACGATACGGAATCGATCGGTGGCCAGCATGTGCGGTTGTACCACCGGCCGATCATGCGCGAGGGTCGCATCGTCGGTGCGGTAGAAGTCGGCGGTTCGCTGCACAACGTGGAAGATACCCTCGCCCGCCTCGCGGCCATCTTCGGGATCAGCATTGTGATCGCGTTGATCGTCGCCGCTGTCGGCAGTTACGTTCTGACACATATCAGCCTTCGCCCCTTAACGCGCCTGGCCGATCATGCAGCACACATCGAGCGCGCTCGCGATCTGGTCGCGCGCATTCCCGACAGCGGGCCCTCCGACGAAGTGGGTCGCCTCACAGTAACATTCAACGACATGCTGGCGCGGCTCGAGACAGCCTTCAACGCGCAGCAGCATTTTCTTGCCGAGGCGGCGCACGAATTGCGAACGCCGCTCGCCTCGCTCCTGGGCAATGCCGACCTGCTCACCCGGTACGGCGACGATCCAGATAGCCGTGCCACGGCACTCGCTGCCATCCGCATCGAGGGCCGGCGCACCGCGCGCCTGCTCAGCGATCTGCTGCTCTCCGTGCAGGCCGATGCCGGCTGGCGGCTGGAACTGCGCCCGACGCCTTTAGCCGAGGTGTTGCATAGCGTCGTCGAAAACTCGCGCATTCATACCGACGGCGTGACGATCGCGCTCGATGATCTGCCGCCGATCACCGTACTCGGCGATGCCGATCGCCTGAAACAGGTCTTCTTCAATCTCGTGGACAATGCATTGAGGCACACGCCCGCTGCGGGAGTGATCAGTATTCAGTCAACAGTGGTCAGTGGTCAGTCCTCAGCCACCCACGCACAACTGATAACTGATGACTGGCTACTGACGACTGTTACCGACACGGGCGAGGGCATTCTACCCGATGCACTCCCGCATATCTTCGACCGATTCTACCGCGCGCCGGGCAACAGTCGCGGCAGCGGTTTGGGTCTCGCCATCGCGCGCTGGATCGTCGAACAGCACGGCGGTCGGATCGAAGTAGAGAGTGAGGTCGGGCAGGGGAGCATATTTCGGGTGTGGCTGCCGATCATGAGCATGTCTTCATAATTCTTCTTCCTCTCATCTCTCTGTTACCACTTTCTCATCTTCATCCGCTACTCTCACTGTGTCTGAGGCCGGATCTCCCTCAGGCGTCCATTGAGCAGCGGGCACCGTCATTCACTACGACCGAGGAAGATGCCCGCTGCTCCCCATTGGAGTGTCTCGATGTTCCAGTTTAATCGCAAAGAACGTACGATGGCGATCGCCATCGGCATCAACCTGTTCGTCATCCTGCTCAAGTTCGTGCTGGCCGCCGCCTCGGACAGCCTGGCGCTTAGCGCCAGCGCGTGGCACTCGTTCGCGGACATTTTCGTCAACGCCTTCGTCCTGGCCGGACTGATCGCCTCGCGAATCGAAACCGTCTCGGCCAAGCGCACGGGCCGCCTCAGCCTGATCGAAAACGGCGTCGCGCTCGTCGTCGCCGGCTTCATCATCGCGATGGGTCTCAATATCTTCGGTCAGGTGGCCGGCCATCCAGCACACCCATTGATGAACCTTGGCCCGGTGACGCTCTTCTCGCTGATCACAATCGCCGCGGCCTTCATTGTGAGCCGGCTGCTGCTGTACGTCGGGCGGCAGGAAGATTCGCCCTCGCTGATCGCCAGCGGCTATCACGCGCAGATGGAACTGTGGTCGTCGCTCGTCGTCGTCCTCGGCCTGGCCGGATCGGCGCTCGGCATCCAGAGCCTGGATCGCGCCGCCGCCGTGCTGGTCGTCGTCTTCGTCGCCTTCGCGGGCTACGACATCGGCTCGTCGGCGCTCGCCGCGCTGCGTGCGCGGAGCACGTTACAGGTCGGGCACACGCATCACCACCGCCCGGTGTGGCGCGCATTTCTGCCGACGGCCATCATCACATTGGTGCTGTTCTACCTCGCGTCGGGCTTCTACGTAGTGCAGCCCGGCGAGCAGGCTATCGTGCGGCGCTTCGGACAGGTGCTGCCCGGCGAGATCGGCCCCGGCCTGCACTACCGAGTACCGTGGCCGGTCGATCAGGTTGACATTGTCTCTGTAAGTGCTGTTCGCCGCACCGAAACCGATCGGGCGTTGATGCTCACCGGCGACGAGAACCTGATCAATGTGCGCCTCGGCGTCCACTATGTGGTCGCCGATCCGGCTGCGTATCTTTTCCGCGTGACCGATCCCGATACTCTGGTGTCGGCTGCCGCAGAGGCTGCCGCCCGACAAGTCATCGCCGAGGAAGCGGTGGATAACGTGCTGACGATAGATAAGGCGCTGATTCAATCGCGCGCCGCCGAGCTGGCGCAGGCGACGCTCGACGCTTACGAGACCGGATTGCAGATCGTGGATGTGCAATTGCTGGAGAGCAGCCCTCCGGAAGCAGTGGCCGATGCGTTCCGCGATGTGTCGAGCGCGCGCGAAGACAAGCAGACCGTGGTCAACGAAGCGCTGGCCTACCAAAACGAAGTCGTCCCCACTGCGCGCGGTGACGCCGCTACACTGGTCAATGCAGCCAGGGCCTACGCCGCCGAGAAGGTCAACGCGGCCCAGGGCGAAGCCGCGCGCTTCAGCGCGCAGCAGGCTGCGCACGCCGACCAGCCGGCTATCACGCACGTCCGCCTGTACCTTGAAGCCATTGAAAACGTCCTGCCCGGCGTGCGCAAAGTGCTCGTCGATCCGTCGGTGACCTTGCAGACCACCGACCTGTGGTTCGCCGGAGACTCGCAGGCTGCCACCTTCCCGCCCAGACCGTGATTGCATATCGCTTATGGCTTATGGCTTATCGCAGGCTGTAGACGGAACGAGCGATACGCGATATGCGATACGCGACACGCAACAGGAGTGACCCATGTCCCGATACATTCTTCCCGCCCTTGCCGCGCTGGCCTTCATCATCGCCACGCTCGTTTTCTTCGAAGTGGACACGACCGAGTACGTCATCGTGACGCAGTTCGGCGACCCGGTGCGCGCGCTCACGGCGCCTGGCCTGTACACTAAACTGCCCGACCCGGTCCAGTCGGTCATCCGCATCAACAACCGGCTGCGCCTGTACACGCTGCCGCAGGTCGAGTTTCTGACGCAGGACAAGAAGAACATCGTCGTCGAAACCTACGCAACGTGGCGCGTGGCCGATCCGTTGCTCTTTTATGAGTCGGTGCGCGACGCGCCGGGCGCCGAAGCCCGCCTGGCCGACATCCTCGCGTCCGAACTCGGCGTCGCGCTGGGCAAATACGATCTGAGTTCACTCGTCACAGTCGATGCGGCGTTGATGCAACTGCCGACGATGATGGAGCAGGTGACGGCCATTGTGGATCAGCGTACGGCGCAGTATGGCTTCGGCGTGACCGACGTGCGCCTGAAGCTGATCACTTATCCCGAGGCCAACCAGGCCAGCGTGTTTCAGCGCATGCGCGCCGAGCGCGACCGGATCGCCCGCCAGTTGCGCTCGGAAGGCCAGGAGGAGGCCGCCAAGATTCGCGCTGCGGCCGAGACCGAGGCCGCGACGATCCGTGCCGAGGCCGGCCGCGAGGCCGAGTCGATTCGCGGGGCAGCCGACGCCGAGGCAATTCGCATCTATGCCGAAGCCTATGGCAAAGACGAAGAGTTCTATCGCTTCCTGCGCACGCTGCAATCCTATGATAAGTTCATCGACGCAGGCACGACGCTGATCCTGCCCGCCGATTCGGAACTGCTGCAATTCCTGAATCCGCAGACCATCGCCGGTTCCGGTGCGGGCGAGAGCGAGCCTGCCACCGGCACGACCACAGTTACAACGACTCCATAAGGGAGGCCGGCATGAGCGACGAATCCATTCCCACTCCACCCGAATCGCCTTGGCCCTCTCGCGCCGAGCGCGTTCGGAGGCTGGTATCCGGCGCATCGGACTGGCTTGGCGATTTGCGGCCTTCGTTCGGGGGCTTCCCGTTCCGGCGCTTGCTCAAAATCCTGCTGGTGCTACCCGTCATCGTCTACTTTCTATCTGGCGTGTACGTCGTAAACCCCGGCGAGGCGGCGGTGGTGCGGCGCTTCGGCGTCGTCATCCAGCCGCGCGTGACGGAGGGCCTCAACTACCGTCTGCCGTGGCCGATTGATCGCGTCGACATCGTCAACGTCTCCGCCGTGCGACGCGAAAGCATTGGCGTCACCGCGCCGAGCGGCGAGGATCACGTCCACGACGAGCCGATGAACAAGCTTCAGGCGCTCACCGGCGACACCAACATCATCGACGTGGAAGTGATCGTTCAGTATCAGGTGCGCGATCCCGCCGACTTCTTGCTCAACGTGGACTTCCCACCGTATCGCCTGATCCGCGAGACGGTGCGCGGCAGCGTGACCAACCTGATCGCCGGCCTGCCGGTGGATCAAATCCTCACCACCGAGCGCCAGCGCCTGCAGGACGCGATCCGCGTCGATGCTCAGCGCCGCCTCGACGACTATCGCAGCGGGCTGGTCATCGTGAGCATTAACCTGCAGAAGGCGTACCCGCCCGACGAAGTGGCCGATGCCTTCCGCGACGTGGCTTCGGCCGGCGAGGACAAGGCCAAAGCCATCAACGAAGCGCAGGGTTACGCTAACAGCATCGTGCCGCAGGCGCGGGGCGAGGCCCAGCAGATTCTGGCGCAGGCGAACGCCTACGCCGCGCAGGTGGTCAACGCCGCGCAAGGTGCGGCGCAGGCTTTCGAGTCAGTGTTGGGCGAGTATCAGGCCAACAGCAAGATCTACGGCAAACCGGTGACGCTGTATCGCTATTACTTGGAGACGATCGAGAAGATTCTCCCGCGCGTGCGCGTATACGTCGTGAACGACGCCAATGGCGAGCAGGTGAACCTGCGCCTGATCGACGGCGCGCCCGCGCCCGCTCAGCAGACGACGAGCACCTTGCCCTGAGAACGTCTATGGCCGAAGGCTGGAAGCAAATCCTCGAAGACCTGCGCGGCGCGCTGGGCCTGCCGGCGCGCCCCCGGCGCGATGTCGATGCGCGAGTTGAGTCGGAGCAGGCAAGCGACGAAACCTTGGCAGCGGCTCCGCCTGCACTGACGACGGCTGAGCCTGCTGCAATTGAGACACTCGACGCGCTGCACGACGATGGCGCGCGTCCAGCTGATTTCGCCACTGCCGAAACCGACTTCCAGGAGGAAGCCCGGACAGAGGCGAAGCCCCTCACCCCTCGCCAGAAAGCCTTCTCATATACCGGGCTGGCTGTCACGCTGCTGGCCGCGCTCGGCATCGGCTGGTACGTTTACTTCGGCGGCCCGCAGCCGCCCGCGCCGAACGTCGTGGCGACGTTCGATGGTGGGCAGATCACCGTCGAGCAGGTGCACGAGCACATGACTCGTCTCGGTCTCGATCCGCTCGCCCATCCTGCGCAAGAAGGGCAAGAGGCCGTGCCCGTGCTGGCGTATGAGAGTTACCGCATCACGGTCGAGCACATGATCCTGGATGAACTCGTGCGTCGGTGGGCGGCCAGGCAGCAAACGGATCGCGACGCCAAGTTCACGGATGCGATGCGGCACGTGTCCGAGTCGGTCACGCTGGACGAATGGATCGCCGAGATCCATCAGGACGAGATGACCGCCGCCGTTCGCGAGGGCGACATCCAGGCGTACTACGAGACCAACCGCGAATCATTCGGGAACGCAACACTCACCGAAGTGCGCGACGAAATCCGCGAGACGCTGGCGCATCAAAATCAAGAGCAGTTCTTTGTCGACTACGTCGCGAGCCTGCGCGTCAACGCGACGATCATGCGCGAGTACGAACTGTTAGATGCGCCCATGCCGACCGAGGTGCAAATCCGGCAGTATTACCAGGACAACTTAGCGCAGTTCGCCGTGCCCCGGCGCGCGCGGGTGGACAAGATCGTCGTGCCGGTCACAGGTTCCGGCGAGGAGGCCGAGGCAAAGGCACGCGCCAAAGCCGAAGAAGCGCTCGCCGCGCTCAACACGGGCAGGGACTTCGCCGAGGCTGCCGCCGCGTACTCGCAGGAACCCTACGCGCCTGTGGGTGTCGCTATTGAGACTGGGCGGGACGATCCCGCGCTCGTCGAACAAGCCTTCGCGCTCACCGGCGAGGGCGACCTCAGCCCGGTCTTTCGCGCGCAGGCCGGCTACGTCGTGCTGCGCCTGCGCGAGCAGCAGCCCGCGCGCACGCTCACACTCGACGAAGCGCGATCGCAAATCGTCGACGCGCTGCGTGTTGAGAACGAAAAGACGTGGTTAGAGCAGAATGCCGATCGAGCGCTGTTCACGATCTCCGGCGAACGCTATACGCTGGGCCAGTTCTATCACGAGTATCAGAACCTGCCGCCGGAGTTTCGGGAGAAGTATGCCGGATCGGAAGGCATGCGCCAACTGGCCGACGGGCTGATCGAGCGCCTGCTGGTGCTGGACGACGCTTACAATCGCCTGATCGATCAGAAGAACGCGCCACTGCTGGAGGACATTCGCGCGGTGATATTGCGTCAGATGATGCATCAGGCCGAGGTGGACGCGCAGGTGAAGGTCAGCGACGACGAGGTGCGCGCCTACTACGGCCAGCACCGCGAAGTCTTCGTCTCACCGCCCGACGCGCGCATCCGTGCCATCCGTATTTATTTAGGTCAGACCCAAGATGACATCGAGCGGGCGTGGACCCGCGCCGAGGAAGCATACGAGAAACTCGTGCCCGGCCTCGGCGGCCAGCCCGCCGACTTCGAGGCCGTCGCGAAAGAGTACGACGAGTCCGAGAAAGACCCGGCCAACGCCGGACTGGGCGAGTGGATTCGGATGGCCGACGATACGGTGCTGGGTCTGCCGGCTCATCCCTTGCACGATTTCGTGCTCAACCTGCGCGTCGGCGATGTGAGCCAGCCCTTCGCTTTCGGCGACAGTGTCTTCATCGTGAAGGTGCTCGAATGGGCAGAGCCTGTGCCCTTGGAGTTCGAGCGGGTTAAGGATTTCATCCGCGCCGAACTGGAGGCGCAGCAACATGAGCGGCTCGACGCCGAACTCACCGCGCGCTTGATGCGCGAGGCAAACGTCACGATCTACGATCAGGTGATCGCGCAAATGATGGAGACGGATAGGGCGACGCCGGTCGCGTCACAACGTTGATGCAGTTCCCTACAATCACATAGTTCTTGCGTGTGCGAGTCCGGCGGCGCCTGGACTCGTGCTTTTGGAGGTATGCGCCGGTATTCACTATGGCACGTACAGGCCATTTAGCGTGCCTGTAATCAGGCTGGATGGCGCTGGTGCTTCAAGCCTTCGCAGCATACTATTTCTTCAGACACGACGTACTTTGAGATTCGCCTGGCATGTCACACGCCGTGGTTCGGAAAGTCCAGAAGGCATAATGTCCTATGACGATGACGATTGCTCTGTCAGGCAAAGGCGGCACGGGAAAAACCACGATCGCCGCGCTCCTGGTGCGATACCTGGTCCGGCGGCGGCTCGGCACGGTGCTGGCCATCGACGCCGACCCGTCTTCCAATCTGAATCTCGTCCTGGGCCTGCCGTTGGCGGCGACGGTGGGCGACATCCGCGAAGCGATGCTTGCAGGCGTGCAAAACGGTTCGGTCGGCACGGGCATTACCCGGCACGATTTTCTCAACGCCGAGATTCGGCTGGCTGTCGAAGAGGGCGACCACGTGGACCTGCTGGCGATGGGTCGCCCGGAGGGACAGGGGTGCTATTGTCCGGTCAACCACATGCTGCGCGAGATCATCGACGGTCTGGGCAAAGCGTACGATTTCGTCGTGATTGATAACGAGGCCGGGATGGAGCATCTTTCGCGCCGCACGACGCGTGACGTTGACATTCTGCTCGTCGTCACCGATCCGACTGTGCGCGGCGTGAAGGCGGCCGAGGGCATCGTGAAGCTGGCGGGTGATCTGCACATCAACGTGGGTCAGGCGCTGCTCGTCGTCAATCGCGTGAACGGCGCACTGCCACCGACTCTCCAACGGACGCTTGACGAACTGCACATCGAACTCGCAGGCGTCATCCCCGCCGACCCGTGCGTGAGCGAATATGACGCCATCGACCGGCCGCTCGTCGAACTTGAGTCGGACTCGCCAGCCGCACAGGCGATCGAGGCGTTAACCCAGAAGCTGCTTCGGGTTCCAGAGATGGAATAACATCCTCGCCTTCTTGCAGGCGCGAGCGCAGTTGGGAGTCTAGCCGTGAATCCGCGGGGAATGGAAGACCGGCTATGTTTGCGCAACTCAAATCACGGCTTCACATCAAACGCGAAGAACGCTGCCCCATCTGCGGTGAGGTAGTCCCTGGCGGCAGAGGCGTGCAGCGCTACGGCAAACGCTTCTGCCATTCGTGGCATGCCGACTTCTACCACCCGCCTCCGCCGTGGTGGCGGCGGCTGCGCTGGCCGGCGGATGAGGGCGGCGGAGGGCTGCGGGATGCTGCGGCTAGCCTGTGCCTTGGACGCAAGATGACGCTCTCGGTGCTCGTCGCCGGCCCGGCGCTGCTGCGCGAAGGCCTGTGTGCGTTGCTCGGCCAAGAGGAAGACTTCGCGGTCGGCACAGAAGCGAACGCGATTTTCTCGGCGCGCTCCCCGCCCGATGTGATCATCGGCTGTGCCGATACGCCGGACGCCCTGCGCGACCTGCAAGCGCGCTGGCCGCAGGCCAGGGTGCTTGTCATTGCCGACCTCTCGCCCGCAGCCGCCAGCAGGCTGATCGACCTGGGCGCGATCGGCCTGTTTCCCCTCGCCGCCGAACCCGACGAACTGATCTGGGCCATTCGCAGCGTCGCGCAGGGCAGACTCACCCTGCATCCGAGCGTGCTGCGTGCACTCGTGGCGCATTTAGCCGAGGCTGACTACGCCTCGCCCCTGTCATTAACTGTTTCGCTCACAGCGCGCGAACGCGACGTGCTGCGCTGCCTCGTGCTCGGCGCCAGCGACAAGGACATCGCCCAACAACTCTACCTCAGTGTCCGCACCGTCCAATCGCACCTGATCCACCTGTATCGCAAACTCGGCGTGCGCTCGCGCACCGAGGCCGCTCTCATCGCCGTCCGCGCGGGCTGGTTTGTCGAAGAGGCCACGAGGGGGATGGACGAATTCAGTAATTCTACGGAGACCGACTCGCGCCATTCAGCGCTTGTCCCAACCCGGTCTGAGTGATAGGCTGTGCTCGACACCGTGAGGAGCGCCTGCGGAAGACGATGACCGAGAGCCGGGTGGCTGTGTTAGGGACGTTGTCCGATCTGCATCGGCAGTCGATCGCTTACGACCTGAAGGTGCTGGCCCGGCTGATCAAGGAGATTCAGCCCGACTTGTTGTGCGCCGAGATCAGGCGCGACCATTGGGAGACGGGCGATGTGGCTCGAATGCCGGTGGAGTATCGCGAGGCGCTCCTCCCGGTCTGCAAGCGCAGTGACATCGTGCTCGTCCCGATTGCCGGCACACAGGGCGAATCACCCGTTGAATCGCGCGGCCTGCGAGCGGCGCTTGTCGGCGTGCTGAATTGGCAGTTGCGGCTGATGCAGCGTCTGGCCGGCACACCGGAAGCGATCAACTCCGGGGCGTTCGGCGTGATGTGCAGTTGGATGTGCGGGTTGATCGCGTGGGCCGGTGGGCCGGAGGCCAGGCGCGCATGGGCGGCGGCCAACGGCCGTATTCTGCAGAACGTGCTCGACGCCGTACGCCGCGACCCCGGCCGCCGGGTGTTAGTGACGGTGGACTGTCGCCGCAGGCACCTGCTCGATCGACGACTGCGAGCCTTTGGTGAGATCGAAGTGGTAGAGTTTCATCAATTGTAACCGATACCCGGCAGCATCCGGCCAAGAGAAAGGAGCGCCTTGTGAGTGCGAAGCAGAAAGACAAGATACTTGCATCCCGAATCCGTATGGCTCGGACAATTCGGTCATGAGCGTGTGAGTCTTGCAGCGGCCCGGCTCACGACAACCGATCGAGGAGATTTATACGATGAAGACCATGCATTTGCTGGAAGGTCTGGAGTTCCATGACAAGAACCCGAACTCAGAGCCACTGCACGTGGACAGGAACGGCCGAGTGCTGCGCTTCATGCTGAAGCCCGGGCAGAGCATCACGGAGCACAGCGCGCCGAGCTCGCCCTTCTACGTCGTCATGCTGAAAGGGCAGGGAATGTTCGCTGGCGGCGACGGCAAGGAACAGCAACTCGGCCCCAACTCGCTACTCGTCTTTGATCTCGGCGAGAACCACGTGATCCGGGCGCTGGACGAGGAGCTGGTCTTCGTTGGGTTCTTGCAAGGGGTGCCGGGCACGCGACCGGGGAAAGTCGGAGGGAAGATGGCGCGACAGCGGAAATGAGCTAGCCGCTCGGTCATCAACCGATGAGACGCTGGTGATTATCCACAAGTGCTCCAGGCCCGCGTCCTCGCGGGACGGAAAGGAGAGAGCTATGCTGGCAAAACGAGACAAGAAAGGCAGGGCGCAGGTGACATTCACTATTCCGACAACTCCATCGTGAGCACGCACACCGCAGAGTGACTTCGGTTACGGTTACAGTGTCAAAGGAGGGAGCTTTCAATGAAGACCTTGCGCTTCTGGCCGATCGCCTGGACGCTGGCGTTCTTCGCCGCCGTCGTCTTCACGCTCGACATGCTGCTGGGCGTGCTGTTCCCGAACTGGTGGGTCATGCAGAAGATCTACGAGTTGCTGCTGCCCGGCTTCACCTTCATCAGTTGGGGCACGTTCTTCCTCGGCCTGGTGGAGAGTTTCATCGGCGGGTTCTTGACCGCCGTGGGGTTCGTCGTGATCTACAACTTCTTCGCCGGCCGCGAAGCAGCCAAAGCCGCGCCGACGATGACGCCGGCCAGCCAGCACCATTAGGATGACCGTCCCTCGCCTCTGGGATGCCACTGGAGTGAACGCCGGTTAGCCAGGCCCGTCACTCACATCCGGTGGAATGAACCCACAACGGCGCCCAACAACAGGCGACGGCTTCCCAACAATCGAATACGATCCTGGGCCGCAGGTCTACCCTGCGGCCTCATTTTTGTACGGGCTGTTTCGCACTCGATTTGGCATGGCCCGCTGTCGTCCTCTGCGCGCCGTGCATGGACAACTCCTCTGAGCATTCGCGCTTAGGTAGTTTTACGGAGGCTTTGCACGCCAAAGAGCGCTTCCACGCCTCGATGAAATCATGTAAAGTCAAAGCACAGACTCGAAAGGAAAAAATCCATGTCAGCGCGAACCTTACGAGATACGACCGCCATCACAGATTCGCCAGTGACGAGATCATTGTTCGGCAACACCCGCTGGGCATGGCTCTGGTTGCTCATGCGACTCTACCTGGGCTACACGTGGCTTGCTTCAGGTTTGGGCAAAATCGGAAATCCTGCCTGGGTGGATACGGGAGCAGCCCTGAAGGGCTTTTGGGAGCGAGCCGTCCTCATCCCCGAAGCACCCGCCCGCCCGCCGATTGCATTCGACTGGTATCGCGCCTTCATCCAGAGCCTGCTGGATGCCGAGGCCTACACCTGGTTTGCCGACCTGGTGATCGCAGGCGAGTTGCTGGTTGGCCTTGCCCTGATCTTGGGAGCCTTCGTGGGAATTGCCAGCTTCATCGGCGGTTTCATGAACTGGAACTTCATGATGGCGGGAACGGCCAGCATCAATCCCGTTTTGTTTACGCTCTCGATACTGCTGATCTTGGCCTGGAAGATGGCCGGATGGTGGGGTCTTGACCGCTGGCTCCTGCCACTCTTGGGCACGCCCTGGCAGCCTGGCAAGCTATTTGGCCCGGCTAAGGTGCCCTCTCGATCGCCATGTGCTTGTGGTGATTGCCAGTGCGCTTCTGCGGCTGCCTAACGTGCTTCGTCGTCCCGCACGATGTCGGAGTCGGTCCGGCGCGGCAAAGTGCTCGTGTGTGCCAGCAGCGAGGGAGATGATGGTACCGGCCAGAACGCACGATGGACTCACAGGGGGGCTGTCATGGACTACGACGTGATCATTGCCGGAGGGAGTTTTGCCGGGCTGGCGGCCGCCGCTCAGTTGCGTGGCAAGCGCGTTTTGCTCGTCGAACCGCGCGCCATCGGCGCGGTGCAGACCTCGGCCTGCGGCACGCTGCTCGCCGTGCTGGAGGCAACGGGCACGCTGGACAGCCTGCTGCGAGTCCATGACTACTTCGTGCTGCATCTTCGCCAGCGCACGATTGAATATCCGCTGCCTTATCCCTTCTGCACGTTTGACTATCGCACGTTCTGCAACCGCCTGCTCGCCCAGAGCGACGTGGAAATCCTGCACGCCTCAGTCCTCGGCCATCACGGGCATCTGATCTACACCACGCGCGGCGCGTTCGACGCCGAGATTCTGATCGACGCCACCGGCTGGCGCGCGGCGCTGGCAACGAACGCCCGGCAACAGGCAGAACAGCACCACGGCACGAGTTTCGGATTGGAGACAGTCATTCCTGTTTCCGAGCATGGCCTGCACTTCTATTACGAGCCACGCCGCCTGGGACTGTTCAACGTCGGCTGGCTGTTCCCGATCGGCGTGCGTTCGCGCGCCGGCATCGCCAGTTACCTCGGCCACAGTCACTTGAAGGAGACGCTGGCTGATTTCGCCCGCACCGAATTCGGGCATGCTCCCGACGGCAAACACGGTGGCTACTTTCCATATCGTCGCCGGCCGGCGACCACCGGCCCTGTCTTCCGCGTCGGCGACGCCGCCGGGCAGTGTTTCCCGTTCACGGGCGAGGGTGTCCGCCCGGCGCTCTATTTCGGCGCGGTGGGTGGCCGCCTGGCGCGGCGCGTGCTCGCCGGCGAAATGCGCGAGGCCGATGCGCTGCGTGAGTATCGGAAATTTGTCGCACGTCACGCGTCGGCCTATCGCTACCTCTTGGTGGCGCAAAAGGTCATCCCCGGACTACCGATGAGATGGATCGAGCGCATCGCCGGCCGTGTCCAGCGACCTGACTGGCTGAACTTCGTGCGATGGGCCTATTGGAATGCGATCAACCCGCAGGCGCTTGCCGCGTATTTCCGCGAGCGGAACAAGAACGAGCCGCCTGCGGCCGTGTCAGGGTTGACTCCAGCCGTGCCTACGAAACCTGTCGTATCCCCCAGTCATGGATGATCGACACGATGAGGTATGTTGATGCATCACCTGCGCCGTTTTCGTTCCCCGTTTATGCCCATCAGCCCGCCGCACTCCGGCGAACGGCTCGTCATCGCGCTGGAGAAACGGATCAAAGGCGCGCTGTTCAAATGCAGCATGTGCGGCAACTGCCTGCTGCAAGAGACGGCTTTCATCTGCCCGATGCTTTGTCCCAAGGGGCTGCGCAACGGGCCGTGTGGAGGCGGGGATGCCGATCGCTGTTGTGTCGAACCCACCCGCCCCTGTGTCTGGCACCGAATCTACGAGCGCGCCGAGCGACTCGGCCGGCTGGATCGACTCCTGGAAGTGCAGGCACCTTTGGATTGGTCCCGCGTGGGTCACGAAACCTGGATGTCCGTCTGTGCCACAGCGCGAGAACGCGGTCTGCTGTTCCCGTTTCGAGCAACCCGCGAGGGCCGTTGGCGAGAACAAGTCCAACGCCTGTTCTACGATCTCCGCCAGCCGGACTGGTGGCAGGGAGATGATCGCTATCATCCGTCCGCTTCATCCGAGCCCGCATCTCGCCTGCAAGCCGCTTTACAGCGTGACGAATTCGTTGTCACCGCAGAAGTCGTTCCCCCGGCCGGAGCGCGCGCGGATAAAGTTCGAGAACAGGCCCTTCGTCTGCGAGGCCTGATTCATGCCGCGAACGTGACCGAGAACCCCATGGTCACGCCGCGCATGTCCAGCCTGGCGTGCTGTCTGCTGCTGGCGCGCCACGGGATCGAGCCAGTGCTTCAAGTGACCGCGCGTGATTACAACCGCTTCGCATTGCAGTCCGAGGTGTTGGGAGCGGCCACGCTGGGAATCCGTAACGTGTTGTGTCTCACCGGCGACCCGCCGACGGCGGGTCTTGGGCCGGCGGGCGAATTGCCCTTCGATCTCGACGCAACCCAGATGCTATGGATACTGCGACGACTGCGGGACGAGGGTTGTTTCCTTGACGGGCGGCCTGTGCTTGAAGCGCCGCGCCTCTTCCTCGGCGCGGCCGGATCGCCCAATGAGGCCGATTCGGCCCACGAGGCGCTGCGGATGGAGAAGAAGATCAACGCTGGCGCGCAGTTCATTCAAACTCAACTCGTTTACGACGCGACCATCCTTCAGCGATGGCTGGAGGCGCTGGACCGGCGCGGCTTGCTTGGCAGGGTGCACATCCTCGCCGGCATCGGACCGCTACGCTCGGTGAAGACGGCGCGCTTCCTGAACGAGCGGATACCCGGCGTGGTTGTGCCGCCACGCCTCATTGAACGGCTGGAGCGGAGTCCTGCTCCCGAAGAGACTGGGCTTGAAATCGCTTTGGAGCTCATCGAACAGGTCAGAGCCTTGCCCGGTGTATCGGGTCTTCACCTCATGAGCGTCGGTTGGGAGTCGATCCTGCCTCGGCTGCTCAAGCAGGCCAGGCTGAGCGAAGAAGAAAATCCTGTCTGGCCTTCCTGTGAACCCGTGCCAAGTTGGGAGTCTAGAGGAAAGTGATGATCCCCTTGCTCTACGCGCTGGTGACTTCGTTGGCCACGCTGGTGGGTGGCGCGCTTCCCCTGTACACCCGCCTGCGGCTTATCGAGCAGCGTTACCTGGTAGCCTTTGCGAGCGGCGCGATGGTGGCTATCGCGCTGTTCGACCTGATCCCGGAGATGGAAACACACAATGCTGTGGCGCTGCTGCTCGGCTTCTTTTCGATCTATCTCCTCGAAAAGCTTGTCATGATTCACGCTTGCCAGGAGGCGGAGTGCGAGACACACGCGATGGGTTGGCCGGCGTTGATCGGCATCGCCGCCGAGAGCCTGATCGACGGGCTGGCAATCGCGGTGGGCTTTAGCGTCGCTCCGGCCCTGGGGCTGCTGATCGCGCTGGCGGTGTTCGCACACGAGGTGCCGCGCGGGCTGACGACGACGGTGATCATGCAACAGGCCGGCTACAGCAGATCCAAAACGTGGGCGGCGCTGTTGGTCGATGCAGGCTTCGCGCCGCTGGGCGTGTTGCTCGCCGGCCTGATCCCAGTGTCCGCCTTCGAGCCGCTGATCGGCTTCACCGCTGGAGTCTTTCTGTACGTGGGCGCGAGCGACCTGCTGCCGGAGGCCCACCGCCGCTTCAACTTGCGCGTTGTGCTGGCGACCCTGACCGGCGGCGGACTGATCCCGCTGCTGGGTAGCCTATTGGGCCGGTGATGAAGCCCGCCGATGAGATGTTCCAATGAAAGGAGGTGAGAACCATGAAGTGCTACACGCACGCCAAGGAGGGCGTGAACAAGGAAGCAGTCGCGGTATGTGCGGTATGCGGGATGGCCCTGTGCCTGGAACACGTGATTGAGCGCGAAGTGCCGGTGGTGCAGCGCGTCTCCGGCTGGGTAGACCAAACCACCATGCACATCCTGTGCGAGAGATGCTCGAAGCTGGCGGTGACGGCCTGAACTTGTCGCGCACCGCAACCTCTCATGCGCGATGGGCATCCGTGGGGAGAACGGGTGCCCGTCGCCATTTGCCAATCAAGTGAAAGGGGTGGGGGCTTGCGATGAATGTAGAAACCGTTCTGTTCATTTTCGTCGGAGCTGTGGCGCTGGTCGCGGCGATCGCGATGGTCGTCACGCGCAACATGGTTCACAGCGCGCTGTTCATGGTCGTCGTCTTCCTGGCGACGGCGGTGCTGTACCTGATCTACCAGGCCCCGCTCATCGCCATGCTGCAGATCACTGTCTACGCTGGCGGCATCATGGTGCTGTTCCTGTTCGTCATCATGCTCATCGGCGCGGAGAAAATGTCGCACGTCGAGAACCTGCGCTGGCAGCGGCCATTAGCATTTGGGCTGGCTGCCGCTCTCCTGATCGTCACCGTTTACCTCGCCTCGCTCGAACTGCGCACACCCGCGCCGGTCGAGGTCGGCCCGGACTTCGGCAGCCCGGAAGCGATTGGCCAGGTATTGTTCAGCCAATACGTGTTGCCCTTCGAAGTAATTTCGATTCTGCTCCTGGTAGCCATGGTCGGCGCGGTCGTGCTCACCCGCAAGGAGAAAACCCGATGATCCCGCTGGCATACCCGATCCTGCTCAGCGCCTTGCTGTTCACCACGGGCGTGGTCGGCGTGCTGATCCGTCGCAACGCGATCATGATGTTCATGTGCGTCGAGTTGATGCTCAACGCGGCCAACATCCTCTTCGTCGCTTTCGCGCGCGCCTTCGGGCAGTTGGACGGACAGGTCTTCGTGTTCTTCAGCATCACCGTCGCCGCCGCAGAGGTCGCGGTTGGGCTGGCGTTGATCGTCACCATCTTCCGAACCCGGCACTCGATCGAAGTGGACGACCTGTGCGAGTTGCAGAGGTGAGCGCATGAACCCTTTCGGATTCGTCCCGCTGATCCTGGCTTTTCCGATCCTGGGCCTGCTGACCAACCTCGTCTTCGGCCGCAAGCTGGGCGAGAAGTGGATCGGCATCTTCGCCTGCGGCGCAGCGGCGCTGTCGTTCGGTGTGGCGGTGGGGACGCTTGCGACGTTGCTCAACATCCCCGAAGGCGGCGAAGTCATGCTGTGGGAGCGGCTGAGAATCGGGGTGTTTGAAATCCCCATCGCGCTGAAAGTGGATGCACTCGCGACGACGATGATGCTGGTCGTCACCGGCGTCGGCACGCTCATCCATATTTACGCCGTCGGGTACATGCACGGCGATCCGCGCTTTGCGCGCTTCTTCATCTACCTCAACCTGTTCCTGGTCGCGATGCTCGTGCTGGTGCTGGCCGACAACTACCTGCTGCTGTTCGTCGGCTGGGAGTTGGTCGGGTTGTGCTCGTACCTGCTCATCGGCTTCTGGTTCGAGGATCTGAAAAACGCCGACGCCGCGTGCAAAGCCTTCATCGTCAACCGCGTGGGCGATTTCGCCTTCATCCTGGGCGTCATCCTGATCTTCGTGACGTTTGGCAGCCTGCGCTACGACGAGGTCTTCTCCCAAGCCGGGGAGCTGTTCCGCGCCGGCGCGCCGGTCGTCACGCTCGTCACGCTGCTGCTCTTCATCGGCGCGACGGGCAAGAGCGCGCAGATTCCGCTGTTCGTCTGGCTGCCCGATGCGATGGCCGGGCCGACGCCGGTCTCGGCGCTGATCCACGCCGCGACGATGGTCACCGCCGGCGTGTACATGATCGCGCGCAGCGAGGCGCTCTACAACCTGGCGCCCTTCACCCAGTCCCTCGTCGCCGCGATCGGCGCGGTCACGGCGTTGTTCGCCGCGACGATTGCCGTCGCGCAGTGGGACATGAAGAAGGTGATGGCCTATTCGACGATCAGCCAACTCGGCTACATGATCGCCGCCGCCGGCTTGGGCGGATATGTGGCGGGCATTTTCCACCTCATCACGCACGCCTTCTTCAAGGCATTGCTCTTCCTGAGTGCCGGCTCGGTGATGCACGGCTGTGGGAACGAGGGCGATATGCGCAACCTGGGCGGGCTGCGCCGGGCCATGCCCACGACGTTCAAAGTCTTCGTCATTGGCGGCTTTGGGCTGGCTGGCGTGCCGATCTTCGCCGGGTTCTGGAGCAAAGACGCGATTCTCGGCGGCGCATTTGAAGCGTTTCGTGAAACGGGGACGGCCTCATGGGGCTTGTACGTCTGGCTGCTGCTCTCGGCCTCGGCTTTATTGACGGCGCTGTACGTCGGGCGGCAGATGTTCCTGACGTTCGGCGGCGCGCCGCGGACCCCGGCTGCCGAACATGCCCGTGAAACCGGATGGGCTATCGGCCTGCCGCTGCTCGTGCTGGCTGGCTTCGCCGCGCTGGCCGGATTCGTCGGCGTGCCGGAAGAGTTTCCACTGCTCGGCCCGCTGTTAGGCGACAACTGGCTGCTGCGTTTCGTGGGTGAGCAATATGGCGAAGCGCCGCTCAACTTTGGCGTGATGGGCTTTTCGGTTGCGCTCGCGCTGGCCGGTTGGGGCCTGGCCTGGCTGCTGTACGGGCGCAGGCCGTTGGCCGCCGGGCAACCCGACCCGCTCGTCGCCGCGCTCGGCCCGATCCACACGCTGCTCAAGAACAAGTATTACGGGGACGAACTGTACGCGAAGGTGATCGTCCGGCCAGTGGTCGCCACCGCGACCTGGGTTTACACGGCGCTCGACCGCGCGGCCATTGATGGTCTCCTGCATGGTATCGGGCGCACCGCACTGCGCCTGGCCGAGGCCACTCGCGCATTCGACCGAATTGTCGTCAACGGCGGAGTCGATTCCATGACCGAGAGGATGAAGCGCTTCTCGCGAGAGTTCCGCATGATACAGACGGGGCGTCTTCAGGATTACCTGATCCTCATGCTCGCCTCGGCCGCCGTGTTCGGTATCGTGTTGTACCTCTTCACGCGCTGAAGAACAAGGGCTTTCCGATGACATTCCTCGACAGCAATCTCCTCAGTCTGATCATTTTCTCACCCCTCATCGGACTGATCGACGTTGCCGCGTTGCCGAAACACAGCGCCAAACTCATCCGGTGGGCCGGCTTTATCACGACACTGATCCCGCTCGCGCTCAGCCTGCTCGCGTGGTTCCGATTCGTGCCGGGTCAGGCCGGCTATCAGTTTGAGGAGATCGCTCCCTGGTTTCCGCAGATCGGCGTCAGTTATCGCGTCGGCGTGGACGGCATCAGTCTGCCGCTGGTGCTGCTGACGGCATTGCTCGCCCCTCTCGCGGCGCTCGTCTCGTTCAGCATCACGGAGCGCGTCAAGGCGTATTTCGTGCTGTACCTGCTCCTCGAAGCGGCCATGCTCGGCACCTTCGCCGCGCTCGATCTGATCATCTTCTTCATTTTCTTCGAGTTCACGCTGGTGCCGATGATGCTGTTGATCATGTTGTGGGGCGGAGAGCATCGGAACTACGCCAGTTTCAAGTTAGCGCTCGCTTCGCTCGCGGGATGAGTCGCCTACCGCACAGAATGGTCCACCACACATCGGGCAAACCAGACGCGGCATCTGACCCGGCTTCACCCCACCTGAACCGATGAAACCGTCTATCACTACGTCTGGC
>DATEUJ010000085.1:0-3083 GCA_035283185.1 Anaerolineae bacterium | reverse complement strand
GTGCACGACGTAGACGTCGTGCGCGCCGGTCTCGAGAATCTCTTCGACTTTGCCCAGCTCCACGCCCTCGAGCGTGACCACGGCCAGGCCGATGATCTGATGGCGGTAGTACTCGCGCGGCCGAAGCAGGCGGGCGCTGCTGCGATCGATGTACAGGTGAAGTCCGCGCAGCGCTTCAGCCTGTTCGGGGGTCGAGTAGCCGGCCAGCTCCACGATGAGGTAGTCGCCCTGGGCGCGCGCACCTTGTATTTCGCAGACGCGGCGGTCCTCGCCCACGTACACCTGACGGCCCGGCGCGATGTCCCCAGGATGCGACGATAAGATCTCGACCTTGACCTCACCTCTCACGCCCCAGGGACGAAGCACGCGCGCCACGTCCAAAAACTCAGGCTCAGGTTGCGCCCGGCCACCTGAGCCTCTCGTTGCCGTCATCTTCTCCGTCCGTGAGCGATCGATCAGAGGATATCCAACTGAACGCGCATGCCTTCTTTGGCAGCCGCCACGCGCAGCAGGGAACGGATCGAGTTCGCGACGCGTCCATTCTTGCCGATCACGCGCCCCGCGTCTTCCGGCGCGACGTGCAGCTCGAAAATGACCGTGTTGCCGCTGCGGCTCTCTTTCACCGATACCCCCGACGGGTCGTCGACCAGCGAACGCACGACGTATTCGAGCAAGTCTCGCATAGAGCCACCCGATCCGTTACGCAGTCGCCGCGGCCTGCGCCTTGTCCTTCTTCTTGCCCTTCACGCCGCCAGCCTGCCGGGTCTGGGCGCTGATAGCGCGTGCCGCCTCGTTGGCTTGCTCGGCCTCGGCCAGCAGGACATCGACCGCTTCGCCCTGGCGCAGCCGCTCAAAGCGGTTCATCGTGCCGCGCTTGGTGAGGAGCTGCAGCACGCTGTCCGTCGGCTGCGCGCCGACTTTCAGCCAGTACAGCGCGCGGCTCTCGTCGACGATGACCGTCTCCGGGCTTGTGCGCGGGTTGTACAGGCCGATGCTTTCAATGAAGCGGCCGTCGCGCGGCGCGTCGGCGTCGGCCACGACGATCCGGTAAGTGGGGGCTTTCTTCGCGCCCACGCGGCGCAGTCTGATTCGAACCACGTTGGTTGCTCCTTTGCTGATCGCTTATAGCTTATCGCTTATCGCCTATCGCAATACGGAACACGCATCACGCTTCACGTTTTACGTTTTACGCTTCACGTTTTACGCTTCACGCCTACCGCCCACCCAGCATTCTCAGCAGATTCTTTCCACGTCCGCTGTTGAACTGTCGCATCATCTTCTGCATCTCGCGGAACTGGCGCACGAGCTGATTGACGTCCTGCACCGTCGTCCCACTGCCGCGCGCGATGCGGCGCTTGCGCGACCCGTTCAGCACATCGGGGTTGCGCCGCTCGGCGACTGTCATCGAATGAATGATCGCTTCCGTCTTCTTTAACTGCGTTTCGGCGAGTGTCGGATCGATCTGCGCCTTGATCTGGCCCATCCCCGGCAGCATGTCGAGGATCTGCGCGAACGGCCCGAGTTTCTTCATCTGCTGCATCTGTTCGAGGAAATCCTCGAAATCGAACTGGGCTGTGATGAACTTCTCAGCCGCTTTCTCGGCCTCCGCCTTGTCGAACGCCTCTTCAGCCTTCTCGATCAGCGTCAGCATATCGCCCATGCCGAGAATGCGCGTCGCCATGCGGTCGGGATGGAACGGCTCGAGCGCGTCGGCCTTCTCGCCGATGCCCAAGAACTTGATCGGCACGCCGGTGACAGCCCGGATGCTGATCGCCGCGCCGCCACGCGCGTCGCCGTCGGCCTTGGTCAATATCAGACCGGTCAGCCCGACGCGCCGGTGGAACTCCTCGGCGGTTCGCACGGCGTCCTGGCCGGTCATCGCGTCGGCGACGAGCATGACCTCGCGCGGCCCGACCAGCTTCTTGATCGCCTCCAGCTCGGCCATCATCTGGTCGTCGATCGCCAGCCGACCGGCAGTGTCCAGGATCACGACGTCGTAGTTATCCTGGCGCGCGAGCCGCAGCGCGTTCTCGCAGATCTTGACCGGCGCGACCTGGATGCCCTCGCTGTACACCGGGATGCTCAATTGCCGGGCTAGCGTCTCGAGCTGCGTCACGGCGGCGGGCCGGTACGTATCGGCTGCGACGAGCAGCGGTGGATGGCCGGTGTTCCGCAGCCGGAGCGCGAGTTTGGCCGCCGTCGTCGTTTTGCCCGACCCTTGTAGGCCGACGAGCATGACGACGTGCGGCGCGGGTCCGGTCAGGTCGAGCGGCGCGGCCTGACCCAGCGTCGTCAGCAATTCCTGATGGACGATTTTGACGACCTGCTGCGCCGGCGAAAGCGCGCGATGCACTTCCTCGCCCACGGCCTTCTCGCGCACGCGCCCGAGAAAGTCCTTGACAACCTTGAAGTGGACGTCGGCTTCGAGCAGCGCCAGCCGTACCTCGCGCAGCGCCTCGTCGACGTCGGCCTCGGTCAAAACGCCTTTGCGCGCGAGTTTCTTGAAGACGGCGTTGAGTTTCTCAGTCAGGCTTTCGAACATCGGAAAAGAGCCTCGCGAGTTCCTTCAGTCCCCTGAGTTCCTTGAAAGGGAACTGAAGGAACGGAGGGAACTCTCACGCTTTCCCCACACAAAAAAAGACCCATCCACCCCAGAGGGTCGGATGAGGATTGTAGCCGAATGTGGGGGATTCGTCAAGAAGTGTCACGAAGTCACGAAGTGTGCACGCAAAACATGTCAGGTGGCTCACCGCCCGCGTCCCCGCGGGCGGCCAACCGCGAGGACGCGGTTTGGCGAGCACTGTAACGACTGACAACATTTGCGTGCACACGTCACGAAATCACGAAGTGTGCACGCAAAACATGTCAGGCCGGACGTAGGGCGGCTTTCCGCGCAGCGTGCCGCCAATTTGCGGCGCGTATGGAAACGCGCCCTACGGTTGATGACAACCTTGTATAGAATAGTTTTCAACATTCGGGTGTTCCGGTAAGATAGGCACTAGTTCCGCGCGTGCGGAATCGCGGGCCAACCGGGTTAGGCTGTGACAACCTCGCCGGGTCAGTGACAGTGACCACGTCTCGCA
>DATEUJ010000084.1:0-6135 GCA_035283185.1 Anaerolineae bacterium | reverse complement strand
ATCGACCGGTAGCTGAACAACACGGCCTGCCGCTCGTCCGCACCACGCATCGGGCACTCGCTGTGAAGGTCGCGCCACGATACTTAAATGATCGCGCGAATACAATTCCCGAAACGCTGCCTTTTTCAGCAACCTGCTAGGGAGCAATGCCCTCCGCGCCTCGCGCACTCACTGAAGCCTTGGCGGATCGCTACCGCCTCGAGCGCGAACTCGGCTCGGGCGGGATGGCGACGGTGTACCTCGCCGAGGATCTGAAACACAAGCGCATGGTGGCCGTGAAGGTCTTCCGGCCCGAACTCGCCGCCACACTCGGCCCCGAGCGGTTTGCGCGCGAGATCGAGGTTGCAGCGAGGCTCCAGCACCCGCACATCCTTCCGCTCCACGATTCGGGCGAAGCCCGGGGCTTCCTCTACTATGTGATGCCGTATGTGGAGGGCGTCTCGCTGCGTCAGCGACTTACCGAGCAGGGCGAGCTGCCGATCCCCGACGCGGTGCGCATCCTCACCGAAATCGTCGAGGCGCTCGCCTACGCCCACGGTCAGGGCGTGGTGCACCGTGACCTGAAGCCAGACAACATCATGCTGTCGGGACGACATCCGATGGTGATGGACTTCGGCATCGCCAAGGCGGTGAGCGCGGCGACCGGATCCGGAGGGGTGACGACCGCAGGCGTTGCGCTCGGTACGCCGGCGTACATGGCGCCCGAACAGGCGGCCGCCGACCCGCACCTCGATCATCGCGTGGACATTTACGCGGTGGGCGCGATGGGTTACGAGTTGCTCACGGGGCAACCTCCGTTCACGGGGATGTCGGCGCAGCAGATCCTGGCCGCCCACATGAGTCAGGCCCCCGCGCCCATCTCGACGCGCCGGGCGACCGTGCCGCCCGCCCTCGCATCGCTGCTGATGACGTGTTTGGAGAAGCGCCCCGCCGACCGCCCGCAGAGTGCCGAGGAGATCCTGCACGTTCTGGAAGCGCTGGCGACGCCGAGTGGTGGCCAGGCGCCGACCTCGGCGCGGCTGGTGGTGGGAGTGCGGCCGCGATGGGTCGCACCGACGGTCGCAGGGGCCGCGCTCCTCGCTGTCGTGGCCACGATCGTGTTCGCATGGCGATCGCAGACGGGACCGGTCGTGACCGTGACGACGCAGACGCAGCTCACGTTCGACGGCGATGTGTTCCTCGTTGAGATCGCACCCGGGGGAGACCTGCTCGCCATCGCGAGGCAAACGCCTGATTCGGCGGTTGTGTCCGTGCGAGACCGGGTCGGCGGAAATACTATCGGCATTGCGCGTCTTGCTTTTGTGGGCACGATGCGCTGGTCTCCCGATGCTCGCTCGCTGCTTGTAACCGGCGTAGACAGTACCGAACGGGTGGTCGCCGCGATCTATCCTCGCTTGGGCGGCCCTGCGCGCTCGGTGCCTTGCGGCATTCTCGCAGCTTGGTCGCCTGACGGCGCGCGAATGGCATGCTGGAATCCAGAAAAGCAGACTCGCATCCGGTTCGTTGACGTGACCTCGCTCGACACCACGTCGGTCGAAGGCCCGAACGTAGCGGGCCACAAGCGGTACGGAGATTGGTCGCCGAGCGGCGCCTTCCTGGCACTTTCGACGGATGTACTCGGGGGGCAGAACTGGGGCGAGATCTGGATACTGGACATCAGCCGGCGAGTGTGGTCGAAGGTAGTGAGCGATTCCGCCGGCGCGTGGTCGCCGCGCTGGTCGCCCGACGGAAAAGCGCTCTACTACCTCCGCGGCGACGAGCTTCTTCGCCTGCAGGTGGGCTCCGACGGCAGCGCCCGAGGTGAGCCAGCCGTCCTTCAACGGGGCATTCCGTCGCCAATCTTCAGCCTCGCGGCCGACGGTCGCGCCATCGCCTATCCGCGGAGCCAAACGTACTCAAACGTGTGGACCGCCACCGAGACCGGCGCTGGCAGTGGACGGTTCGTGACGCGGCAACTGACCCAAGGAACGGCACGGCGCTACCCAGCGGAACTGTCGCCGGACGGCAGGTGGGTCGCCTATAGGGAGTTTCGAACTCCGGAATCGCAGGGGCAAGAGCTGTTCGAGGGGGGCGACGTCTTCGTCATGCCGGTCGAGGGCGGCGAGCCGCGCCAGGTCACGTCCGGCGGGAATGTGACATCGGTCCCGGCCTGGTCAGCTGAAAGCGATCGGTTGGCCTACATCACAACTCTCGGCGGCCGATCCCGGGTCGCGGTGGTGCCGCGAGACGGCGGAACCGAAGTCACGTTCGATCAGGCCAGAGCCGTCTTGCAACTGAGTTGGGCGCCGGGGCCGCACATCCTCTACAAGCGCTCCGAGGGCAACCAGCACTACCACTTTCTCGACCCGCGCACCGGTGCCGACGAGCTTCTGCTGAGGGACTCCCTCGGGTGGATGCTCGGAGCAACCGCATTGGGGAATGACCTAGGCGTCGCCGTGCTTTCGAACCGGGTCGGCAGGCGGGGGGTGTGGATCGTCACATCGCCCGATTCGGTGCGACTCCTCATCGAGGCTAAGGCCAACCAAGGGCTGAGCTTGGCGGGTAAATCAGTTGACTCCCGATCGATCTATGTACTGGAGTCTGCAACCAACCGGCTGCTCGAGGTGGCTCTCAAGGACGGGAGCGTCCGACGCATCATCCCGCCGCCCCTCCCGAAGGCCGAGTGTACGGTTTCCGAGCGGCAGCGCTTGATCCTCGTTTGCTCTGTGGAGCAAGCGATAACCGACGCGTGGATGATCGAGGACTTCGACCCGGCCGTGCCTCGGGCAGCGAAGAAGAACCAGTAGCACACGATACGGTATCGACCCATACTGTGGAGCAACGTCCTCCGCGCCTGACGCACTCGCGGCGGCCTTGGCCAACCGATACCGCATCGAGCGCGAACTCGGCGCGGGCGGGTTGCGGGCAGTGTATTTCGCCTAGCAGGTTGCTGAAAAAGGGTCTCTTGAGAGTTCGCGTCGGTTCGGCGACCTCCGCATTTGACCTGAGAGCGACGATCGATGTGAGGGCAATGACTTTTCACTCGGAATCACAGCCCATCGAGATCACGTTGGCGCCTTTTTCAGCAACCTGCTAGGACATCAAGCGCAAACGCATGGTGGCCGTGAAGGTCTTCCGGCCCGAACTCGCCGCCACGCTGGGTCCCGAGCGGTTGCACGCGATGGCTTGGAAAATGACAATCAGAGCACCGGCCGACCCGGGATCAGAAAAGCCCTCCATGAGATTAGCGTACGAGCAAGTCGGAGGGTGAGTCGCGCTTGCTGCCCAACAAACGGTTGCAGCAGACAGCCGAGCTATGGTCTGCGCGCTTCGCGCGCTCTATTTCCATTCGGCTGCAGCTGAACCGTAAGCGTTATGCAGCAACCACGGGTAGCTTGCGTGATACATACGTTGTACATATAATACGACGTGGATGACATCCGCTTCGAGTGGGATCCCGCCAAGGCCCGGGACAATCTCCGCAAGCACGGCGTCTCGTTCGACGAAGCCAAGACGGTCTTCGCGGACGATCGCGCCATCTTGCTTGACGATCCCGATCATTCCGCGCAGGAGGATCGGTTCGCCCTCCTCGGCTTGAGCGCCCCCCTCCGGGTGCTTGTCGTCGCGCACTGCGACCGCGAAGGTGACGGCGTGATTCGCGTCATCTCCGCCCGCAAAGCCACCCGGTCTGAGCGCGCCCAGTATGACGCGCAAGGCAACCCATGAGACGCCAGTACGATTTCTCCAAGGGGCGCAAGAATCCGTACGCTGCGCGCCTGAAGCGGTCCGTGACCATCCGATTGGACTCGTTCACGGTCGACTACTTCAAGACGCTTGCCGTCGACACCGGCATCGCCTATCAAACGCTCATCAACCTCTATCTGCGGGAATGCGCCGGAACGGGGCGCCGGCTGGCGATGGAATGGCGACCGTCGAAGCAGGGTGCGGCATAACCGTGGGCTGCTGCTGCCGGGGCGTGCCGCAGCAACATCAGTTGCGCCTGCCGTTGTCTGCGACAGGCGTCAATGTGTTCGCACCCTGCGTGCCCCGCAGCAGAGCCCAGGCGCGTTAGCCGGAGCACCATGGCACTCAGGCGGACTGATGCGCCGCACACTGAAGGAGCGTCACGAGCGTCGGCACGCGCGCTCCGCGAGTGCTTTGCCCGCAAAGGGTACGTGCGTGTCTTTGACCCTGCGCGCCGCACCGACGAGTCGAGCGACGCGTACAAGAAGGGCTATGAGGTTCGGCTGATCGTCGCTGATGCTCACGAACTGGCCGCGGTTCGTCGTGCACTCGAGGCCGCAGGCTTTCGACCGGGCCGTCCGTTCAAGAAGGGTCGGCGAATCGCGCAGCCCGTGTACGGCCGTCAGGCCGTCGACGCATTCCGGCGAGTCCGGGCAAGCGAAGCATCGGGCCGTGCCCGGCTAACTGGCGGCTGATGCTGTCGCCGCGTGCGGCAGCATGACGGAGTTGCGCCTTGTCCATCGGCGCGGCAGCATCAGTGAGTGCGCCCTCGTGGCGCGGCGCAGCATAGCCGCAAGTCGTTAGCCAGGCGCAGAACTGATGAACACTGAGCAAGGGGAGGTGCTGAATGACACGCGCCGACGACCTCACAGGCTTTGTCAAGGAGGCGCTCACCGGAGGTGTGACGCGTCCGGAGATTGAGCACACACTAACGCAAGCCGGATGGAGCACGAGAGAAGCAAGAGATGCGCTCGCCAGCTTCGCGGATGTGACCTTCCCAATCCCCGTCCCAAAGCCGCGGCGCTACACCGACGCGCGTGAGGGCTTCCTTTACGGCCTGCTTTTCGTGGCGCTGTCCCTGAGTGCATTCCATTTAGGCTGGTTGATATTTGGGTTCATCGAGCAAGCCGTGCCACTGCCGCGCGAGGTAACTGGTTGGCGGCAGGCGACGCGGTGGCCGATTGCGGCGCTTGTCGTCGCGCTACCGGTCTTCTTCTATGTCTCACGATTGGTGAACCGGGATGTCCGGCTAGATCCGAGCAGACGTGCGTCGAAGAGTCGGATCCAGATGATGTACTTCACTCTCTTTGTCTGCGCTTCTGTGGTCATTGGGGTTCTTGCTGGCTTGGTTTACAGCTTTCTTGGCGGTGAACTCACGCCACGATTCATCCTGAAGTCGCTCACGACCGCGGGTATTGCGGCTGGCGTGTTCGCTTACTACCGACGCGATATGCGGGCCGAACCCGCCGAGGCCCGGGCTAGATCCGAGAGCGCTGGCTAACAAGCCGCTGCAGCCGACGAGCGGCGCGGCTAGGTCAGGCTTCCTCGAAGGAACCCTGAACGCCGCTCGCGGCTGAGCGGCAGGTCGTTATGCCCACCAGCAGCGATTGGTGTGAACCGAGGGTTGCGCCGGGCCACCTGCGCTTGCCATCTGACACGTTACACGTTACATTGTTGGAATGGCGGTCCTCGGGTTCCGGCACAAAGGCTTGGAGCGTTTCTTCACGCAAGAGACCACCGCGGGGATCCAGAACAAACATGCCAAACGGCTTCGGCTGATTCTCGGGCGGCTGAGCGTAGCAAAAGAGCCTCGGGACATGGGACTTCCGGGACTCCATCTCCATCCGCTCAAGGGAGCCCGCCAAGGCACGTGGGCGGTGCAGGTTAGCGGCAACTGGCGTGTGACCTTTCGATTCGTCGGGCCGGATGTGTCGGACGTGAACTACGAGGACTATCACTGATGAAGACCGTTCGCATGCAGAACCCGCCGCACCCGGGAGAGATTCTCCGTGAGCTCTGCCTGGTGCCCTTGAATCTCAGCGTCACCGACGCGGCCGCGTCCTTGGACGTGAGCCGAAACACGCTGTCCGCCATCCTGAACGGACGGGCGGGGATCAGCCCCGAGATGGCCGTTCGGCTGTCGATCGCGTTCGACACGACGGCGGAGAGCTGGTTGCATCAGCAGATGCAATACGATCTCTGGCATGCGGAGCAAGCGCGGAAGCGGCTGCGAGTGCGAAAGCTCGCGGCCGCGTAGGTGGTCAACGGGGGTGAACGGCCGGGCTGATCCTTGACAGTTTGTTCTTGGTTGATCCTTTACACTCGCTCGTGATGGGTGTAGGCGTGCGGGTGGTGACGGAAGAGGCGTCCTCGGTCATCGATGATCCGGCCGCGGCGTTCGTCGAAGCGCCC
>DATEUJ010000083.1:0-17357 GCA_035283185.1 Anaerolineae bacterium | reverse complement strand
CCGCTCATTCATCGGCGGCACCGCTGTGATCTGAGTCTGTTCCAACTCGGCTTGCGACTCTTGGATTATCTGCTTAACCATGATCGGCCTATCCCAATCTCATTCGCGCTTGAGCCAGAAAGTGTCCGGTAGTGAATCCAGAGATAACATCCCAAATCGTTACGATGAGGCTCTCCCGATTCTCGCCCGGGGTGAGCGCCGCCAGTCGCGTTCCGTCCTTATGAAAGGCGATGCGGCCACCGGTCTCAGTCAGTGTGAGTCGCTCCTGCCCGGTAGCTATATCCCAGATTCTGACTGTCCTGTCAAAGCCAGAGGTCGCCAGAAGCGTTCCATCCGGACTGTAAGCGACCTCCTCAAGGAAGTCTGTGTGGCCTACCAGAGTATGTTGGATGCGGGATGTTTGCAGCGCCCGGTGCAGCGCTTCCTCTGCCTGCTTTGTATGCGTGGTCGCCAATGCCTGTAATGCCAGCAGGATGCTCAATTCGGGGTCCGTCTCCAAAGTGCTGTTGGCCAGCACCGCCAGCTCACGTGAAGCGGCGAGGCGTCTCTCAGTCTCCGCACGTTGGCGTTCGGCTTCAGCCGTAGCCTGCGCGGCGAGCGCGGCGCCACGCTGCTCGTCGGCCAGACCTCGCGCCGCTTGCGCCGTGGCGGCGTTGGCTTCGGCGACGCCCAGATTGCGCTTCGCTTCTTCTGCATTCTGCCCCGACTGAGCGCCGAACGTCCCGGCCAGCACGGCCAGAATCAATGCAATCACGCCGACTGCGGTGATGGCACGATTGCGCAAGCGCAGCCGATGCGCCGCCTGCGCCTGCGTCTCAGCCAACGTCCGCGCCGCTTCGAGTTCACGCTGCTGCTGCGCTTCGCGCTCGGCCGCTTCGCGCTCGGCCCACTCTCTCGATGCGTCGAGATACGCCCGCTCCAGCGCGTTCAACTCGCCCGCGTGCGTCTCGGCCCATTCCACGGCCTGCGCCAATCGCGCGCCGCGATACAACTCGCCCGGATCGCGGCCCAGCGCTTCCCACCCCCGCGCGGCCTCGGTTAGATGCCGGTGCTGCCGCAAACCCTCACGGTCCTCACTCAGCCACTGCCGCAGCGTCGGCCACTCGCGGATCAACGCCTCGTGCGCGACTTCCGCGGTCTCTTCCGCCAGTGTGATCAAGCGCGCACCGGCCAGGATGTTCAACACGGATCCGACGTCGGGCACATCGTCCGCTCGCGACGTGAGTTCGTCGAGCGCGGCGCGACGCCGGGTATCCTGCGTGCCTTCGCCCAACTCCGTCAGCCGGATGAAGACATTGCGGGCAATGGCCTGCTGTTCCGGCGTGAAGCGTCGATATACGCTCTCCGCCGTCTTGGCGATCGCGCCGTGCACGCCGCCCGACTCGGCGTAACTTCGCAGCGTCAATGTCCGCCCGCGCCGTCGCTGCCACGTTTCGAGTAGCGCGTGCGACAACAGCGGCAGCCCACCCGGCTCGCTGCCCGTCTCGCGCATAAGCAGATCGACCAGCCCCGGCTCGAACTGCCAGCCGCCGCGCTTCGCCGGTTCTTCGATCGTGCGGCGCAGCTCCTCGGCGCTCATCCGACCGATATACTCCTGATGCTTCGCCAGTGCGTCGCGCAGTGGCGCGTGCTCCGCGCAGTGTGCGTAGAAGTCGGCGCGTAGCGTGATCACAACAATCGTTGGCCTCTCGCCCCCACCCCGGCCCTCCCCCGTCGGGACAGCGCCGACGGGGGAGGGAGCAGCGGCAGTGAGCAGGTTGTCGATGAACGCTTTGCGCACGGCTTCGTCGCGACAAAGGGTGAACAGCTCCTCGAATTGATCGACGACGAGCAGCAGATGGTTGCCGGCCCAATCGCCACCCGATGTAGGCAAGAGCACCCCTGAGTTCCCTGAGTTCCTTGAGTTCCCCTGAGTTTCCAGCCGTCTTCGGACGAACAGATGCAGGCTGCGCGAGTCACGCGCCAGATCATCGATGAGTGTGGCCGTCGTGGTCACTGAGTCCGAGTCGCGGGTGAGGCTGAGGGCGAGCGCTTCGAGCGGATGCGCCGTCGGCGTGATGACGTGATACCGCCAGCGCGTGCTGCCCTCCGGCGGCGATGCGCCATCGGCCAGTGGTGCGCCGCGCTTGAGCGCAGGGACCAGCCCGGCGCGCGTGACTGACGACTTGCCGCTGCCCGACGCGCCCACAACTGCCAGGAAGTCGCTCCCACGCAGGCGATCCACCAACCTGGCCGTCAACCGCTCGCGGCCGAAGAACAGGTCGGCGTCGGCTTCATCGAAGTACTGCAACCCCTTGAACGGCGGTTCGCCCGGCGCGGGCGGCATATCGTCCGTCGCGATGGCCGGTTGTGTCACAGGTACGGCTATTGGCTCATGTGGCGCTTCGCCACGCGCCAGTTGCTCGTAGGTCGTCCGTGTCTGCTCGGATGGCTCGACGCCGAGTTCGGTCTTCAGCGACTCGACGCAGCGGCGAAACGTCGCCGCCATCTTCGACACATCGCCCAAGCCCGCGTGCGCCACCATCAGCGCGCGATAGGCCGGTTCCGGCGTGTAACCTAACACGATCCACCGCTCGCCCCATTCCAGCACGTCCTCCCATCGCCGCGCCTCGACCAGTCGATCCAGCAACAACTTCATCTTATGCTCGAACACCACTTGAAGCCGCTGGCGTTCGAGCACGACCCACTCGTCGTAGAAGCCCGGCAGCAGATCGTCGCCGTACTCCGACACGATGCCGATCAGATCATCGGCGCTCCACTCGACGGTCGGCTTTTGATCCAACACGGCAAAATCGAAGCGGCAATCCGAGTCGGCGTTCAGCGTGATGGTGAGATCGTCGGCAAGCAGGTACTGGCCGTCCGCGCCGAGCGCGCGGCGCAGCGTCCACAGCGCGTGGCGCAGGCTGTTGCGGGCGTTGGCGTCGCTGGTGTCGGGCCACAGCAGTCCGGCCAGCCGTTCACGGCGATGTGGCAGGTTGGGGTTCAGCGCGAGGTAGGCGAACAGCGATTGCGCGGGACGCGAGGCCAGGTCGATTAGCTCTCCGTCCAATCGCACCTCGAAGCGGCCGAGGAGTCGGACTTCCAGCATGTGAGGCCCCTTATATCTGTGACGCAGGGAGCAATCGGGGTCTGAGGCTGTTGCAACGACGACTGCCCGTGGCTTACGAACGAGTATAGCGCAAGAAATCATGTAAAGCAATAACGAATTTTGCGATTAACGCCGGAATAACGGCGCGCAGCACCGTGGCCGATGCCGCTCCCCTACCCTCGTGTCAAACGCGCGAGGAGGAGAGCGATGAACGCCAGACGAGCCACAGCCCTATTCGTGATTGCGTTGAGCCTGATCCTTTCGGCCATTTCCCCGGCGATTGCCCAGGCTGCCCCTCAAACAATCGATCTTCCATCCGAAGCCTGCGCCGGACACACCAACGACGAGAAAGCCGCGTGCGCCAGGACGCTGAACGACGCCCGCGCCGCGTACGGCATCGAGGTGCTCGTCAGCGGCGTCAACTTCACGCCAGGCGCCGAGGGCTTCTCGGCGGTGGACTACGGCTTGAAATGGTCGCTCGACCGGGCGCAGTCGCTCAAGCGGCAGGTCGAGCAGACGGCGGCGTTCTTCGGCGGCGCGAGGGGTTTCACGCGGGCGTTCGGCAAACTGACTTTCGTGTTGGTGAGCGGCAACGTCGGCCCGGGCCGCTCGCACTGGGATCCCGGCAAGAAGCGCGCGCATCTGGTCAACGGCTTTTGGCTGCACGCCGACGCGGCGATCCACGAGATGGGCCATGCGTGGGCCGACCTCAATGGGCTTGAGCCGGCGTTCCTCACCAGCGTGGGCGGGTCGTACACGAGCGCGGGCAAGTATCAATGGAATAGCAACCTGGGCCGGCCATTCACGCCGTACGGTGAGACGGATCACCGCGAGGATCTGGCCGAAGCGTTCCGGGTCGTCGTAACGAGCGGCGCGACGCTTGGGCCGTCGGTGCGGCATTCGTTCATTGACTCACACAAGCGATGAAATGACGCGGTCAGAGGGCGTCTCTGGACGCGGGCCGTCATGATGTGACAGTTCTCTCCTCCATGCGAGCGAGTCGCCTGAGGGCACAGGCGGCTCGCTCCGTTCTATGCCGCCATCTCTGCTTTCGGGGCTTTCGAGGTTCCCTTGTCAGGGGTCGAGCGGCATGTTACAATCCACGCGAACTTGGGGAGTGGCCAAGCTGGCAAGGCAACGGACTTTGGATCCGTGTACCGGGGGTTCGAATCCCTCCTCCCCAGCTTGCCCAGACTTCCGAGGTCATGCAGACCTCGGAAGTCTTTCTTGAATGTTCCTCGCTTTCGTGCTACGCTTACCAGCGATGGGCACGCTCAACCCGAATCTCCTCTCGAAGCATACCGTCGAAATTCTGAACGCCGCCGCCCGATTGACGCCGGTCTACGGCAAGCGCACGCTAATGCCGGAACTCGCGCTGCTGGCGACGATCCGCACGCCGGATACATCGGCGCGCCGCATCCTGGACAAGATCGCCGTCGAGCGCGGCTTCACGATCGACGACCTGGAGCGCGCGGTCGAAGCGCAAATCAAGCCGCGCGACGGCCGCCCGGCCGATTTCGTGCTCAAGACCGGGGACGGCGGGCAGGTGGAGCTGTCTGACGAGTTGCTCAAGGCGCTCGACGACGCACTCACTATCGCGCAGGCGAACGACGAGGTATGGATCGGTAGTGAACACCTGCTCAGCGCGCTGGCGCAGCCGGGCCTGAGCACGGCGGGCCTGCTGCAGGCGCGTGGCGTTACGCCGAATGCGCTCATCGACACTCTACGCGATCGCTCGCTCAGCAAGCGCATGACGACGCGCGACTGGGTGGCCGAGGCGAAGTCGGGCGAGCGCGAGCCGATCTTTTTCCGCGAGAACCTGCTGCGCGAGTTGATCAGCCTGCTTTCGATCGAGACGCATCGGCACGTGATCCTGGTCGGGCCGGCCGGCGTCGGAAAGCGGTCGCTCGCGGCGAGCCTGGCCTTGCTGATCGCCGAAGGCAAGGGGCCGCGCGGTATCGCCTCGATGATCGAGATTTCCGAGCAGGCGCTGCTCGACAATCCGCTCGAAGCCGTGCGCGCCGGGATCGCGCAGTCCAAGCGTGGCGCGCTGTTTGCGCCGAACGTCGCGCGTTTCTTCGGTGGGCCGGGCCGCGCCGAGTTTCCGCAGGCCGAGAAGGCGATGGCGAAGGTGCTGCTCGCTTCAGAGCCTGTCATCATCGCCACCGCGGCGGATGGCGATCTCGAGGAACGCCTGAAGGGCCGGCTGGAGAAGGCGCACGTGCTGCGCGTGCCGCCGCCGTCTGCGGAGGAGACGACGCAGATCCTCGATGTGCATGAGCCGCATCTGGAACTCGAATATGGGCTGAAGATCGCCGCCGGGACACGATCGACAGTCGCGACGATGGCAGCGCGTTACCTGGTGGCGACGCCCTTGCCCGGCGCGGCGATGCAACTGCTGCATCGCGCCTGCGCGCTCGTAAGAATGGCGACGCAGAATGAACTGGCGTTTCGACCCGAAGCGCCGCCGGATGCGATCGTCGATCCCGACGACGTGATGCTCGCGCTCAGCCAGATGACCGGCATCCCGGCGAGCAAGCTGGGGCAGGACGAGCGCACGAAGTACGCGGCGATGGCCGAGCACCTCAAGGCGCGCATCATCGGGCAGGACGAGGCGATCCTGGCCGTCAGCCGGGCGGTGAAGACGGCGCGCGTCGGGCTGAAAGACCCGAAGCGCCCGATCGGCTCATTCCTGTTCCTCGGTCCGACCGGCGTCGGCAAGACCGAGCTGGCCAAGGCGCTCGCCGAGTTCATGTTCGGCAGCGAGGACAACCTGATCGCGCTCGACATGACCGAGTATCAGAAGGAGGACTCGCTTAACCGCCTGATCGGCGCTGCGCCGGGGTATATAGGCTATGAGAGTGGTGGGCAGTTGACCGACCGCGTGCGCCACACACCGTACACGGTCGTGCTATTCGACGAGAGCGAGAAGGCGCATCCGCGCATCCTCGACGTGCTGCTCCAAATGATGGACGAAGGCCGCCTGACCGACGGGCAGGGGCGCGTGACTGCATTCGCCGACACGGTGATCATCTTGACCAGCAATCTCGGCGCGGAGTACCTGGTCGATCTGTCGTTGGGCGGGCAGGCGCGCGAGCTGGCGATGGAAATGGTCAAGCGTCACTTCCGGCCGGAGTTTTTGAATCGACTGGACGACATCATCATGTTCAATTCGCTGTCGCCTGAAGCGCTACGCAAGGTGCTGGACTTGATGTTGAAGAAGGAGATGAGGCTTGCGGAAGAGCGAGGAGTGAGATTGGAGATTGGAGATTCGGCGCGTGAGTGGCTGTTGTCGAAGAACGATCATCCCGAATGGGGCGCACGTCCGCTGCGGCGTATCATTCAGAAGTTCGTCCGCGAGCCGCTGGCCGATTTCCTTCTCCAGAATAACCCACCGGCGGGGGTAAGGGTAGAGGTGGTTGGGGAGTCGGGCGGGCTGGTAATGAGGTAATTGGTAATTGGGTAGTCAGGTATGGGCAAGGGAGTGCCAGTCGCTTCGCTGCAGGACCAAGACTTCGGAAGTCTCAATTTGGACTTCCGAAGTCTGAATGGCGGCCTAAGCGGTTTCGGGGATAGGTAGCGGCGTGCCGGTCGCCTCGCTGTAAAGCACGTCAGGATCAAGATCGACATCGTTGGGCCAGGCCAGTGTGCCGGCTTCCGCGTCGACACGTACTTGTCGGAAGAAGTCGATGTCTTCGAGCGGGGTAAATACACCGCCCCGTCCAACTATTTTATTCTTGAAATCGAACTCGACTTGTACGCCGTCCGAGAATGTGAGTTCAAGCCGATAGCCTTGAATGTGGCGTACATTCGTGATTCGCGGGAACATGGCTTTCTCCATTATTCGGGCATCGCTCTAGCCTGAACAGATTATAGCATACGAGGATAGCGAGGAGCCAGCATCCCCAGATGCGGCATGTGGGCATGCCTTACTCCGCAGCCGTGTGGCGACGCCGCTGACATGTTTTGTGCGCACACGCTGCTCTCGATGGATGGCATTGCCGGGCCTTCACTGATAACTGGTCACTGACCACTGATCACTGGCTGATAACCGATGAACGACTCGCCCCAGTCCCGCCAGCACGCCGACCTGCTGTTCCAGCGTGCGTACGCGCAGCAGGTTGCGGGCAATTTGGCCGACGCGATCTTGTTATACAGGCGCAGCATCGAGGTCTACCCGACCGCCGAGGCGCACACCTTCCTGGGTTGGACGTATTCATTCCTGGGCCGCCACGACGACGCGATCGAGGAATGCAAGAAGGCGATCGAGGTCGATCCGGCGTTCGGCAACCCTTACAACGACATCGGCGCTTATCTGATTGAGCTGGACCGGCCTCGTGAGGCGATCGAGTGGCTGGAGAAGGCGACGCTTGCGCCGCGCTACGAAGCGCCACATTACCCGTGGATGAACCTGGGGCGCGCCTACGAGAGGATCGGCCCGTGGGAGGAGGCGATTCGATGCTATCGCAAGGCGCTGGAGATTGCGCCGGACTATGAAGTGGCGAAGCGACAGTTGAATGCGTTGCTGGCGAGGATGAATTAGAGATTAGAGATTGGAGATTGGAGATTGGAGGTTGGAGGTTAGAGGATTAATAAGGGAACCTCGAAGGCCCCGAAAGCATAGATGGCGGCATAGACAGAGCGAGCCGCCTGTGCCCTCAGGCGACTCGCTCGCAAGGAGGAGAGAACCGTTCAGGTCATTCAGGAAAAACCTCGAAGGCGACGTTCAGCGCCCCGTGCCGCCGGGGGCTGAGCTCGCGATACGGTTCGGGCGGCTTCGGCCCGAGCACCCAGGCCACGAATGAGTCTGCAAAATCCTCCTGCCGGCTCGCCTGCGAATACGGCGCATCGCGCTCCGCATCGTCGTACATCGCCTCGTAATCCTCGGCGGGGATTCGCGCCAGGCGCGCCTCGTCGGAGCGGGGTGTCCATCCCAGCCCTAGCAGCCCTGTCGTAGACCACCAGGCTCCAGGTGCGCCGCGCTCTTTCTGCAGGAACCAATCGACGATATGACCGTTCTCATGCAGGAACTCGTGGAGGGTGAGGCTGGACGTATTGAAGTGAATCCGGCCGTTCCAGGGCAGCGCGCAGTTCGCCCGACGCCCGCTGGGACACTTCGAGGTATCGTCGTCGTAGACGAGCGAGGCGTTGGCCTCCAGCCCCAGCAGCGGTTGTAGCTTGTCCCAGTCGCCGCCGAACCGGCGCAGGGTAGTGTCCAGGGCAGTCATAGCCAGGCCGACCGTGTGGGCGTCCCAGGTCGCGCCTTCGAAGCGAATGCCGCGCTCGAGCCAGACCGCCAGTTTCGCGAGCCGGTCGGCGGGCAGAGTCTCTAGCCCGGCCGGAATGTCGTTGACTTGGGCGGCGACGATGCTGTCGTCGCGTGGCAAGAAGCGCTCTGCCTGGCGATTGTCTGCGCGGGCTGCTGACGGAAGCGTGCTCAACAACACGGCTACCAGGGCTATCAACCCACCCCGGCGGATTGTTCGCCGCATCGGCAGCGCCGGAGGCACACGGAGGGTGTGCTGCTGCACCCTCAAGGCAATCCCGAATAGGGCTGTGGCTCGTCTGGCGTTCATCGCTCTCCTCCTCGCGCGTTTGACACGAGGATACGAGAGCAGCATGTGCTCAACGGGTGTTGAGCGTGTATTCAGCGTGTATTCTGGCGATTTCCTGGTTGATTTAGCCGGTTGGTAATGCTATACTTTTCTCAGGCAACCTCCTCGCATCGCAGGTGCTGTCTTCTTGTCGTGCTGCCTGGTCTGATTGGGGCGCTTCATGCTTGAAGCTCGACTACTTGGGAAGTTCGACATCCGCGTTGACGGCCGACCCGTCGAAATCCCGTTGCGTGCCGCGCAATCGCTACTGGCGTACCTGATGCTGACCCCCGGCACTGCCCATCGGCGCGAGCAACTGGCCGGGTTGCTGTGGCCGGACATGCCTGAATCGAACGCGAAGGGCAATCTGCGTCATACGCTGTGGCGCATCCGCAAGGCGCTGGGTGAGCGCGACTACCTCCTGGCTGACGACATCACGGTTGCGTTTGACGCAACAACGGAATATTGGCTCGATGCGGCTCTCGTGGCACGTCGCGTGGAGGCCGATGGGTCGGCGGACAACCTAATGCGCACCGTCTCGGCCTACGGCGGCGATCTGTTGCCGGGCTTTTACGACGAGTGGGTAGTGCTGGAGCGGCAGCGCCTGCAAGCCGCTTTCGAGGACAAGATGGCGCTGTTGATGGATCGGCTCGTCGAGGCGGGGCGGTGGCAAGAGATCTTGGAGTGGGGCGAGCGCTGGATCGCACTGGGGCACACACCCGAAGCGGCGTACCGGGCACTGATCATCGCGCACGCCAGCCGGGGCGATGTGTCGAGCGCAGCGGCTGCCTACAAGCGCTGTGTCGAGGCGCTGCGCGAGGAATTGGGCGTCGAGCCATCGGCGCAGACGCGCGCGGTCTTCGAGCGACTGTCGAAAGGCGAAGTGTTGCCGGGCGAGGGGCTACCGGAGCCAGTGGGGATCGTCAAGCGGCGGCGAAGCAACCTGCCGAGCCAGTTGAGCAGTTTCATCGGGCGGGAGCGCGAGCTGGAAGAAGTGAGGCGGCTGCTATCGGAGTCACGTCTGGTGACGTTGACCGGCCCGGGTGGCGTGGGCAAGACACGCTTGAGCTTGCAGGTCGGCGCAGCCGCCGGGGCGGAGTATCCGCATGGTGTGTGGCTGGTCGAACTGGCCCCGCTATCCAGCCCCGCGCTCGTGCCGCAGACCGTCGCGACCACACTGGGCGTGCGGGAAGAGCCAGGTTATCCACTGATCAAGACGCTCACCGACTCCCTGTGTCCCAAAGCGCTCCTGTTGATCGTGGACAACTGCGAGCACGTGATCGAAGCCTGCGCGCAACTGGTGGAGACGCTGCTGCGTGCCTGTCCGAATATGAAGATACTGGCGACCAGCAGGGAAGCCCTGCGCATCACGGGGGAGACATCTTTTCTGGTCCCGTCCCTGTCGCTGCCGGAGGTGCGTCAGTTGCCGAGCGTCGAACGGCTGACGCAATCGGAAGCCGCGCGGCTGTTCATCGAGCGCGCCGTCGTCGTCAAGCCGGACTTCAGCGTGACGGACGCGAGTGCGCCGGCGGTGGCGCGGATTTGCCACCGTCTGGATGGCATCCCGCTGGCGATTGAGTTGGCCGCAGCACGCGTCAGGGCCATGTCTGTGGAGCACATCGCGACGCGGCTGGACGACCGTTTCCGGCTGCTGACAGGCGGCAGCCGCACCGCCCTGCCGCGACACCAAACGTTATCAGCGCTGATTGACTGGAGTTATGGCCTGCTGTCAGAAGCGGAGCGTGCCTTGTTCCGGCGGCTGTCGGTGTTTGCAGGTGGGTTTACGCTGCAAGCGACAGAGAGCGTGTGTAAGGGAGAGGGAATTGAAGAAGATCAAATTTTTGATCTGCTTTTACACATGGTGGACAAATCGCTGGTCATCGCTGGGCAGCAAAACGGCGAGATGCGCTATCGGATGTTAGAGACGATTCGCGAGTATGCGCGGGAACAGTTGTTGGCGGCGGGGGAGGAAGCGCGGGCACGGGGTGAACACCTGGATTTCTTCGTGCGGATAGCGGAGGAGGCCGAGCCAAGGTTGTATGACGCAGGGCAGGTGGCGTGGATGGATCGGCTGGAGGCGGAGCACGACAACCTGCGTGCGGCATTGGCGTGGTCGCTGGGAGGTGGGCAGGCAGGCGTGGAAACCGGGCTGCGCCTGGCCGGGGCGCTGGGGCACTTCTGGTTCGTGCGGGGTTACTGGAGCGAGGGGCGGGAGTGGCTGGAGAGAACGCTGGCCAAAGCAGGTAGCGGGGTCTCGACCAGAGCCAAGGCGCTCTATCGGGCTGGATTCATAGCATATCATCAAGCGTACCCTGAGCGGGCAGCAGCCCTGGCCAAAGAGAGCCTGGCGCTGTGCCTCGAAGCCGGGGATCAGGAAGGCCTGGCTTTCTCATTTGTTCTCATGGGCGAGGTGGCCTGGTATCAGGGCGACATGCGGCAGGCGGAAGCGCTGTACAAGGGCAGTCTGGCCCACTTCCGCGAAGTGGGGCACAAATGGGGCATGCTCTATGCGGTCATCAAATTGGCGTGGATAGCATACCACTACGACAACTTCGAGCAGGCGAAGGCGCTGGCGGAAGAGTGCCTGGCCTTGTCTCGAGAACTGGGCGACAATTGGAGCATTGCTAACTCGCTCAATGTCCTTGGTCGTGTAGTGCGCGTTCAGGGCGACTACGAGCGGGCGGAAGCGCTGCACCAGGAGAGTCTGGCCCTATCCCGCGAACTGGGGGTCAGGCTGGAGATCGGCTATACACTTGGGAATTTGGGGCGTGTAGCGCGAGATCAGGGTGACTACGAGCGAGCCGTAGCGCTTTACGAGCAGCGCCTGGCCCTGTTCCGGGAACTAGGCGCCGAAGTGCTCATCGCGTGGTCGCTCCGCGGCTTGGGGACAGTCGCATGGCGCCAGGGCGACTATCGGCGGGCGACGACATTGCTCGAGGAGAGTCTGGCCCTTTGTCGAGAAATAGGGGATAAGCCGGGCGTCGCCTCTTCGCAGGGCCATCTGGGGAATGTGGCGCGGTCTCAGGGCGACTATGGCCGGGCGACGGCGCTATACAAGGTAAGCCTGGCCTTGCTCCGAGAGCTTGAAGGCAGACGGGGCATTGCCGAGTCGCTGCAGAGATTGGCCGGCGTGGCCGCTGCGCAGGGACAGTCAGAGAGAGCGGCGCGACTGTTTGGGGTGGCGGAAGCGATCTTCGAAGCGATTGGCGCTGCGCTGCCGCCGGTCGAGCGTGCCGACCATGAACGCGATGTAGCCGCCGTGCGCACCCAACTCGATGAGGCGGCGTTTGAGGAGGCCTGGGCCGAAGGCCGGGCGATGACGCTGGAGCAAGCGGTGGCTTATGCGTTGGACGTAAAAGACGAGTGACGAATGGTGTCAACGCATGGACATCAAATCAACGAATCTTTCGCCACTCGTCCAGCGTTTCCCTGAACGTCTCTTCCACCGGCCTCGGCTGCCAGCCTAATTCACGTTTGGCCTTGTCCGCGCTGCCGAAGAAGGTGTAGTCGGCCAGTGAGTTGAGCGCTTCGGACGAAAACGTCGTGCGCAACCCGAATGCGCGTTCCAACATTCCGACGAGCCTGGCCATCCCTCCGGCGGCCCATCCCGGTAACCACATTCTCGGCGCGGACACACCCGTGATTTTCTCCCACATCTGCATGGCTTCTCTGAACGTCAGAGACGGTCCGGCCAGGATGTACGCTTCGCCAATCCGGCCTTTCTCCAGAGCCAGGACGTGCCCCTCGGCGATATCGTCCACGTGCGCATACGTCAGTCCCGACTTCGCGCCAAACATGATTGGCAGGCCCTGAAGGTACAAGCGATATAAGCGGCCGGGCGGCGTCGGATCGCCCGGGCCGGTCACGCCGCCTGGCTGCACGATAATGATCGGCGCTCCGTGCTGCTGCATCGGCGCGGCGATCTCTTAGTGCGCGATCCACTTGGAGCGCTCGTACTCGGATACCATGTCGTCGACGCTTGCACGGAACGACTCGTCGACGATCCGGCCGCGCGTGTTGCCGAAGACTACGACCGAGCTAGTGTAGACGATCTTGGAGACGCCCAGCGCCACCGCCAGCTCTAACGTGTTGCGCGTGCCGTCGACGTTGATGGCGCGCATGCGTGCCTTGTCTTTTTCGTCGATGCCGATTGCGTACCAGGCGGCCAGGTGAAATACAGCGTCCGATCCGCGCATCGACTCGCGATCGGTCACGTCGCCGGCCGCCAGTGTACCGCCGAGTCGCACGGCGGCCAGTGACTCCGCCTTCTGAGGATCACGGACGAGACAGGTCACCGCGTGCCCGCGTGAGATCAACTTCGGAACCAGATGCGTGCCGATGAAGCCGGTCGCGCCGGTCACAAAAATCTTCACTCTTCATCTCCCGGTAGAAGGCAACCCCGGATGGCACGGATGTTTTCATGGTTTATCTGTGATATCCGTGTTCTCCGTGGTTCATTTCACTGCCGGTATGCCACCAGCCGATCGAGCATGAACAACCGCGTTGACGATCGCCTGCGTCGTCACCTCCGCCGCATAAGCGCCGATCACGTTCACGTCGGCTGTCTTCTCGCCCGTCGCCAAGGCAAAGATCGTGTCGCCGTCGAACATCGTGTGCGCCGGGCGGATCGCGCGCGCCAGCCCGTCGTGCGCCATCTGCGCGACCTTGTTCGCTTCCTCTTTCGTCAGGACGGCGTTCGTCGCCACGACGCCGATGACGGTGTTGCTCCGGCTGGCGAAGCGCACGATCTTCCTGCCGGCAAATGACCGGAGCACGGTCAGGGTGTCGGCGAACTGGAAGGGAGTTCCTTTAGATCCTTGAGTTCCTCGAGTTCCTCGAAAGGGAACTGAAGGAACTGAAGGAACTGAGGGAACTGACTTGGTCTTGCGTGCACCGGCGATGATTTTCCCTGTGCTCGGATCGATCACATCGCCGAAGGCGTTGACGGCGAACAGCGCGCCGACTATGACGCCCTTGCCGAGACGGATCGACGCCGTGCCGATACCGGACTTCATGGCGTAGTTTATGCCTTTGATTTTGCCGACCGTCGCGCCGGTTCCCGCGCCGACGTTTCCCTGCGAAGCTTCCTTGCGTGTCGCGTTTTGGCAGGCCAGGTAACCCATCGCCGGGCCGGGACGCACGTCGGCCCGGCCGATCCCTAGATCGAACAGCACCGCGGCCGGGACGATCGGCACTTTCGCGACGCGCACGTCGAAGCCGACCCCCTTCTCTTCGAGATACTTCACCACGCCACTCGCCGAGTCGAGGCCGAAGGCGCTGCCGCCGGTCAGCACGACGGCGTGAACTTTCTGCACGAGATGCATCGGGCGGAGCGGATCCGTCTCGCGCGTGCCGGGCGCGCCGCCGCGCTGATCGACGCCGCCGACCGCGCCCGACCCCGAAGGGCCGTCGCACAGCACCACCGTCACGCCGGTAAGCGCCTCGTAATCCTGCGCATGCCCGACTTTGATGCCAGGAACGTCCGTGATTGAGTTAATAAGCTTGGACAAAACGCTACCCAGGCTTTGTCGGCCACTGCTTGACGAATTCGCCAGGATTTGCGACCCGAATACCGTGCCGCGCTCGCGCGGGGAAATGCCGCGCGTTGCCTGTGATCAGCCACTCTGCGCCGGCTGCAGCAGCCACTTCGAGAAAAGCAATATCGTCAGGGTCCGGGAGTGAAACGCCGAGCGGCGCGGCGACGACGTGCAGCCCTTCTGCCTCGACGTAATCGAGAATGGCTTCAACCAGAACAGCATCGAAGCCGAATTTCGTACGCGCGAGAACTTCGCGATATTCGGCGATGATTCGATCGTCGAAGCAAGGGGTGAGATCGCCGCTGAGCACCAGATCCATCACGCGGCCCGACGAACCGTGGGGCGTGAGCAGGCCGGACACAAGGACATTCGTGTCGAGGACGACGTTCATAGGCGCTTGCGCGCGGACTTCCTGCGTTCGCGCCGGGCCGCCTTGATCTCGGCGTCGATCTCGCGCATCGACATCTTGTCCGTGCCGCGCGCCTGGGCCGCCGCGCGCAATTGCGACGCGGCGACCTGAGCGCGCGCCCGTCGCAGCGCCGTCAGCGTCTGTTCGAGTGTCGCGTCAGTCACGCCTGCAAGCAGCGCGATCGGCTTGCCATGAGAGGTGATGATCAATTCGCCCGTCTCTGCGAGCCGCTTCCAGACCTGGCCGGGTTGGATGCGCAGATCGCGGACAGAAACAAACTCCATGTCGATCCTCGCCGACTGAGGGTGTCAAATCGTCCTACGATAAGTCTACACGAAATCTGCCGCGTGGTCAACCCGCCTGATCGCCGCGAGCATCACTCAGAAGTGTGGGTGGCTTTTTACGCATCACGTTTTACGTTTCACTTACGGTACGGATACCACCACTCTTTCGGCTTCACCTCGATGTCCCAGTGAACATGCTTGGTCTCGCGGAACTCGTCCAGTCCTTCTTCGCCAAGCTCCCGCGCGCCGCCGGTGTACTTCATCCCGCCGAACGGGCCGGCGCAGTTATCGGTGAGCGGGTCGTTGATCCAGATCGTCCCGGCCTTCACTTCCTCGAAGAACAGCCTGGCCTTCTTCGCGTCGCTCGTGTACAGGCACGCGCCGAGGCCATAGATGCTGTCGTTCGCCAGCCGGATGGCCTCTTCAAAGTCGCCGTAGGTCATCAGCGGAATGGCCGGGCCGAACGTCTCCTCGGTCATGATCTTCATCGTGTGGTTCACGTCGACCAGGATGGTCGGCTCGTAGAACGCGCCGCGCCGGCTGGGGATGTTGCCGCCGGTCAATACCTTTGCGCCGCGCCGCACCGCGTCCTCGACGTGAGATACCACCTTCTCCCGGTACTTCGGGCCGATCATCGGGCCGATGTCCGTCTGCGGGTCAAGCCCGTCGCCGAGGTTCAGCGACCTGACGTGATCGACGATCGCATCGGCGAAAGCCCCTGCCTTCTGCTTCGGCACGTACACGCGCTCGGTGCTGGTGCACACCTGGCCGGCGTTGATCAGCGCCGCGTAGGCGACGGCTTTTGCCGCCAACTCCGGGTCGGCGTCTTCGGCGACGACGAACGCGTCCTTCCCGCCCAGCTCGAAGTGAGTCTTCTTCATCATCGGCGCGGCGACGCTCGCGATCTTCTGCCCGGTCGAGAGTGATCCGGTGAAGGCGATGACTGGCACGTCCGGGTGTGCGACGAGCGCCGCGCCGGTCGCGCCGTCGCCGGTCACGACGTTGACGACGCCTGGCGGCATGCCATCGAACGCGATCTCGCACAGCCGCAGCGTCGTCAGAGGCGTCATCTCGCTCGGCTTGATGACGACCGTGTTGCCCGCCGCGAGCGCCGGCGCGACCTTCCACGCCATCAACAGCAGCGGGTAGTTCCACGGCACGATGCAGGCGGCGACGTAAGGTTCCTTCAGCACGAGCGAGAGCTGCCCGTGCTCCGGCGAAGGGATGACGCGCCCGCGCGAATGGCGGCCCAGCTCGGCGTAGTAGTCGAACGTCGAGTACGTCCACAGCGTCTCTTCTTCGTTTTCGGGCAGCGGCTTGCCTTCCTCGAGCGTCAGCAAGCGGGCGATTTCTTCTGCATGTTCGCGCATCTTGCGCGAGACTTCGTGCAGCATCTCGGCGCGCGCGACGGCGGGCGTGCGCTTCCACTCGTCGAAAGCCGCCGCCGCGGCCTTCACGGCGTCGTCGACGTCCTCGGCCGCTCCGAGCGGGACACTATCTAGAACTTCCTCGGTAGCCGGGTTGTGGACGGTGATTTCCGATTGGGCGTGGCCTGATGTGAAGCGCCCGTTGATGAAGTGGGATTTCATAGCATGAGCCTCTGCCGTGAATGCGAACCTCCCGCAGAGTTCCAACCTGCGGGAGGTTATCTTCCACTCCCAAGCCTTCTAATCGAATTTAATAGCGAGTCTGGCCCGAAGCTTGGTATTTAGTGCGCTCACAAATCTATCCTTACTCGGAAGGCTGCGGTTATTACGCATTGCGATGAGGTTTTTCCAGATAGTCCTAATCTCTGTAGATGAATGTGAGCTTTCTAACAACCACCCCAGTGCCGCGCTGCATTGCTGGCAGAATCTTTCGCTCCGACGCGTATCTATTCTAGTCAGTGACGGCCAGCGCTCAGCCGGTGAGTTTCCGTCCAGCGCAAGCGCCAAGATCGCATCATGCGTGATCGCATTGAGATTGTTGATATGCACTGAGACCGGGTGCTCTGAGGATACGGCGTAATAGTTCATGAGTTTGAAGCCGGCGCTCTTAAGGCCGATGGTTAATTCTGCCCAGGCGTTTGGATCCCAGTGATGGAAAGTGAAGACCAGACGGCCTGTATGCCGCTTGAGCACGCGCCCACATTCTTGAAAGATGCCCGAAATCACCGTCATAAAACTGGAGTCGTCGTCAGTGGCTTTTGTCGCTACGGCGCTCTGAGCCTCATCGTAGGCCCAGTTGACTTCCGTTGGGAGCAGGTGCGCCAGCCAGACTCGGAAGAAAGTTGCCAGGTCGCTGTATTGTACGTTATCATAATAGGCAATAGGTGCAAAACTCACATACAAACCGGCTAAGCTACCGCCCGGATGAAACTGCCTTCTCCCACCGAGTTTCCAAGTCACGGTAGTACTCGTCGGGGTGATGGCGAAAGCGATACAGTTTTTTCAAACGCATTTCGAC
>DATEUJ010000082.1:0-49481 GCA_035283185.1 Anaerolineae bacterium | reverse complement strand
CAGCCGCGCGAGCGGATGTGGCTACACTCCGGCTGCAGGAGTGCGGCGTATTCGGGTGTTGCTTCCGACCGGGAATGCGCGGACGAGAGCGGCCCGTTTTCCCAGCTTAGGGGTTCAGTTTTTAAGGTGCAAAAGTCGAGTAGTAAGACTGCGCTAAGCCGCTCAAGGGCAGGTTGCCCAACCTCCTCCAAGATAGTTAATGCATACTGCCGGTTATGACTATCGGCCAAGGCGGCCATGACGAATGTATCGATAACAGGTGCAGCGCCGATTCTGGACAAAGCCCTTAAGGCATACTTTCGAACCTGCCAATCAGCATCGGTCAAGGCAGCCGTAGTAAGTGACTCGTTGGCACGCGCATCGCCTATATTACGCAAGACTTCCGCTACGCGCCAACGCACAGCTGTGTCCTCCTGTTCATTTATTACCTGTGTACCAAGCCATCTTACGAGTTCGGCCCTATGATTGCTAATCTGTGCCAAATCCACTATTAGGTTTAACCTTCGATCCCAGATCCAATAGGGTTGCTTACCCAACACTGTTGTGAAGTCCTGTGATTCAAGACGTCGGTTCAACCGGCACAGCGCTAAATGTTCACGAAAGGTAGGATGAAACCATTCGTAGTTTTGAGACCGCTCCACAAATATGCCGCTCCTACGGCCCATCACTTCAATGAACTTTTCTCCGTCCGAGATCGCCTCATCGTTCGAGAGCCCGAATGTTTGCTGCAAGTAATCAGCCACTACCCGATATAACGCGGATGCCGAAGTCGCTTTCGGCTCATCAGTCATTGCCAGGGCCAAATGCTCAAGGGCGCTACGCGCGATCTTGATCTGCCGCTCGCCCAGCTCAGCCTTCAAGCCTCGCAGTTCAGCTTCAGCTAGCCAGACTTCTACAAACCGATCGTAAAGGTCAAATCTACGTTCGGGTAGATGTCCATCGTGGCTATAGACAGCAGCTGCTATGGTTAACAGTAATGGCGTGTTACTAAGAGTGCCGGCCTTAACCTGCTCAAGTTCTTGCAGGAAATCTCGGGCTCGCCCGTTGAACCAATTGTGGGCAAATCGTGTTTGTTGCTCCTGCGTGAATGCTAACAAATCGTAAACAGCGAATTGCTCGCCAACTTCGTGAACGAGTTTGAGGGTTGGACGTGAGGTGACAACAATTCGGCGTATTGGGGTCTTGGCGTTCGTGAGCAAATCGTTTAGCCATTGCAGCAGAGCACTGCGTTTATGAGCCGGGGCCTCATCCAGACCATCCAACAACAGGAGCCAATGTGTATCTAGGCGACGTGCCCATTCAGCTAAGAAACCTTTGGGCGGGTCTTCTTGCAAGGCCAGTTCACCAGCCATATGCAATGCATTAACCAAGCGCGTTTCCAGTGATGCACCTTCCACCAAAGCCAGCGACTGCAGCCGGACTACCATCGTTAAATACGGTTGATCCAAGCCAACAACGCTAGGAGCATCCCAGGCATTTTGGGCAATCTGGCGTAACAGTGTTGATTTGCCAGCACCCGGCTCTCCTACAATGAGCACGTGTCTAGGACTTGTGCCAGTCATCGTCTCTCGTAATACATCAGCAATGTTTGAACCGTCGCGGCTCGGATCGTCCAACTCGGACTTTTCGCGGGCGCGCAAGGGGACATAGACTTTGTCAAGGGTTTTCCGCTTGCTGCCCAACAGGTCTTCTAGGGCCAAATAGGGGAAGCTGGTACAATGGGCTCTCAGTGCACAGAAGTAATCTTGCAGAGAGCGGTTAAAGCGATCATTTGTGATCTCACGGAGTGCCCGTTGGACAACCTGCTGGATAGTGGCTGCATCCGACCCTCTGAAAACGCTCACCACGTTGCCATTGCCGGTAACGATGATGGCATCCCTCATATCTCCGCCACTAGCGACAGCGCGCTCACCTGTTGCGAGAGCAATCTGTCCCGTTTGCAGGCTGCGATGTAGGGTCTGGACATCGGTACTCGTGAGTGTACCAGCTACTAAACGTGCAAGAACCAATTCTAGTGTGTCTAAATCGGCCATAAACTACTGCAATTCCTCTCTACACCGCCAGCGGCCAATCTTCGTACAGCGCTTCGGCCTGAGCCATCACCTGCTGCAAGATGAAGTCGAAGTCCTCTTTGCGGACCTTCCGCTTGCGCAGCACCATATTCACCGCCGACCCCACGTCCTCGCGATGCGGCTGAGTACAACCTAGATCGCGCGCCTTCAGTCGATGCTTCCATTGAGTTGGTCTTATCGAGGGTTACCTAGAAGGCCCTCGACCCACGATACTTGTTGAAGATCGTCCCAGAGCCATTCGTAAACCAATTCTGTCGCAGGGTTTACGTGGAAGATGTCGAGAACTTCGTCCTGTATTACGGCCCCAATCCAGGCCATCGCGTGAGGCCGCATTAAACGAACCCGCTCGTAAAGAGAGTTAACGTCATCATCGTCATCATATCGAAGGTTAGGGAGCTCTTCATCGAGACTTATTGCGATCTCGTTTTGGCTATCATGCGGCAACGGCTCAAGGTGCCATCTCATGGCCGGAGCACCTTCAAATCCGCTTCCTGGTCGTGCCGGTGCTAATATACCGGTTAGGCGGGCTGGTAATGTCGCAGCTGTCTGCAGCCTGGGTGCGAGTGTCGGGAACCATTTATTGACGAGTTGTCTATGCCCTTCGAGAGCGGCTGAGTAAACAGCTCTCGCGCGGGCAAGCGTTTGTTCAGGGCTATAAGGTTCCCATATCCACCCACCACCTCCAAAGTCTCGGTCGGGTCCTGGCCAGGGACAGTGCAGCTCTGTCTCACCAGCATCGCGAAGACGATTCACCGCTGCCCTGAGACGCGCCGGGTCGCATAGTCGTCCTCCTGCTCTCTGGAACAAGGCGCTCTCTGGCAGGTGAACGAGAATCTCTTCAAGTTCCGATAGTTGGATAGGGCCAGGATACAACGATCCTCGATCAGTGATCGCGAGCGCCGTCCGCCATATCTCTTCATCTGCAAGAGGGCCGCTGTTGATCGGTAAGGCTCGGCGCTGTAAAAGCTGCGAGAGGGATGAAGTGAGTTCTTGGAGTGACCATTGCCATGCCCAGGCCGATTGATGACCAGGCTGTGCACGCCAAAGCCGTATCCAATCACGGGGGAACTGACGAAAGAGACCCACCCGATGCGGTAGCTCTACAACCTCATCCACGTCGTTATCCCCGTGATACCAAGCAGCTACAAGATGGGATCCGTCTATTCTCACACCGATGGGCATTAGTGCGCCATCCCTGCGTATCGGCGCAATCAGTTGAGCGAGCGGACCAATGCCTCTTACCCAAGACTGCATGGCGGCCCTCACTCGCTGACCACACTCCAGGGGTGCCGGTGGGGACGCCTCCTCTGAGAATCCCGAGCGCGCCAGGCTCTCGTCGATGATCTCGGATGTGAATGCAGGATATCGCTCAGCCAGAGGCGAAATGAGTCTTGACACCTGCTGATGACTGAAAGTGCTGGCAAATATGATCAGGGCATAGCGCCAGTTCTCTAGTTGTTGGGGGTTACGGACAAGGTCACCGGGCAATGGAATGCCAGTTGCCAGACTCTGAGCAGCGAACCATTGCGTCAGGATCGGCAAGGGAAACGCAAGCATCCCTGATCGGTCCGCGACCAGTCCAGTGTTTACAAGCTGTTGTTGTTCAGCCTTGGATGCGATTTCAGCGGCGGGGACCGGGCTTCCCCGTCGGGCGGTGGAGAGCACTGCCAGTCGCTGCAGCAATTGACTAACGTTGGCAGAGTGCGCTTGTGTACGACCGAGTGAGTGCTCGACAAGGCTTGCTAACATCTCGCCTTTAGAATGAGGCACCCGCATATCTTGCTCTCGAAGATAAACTGCTAATAGTATGGCAAACAAGGGTCGGCGAATAGCATCTCGTACTGATTGGGGTAATCTATAGGCAATTCGCTCCGCAGCGGGCCGCTCCAGCAGCCGATCGATAAGAGCATGAGCTTCCGCCTCTGATAGAAGTAGCACTTGAACGGATTCCTCCACTCGGGCAAGAGTCGGAAGCGGCCTACTCGTGAGCACTACCGTTGTATTCGGCCACGTGTCGGCAAGAACTCTGGATTCTGCAAGTAGTTGTACGGCAGGTCCGACTCCCACTTCGTCGGCTCCATCGACTATGATCGTCGCTCCTTGAACGTGTGGGTTACCGAGGCGTTCGGCGAATCGCTCGACCGATTCCTGTAACTGACTTACACAGGATTGTGCCTCCAGGTAGACGGGAATCGGAGCATTGATATTTTCGCGTGCTCTGGCAATTGCGCCTTGCAGCAAGCGCTCTGCAATTAGCGACTTCCCAGCGCCGAGTTCCCCAATGAGCAGTAAGACAGGCCTATCGGTCCGTGGTTGAAGTGCAGGATCGATCGCTCCGACAGATGGATCTTCTGCAAGCGCCATAGCCTCATCTCGGCGAAGTCCAGCGGCTTGCCATCGTTCTATGCATCGCGCTTTAGATGCCCGCCCCAGCTCATTGAGTTGAGCCGCGCGATCAAGACGTTGTATCGCTGGTTCTGCAGGAGGGGTGACATTGACCTGCAATTGCACATTAATGTCGCCGGTGTTGATTGCGCTATTGCTGACATCGCGGCCAACGGCAACACCACGTTCGCTGGCAGCTATACTGTTGTCTTGAGCGCCAGAACCAGGGTCAATCTGACTTGCCTGTTGCTTTTCTTCCATAACGCAAAACCTTCTCACACCGCCAGCTGCCAATCCTCGTACAGCGCCTCAGCCTGAGCGATCACCCGCTGCAGGATGAAGTCGAAGTCCTCTTTGGGGACTTTTCGCTTGCGCTAGACCATCTTCATCGCCGACATTACCGTCGCCCTCACGTCCTCGCGGTGCGGCTTCGTCCAGAAGTATACCACTTGCTTCACGGTCCTACTATCTCTTCGACAAACTGCTAGCCGAAACCCAGAGCCAACTGAACAGGCTTCTCGACCTTGTTTGAAGATCAGCGGCGCTACTTTGAACTGCTCGATCTTCGTGGTACACTCGCCGTCGAGAATGATGAGAAGGTCATCTGCGTCACATGCAAATTGGGAAAGCAACAGCCCAGGCATTCCCGAATATCGCCCTCATTAAATACTGGGGCAACCGCGATCCCCTGCTGCGCCTCCCGGCCAACTCCTCCTTGTCGATGAACATGGCCGGCCTGACGACGACGACGACCGTCGCGTTCGACGATTCGCTCGGAGAAGATGTCGTCGTCCTCGGCGGGCGGGAACAATCGGGCGCGGCGAAAGACCGCGTCGTGAAGATGCTCGAACGCGCCCGCGCAATGGCCGGCGCCGGCGCGAACGCGCGCGTCGAGAGCCTCAACAACTTCCCGGCGGGCGCAGGGCTGGCCTCGTCGGCGTCGGGATTCGCGGCGCTGGCAGTCGCGTCCGCCGCCGCAGCCGGGCTGAATCTCGACGAACGGGCGCTGTCGCGGCTGGCGCGGACAGGCTCCGGGTCGGCGTGCCGCAGCGTGCCCGGCGGCTACGTCGAGTGGCAGGCGGGGACGGACGACGCGACTTCGTACGCGTTCAGCATCGCGCCGCCGGAGCATTGGGACCTGCGAGACATGATCGCGATCGTCGACGTCGCGCATAAGACGGTCGGCTCGACGCAGGGGCACGCGCTGGCCGACACCAGCCCGTTGCATGCCGCGCGGGTGAGCACGATTCCCGAACGCTTGAGCCAGGTCAGGGCTGCCATTGAGTCCCGCGACTTCGCATCGCTGGCGCCCGTCGTCGAGGCGGATGCGCTCGCCATGCACGCGGTGATGATGACCTCGAATCCTCCCTTGCTCTACTGGCAGCCGCCCACCGTGGCGATCCTCCACGCCGTCCGCGCCTGGCGCACGGACGGGCTGCCGGTATGCTTCACGATCGACGCCGGGGCGAACGTGCACTGCCTGTGCGAATCCTCGGCGGCGGATGAGGTGACTCGCCGGCTTCGATCCATCGCCGGCGTCCAGAACGTCTTGGCTGTCTCCCCCGGCGGCCCGGCGCACTGCGTCGAGAACCATCTGTTCTGACCCCTGCTCTATGGGATGAGGTGATACCCTACGCCGTACTATTGTCATTCTAATGTGCGGAGGGTATAATCTTCACGGTATCGGGGCATACGAAGCGAGGGTACATGAGCGACTTGGCGACGCAGGTGATAGCGTTTTTGATCGTGCTCGGGCCACTGGTCATGCTGCACGAGCTTGGGCATTTCGTTTTCGCCAAGCGCGCCGGCATTCGCGTGCAGGAGTTCGGGTTGGGCTTCCCGCCGCGCGCGCGCAAGCTGTGGCGCGGAATGGGCCGGCTGCGCATCGGCGCGGAGTGGGTACACTCGCCGCGCAACTTCAGATTTCCGAGCGGCCTGGAAGAGGGCGCGGTCGTCGAAGTGCGCGGCGACGAAGTCAAGGGTCGCCTGATGTTCCGCTCGATCGAGGTCGTCGACGCCAAGCAGGAAAGCGCGGTGACGACGCCGCTGAAGGTTGCCGATGCAGACGGTTTCCGCCTGCGCGGCGAGCTGGCCTATTTCGACCCGGGCACCGACTACACGCTGAACTGGCTGCCGATCGGCGGTTTCGTGCGCATGCTGGGCGAAGAAGACCCGTCGAAGCTCGACAGCTTCGCCGCGGCACCCAAGCGCTGGCGCGCGGCTGTGCTGCTGGCCGGGCCGGGAATGAACCTGCTTGCCGCGCTGGTCATCTTCACGATGGCTTACCTGCTGGGGCAGCCGGTTGTGGATCGGATCGAGGTCGTCATCGGCGATGTGGCGGCCGGCGCGCCCGCCGAGCGGGCCGGTCTCGTGCCCGGTATGGCCATCCTCGCCGTAGATGGGATCGCGGTCGACGAGGCGAAGACGCTGACGGCTTACACGCACGCTCATCTCGGCGAGACGATCGAGCTGACCGTGCGCGATGCGGACGGCACACAGCGCGTGATCGACGTGCACGCCCGTCCACAGCCGCCGCAGGGTGAAGGTCCGATGGGCATCACCATCGGCCAGAACCCGCTGTCGTACAAGATCGTGTCCAACTCGCTCCCGGAAGCGGCGTCCAGGGCGCTGGAGTCGACGCGCGACGTCCTCAATGGCATGATCACGCTGCCGAGGCTGCTGCTGGCCGGCGAAATCGACCCCGGGCTGGCCCGCCCGGTCGGGCCGGCGGGCATCGCGCAGATCAGCGGGTATGCGCTCGAAGAGAGTATCGAGCGCCAAGCGTGGTTCCCGATCTTGAACATGGCCGCCGCGATCAGCGTCGCCCTGGCGTTCACGAACCTGCTGCCGCTGCCCGCGCTCGACGGCGGCCGGCTGGTGTTCGTGTTGATCGAAGCCGTGCGCGGCAAGCGCATCGCGCCGGAGAAGGAAGCTGTCGTCCACTTCGCGGGCATGATGTTCCTGCTGGCGCTCGCCGTGTTGATCACGATTCAAGACGTGAGCAACCCTATCCCGAATCCGTTCTAGCGACATAGAGATTGCCTGAGCATCTTCCGCTTGTTGGGGTCTGTGGCCCCCGACTCCGAGCCGCCGGGTCGCAGACCCGGCGGGAGCAGCAATTCGCCAACAGTATCATCTATAGTTCGTGATTCTGCGGCGGTCGATCCACGGGCGGGACGGATGTCCCGCCTGTTGTGCGTAGTGGCGAAGTTCGGGTACAATACTCTCAAGGAAATAGATACATGGATGCACTCGATTCCCTCTTGAAGAATATCACCGACGAAGAGGAGACGCTGTCGGTTGCGAAGCTGTACGCCTTGTCGGGCCTGGATCGAGATGAGCTTGAGCGCGTGCGCCGCGTGTGGCCGTCGACCGCCGTCGATCGCCGCCAGGCGATCATGCGCCACCTGGCCGAGATATCCGAAGCCAATTTCGAGGTCGATTTCGGGTCTATTTTTCGCATGGGATTGGCCGACGACGATCCGGAAGTGCGCGCCGCCGCCATCGACGGCTTGTGGGAAGAAGAGGACGCCAAGCTGATCCCGACGCTTCTCGACCTGCTGCGCAACGATTCGTCTGAGATGGTGCGCGCAGCGGCGGCGACGTCGCTCGGGCATTTCGTGCTCGCCGGAGAGCTGGACGAGATTCCGGCGGCGAAGCTGGAGCAGGTGGTCGAGTCGCTGCGCGACGTGTTCGAGGACGACAGCGAGACGCTCGACGTGCGCCGGCGCGCGGTCGAAGCGATCGGCTACTCGAGCGCGGACGGCGTGGCCGACCTCATCGCCGAAGCGTACGCCGACGACGAAGAGCCGATGCGCATCAGCGCCGTGTTCGCCATGGGGCGCTCGGCCGACTTGCGCTGGGCCGACCCGGTGCTGGCCGAGGTGGACTCGCCCAATCCGGAGATGCGGTACGAGGCGGCGCGCGCGTGCGGTGAAATGCAGAATCTCGACGCGATCCCGGCGCTCACGACTTTGCTGGACGATCCCGACGACCAGGTTCGCGAGGCGGCGGTCTGGGCGCTCGGCCAGATCGGCGGCAACGAGGCGCGACGCCTGCTGGCCGGCATCCTGGAAGACGAAGAGTCCGACTTGCGCGAAGTCGCCGAAGCGGCGCTGGACGAGCTTGAATTCATGAGCGGCTCTGACCTGGATTTCCCGATGTTCGATTTCAACCCGGACGACGACGCAACGGATCGTGCCGCTTGAATGAGCTGCTCGGCATCCTGGCCCATGACATTCTCCCCATCTTCATCGTCATGGGGCTGGGATTCGCATTCGACCGGCGCTTCAAGCCCGACGTCCATAGCCTGACGCGCATCACCTTCTACATCTTCAGTCCCTGCCTGGTATTCAGCTCGCTCGTGAAGTCCGAGCTGGCCGGCGCAGAGATGTTACAGATCGCCGCGTTCACCGTCGGCGTCTCGTTGATCATGGGACTGCTCGGTCTGGCAGCCAGTCGCCTGTTGCGGCTCGACGCGCGCGCCACGGCCGGGCTTGTGCTGGTGTGCATGTTCGTGAATGCCGGCAACTACGGTTTGGGCGTGAACCTGCGCGCTTTCAACGAGGAGGCCCTGGCGCGCGCCGTCGTGTATTTCACGACCAGCACGCTCCTGGTGTACACGCTCGGCGTGTGGGTCGCCGCCGGCAGCGACGGTTCCGGTTGGCGCACCGCGCTGAGGCGCACGCTGGCCGTGCCGCCCATGTATGCCGCGGTGGCCGCGATTCTCGTTCGCGCGCTGGCGATCGACATGACGCAGCCGGCGCTCGAGCCGCTGCTCGCCGGGATCGACCTCGCCGGGCGCGCCGCCATCCCGCTCATGCTGGCGATTCTCGGCATGCAGTTGTCTCGAACGTCGGTGACGGCGCACTTGCGCCCGTCGGCCGTCGCCACCGGGCTGCGCCTGGTCGTCGCGCCGGTCATCGCCTGGGGCGCGGCCGCCGTGATCGGACTGAGCGGCGTGGCGCGCCAGGCGTCCATTCTCGAAGCCAGCATGCCCGCCGCCGTGATCAACATTATCCTGGCGACGGAATATCACGCCGCTCCCGCGCTTGTCACGAATGCCGTGATCGTCTCGACGCTGTGCAGCCCGATCACGCTCACACTGGTCATCGCGTTGCTCAAATGACGACCGCGCTTTGCCGGCTCGCGTCACTTGTGATCGCCCTGGGACTGAGCCTGTCCGCCGGCCCGGCGTCGATGCGCGCCGCGCCGCCGGCCCAGATCGACGCCACGGCGACGCACGCTTACCGTTACGCGCAGCACATCGTCTTCACGCTCACCGCGACCGGCGACCGGCGCATCGGCAGGGCTGTACTGCGCTTCAGAACCCCCGAGCTCAGCTTCGACCCGATACCGGCCGGCTTCGAGCCGGGCACGACGATTTCGGCGATGGTCACGCACGAGCTGCGCGGCGGCGTGCTGCCGCCGTTCAGCAAGGTGACGTACTGGTGGGAGTTGTTCGACGAATCGGACAACCTCGTCGCCGAGACGATGCCTGTGACGTTCGACTACATCGACAATCGCTACGTCTGGCGCGAGGCATCGCGCGGCGGCGTCACGGTGCACTGGTCGGAGGGCGACACGGCGTTCGGCGAGATGGTGCTCGACACCGCGCTCGCCGCGCTGCGCGACATCGCCGCGGAGATCGGCGTGCCCCCACCTTCGACTGTCGACATCTACGTGTACCCCAGCCGCGAAGACTTGATCAGCACGCTGCAACTTGGCGGCCGCGACTGGGCCGGCGGGCAGGCGCGCCCCGAGCTGGGCGTCGTCCTGGTGGACCTGCCACCGGACGCGACAGCGCCGGTGGAGGCGCAGCGCGTCATCCCGCACGAGATGACGCATCTGCTGATCTACCAGGCCACGCAATCCGGTTACGATCACGTGCCGGCGTGGCTCGACGAGGGATTGGCCACGGCGAACCAGGCATCGCCCGACGCGGCACAGGCGAACGCGCTGCAGAAGGCGCTGGAAGAGGGCCGCCTGCTGCCGTTCGAGCTGCTGTGCGCCCCGTTTCCGGACGATGGACAAGATGCGCTGCTGGCCTACGCGCAAAGCGGCAGCCTGGTGCAGTTCGTTCGCAATCGGTACGGCCGGCAAGGGATTCAGGATCTGCTCGCGGCGTATCGCGACAAGGCCGAGTGTCTGCCGGGCGTCGAGCGCGCGCTGGGCGTGACGCTGGCGAGACTCGAGCGCGATTGGCGCACGAGTTTGTCCAACGGCGATACAGACGTCGCCGGTTTGATTGGGGAGGTCGCGCCGTGCCTTGCCCTATTCGTCATCGCCGGCCTGAGCCTGCTGCCCATGCTGGGCGGCGCCGCGCGCCGCAGGTGAGTGCACGATGAATCTTGTCGTATTCGACCTGGAAACGCAGAACTCGATCGACGACGTGGGTGGGCGCGGAAATCTGCGCCTGCTCAGGATGTCGGTCGGCGTGACGTATGCGACGGCCGACAGCACCTTTCACCGCTACACCGAGGCGAACATCGCCGATCTGATCGCCGAGCTGCGCTCCGCCGAGGCCGTCGTCGGGTTCAACCTGCTCGACTTCGACTACGAAGTGCTGCGCCCTTACACGAGCGACGACTTGCGCAGGCTGCCGACGATCGACATGATGGATCACGTCCGGCGCGCCGCCGGTTTCCGGGTCGGGCTGGACGCGCTCGCGGCGGCGACGCTCGGCGCGGGCAAGACGGCCCACGGGCAGCAGGCGATCGTGTGGTGGCGGGAAGGCAAGCTCGACGAGCTGTTCGCATATTGCGAGCATGACGTCGACGTGACGCGCCGCCTGTTCGAATTCGGCCGCGCCAACCGGTACGTCCAGTTCCACGACCGCAACTACCGCCTGAGACGCATTCCCGTGAGCTGGTGAGGCTGGGGGTTGGAGATTGGAGATTGGAGGTTGGAGGTTGGAGATTAGAGGTTGGAGGTTGGAAGTTGGAGGTTGGAAGTTTGGATTTTGAAGTTTGATGTTTGAAGTTTGAGATTGAAAATGTCTCGTCTGGTCTTCATGGGTTCGCCCGCTTTTGCCGTTCCGACGCTCGAGGCGTTGGCGCGTGAGCACGAGCTGCTGGCCGTATTTGCGCAGCCCGACAAGCCCGCCGGGCGCGGTCGCACATTGACGCGCGTGCCCGTCGCCGCGTGGGCAGATGAGCACGGCGTCCCGGTTCACCAGCCGCACTCTCTGCGCAAAGACCCTTCGGCGATCGAGACGCTGCGCGCGCTCCGGCCTGACGTCGTCGTCGTCGTCGCGTACGGGTTGATCCTGCCGCAGCTTGTCCTCGACGTCGCCCCGCATGGCTGCCTGAACGTGCACGCGTCGCTGCTTCCCAGGCATCGCGGCGCGGCGCCGATTCCGGCGGCGATCCTGGCCGGCGACGCGGAGACCGGCGTGACGATCATGCGCATGGACGCTGGCGTCGACACCGGGTCAATTCTCGCTCAGGCACGCGAGCCGATTCACCCCGACGACACGACGGCGACGCTCGGTGCGCGGTTAGCCGAGATCGGCGCGCGCTTGATGGCCGAAACGCTGCCCAGATACCTGCGCGGCGAGATCGAGCCGGTTTCCCAGGATCACGCCTCGGCCTCGCTCAGCCCGAAGATCGAGAAAGGAGACGGCCGGATCGACTGGTCCCGGCCGGCGACCGAGATCGACCGCATGATCCGCGCCTACACGCCGTGGCCCGGCGCGTCGACGCAGTGGAAAGGCGCCGATCTGAAGATCGCGCGCGCCGTCCCGACCGGGCAGACGAGCGCGCCGGAATTACATACCCTGGGGCAGGTCATACGCCTGGACGGCGAGCGCATCGGCGTCGTGACCGGCGACGGTGTGCTCGAGCTGCGCGAAGTGCAGCTCGCCGGAAAACGTGCCATGTCGATCGAAGAGTTCGTGCGGGGACAGCCACGCTTTGTGGGCGCGACGCTCGCCTGAGCGGGCTAGTGGCTTGACCAAAGAGATTTGAAGTTTGAGATTTGGAGTTTGAAGTTTCGGAAGGGAGAGCAAGCCATGAGACTAGCGAACAAGAAAATCGCCTTTCTGCTCGAAGAGGGCTTCGAAGACCTGGAATTCTGGGTGACGGTCATGCGCCTGCGCGAAGAGGGCGCTAAAGTTGTCGTCGTCGGCGTCGAGGCCAATAAGACCGTGAAAGGAAAAAACGCCTTGACGGCGACGAGTCACGTCGCGGCGCGGGATGTGAAGGCATCGGAGTTCGACGCGGTCGTCGTTCCAGGCGGCTGGGCGCCGGACAAGCTGCGCCGCTACGACGAGGTCAAGAAGCTGGTCAAGGACACGTACGACGCGGGCAAGATCGTCGGGCTGATCTGCCACGCCGGGCTGGTCGGCATCTCGGCTGGTATCGTCAAAGGCCACAAGGCGACCGGCAGCAAGGGCATCAAGGACGACCTGATCAACGCCGGCGCGACGTGGGTCGACGAGCCGGCCTTCCGCGATGGAAACATCGTGTGGGGCCGCGTCGTCGAGGACATTCCCGCTTTCTGTCGCGAGCTGGTGGCAGCGATTGAGAGCCAGGAATGAGTTGGGTCATTAGAGATTGGAGATTGGAGATTGGAGGTTGGAGGGTAGACTGTTATCGAGGTGAGCCGTCCAACCTCCAACATCCAACTTCTAACCTCTAACTTCCAACATCCAACTTCCAATGAGGATACTCGTCGTCGGCGCGGGGGCGATCGGAGGCTACGTCGGCGCGAAGATGGCGCTGGCCGCGCACGAGGTGACGCTCGTCGGCCGGCAGGCGCTGGTCGATGCGGTCGCCGCGCGAGGGCTTCGTCTCATCGAGCCGGAGGGGGAACACGAGATTAGAGATTGCCGTGCCGTCGCGCTGGTCGCGGCCGCGTTCGATGCCTCGCGGCGATACGACCTTGTGCTGTTCACGGTTAAGACCTACGATACGCATCAGGCGATCGACGATCTGCGCCCGTATGCGCAGAATGTCGATCGTTTTTTGTCGCTGCAGAACGGCGTGAGCAGCGAAGACCTGCTGGGCGAGGCATTCGGATCGGAGAAGATTGTCGCCGGCAGCATCTTGAACCCGGTGTCGATTCGCGAGCCGGGCGTCGTCGTGCTGGAGAGGCGGCGAGGTGGGATTGGGATAGCGAGCCTGCGAATCAGCGAATCAGCGAATCAACCCACTAACCCATTGGCCGACCCACTAAGTCAGGCGGGCTTCCGCACTCGCGCGTATGCCGACTATCGCGCGATGAAGTGGAGCAAGCTGCTGCTCAACCTGATCGGCAACGCGACTGCTGCGATTCTCGATCTGAATACGATGGAGATCTTTCGAGACGAGCGCCTGTTCGCGATCGAGATCGCCGCGCTACGCGAGGCGATGCGCGTCGCGCGAGCGCAGAGGATTCGCTTCGTCAACCTGCCGGGCTATCCGGTGTCGTTGTTCGCGGCGGCCGTTCGCATCCTGCCGCTTTCGCTGCTGCAACCAGTCCTCATACCGCTCGTGGCGAAGGGGCGGGGCAGCAAGATGCCATCGCTGCACATCGACCTGTGGTGCGGCAAGCGGCGATCGGAGATCGACGAGCTGAACGGGGCTGTGGTCCGCATCGGCGCGCAAATGAAGGTCGCGACGCCGGCGAATGCGCTGCTCGTGACGACGTTCGAGGATTTGCAGTCGGGATCTTCGACCGAGCGGGCGGCGTGGCGGCACCAGGCCGATCGGTTGTGGGCAATATATACGTCGTAGGGATGACAAGCACGTTCGTGTCGACGACGGCGCGTATCACGTCCGATCTCGCACGGCTTTCACGGCGGCGTCCACGTCGGCTTCGACCTGATCGGGTGAGATGGCGCGGTTGCGCTCCGCGATGGCGAGCAGGCGACTGAATCGGTCTTCGCGCCCGCGCTCGTAGAGGGCCTTCAGCTTGCGATACTCTTCCAACTGCGATTGCTGTTCCAGGTATTCGTCCAGGGGAAGCACCACGACAGGGCCTTGAATCTGCAAAGTGGTGGGAGGTGTATCCATAGCGCGACACTCCTATTGCTCGCGATCTGACACTGCGATATCAATCTGTGTCTATTATAGCACGTCGCCCCACCGGCCTGAGCACGTTCGCGGGACGAGTCGTGCCGCGTTATCCCGGCGCGCCGCGTGAGTATTGGGGCACGCGTGTCGACGAGTGGCCCGACGCCCCTCACGGTGGCCCGCAAGAGATGGCGGCCCTGTGCGCGCGGCTGCGCGCTCATCTGGAAGAGTAGACCTGGCAGGTCTCGAAGACCTGCCAGGTCTCAGTAACTCCAGTACGAGCTTAATCAAACTATAAATTTTCACTCACTCTGATGACGACTCACAGATGAATGGACGGTCTACAATGTCAAGGACCTTCTGTTCACCAGTGGACTCTCGAACTGTCACGCGGTAGATGTAATAAGGCTCAACGGTCTTGAGGTACCAGAAGTCGGCAGGAAGTTGAGAAGGGTCAAATTCATCCGTCTCATATATCTTATTCCTGCATAACAAAGAGTCTTTCTCCCTGAGCATGAATGGTCCTCCCACCACCTGATGGGTGGTCGGATCAATGGCCTCGATCGCCACGGGTACGAATCCTGCATCCTTATCGCGTACACTAACGTGGAAATAGTACTTATCTCCAAACTGATGACTCCCTATGAAGCTCATTCCAATCAAAACGGAATTCCCATCTGTACTGGATGAAGAGGACGACTCACAAATCCCTGGAGGCTCAAGGATGTCAACGCTCTCCTGCACACCTGTGGGCTTCTGTACAGTGATACGGTAGACAAAAGGATCGGACATAAGACGGTGCCAGAAGTTCGAGGGGAGCTGAGAGATGTCAATCCCATTTGTTTCATAGAACTTGCCTCCAGTCCAAGCAAGGTGAGCACAAAAATGAAAACCGGGCCGCTCAACGAGATTGAATGGTCCTGCCGTTTCGTTGGTAGTTGGATCGATTATCTGAACTGTCTTGGGCACAAACTCCGCGTTCTTATCGAGCACAATGGTATGAAAATAGAACTTATCTCCAAACTGATGACTGCCGATAAAGCTCATGAAAAGCGCTATGGAATCCACTTCCGCGTTGGGTGGAGAAGTTACGGATGAAGTAGGTGTGGAGACGGGTTGCGGTGTCGCTAAGAGCTCTGGCATTGGTGTGTGAGTCGCGAACAATGTCAGCGAAGGTACCATTGATGGTGCTATCGACGGCTTAGCTGTAGTCACTGTGGTCGGCGGCTCTGCCAACGAACGAGTGCAGGCCACCAGCACGGCGGCCCCAATTGCCAGGAGAACACCGGTGCGTTGATACAGGCGATGGTTCCTGGCGGAATTGACCAACCCCCTCCACTTCTCTGCGTGGGCGAGAGTGCGTCGCATGTGGAAACCTGTGTGGCGCTACGTGCGACGCACTTCCGAAGTGCGTCGCACGTAAAAGCTACTTGCGCGAAGGGGGTAGCTTGGGCAGCGCCCGGCTTGGCCGCTCGTCGAGCGTGGGCCGTTGGGGCGGGCTGGCCGCCAGCATCTCCTGAATTTCCGCGACGGCGCGCTCCAGTTGCGCGTCGACGCCGCGCGCGTAATCCTGCGGCGTGTTGTCGATCTCGACGTCCGGGTCGGCGCCGTAGTTCTCCACCCCCCAGCCCACGTCTGAGAACCAGAACGAGAACTCCGGCTGTGTCGTGAGCGCCCCGTCGACGAGCGCGTGGCGCGGCTCGATGCCGATGACGCCGCCCCACGTGCGCTTGCCGAGCAGCGGCCCCAGCTTCAGCATCTTGAATCCGTGCGAGAAGATGTCGCCATCCGATCCGGCCTGCTCGTTGGTCAGCGCGACCATCGGACCAATCACGGATTCCAGCGGATAGGGGACAGGTTCCTGGCCCCAGCGCGTCTTGTCGTATCCAAGGCGTCGCCGCGCCAGCTTCTCTAAGATCAGCGACGACACGTGCCCGCCGCTGTTGAAGCGCACGTCGACGATCACGCCCTCGCGATCCACTTCCGCCAGGTAGCCGCGATGGAATTCGGCGTAACCCCGCGCGCCCATGTCCGGGATGTGAACGTAGCCGACGCGTCCGCCTGTCGCCTGGTGGACGCGCCGCCGGTTGGCCTCGACCCATTCGCGGTAGCGCACGGGAAGCTCGCTGCGGAGCGCTTCCACGGTGATCGTGCGCGTGTGTGTTGAGACTTCCGAAGTCTGGCCGCCGATGGTGAGCGTGACTTCGCTCCCCGCCAGGTTGACCAGGCACATCGCGGGCGTGACCGTGCGGCTGAGCTTCCGCCCGTTGATGGCGATCAGTCGATCCCCGGCCTTGACGTTGAGGCCCGGCTTGTTGAGCGGCGAGTCCGCGTCTTCGTCCCAGGCATCCCCCTGCACGATGCGCGCGATGCGCCACGAGTCCGTCTCGGCGTCGTATTCGAAGTCCGCACCCAGGTAACCTTGCGCATAGTCCGGCTCCGGACGGTAGTCGCCGCCCAGCTCGTAGCAGTGCGAAGTGCCCAATTCGCCCTGCATCTCCCACATCAGATCCGAAAACTCGGAGCGGCTGCTCACGCGATCCACCAGCGGCAGGTAGCGGTCGTGGACGGCGACCCAGTCTACCTTGGACATGTCCGGCGTCCAGAACTGGTCGCGCTGCAGGCGCCACGCCTCGCGGAACATCTGCCCCCACTCCGCGCCCGGCACGACGGAGACCTTGACGCGGCTCAAATCCAGCCAGCCGCTCTTGCGCCCAGGCTCGTCACCCGCCTCTCGGTCCGGCTTTTCTCCAGCCTTGAGCACGCGCAGGCGATTCCCAGCGCGGACGATCAGCGTCGTCCCGTCTCGCCCGATCTCGAAATCGGTGATGCCGCCGACGATCGTCTCTTCTTTCTGCTCTTCGAAATTATAGGTGAGCAGCGTGCCCTTGGCGGGCGGCTCAGTCGGCGGCGGCCAGGGCTGCTGAAGCGACCCCTCGACGGGGTAACGCGAGTACAGCACCTTGCCGTTTTTCGTGCCGGCTACCCGCCCGTAAATCCCTTCGGGCAGCGGGAAGGCGACGATGCGCGACTCGATGCCGTCGAGATCGATCTGGATCGGCTTGTCCTCCGCGTCCTTTTTTGCTTCGGGCTTCTCTTCGCCTGTGCTGCCGTCTCTGGTTTTGCCCGATTCGTCCTTCGTCTTCTGTCCTTCGTCCTTTTTCTCGCCGGGCGCTCTCGGCACGGGGATGAATGGAGAGGGCAGGTCTTTCTGCAGCGTAATCAGGTAGAGCCGCATGCCGCGCGGGAAATTCAGATCGAAGTGCATGTTGTCGTACACCGGATCGAAGTGGCGGTATGACAGGAAATAGAGGTACTTGCCTTGCGGGTCGAAGGCCGGCGCCACGTCGCGCAGCACCGGCTGAGTCAGGGTGAAAACCTCGCCGGTGTCAGCCTCCCACAGCTTGAGCGCCGTCACCTGCAGCGAAACCGACACGCTGTATGCCACCCACGCGCCATCCGGCGACCAGTCGAACCCGGAGATGGGGTTCGACCTCCCCCGGTCGATCACGCGCATCTCGCGGGTAGCCAGGTCGAGGAACACCAGCTCGTAGCGGTGATTGCTGAAGACGATCTGATCCTTCTTGGGATTGACCGCAATCGCCTCCGGCCGGCCGATGTCCAACCCGGCCAGGCGCTCCGGCTCCGCACTGCCGTCGGCGCGAACGACGACGAACGCCTCTTCGCCTCCCTCGTCGGTCACCGCGACCAGCCGCTCGCCATCGCCGTTTGCCTTGCCTGCATTCTTCGCGGAGTTGAGCCAGTGTGGCAGGCGATAACGCACGCCGTCTTCGGGCGGCTCGCCGAGCTGGACGACGGCGCCCTCCCAGTTGGCGAACACGAAGGCTTTGCCGCGCGAAGTGACGGCGACGGAGTGTCCCTTCGGATGCAGCGTCCAATCCTGAAGGTATTTCGCGGGGTTCACGAACTTGCGGTTGCGCTGCGTCTGCGGCGAGTAGAACTCGACCGGGATCATCGCGCTCGCGCCGGTCGCCGGGTCGAAGAGGTGCAGATCGGCGCCGGCGTGGTAGACGATGCGCCGCCCATCGGTAGACGGGTTGCGCGCATAAAATGTGTCGTGATCGGTGTGGCGGCGCAGGTCGTCGCCGGAGGGCAGGCACGAGTACAGGTTGCCGATCCCCTCGTGATCGGAGACGAAGTAGATGCGGTTGCCGATCCACATCGGCGAGGCCAGGTTGCCGGGAAGCTGGATCAACGGCTTGAACATGCCGTCGCCGGTCTCGTCGATCCACAGTTGGCCGACCGTCCCGCCGCGATAGCGTTTCCAGCGCGCCGGGTCGCCGGTGTTGCGACCGATGACCATGCCGCGGTCGGGGCCGTACGATAGTGTGCGCGCCGGGCCGACTTCGATACGTTCGGGCGGGTTGCCCTCGGCATCCACGACGTACAGGTGCAGCAGGGCCGGGAACGGCTGCGCGGCGTTATTAGCGAACACGACGAGATTTTTCGCCCCGTCTCGCGTCCACCCGGCCGTCAGGCACAGCGTACCGCCCATGAAGGTGAGTCGCCGCGCCTGGCCGCCCACGGCCGGCATGAGGTAGATTTCGGATTGCCCCTCCTCGCGCCCGACGAACGCGAGCTGCGTCCCATCCGGGGAGAGCAGCGGGCGCGACACCTCGCCCAGGTTCGACGTGAGGCGGCGGGCGACGCCGCCGGTCGCGGGGATGGTCCACAGGTCGTCCTCGCAAGCGAAGACGACTGTGTCGGAGTGGATGGTCGGATAGCGATAGTAGCCGGAAGGCATTAGGGATGATCCTCATAGATACCTGCACGACTCACCGCATAATCTGACAATGCGGGTGTCTGAGATTGGATACGCGCTGCCAACTCGTCCGCCAACTGGTCGGCGAGTGTCTCAAACTCGTCCTCGCTGAGCTGCTGGGGTGTCTGCTGTAGCAGGGCCTCCACGGTCGGTGCAAGGGCATCTGCCAACACTTGGCGGACGCCCTCAGCATCATGACGTGCTATTCCCTCTCGCAGTTTGGCCTCCATTTCGGGCGACAATTCCAGCGTGATGGTCATGGTCATACCTTTTCCGTTTCCCGGTGTCAATTTGATCTTACCAGCCTACTAAGTCATTGTCAAAGAGACTTCTCAAGCTGTGCAGGCAAAGCGTATCATACTTGCTCGTCGCCCACCATCCTCTCGGGCGGATTTTCACCGTGGCGTCGAAAAACAGAAATGTGCGTGGGTGTCAAGCCAATGTGCCATCCGTTTATCCGTTATGCGTCCGTTGCATTGACCTTCATCCATTCAAGCCGTGGTATACTTACGCCACATTTCGGGGAGGAAGCAGATGCCGACGCTGACCGAATACATGCAAATGCTGCCGGAATTCTTCGTGCCTGAGAAGGCGAACGGCGTGGATACCAAGGTGCAGTTCGACTTCACGGGGGACGACGGGGGAAAGTATTACGTTCACATTCACGACGGCGTGTGCGATGTGCACGAGGGCGAGGTCGCCGGCGCTCGCACGACGGTGACGGCTGCAGCGGCCGACTACTTCGAGATCGTCGAGGGCCGCCTGGATCCGATGAAAGCCTTTATGACCGGCAAAGTCAAGGTAAAGGGCGACGCGTTGTTCTTGATGAAGTTCCAGCAGATGTTCGGCCGAAAATCCGCGTAATCCGCGTTCATTCGCGTCCCAAAAACCTACAAATCACGCAAGTCAACGGGCTGCAGGTCGGGATTGTCGCAGGCGCGACGGCCGACTTTAGCCACATCGATCCACCGGCCGCCTACCCCAGCCTTGACTACATCGGCGGTGAAATCGGTCTGCGTGCCTGCCTGCTCGCTGTTGCTGAAGAGCGACGAGCCTACGCCGTAAATGTCGGCCGGCACGCCGAGTCTCTCGAAGCGCTCGATCCTCTGTGGATTGAACCCACCTGTCACGACGATCTTCACGCTGCCGCAATAATCTTTGGCTCGATCGACCCAGCGATCTGGCAACGGCCAGCGCTCCCAGGCTCGATCGAGCGCCTGGCGCACGGTGAACACGAGCCTCGGCGTCACGCCTAAATCCAGCGCCGGATCGCCGAGCGGCGGCACGTTCACGTCGCGCACCGAGCCGCTCGTGTCGAGCCGCACGCCGTAGAGCACGTACTTCTTCGCTTCCTCGTCGTCCCCCGCGTCGACACATTCCTGATACTTCTCGAACATCGCGTCGAGCGTGCGCAGCGAATCGCTCACCGAGTCGTTGTTGAAGTCGACGAGCGCGATGCGCGGGATCGAGGCGGGCCGCGTGCGCGCGAAGGCCATCATCGCGGCGGCCGTGTCGCCGAAGAAGCACGCGATGGCGGCATGCGCGACCGTGCCGCCGCCCGCGCCGCCCCACCAGTCGCCCTGCGCGTCGGTGCTGACGAACGCGCCGACGCGCGCCCGGTAGTCCAGGTTGAAGCGCTGGACGGCGATATTGTAGGCGTAGCCGTCGGCGGCCTGCACCTCGTGCAGGTCGAAGCGGGCGGGGAAGAACAGCACCGGCTTGCCGCTCGCGGCGGCGAGCGTGTTATAGACATTCGTCGCGACACGGCTGGCGCGTGTGAGGATGCCCAGCGTCGGCGTCTCGAGCAGCGCGAAGTCGCGATAGCGGCCGCGCACGCGCATCACCGGCTGCACCTGCGCCGGGTCGCCGTTGTACGTCACCAAGCAGCCGTCGTGCACCGCCTCGACTTCGAGCCGATCCCACGTCTCGACGAAACGGTCGCCGTCGAAAGCACCGGTGCAGTGCCGCAGCATCGACAGCGCCTTGTCGACGCCGACGACGATCGTCTTGCCCGGGCGGCGCGTGAACCACTGCATCTCGACTTCCATGTTCCCGACGTCCGCGCCGGCCAGCTCGACGCCATGTACGGAAGGATAGCGCCCGTCGTAGCCGCAGTGCTCGGCGGCCAGTTGGCGCAGCGTGGCTTCGATGTTCTCGAAGTACTTGTCGCTGTACCAGCCCTGGCGCATGCGCTCGGCGTCGAGCTTGAAGACGGCGTTAGTCAGGCGGGCCTGGTTGAAGAGACTCATGGGGTTAGTCGGGTAGTCTGATGGTCGGGCAGTCTGATGGTCGGGTAGTCACGTAGTTTCCCGCTCGCGCTGAGCCGCAGGTGGGCGATGTAAAGCAGCAGCGCGATCAGGATGGCCAGTTCGATGCTCATGACTTTTCACACCGGCCTCAGGCGGCGGCCAGCGCCGCCGGCTCGGTCTCCGGCACGGCGATGCGCTTGACCACCTCGACGCGATTCTCGGCCATGTTGTACAGGAAGATGCGATGCAGCAGCTCGGCGTCGTGGGGCATCGCGCCGATCTGCTTCGCCACCTCGATCGGCGTGTCGAAAGTATCGGTGCAATCTTCCGGCACGATCACCCGCACGCTGCGCTTCTGCATGGCGTTGGCGCGCAGGCGGAGGTGCATCGCCAATTGGTACGTGCACAGATCGGTGCAATCGCCGACGACGATGAACGTGCTCACCTCGGGATGGGCCTCGAGCCAGGCATCGAGCGGTGTGCCCAGCGCGGCGCTGATGCTGTTCTTGCGCATCACGCTGAACTCGTTCCAGAAGGGCAGCGCCTTATATTCGGGCACGGCCTCGGCGTCTTCGGTGCCGTGAATGCCGTGAGGCGGGTACGCCTCGAACTCTACGGCCTGCGGATCGTGATCTTCCTGAATGGAGATGAAGTGTCGCACGCCGGCGGCGTAGGCGGCGGCCATCAGCCGGACGATGGGGTGAACGATGCGCTGCACACGGGGGCTCGCCAACGGGCCGGTGTAGCAGAAGGCGTTAATCACGTCGATCGAGAGGATCGCCGTCCGGGCCGGATCGCCCACCACCGATTCGAGATCGGGCTGCGGAAGCGCTGCATGCCACTCGCTCAGCCAGGTTAAAAACGGCGCGCTGTGCCGGATAAAATCTTGCGCGTTCATAGCTCCTCCTGATGTGTGCCGTTCTGATGTTTAGAGCGGATTCCGATTGCGTGCACGCCGATCCGGAGTCGAGCCTGTGCGAAGCCCCCTTTAGGGTTAGGCGGTTTCCGGCTGAAGCCTCGACTCCAGCGTAAATCAAAGTGGAATCCGCTCTAGGGCGCGAAACGGATCGATCGCCCATATAGTGTACTTCTGACACTAAGTATACCGCAATTTGGCGCTTTGTCAAGAGCGTTGTTTCAGACTTCGGAAGTCTGCGCAGGGCCTCCGAAGGCCGAAGCGCCTTGAAGACTTCCGAAGTCTGAAGAAGTCTTTCTACGGGAACAGCCGGCGCGCGCGGACTTCGGCCACGGCGTCGCTCCGGTACCGATACAGCATCGCCGGGCGGCCCTCGCCCGTGCGAAATTCCCCCGTTTCCTCGATCACTTGTGCTTCCAGGATCTTTCGCCGGAAGTTGCGCTTGTCCAGCGCCGCGCCAAGCACGACCTCGTAAGCCTTTTGCAGCTCGGACAGCGTGAACGTGTCGGGCAGCAACTGGAAGCCGACGGCGGTGTATTCGAGCTTGTACCGGAGGCGCGTCAGCGCGTAGTCGAGGATGCCGGCGTGGTCGAACGCGAGCGCCGGCAGATGGTACATCGACCACCAGCACGCGTCGGCCGCGTCGCCGCCGGCGCGCACGGACAGCGGCGCGGGGACGAGCGCGAAGTATGCCACGGTGATGACGCGCTCGCGCGGATCGCGCTTCGGATCGCCGAAAGTGTACAACTGCTCCATGTACACATCGCGCACGCCGGTTTCTTCTCCCAGCTCGCGGCGGGCGGCCTCTTCGAGCGGCTCGTCGATGCGCACGAAGCCGCCGGGGATCGCCCAGCGACCGGCGTACGGCGCCGATTTGCGCTTGACGAGCAAGACCTGCAGGTCGTCATCGCGCAGGCTGAAGGTGACGACGTCGACGGTGACACTGGGACGGGGAAAGCGCCTGGGCATCGGAACTCGGCAGTTGGTGTCGGATTAACACGAATTTACTGCGAAAGCGGAGCCGTGTCAAGCGCAACTGGCCCAGAGCCTGTCCAACAACTATGATTGTTAACCACCAAGGCACAAAGACACCAAGAATGTCAAGGTTTTCTTCGCGCCTTGGTGTCCCTTCGGCTTCGCTCAGGGCAGGCTTGGTGGTGACTTCTAAGTCAGTCTCTTACGTTTTTCGCCGTAAGATGTTAGACTTGCCCTCGCATCATCTGCAAGCCTATTCCGTGGGAGTAAATCGCCATGCCACGCGTCGCCGTGATGACCGCGCCGCGATCCACTCGGAAAAGATAACCATGCCCGAAACTCTGAGTTTGATCATGTTCGCGCGCGGGCGAAGACCCGGCCCGCCCTGGCTGCGCGCGATGGACGACATCCTGCTCGCGGCGGCGCGCGATACGCTCGAGCGCGCGGCCGGCGCCTTCGATCGGATCATCCTCGCCACGCCCGACGCCGAATGGGCCGGCTCGTTAGACGATCCGAATATCGAGGTCGATCTCGATCCCCCCCATGTGCCGTTCCACTTCGGTCGCCGCCTGGCCGAACTCGTCGCGCGCTTCGATCTCGAACGCATCGTGTACACCGGGACGGCGAGTGCGCCGCTCCTGACCCGCGACGATCTGGCGGCGATCGCACGCGCGGCGCGTGAAGCCGGCGCCACCGTCATCGCCAACAACATCCACTCGACCGATTGGGCGGCAATCGTCCCGGCGCAGGCGGTGACCGGGCTGCCTGAGCGGCTGCATACCGACAGCGCGCTGGGCTGGGTGCTGTCGCAGGAGGCGGGACTTACCCCCCGGCTGTGGCCGCGCTCGCCGGCCAGCCTGCTCGACATCGACACGCCGCTCGACGCGCTGATCGCCGCGCAGCATCCCAGCGCCGGGCTGCGCCTGCGTGCGGCCGTCGCGGCGTCGGGCTGGTCGAGCGAGCGAATCGACGCAGTGCGGCGAGTCATGGCGACGCCGGCGATGCGGCTGACGCTGATCGGGCGCGTGCCGTCGTGGTCGATGAGCCTGTTGGAGCAGAAGACGCAGTGCTGGGTGCGCGTGTTCAGCGAGGAGCGCGGCATGCGCGCGGCGGGAAGATTGGCGAGCGGCGGCGTGCATTCACTCGTCGCCAAACACTACGCATCGGTCGGTCCGTATCGCTTCTTCGCCGATCTGACCGAGATGACGGACGCGGTTCTGTTCGACTCGCGCGTGATCCTCGCCGCGCACAACATCTGGCCGGAGGATGCCGAGCGGTTCGCGTCCGACCTGCTCATGCCCGAAGTAATCGGCGATCCGTTCTTACGAGAGTTCACGCAGGCAGCCGCCGGATGCCCCCTTCCCATTTTGCTCGGCGGCCATTCACTGGTGACGGCGGGGTTGTGGGTAATGCTGGAGAGTGATGAGTAATTGGTAATTCAGGCTTTGCTACAACGCTGGCGCCGTCAGTTTGGCAAGCTTTTCTCCTACTTCACGCCAGGAGATCTGCGACAGCCCCATCTTGCGGCGCAGCGTCTCGTCGGGCATGCCCTTGCGCTTGTCGATCACGGCGCACGTCCAGCGCAGAGTCTCGAACGACAGCGGCTTGGCCAGGCCCGCCATCTTCCCGACGTCGGTCAGCACGTATTCGAGATTGCGCGCCGACCAGGGGAAGATCGATTCTTTGATGTCGTATTGAGTTCTATACTCGTCGAGTGTCTTAGGCCAGCGTGGATCGAGGCGCAGCTTGCGCTCTTTGTGCCGGTGGCGCGCGTCGGCGTAGCGTATCCACAGCGCCGGCTCGCTCGGCTCGGACAGGTCGATGTGCTCGAGCTTGATCGCGACGCACTCGCTCTTCTTGATGCCGGTACTCAGCAGGAGCGTGACGAGCAGGTGCGGGCGCGCGTCGGGTTTGAGCGGGGATCCGGGTTCGCTCGCGGCGCCGGCGCGCAGCCGCTGCGTCACCGCCAGCACCGCGTCGATCTCGTTGTCGAACAGGATGTCGGGCAAGGGTGTCGTGACGGGCTGGTGGACGATCGGCGCGGCCGGATCGACCGGGATCGCGCCGATCCCGTGCAGCCAGCCGAAGAACACCTTGAGCGTCGTGATGCGCCGCGCCAGCGACTTCGGTTTGCAGGGCACACCGCGCCCGGTCACCAGCCAGTCGACGAACCGTTCCAGGTCGCGGTGCGCAACCTCGCCGATCGGCTTCCTCGGCGTGAAGAACTCGGCGACGAGGTTGAGATCGTACGTGAACGCCTTGACCGTATTCTCGCTGAACCGGCGGGCGATCATGTGATCGCGATAGGCTTCCATCGCGACCGAGAGGCGCGCGCGCCGTGTGAGCGCCTTCGCCGCCGACAGGTCCACCCCCGTTTCGCCCCCGGCGGGCGCCGACTCAGGCTGGTTCGACCCGTCGAACAAAGAGAGCTGCTCTATCGACATGACCCCTCCCGAACAGATGTGCTGATGTATAGCGTACACTGAGTGGGCGTCGGTGTCAAATGGATGCGTGTTGCGTTGCGTGTTGCGTGTTGCGTGATGACGTGATTGCGTGAACAGGTGATCGAACTTGACAACGCGGGAACGGAAACCTATAATCCCACGTGCACGATGGGTCGCTAGCTGAATTTTACAGAGCAGTGAACTCTTATCAGCAGCGAAGTTTGGCCCCGTAGCTCAATTCGGCAGAGCAGGCGGCTCTTAACCGCTCGGTTGGGGGTTCAAGTCCCTCCGGGGTCATGTCTAGGACGGGCACCGAGGCTGATTTAGCCCGGTGTCTTTTGTTTTGCCTTGTGACCGATTTCATAGCGGCCCAATGCGAGATGGGCTATCCTGAGCCCGGATTCGACGCGACGGGGTTAGCTATGGTTCTGGCGATGTATCTCTCACACCTGATTGCAGATTACGTCTTGCAGTGGGATCGCCTGGCATTGTGGAAGAGCCGGCAGTACAAGGGCGTAGTCGTTCACGGCCTGATCGTGCTGGCGGTGACGTGGGCCTGCGCGCTGCCGTTCGACGCGGGTTGGTGGCCGTGGGTGCTGTTCATCTGGCTGACGCACACCGCCGTCGACGCGATCCGGCTGCGGCTGGGAAAGGCATTCCCGGCGCTGACGCTGTTCGTGCTCGACCAGGCTGTGCACCTGAGCCTCATTACGTTTGCGCTGGTTGAGTCCGGCTATCTGACTGCCCCGACACGGCTGGCCGATCTTGCGCCCGTGCTGCTCACGGATCGCCTGCTGGTATTCGCCATCGGCCTGGTGTTTGTGACAGCGCCGGCCTGGGTGCTGGTCGAGTTCGTCGTGTACGGCCTGCTCAAGGGGTCGAGTCCCGATTTCTCACAGGCGCCCAACAAGTACGTCAGCAGTCTGGAGCGCGCGCTGATGACCGTGTCGGTCCTGCTGGGGCAGATCGCTCTGGTGCCCCTCGTCGCCCTGCCGAGGCTGGCGATGGAGTGGCGGCAGGTGGCAGGCAGCCCGCGGGCGACGGTATACGTCGCCGAGCTGCTGGCGAGTGTCGCGCTCGCCGTGGCGGTCGGTCTGGGGCTGCGCCTGGTATAGTCATACCGGCCTTCCGCCCGGATCTTCACCCGGCGGAAGGCGCGCAATCGGGGAGGCGGCGATGGCGTCGACATCACAAGACACTCTGATCCTTGCGAGTACGTGGCTGCGGGAATACAATACCCGACAGTGCGACGCGAATCTCAAGGTAGGCACTCGAGTGACGGCGATTTTGGAGTTTCTGAGGCAGATGCCGCTGTTTGCGGGGCTGAGCGATACGGAGTTGGAGTCTGTCGCCCGCGATTTCGTCACCCGGCAGTTTCGCCAGGGCGAGACGATTTTTCTGCAGGGCGACGCGGGCCAACTGCTGTACCTGATCCGGTCGGGCCGCGTTCGCGTCTTCGTCATGGGCGAAGAGGGGCAGGAGACCTCGGTCATCTTGTACGGCCCGGGCGACGTGTTCGGCGAGCTGGCGGTGATCGACGAGATGCCGCGCTCGGCGAGCGTCGTGGCAATGGAAGACACCGTCGTGCTGACGCTCACCCGCGACCAGTTGCGCGAGCACATGCGGCGCGAGCCACTGTTGGCGCTCAACTTCCTGAAGGCGCTCAGCGCGCGCCTGCGTTACAGCACGCAGCAGGTCGAGACGCTGACGTTCCTCGACGTGCCGGCCCGGCTGGCGCGCAGGCTGCTGCAGTTGGCGCACGAGTACGGCGTCGCCGAAGAGGGCGGCGTGCGCATCAACTCGCCCCTGACGCAGAGCGACCTGGCGAGCCTGATCGGCGCGACGCGCGAGAGCATCAACAAGGCGATGGGCGCGTTCCGGCGCAGGGGGCTGGTCAACATGGTGCAGGGCTACATCGTCATCGTCGATCCGGATGCGCTGCGCGAAGAGGTGCGATCGTAGGGCGCGATTGCGTCGCCGAATAAGCGACGGGTAGCGCTGAAGCGAGTCGAGATGGGGCACGTCCATCTCGACTTTTTTCTTGAAGCCAGCGCAGTCTTACTTGACTCAGTTCTTGATCTGGCATAGACTGTTATCGGAGTGGCGTCCCATCCTACGTGAACGACGTAGTGATGACTCAAGCGCAAAAGATTCTCTAATCTATGTCCGAGCGCGATCGAGTACTGGTTGCAATACTCAACAAGCTTCTCGATTTCAATGTTGCTCGCGAGCAGCACTGGTATCGAATTCCGGTCAGCAGCGTTGATAAATGGCTGAAAGATCGGTGGCCGCCGCAATGGGTGGCCTTTTACCAAACCAAAGTCTTCGGTGAGGATGTCTACTCTATCAAATATTATGCGCCAGTCAAGAAAATCCGCCCAGGACTATTCGACAATCTCTGAAACTATTGATCAAAGACATTTCACCATGAGCCGCCTGTTGAGAATTGCGCTGGTCATGCTCGTGCCTCTGGCACTTGTGATCGTCGTGGCCTTGCCGGCCTACACGCCGGGGCCACCCGACAAAGTCGTGGCCGCCGTCTACAACTACCTGCGATACCAAGAGTCATCGTCGCAGCAGGCCGGCGCCGTTCAGCAGATCGTGCACGCCGCGCGGCCCTGGAACCTCACACCGCCGATGAGCAAGGCTACGTTCGGCAGCGGTGTGTATTACCAGACCACCACCAGCTACAACGTACCGGGCAGTTTCGGATTGCGCGCAACGGCGACGCTGTGGCCGCGCGAATTCTCTTCCCAGCGCGGCGGTCTCCGCCCCTTGCCGTTCCCGCCCGTAGACGTGTGGTGCGTGCTCCTCCGCCAGGCAGATAAAGCCCAACGCGTTGTCTTCGTCGTGGAGCACCAGGACATCTACAATGCCGACTGGATCCTGCACGAGCCGAACGCTGAGAGCCGGCCCGAGCTGAGCGCGATTCTTTCGAGTGTCGGCTGCGATCTGGTTCTGGATCGGTGAACGCGCGTGTGCACTAAAAACATGTCAAGATGCTCACCGCCCGCGTCCGCGCGGGCGGCCAACCGCGAGGACGCGGTTTGGCGAGCACTGTAACGACTGACAACATTTGCGTGCACACGAACGCGCGCATTCCTTGACGCACCCTGTGCCTGCTGGTATAATGCCCACTGTGTTCAATCCTCGGTAGCTCAATCGGCAGAGCAACCGGCTGTCATGGGCACTTGCGAGTGGCACCTGTGCTGGCTTGCACGACCTAGCAGCACTGCCCGGTAACGGGTAGTGGAAAATCGGGTGAATTCAGGGAAGCCGCAGCACTTCAGGTGGCGGTAATCCTGAGCCAAGCCCGGTGAAGGGCGGCAACCCTCGTTCAATGAGACAGGAGTTGTCGGTAGCCGGGAAGGTGCAGAGACTAGGGATGAGGAGCCCAACCAATATGTCCCATAGCGCCCGACATCCCATGTGGATGATGAGATAGTCCACCCCCTGTGGAAACGCAGGGATAAGTGTAACCGGTGGGTTCTGGGTTCGAGTCCCAGCCGAGGAGCCTGACTCAAGGGGAAGCAAGTGCTTCCCTGTTTTGTTCCCCTGGCGGATTTCGCAGTTCCGAGACTTCGGAAGTCTTTAAGTGACATCTCGCCAGCGAAGCGACTCGGCTTTCCGGCCACCGTCCCCTGCGAGAACACGCCCTGAGACTTCCGAAGTCTGAGTTATACTGCGCGTATGAAACGATTCCTCACCCTGCTCTCGATTGCGCTTTTCATCGCCGCCTGCGGCGCGCCTACGCCTGCGCCGACTTCCGCGCCGCCGTCGACCACCCAACCGACGCCGGCGCCGACTCATACGTCGATCCCCTCGCCCACGTCGTCGCCGGCGCCAACCGCTACGGCTACGCCCTCGCAGACGCCGGCGCCGACCGCCACCCCGGACCCCTTCGCACCGTTCACGATCGAAAGGCTGCGCGAGCGGGCCTACGACGCAGGCCCGATCGAGATCGTCGAGACGCTCGAAGACAATGCGGCATTCAGGCGATACGCCGTCGCGTACCCAAGTGACGGCCTGCGCGTGACGACGATGATGAACGTGCCGAAGGGCAGCGGCGCGCCGGGCGAGACGTTTCCGGTCATCATCCTCAATCACGGCTATGTCGATCCCCGAAGTTTCCCGACCGGCAGCTACATTCGCGCCGAGGCGGACTACCTGGCGCGACTTGGCTATCTGACGCTCAGTCCCGATTATCGCGGCCATGCCGGCGGGGAAGGCGATTCGGAAGCAGAAGGGGCGAGCGTTCGCGGGTTCAACACTTTCCGCGTCGCTTACGCAGTGGACGTGCTCAATCTGCTCAACGCCGTCCCCTCGATCCCGCAGGCCGATCCAACCCGCATCGGCATGTGGGGGCACTCCATGGGCGGCGGCATCACGCTGAAGGTTCTCACCGTCGATCGCGGCGAGTCAGTCGACGCGGCGGTGCTCTACGGCGCGATGAGCGGAGACGAAGCGGCCAACCTGCGCCACATCGATCGCATGTGGCGGCCCGGCCTGTACGATCTCGTGACGTCGACGTTCGGCGCGCCCGAGGATCGATCCGAAGACTACGCCCGCCTCTCGCCGCTGACATACGTCGCCGACGTCGCCGTGCCCGTCAGCATTCACCACGGCGCGCTCGACGCTCAGGTTCCGCCGGCCTGGTCGCAAGACCTGGCGCAGCGGCTGGCAGATGCCGGCAAACCGGTGGAATACTTCGAGTATGCCGGCGCGGGCCACTCCCTGCGCGGCGAAGACTGGTCGGCCTTCATGCAGCGCATCGCCGCGTTTTTCGATCAATACGTGAAGAGTGTCAACGAATAGGCAACGAACACCCGCTCACGCAACGCGGGTGCAGGTGTCAACGAATGAAGATTGACAGTCCGCCCTCTGAAATCTCAGATACCCCCACCCTGATCGGCGCGGGCGAGCTGGGCGCGGTGGACATGCCTGCGCGCAGGGGCACGTTTCGCGCGCTGCGCCACCGCAACTTTCGGCTGTTTTTCTTCGGCCAGATGATCTCAGTCATCGGCACGTGGATGCAGGTGACGGCGATCCAGTTGCTCGTCGTCAGCCTGTTCGACACGCCCGAAGCGCAGGCTTACTGGCTGGGCGCAGTTGGGTTCGTGCCGCTGATCCCGCTTATCCCGTTCGCGCTGGCCGGCGGCTCGCTGGCCGATCGGTTCCCGCGCCGCACGCTGGTCGTCGTCACGCAGTCGACGATGATGGCCGTCGCGTTCGCGCTGTATGCGATGACGGCGTCGGGAGGGGTGACGATCTGGCTCGTCCTCGGCCTGCTGGTGTTTCAGGGGGCTGCCAACGCCGTAGACATTCCGGCGCGGCAGACGCTGGTCTTCGAATTGGTCGGCGGCAAAGACGATTTGACGAGCGCTATCGCGCTCAATTCGTCGGTCTTCAACCTGGGGCGCGCGCTCGGCCCGGCGCTGGCGGGGATTCTCGTCGCGGCGGTGGGCGTGGCGGACGCGTTCCTGTTGAACGGCCTGTCCTTCGTCGGCGTGCTGGTCGGGCTGCTGCTGACCCGCCTTCCGCCCCACGAAATGGAGGAAAAGCCCCCCCGCATGGATAAGCACCTGCGAGAGGGATTCGGCTACATCAAGCACGAGAAGACGATCTTGATCTTGCTCAGCCTGATCGGCGTGACTGCCTTTCTGGCGATGCCTTTCACACAGATGCTGCCGCTGTTCGCGACGTATACACTGGCCGACAGCGCGGAGCCTTTGACGCAGGCGCTGTGCAGCCGGATCGAATGCTCCACGCCCGAGGCGCTGACGCTGGGCTTGCTCAACGCCTTCTTCGGTTTTGGAGCGCTCGTCGGGGCGCTCGGCGTCGCCTCGTGGGCCGAGCAATACGGCCGCGGGCGCGTGTTGACGCTCGGCAACGTCGGGTTCCCGGCCGTGCTGCTCCTGTTCGCGCTGTCGCGCTCGATCTGGCTGTCGTTGGGGCTGCTGTTCCTGGTCGGCGTCGGCTGGGTGATGCAGACCACGCTGACGAACACCTTGCTGCAGATCACGTCGCCCGACAACCTGCGCGGGCGCGTGATGAGCGTGTACTCGATGCTGTTTCAGGGGATGTGGCGCGTGGGGAGCATGGGCGCAGGACTGATCGCCGCATTGATCAGCGCGCCTTTCGCCGTTGGGCTGGGCGCGGCGCTGGCGCTGGCGTACGGCGTGCTCACAGCCATCCGGCGACCCAACCTTCGGCGATTGCGGTGATGGATGACGATTGACCGCAGATGTGACCGGCGCCTCCGGAGGCGCCGGTCACTTCTCCTCTGCCCGTTTGCACAACTCCTGATATCCGTCTTCGCCGAGAATCAGAATCGCTTCCTCGCGGTATGTGCGATACAGCGGCCTGATTTCGGGCGCGACACGCTGGCAGCCTCCGCCCTCGAAGTCGAGGGGCGTGTCCTGGTCCATGCTGAGAACGCCGTCTTCGAAGTACAGTGGGTAGATGGCGCAGTAGAATGGCTTAAGCCCTGGCCATCCCAGGTGGTGCTCCTCCGAGACGACCTGCAGGGCGCACTTGCGGTCGGATCGCAGGAACACGCAGCAGGTCTGTCCGGGGCGCATTGGATCGTCGACGGTGGTCGTCCCCACCTCGTGCCCGCGCGGCATGTTCTCGTCCGGCTCGCCGGCGGAGAACCATGTCGATTCATCGTGACGCTCGGGCGGGATGTGCCGCTTGATCGTCTCGGCCCACTCCAGGATGCGCGGCATCTCTTCCGGCTCCAGCCATACGCCGCCGGTGCAGCACGCAGCCAGGCACTCGACCAGCTCGCAGCGGGCGATCGCGCCGCGCTTGAGTAGGCTGGAGTCGATACGGATGCCTTGGATCATCAGGGGCTGGTCGTTATGCATTACCCGAACCGCCCGGTCACGTAATCCTCAGTCCGCTTGTCATGCGGATTCGTGAACAACTGCCGCCCCTCTGCGACTTCGATCAGCCGCCCCTGCAGAAAGAACGCGGCGCGATCGGCGACGCGCGCCGCCTGCTGGATGTTGTGCGGCACGATGACGATCGTGTACGACTGCTTCAATTGCTGGAGCGAGTCCTCGATCTTGGCCGTCGAGATCGGATCGAGGCCGGACATCGGCTCGTCGAGCAGGATCACGTCCGGCTCGAGCGCCAGGACGCGGGCTAGGCACAAGCGCTGCTGCTGGCCGCCCGATATGGCGAACCCCGACTCGTCCAGGCGGTCCTTCACTTCATCCCACAGCGCCGCCGCGCGCAGGCTGCGCTCAACGATTTCGGCAAGCCGCCTTGCCTGGCGCACGCCCGCCAGCCGCGGCCCGTACTCGACGTTGGCGCGGATCGACATCGGCAGCGGCAGTGGCTGTGCGAACACGATGCCCACTCGCCGCCGCAGCTCGATCACGTTCGCGCCGGGCGCAAAGATGTCACTTCCATCCAGCAGCACCCGGCCGGACATGCGGCTGCCCTCGACCAGATCGTTCAGGCGGTTGACGACGCGCAGTAGCGTCGACTTGCCGCCGCCCGCCGGCCCGAACAGCGCCGTGATCTCGTTGGCATAGATCGTCAGGCTCACGTCGATCAGGCTCTCCGTGCCGTCCTCGTACGTGAAGTTCAGGTTCTCGATGACAATCTTCGGCGTGCCGGTCATTTCAACCACGGATGTCTAACCACGGAGAGCACGGATGACACGGATGAATAATCCGCGCATTCCGTGGTTCTTTACCATTGACGCTTGCGGCGATAGTAGCTGCGGATGATCGTTGCGATCAGATTCATAGATAGAACGAATACGAGCAGGACCAAGGCCGTGCCGAACTGCAATTGCGGCGGCATGCCGGGCACTTGCGTGCTGATCACGAACAGATGATAAGGCAAGGCCATCGTCTTGTCGAAGACGCTGCTGGGCAGGGTCGGCAAATAGAACGCGGCGGCCGTGAACAGGATCGGCGCGGTTTCGCCGGCCGCGCGCTCCAGCCCCAGGATCACGCCGGTGATGATGCCGGGCAGCGCGTTCGGCAGCACGACTTTGCGAATCGTCTGCCAGCGCGTGCCGCCCAGGCTGGCGCTCACGGTGCGAAAGCTTTGCGGCACCGAGCGCAACGCCTCCTCCGACGTGCTGATGATCACCGGCAGCGTCATGATCGAGAGGGTCAGCGATCCGGCCAGGATCGACGAGCCGAAGCCGAGCGCCAGCACGAACAACCCCAGCCCGAACAGGCCGTACACGACCGATGGGATTCCGGCGAGATTGATGATCGCCAGGCGGATGGCGCGTGTGAAGTTGTTGTCGCGCGCGTATTCGCTGAGGTAGATCGCAATCGCCACTCCGAGCGGCACCGAGAAGACCGCCGTGCCGATGGTCAGCCAGAACGTGCCGACGATCGCCGGCCAGATGCCGCCCGCGCGCATTCCCTCGCGCGGCGCGGTGAAGAGAAAATCGGCGTTGACGGCAGATATGCCCTGTACGACGATCGTCCCGACCACGACGACGATCGGCGCGACGACGGCGATCGTCACGAGCACAAGGAGTGCAATACCCAGGCGCTGTACCGTGAATCGAGACATGGTGGATGAACCACGGATGGCACGGATTACACAGATATATCAACTTACAAGACGCGTCGTGTGTACTCCAGGCGTCGTCCGGCAAAATTAATCACCAATCCCACGCGCAGATGAGTGACTTTCAAGTAGTTGAGGATCTTAGCCTCCTCGATCTCGGTCAACTTTGTCACGGCTTTGGTATCGACCACGACTTTGCCTTCGACGACGAAATCGGGGCGATACACACCCGCTACTATCGTCTTGTATGGCACGTCATACGACTTCTGCCGCTCGTAAGCGATCCCGCGCAGAACAAACTCGTGGGCCAGTGCCTCTTCATAAACCGCTTCTAGAAAACCAGGGCCGAGGAGATTGTGCACCTCCATCGCCGCGCCAATGATGGCCCGAGTCAATTCGGCATGAAGCAACTTCTCTTCCGGCATTCAGGCTCCCCTATCCAGCCAGGCATTATCCGTGCCATCCGTGGTTACGATAACAGCCGTGCCGCACGCCGGGTCTGCCGGAAGATGGCCAGCGACGCGACCAGGTTGACCAGGAAGGTGATCAGAAACAGCGCAATGCCGATGGCGAACAGGACGTGGAAGTGTGTGCTGCCCTGCGCCACTTCGCCCATCTCCGCCGCGATCGTCGCAGTCATCGTGCGCACCGGCAGGAAGAGCGAGTTCAGCGTCAGCGGCATGCGCGCCGCGTTGCCGGTGACCATCATCACCGCCATCGTCTCGCCGATGGCGCGCCCCACCCCCAGCATCATCGCCGTCAAGATGCCGCTGCGCGCGGCCTTCACAGTCACCATCCAGATCGTCTGCCACTTCGTCGCGCCCAGCGCCAGCGCCGCGTCGCGATAACTCCTCGGAACGGCATCGAGCGCGTCCTCGGCCACGCTGACGATCGTGGGCAAGGCCATGTAGCCCAGGATCAGCGAGCCGGTGAAGGCCGTCAACCCGGTCGGCAGGCCCAGCGTCTGGCGCACGAGCGCCGACATGATGACGATGCCGAAGAAGCCCAACACGACCGACGGAATGCCGGCCAGGATCTCGATCACCGGCTTGAGGATCTCGCGCAGCCAGCGCGGCGCGATCTCGGCGATGAAGATCGCCGTGAGCAATCCGATCGGGATGGACGTCAGCGCCGCCCCGATCGTGACGATGAGCGATCCCAGCAGCAGCGGCATCATGCCGAAGTAGTCCTCGATCGGATACCAGCGCGTCGAGAGGAGATTGTCGAGCGGGACTTCGCCGAACGCGGGAAGTCCCTCGCTCAGCAGGAATGCGAAGATCAGGACGACAAAGCCGATCGCCGCAAGGCCGCTCACCCGGATCAGGCGCTCGGCGACGAACTCGGAGAGCGACGTCCTGCGTTTGTCGGAAAGCGATTGTTGCATAGGTCAATCACCGGTGAATCGATCACTTCAGCGGCACGAAGCCGAGTCCTGCCACGATCATCTGGCCATCCGGCCCCAGAATCCAGTCGATGAACTCTTTAATCGCCCCGTCCGGCTCGCCGTTCGTGTACATGAACAGCGGCCGCGCGATCGGGTACTGGCCGGCGTTGACCGACTCGATGCTCGGCTTCACGTACGGCGCGCCAGGTCCGGCGGCCACGGCCACTGTTTTCACGTCTGGCGTCACGTAGCCCAGCCCGTCGTAGCCGATGGCGTTGAGGTTCTGGCGCACTTCGGCGGTGATGCCTTCGCTCGACGGCAGCAGCAGCGTGTCGGGCGAGAAGAGGGTCTTGTTCTGACTGTCGCCGAGGCGGACGACTTCCTCCAGGAAGTAGACGTGCGTCCCGGAATTCGTCTCGCGGGACAGCAAGACGATCGGCCGGTCCTCCCCGCCGGCTTCCTTCCAGTTGGTGATCTTGCCGCTGTAGATATCGGAGATTTGCTGCAAAGTGAGCGATTCGACGGGGTTATCGGGGTGGACGATCACCGCGATAGCATCGCGCGCCACCGGGATCTCGACCGGCTGGATACCGTTCGATTCGGCCTCGGCTCGCTCCTCGGCCTTCATCGCCCGGCTGGCGTTGGCGATGTCGGCCGTGCCGTTGATCAGTGAAGCAATCCCAGTGCCCGATCCCCCGCCGGTGACCGAAATGCGCACGTCGGGGTAAATGCCCTGATACGCCTCGGCCCAGGCCAGCGCCAGATTGACCATGGTGTCCGAGCCGATGTTTTCGATCGCGCTGCCGCCGGCCGCGTCGTTCTGCGCATTCGACCTCCCGGCGCATCCGACGAGCAGCGTCAGGCACAGCAGCAGGCAAAGGGCCGAGGAACGCATCGGCGCGATTATAACATGCCCGGCGCGCTTCAACAATGCATTTGTGGCTTGCCGCGCTTCACGTTACAATCGGCGCTATGAACAAGATCGATGTCGAGCACCTGAATTTCTTTTACGACGGCAATCAGGCGCTGTCAGGCGTCACGATCGGCATCCCTGACAGGCACATCACCGCGCTGATTGGTCCGAGCGGCTGCGGCAAATCGACCTTCCTGCGCTGCCTCAATCGCATGAATGACACGATCCCCGGCGCGCGCGCCGAGGGGCGCGTGCTCCTGGACGGCGTCGACGTGCTCAGCCCGAAGCAGGACGTCGTCGACCTGCGGCGGCGCGTGGGCATGGTCTTTCAGAGACCCAACCCATTCCCACAGTCGATCTACGACAACGTCACCTTCGGCCCGCGCGCGCTGCGCATGAAGCCGGCCAGCCTGGACGACCTGGTCGAGCAGTCGCTGCGCGGCGCGGCGCTGTGGGACGACGTGAAAGATCAGCTCAAAGGCCCGGCGCTGGAACTCTCGCTCGGCAAGCAGCAGCGCCTGTGCATCGCCCGCGTGCTGGCCATGCAGCCCGAAGTGATCCTGATGGACGAGCCGTGCTCGGCGCTCGATCCGATCGCCACGCTCAAGATCGAAGACTTGATGCAGGAGCTGAAAAAAAATTACACGATCGTGATCGTCACGCACAACATGCAGCAGGCCGCACGCGCGAGCGACTTCACCGGCTTCTTCTGGCTGGGCGAGCTGGTCGAGCACGGCCCGACGCAAGAGGTCTTCCTCCGCCCGAAGGACCGGCAGACCGAGGAATACATCACGGGCCGGTTTGGGTAATTAACCTCATCACCTTGCGAAGGTCTGAAACCTTCGCAAGATTCGCAAGGTTCGTGATATAATCGGTGGGGTAGGGGATTCCCCCAGGAGGCGGTAAGATGCAGAAGGCACAGATCGAATTGAACGACGACGAGCGCAAGGTCCTGCTTACGCTGGCGCGCAGCGGCGCGATGAGTCCCAGCCAGGTATCGGCCGAGACATGGATTCTGCCCCGCGACACGCTGGCGCTGCTGAAGACGCTGGCCGACGAGGATCTCGTCGTGATGCGCGACGACGCCGACAGCGCCGACGGCAAGCTGGTGGCGATCACCGCCCAGGCCCGCGACTTGCTGGACATGGGCAGCGCCAGATCGATGAAGCAGATGAAGAGGTGACCGATGGCGCCAACTCCGGGCGCCATCGGCGCGTCGCCTCCTCCAGACAAAGCGCAACGGGGGCCGGGTGTTTGGGCGGTGTTAGCCGTCCTGGTGATCCTGGCCCTCGCCGTTTTTCTGGCGCTTCCGTTCGAGCAGATGCTCGTTCAGCCGTGGCTGCCGCAGTTCCAGGCGCAGCTTCGCGCCACCTTCGCCCAGGCCGGGCCGTATGCCGTCGTCGTTCTGCTCGGCGCGATCGTCGGCCTGGCCGAGATCACGTCGACGTTTCCGAACTATCCGCGTGAGGCGCTGCGCACCACCTGGGCGCGGTTTCTCATCGCGGTGAACGCGGCGGCGGCGGGCCTCGCGTTCTCAATCGTGCGGGCGTATACGCCGACGGCCGATCAGTTGCCGACGGTCATTGCCGTGGGCCTCGGCTTCCAGGCGCTCATCCGCACCAAGTTCACCTTCGCCAAGCAAATCGGCGGAGCGGGGAACGGCGACGTCAGCCTCAATCTCGGCTGGCTATACGAGCAGTTCCAGAACCTGTGCAAGACGCAGATCGATCTGGAGCTGATGAAGGGTCGCAGCACGGCGGTGTCCAGCATGATCGGGCGTTACCCCAGCCTGGCCGAGCTGCACGACATCGCCACGTATACCATTCTGGCGCGGGCGACCCTCACATCGGACGAAGAAAAGGCGCGGCTGGCCGAGCTGGACAGGCTCATCGACCCGAAAGCGCCGGCCAATTTCGCACGGATGAGCATGGCGCTGTTGATTCTGGAGAATGGCGGCCAGGCCTACGTGGACTTGCTGCTGAGCCAGCCTATGGCCCCAGCGCTGCCCGAGATCACGCCGGAGAGTGTCGCCCGGCGGCTGATCGAAAAATACACGCTCAAAGAGCTAATCGACTTCGGTCTGAGCGTGCCGGCCTCGGATGAGGTGCACGACTGGGTGAGACAGGCTGCCGAACCGGCGCCCAACGTGAACGAGGCCAGCCAGAAGGCCGCCATTGCCTACTTCCTCGTGCAGCGCGTCGGCGCGGAAGCGGTGCTGAAGGAACTGGAAGCGAAGTGATCAGTTTCGCGTTGATGGACGAATGGGCGGCGATCAAACAGCGTTGGACGTAGAAGGGGCAATAGAAAACGGAACCCCCAAGTAGGCACACTCCAACTATCGTCGGGGAAAGCAGATTAACTGCCCTCCTGCCATGCTTGGACTTACGTTCCGCTTCCAAGACAAAGTATATCTCTGCTCTGCTACTTCGTCAAGCCCGGTTCGCGACCGGTGCATTTCAGAAAAGTGGCGACTTATGGCTGGCGATTGAAATCGCGCCTACGTGCAGCGCGAAGCCTGCCTGCGCAGGCTGCCAGCCGACGAAGGTCGGCTTTGCGCTGTTGTTGGAGCGACTTCTAGCAGGCTGTCGGAGAACCCAGCAGAGGCGGCTCCCATGCCGCCGATTCAGCGCGTGTCAAGGCCAATTGCCGGGCGTGGGAGCCCGGCCCGCTCTCTCTCCGACGAGCTGCTGGCAACTCGTCGGAGAGAGAGGCGAAATTGATTATCCCCATGGTCTGTAGTCTGTCATCGGCAAAGGCTCGGCGTTCTCCCAGCCCGTCTCGCGCAGCCATTGTTCAAACGTCCGCAGGCTGGGATGAATCTTGCGCAGAGTTGGGATGTCAGCATCGTAGCCCTGGCCGCTAAAAAACTGGAACTGGGCGATTTGCTCCGGCGTGGGCTGCGCGCCTTCTGGCATTGACGGCGGCACGAGCTGCACCGGCCGACCGATGACCTTGCTGAGCGTCTCGACAATCCGCGGCTCGGTCAGCTCGTCGCCCGCCAGCTCGATCGTCTTGCCGAAATACGTCTGCGAATGCGCAAAGACCAGCGCGACGAAAGCGCCGATGTCGTCCGCTGCAATCAACTGCAGGCCCTTGTCAGGGCGCAGCCCCCAGCCGTTGAATAGGCCATTGGTGATCGGCGCGCGCTGCCAGTTGAAGTTGTCCATGAACGCCGCCGGACGGACGATCGTGTACGGTAGCCCGAGCGACTGAACGTACTGCTCGATCTCGTGCTTCGTCGCGAAGTGCGCCTGTCCCATGCCGCGATGCGCAGCGCCGACCGACGAGTAGACAAAGTGCTTGACGCTGGCGGCTTTCGCGGCATCGGCCACGTTCTTGCCCTGGCGCACTTCGCCTTCCGCGCCGACGTTGGGCAGCCAGAAGTTCTGCACGCTGAACACGCCATACGCGCCCTTGAAGGCCGCGTCTAGCTCGGCCCGGTTGTCCATGTCGCCCGGCGCGATCTCCGCCCCGGCAGCGGCGAGCGCCTGGGCGGCGGGCTTGTTTGCGTCGCGCGTAAGCGCGCGGACTTTCCAGCCTTGCTTGAGCACATGGCGGGCAACTGTGCCGCCCTGTTGCCCGGTCGCCCCAGTCACGGCGATGATTCTGTCATGATTGCTCATTTGAGTCTCACGCGGGTACGGCCATGGCCTCTTCCTGCTTGATCAGCTCGACCTCGACGTCGAGCGTCACCTCGTCGCCGACCAGCCAGCCGCCGGCTTCGAGCGCGACGTTCCAGGCCAGGTTCCAGTCCTTGCGATTGATCTTCGTGCGACCGCTGAATCCAGCGCTGACCGTGCCCCACGGGCTTTTGACCTGCCCGGCGTACTCCACGTCCAGTACGATTTCCTTCGTGATGTCGCGGATCGTCAGATCGCCGATCAGGCGCGCGTGGGTGCTATCGAGGACTTCGACGCGCTTGCTGCGGAAGGCCAGGTACGGGAATTTGTCGGCGTCGAGGAAATCGGGCGAGCGCAAGTGCGCGTCGCGCTTCTCGTCCTTCGTGTTGATGCTCGCGGCGTCGATCTGCACGTCGACCGTCGACTGCGCCGGGTTCTGCTCGTCGAGGTTGACCGAGACGTCGAAGTTCTCGAATCGGCCCCGGATGGTGGTGATCATCATGTGCTTGACGGAAAAGGTGATCTGAGTATGTGCGGGATCGGTTAGCCAGGCCATGTTTCCTTGTCTCCTGTTCGTGATATGGCACAACTATAGCGGCACGGAGTGAACATGTGCGTAAACAGGAGCGTAAACAGGTCGGCGGGATGAGGCGGCTCCGAACCGATCAGGCAGGATCTTCATGAAGCGGGCCAGCGATCTGCTGCTCCAGCCGGAATGCCTCGTCGAGCAGACGCCGGCGGCCGCTGCCCTCGGTCATGGCGCGCGCCTCGGCCAGGACGGCGCGCGCTTCGACGGGCGGGAGCAGTGGGACAAGCCACAGCCGAATCTGCGCGGCGAGGTGATGCGCGCTCAGCGCGTCGGCGCGGGCGAGCGCAGTGGACAGCCGGTGTATCGCCAGAGCGGTATCGCCGCGTTTGCGCGCGACTAGGCCGAGGTTCGCCGTCAGTCCGGCGATGCGCTCCTGCGCCGAGAAGCTCTCCGCCAGCGCCAATCCTTCGGCGAAGTGCCGCTCGGCGGATTCCACATCGCCCTGTGCCAGCGCGATTTCGCCGAGGGTTGAGAGGAGATAAGGATACAGTCCGAGCGCGCCGTGCTCTTGAGCCAGGCGAAACCCGATGTGTGCGTGCTCAGCCGCCGCCGCGTCGCCGAGCAAGTGTAGGTGGTAGGCAAGATTGTTGTGACATAGAATTCGGCGCAGCAGCGTATCGGGGCCGGATGCGCTTTCGGCGATCTCCAGCGCCTCCCGATACAGGCCCACGGCGCGCTGCAGATCGCCTTGCTGCGCCGCGACACTGCCCAGCTCGAACGTGATTTGAGCCAGCATGACGCGATTCGACCTTCTGTCCACCTGGGCAGCAGCCGTGTTCAAGTGGGCAGTGGCTCCTGCCAGGTCAGCCCCTTCGAGTGACAAGGCGGTGCCCCACAGCAGCCCGGCGCTCGCGGCGCCGCCGGGCGATCCTTCGGCGAGTATATCCTGCGCCAGCGCGATCGCTTCGGCGTATCTGGCCTGCGAGAGGAGCGCCTGGCCCAACGTCGCGCGTATTTCGCTCGCCTCCGCCGAGCCTGGCACGGCCAGCGCCAGCGCCGCGCGAAGGCTCTCGGCCGCGCGCGCAAAATCCCCAGCCTGCATCCGCACACCGCCGAGCGCCGCGTGGATTGGCCCACGCTCGTCGTCACTCGCGCCCGCAAGCGCCTGCTCGTAGAAGGCGATCGCCTCATTCGAGGCGGCCAGGGCGGCAGCCTGCCTGGCGGCGCGCAGCGCATACGGCGCGGCTCGCTCCGGCGCGTTTCCCTCTGAGAAGTGCGAGGCGAGCAGGCCCGCGACAGAATCGATCCGGCTGCGGTAGACGATCTCTATGGCTTCGGCGACGCGGCGGTGCAGCAGCCGGTGGCGCGGCTCGCCGACCTCGCGATACGCCACTTCCATGGTCAGGCTGTGATCGAAGACATAGCGCTGTGCGCCGATTCCCAGCGGCGAAACCAGGCCAGCGGCGCGCAGCTCGTCGAGCGCGTCGAGCGCAGACGTCTCCGAGAGCGCGGCGGCGCGGGCGACGACTTCGAAGTCAAATTCGCGCCCCACTGCGACGGCGGCGTCCAGCACGCGGCGAGCGCCGTCCGACAGCCGCGCGAGCCGGGATTGGATTAACGCATAGACCGTCCGGGGCACCGTAGGCGATGCGGAGAGGGCAGTGAGATTGACAGCGCCGTCGTCGAGAAGAATTCCGCTTTCTCGCGCGTAGCGCACCAGCTCAGACAGGATATACGGGTTGCCTTCCGAGTTGTGCGCCAGCCAGGTCGCAAGCGGATGGGCGTAGCCAGGGCTGAGATTCTTGGCGAGCGAGGTCAGCGCGTCGGGGGGCAGGCGGGTCAACGATAGGCGGTGCAGGCGACCCTCACGCGTGAGTGTCTGCACGAGCGCCGCAAGCGGCGAGCGCAGCGCGGGTGGCTGCGCCGCCGCCAGAAATGTGATCGGCACATTCGGCGCATCCATCTGGCGGCGATGGACGAGGTAGCCGAGGAGGGCGAGCGTCGACGCATCGGCCCAGTGCAAGTCGTCCAGAAATAAGATGACGTGTCGCTGCCGGCTGAGCGCAACCAGGAATTGGTAGACGCCTTCCCAGAGGCGAGTCTCGTCCGCCGGCGAAGGAGGATACGCCTCGGCGGCGGGCGGGACCAACTCGGGCAGCAGACGAGCCGTTTCGGCCATCCACACGGCTGGCAGATGCGCGCGGATTTCCGCTTGCCATGCCGGCCAGTCCGGGTGTCCCGGCAGCGTGCGCAGCGCCTCAATGAGCGGCTGGTAGGGGAGGGATTTCTCCAGTTCGCGCGCTCTGCCGGCGAGACCCAGTGCTCCGGATGACGAGATGAACATCTCGGCCAGTCGCGTCTTGCCGATGCCAGGCTCACCCTCGATGAGCAGGAGTTTGTGCGGATCGCTTGAGGCTTCTGTCCGCAGTTCCCCCAGCTCGGCAGCCCGGCCAATAAAAGGCAGAGATTGGAGATTGGAGATTGGTTGACGAACGTGTAACCGGCGGTCTGAACTGCGTTGGGGCTTGATAGGCCGAATCTCCAACCCTTCGACTTCGCTCAGGGCAGGTCTCTGATCTCTAATCTCCTGCACTGTGTCCTTGATGATGGCGTCGTACAGCTTCCGCGTTTCAGCCATCGGCGGCACGCCCATCTCTTCGTCGAGCAGTTTGCGGAGCGCCTCGTAGCGGCGAATCGCGCCAGCCCGGTCGCCGGACAGGTAGTGCAAGCGCAGCGCTGCGCGCTGCAGGTCCTCCTGAAGCGGGTCGGAGGCAAGCGCGCGGTCGATGGCGTCGAGCGCGGCGGCGAGATCGCCCTTCGCCTCGTGCGCGCGGCTGAGCGCGGCCAGTCCGCGGATCGCGAGCCGTCGATAGCGCTCACGCTCCACGCTGACCCAATCGTCGAACTGCGGCGTGTCGGGTAGGGTGAAGCCGGACAGGAATTCGCCTCGATAGAGATCGAGTGTGGAGGTGAGGAGCTGGAGGTTGGGGGTTGGAAGTTGGAGATTGGAGGTTGGAGGTTGGAGATTGGTGATTGGAGATGACAGGCGTGACTGGAAGAGGTGAGTATCCACGTCAGTATCCGGCGCCAAGGCGAGTGTGTCCTCGTCCACGACGAGCGCGTCGCCGAGTTCTCGGCGCAGGCCGTGCAGCGTGGTGCGAAGCGTCTGCTGCGCGGCGGCGCGTTCGAGGTCGGGCCAGAAGAAAGCGATCAAGTGATCGCGGGTGAGCGGCTTGTCGCGCGCGGCGAGATAATAGACGAGCGCGCGGCTCTTGCGGCGGATGATATTAATCGGCTCGCCGTCGCGCTGAATTCGCGGCGTGCCCAGAAGATGGATCGACAGCATCGAAGAAGTATATTAGCATATTATGAAATTGGCGCTGGCAATGAGGAAACGATTGAATTCACGAATGAATTCACTTATATCGGGCGAGACAAACCAGCAAGGGGCCTGCGGGAGGGCGAAGAAAAAAGGCGACTCGCGCGAGTCGCCCTGGATTCACGGCATTCGAGATCGGTCACTGCTGAAGGTAGTCCCTGAGCACGCGGCTGCGGCGCGGGTGGCGCAGCCGGCGGAGCGCCTTGCCTTGAATCTGGCGAATGCGCTCGCGCGTCAGGCCGAACTTGCGGCCAACCTCTTCGAGGGTATAGGAGCGCCCGTTGACCAGACCATAGCGCAAGCGTAGAATACGCGCCTCGCGCGGGCTGAGCGTGCTGAGCACTTCTTCGACCTTCTCGTGCAGCAGGCGCTCGTGAACCGTCTGGGTGGGCGAGGGCGTCGTCTCGTCCTCGATGAACGAGCCTAGCTCGGCATCCTCGTCTTCGCCGACGGGCAATTCGAGCGAGAGGGGCCGCCACGACACTTTCAGCATCCACTGCACCTTGCGCGGCTCGATGTCCATCTCCTCGGCGATCTCTTCGGCCGTCGGCTTGCGCCCGTTTGCCTGCTCGAGCTGCCGCGCCGTCTTGTACAAGTGACGGATGCGGTCGCTCATGTGCACCGGCACGCGGATGGTGCGCCCCTGGTCGGCGATGGCGCGGGTAATCGTCTGGCGGATCCACCAGGTGGCGTAGGTGCTGAAGCGAAAGCCGCGCGTGTAGTCGAACTTCTCGACCGCTTTCATCAGGCCCAGATTGCCTTCCTGGATCAGGTCGAGGAAGGGCACGCCGCGCCCGATGTATTTCTTGGCGATGCTGACGACGAGCCGCGTGTTGGCCTTGATGAGCTGCTCGCGCGCCAACTGGGCCTCGTTGACGTAGCGCTCGAGCCTGGCCCGCCGCTGCGAGCTGGGGCGCATGCGGCGCAGCGTTTTGGCGGCGTCTCGTCCGCGCCGCACGGCTTTCGCCAGCGTCACTTCTTCCGGGTTGGTCAGGAGTGGGACGCGCGCCATCTCTTTAAAATAGAGACCCACCGTGTCGTCGCTCGGCACACTGGTGAGGTCGAAGTCTTCGTCGTCTTCGGTCTCCTCGTCCGCTTCCTCGGACAGATCTTCGACCTCGATCGGCGCGCTGTCGTCGCCGATGCGTATCGAGTCTTCGTAAATTTCGATGCCCGCCTCGTGCAGCAACTGGTGGACGGTCTCCAATTGCTCGGCCATGTCTGCTGTCTCGGGCACGGCCTCCAGGATCTCGCCGGTGGTGAGGTAGCCCTGGGCCTCGCCCTTGTCGATCAACTCCGCCAGGAAATCCAGTTCGTCGTCGCCTTGCGTCGTCATAATATGGCCTCCTGTCTAAAGGAGCGCCTTCAGTGCGGCCAGGCGCGGGTCAGTAAGCTCATCTTCACAGTCGCACGGGCCTTCGTTCAAATTCTTGCCGCAGGACGCGCACAGACCCTTGCAGTCGGGACGGCACACCGGCTTAATCGGCTGGGCGAGCAGGACATTCTCCCGCAGTGGGTGTGTGAGATCGATCGTTCCGTCTGGCGCCACAACGTACAGCGGGTCGAGAACGTGGGGACCAGGAGTCAGCGCGAACAATTCCTCGAGCTGAATCTGAAGCGGGAGACGGAACGATTCCAGGCAGCGAACACATTCGGCGCTGAGCGCGGAGGTCAGACTCCCTTGGACCAGGATGTGCTGATCGGTGCGGGTGATCGTCAGACCGCCCCGCACAAAATCGACGACGAGATCAGGACCGAGGTTGCAGAGACCCTGGTCGATCGTCACGCTCGACTGAGCGCCCACTTCGGCGCGTATGAGAGCAGAGACTTTGAACCGCATGACCGGTGCCGAGACGGCCGTGTGACGACCCAGTCCAAACGCAACGCGCAATACCAATGAATGCGAACGAAATTATAACATGCAGGTCAATTACCGTCAAGCAAACCTTTGAGTGTGACATAAATTTCACAAATATGTAGACATACGCCAACTCTCCAAGAGAGTGAGTATAATTCGGTCGCTGGCTACAGACCTGGCAGGTCTTTTCCGCCGGCGTTACCAGCGGACTGGATCGGGAAGACCTGCCAGGTCTACTCGGTGGATTATGTCTAGAATCCTTGTCGCTACGACTAATCCTGGCAAGGTCGCAGAGTATCAGGCCATCTTATCGGACACAGACATTCAGTTGCTCGGTCTGCGCGAGGTCGGGGTCGACTTCGAGGTGGACGAATCCGGCCAGACGTTCGAGGAGAACGCGCGCCTGAAAGCGCGCGTCTACGCAGATGCGTCAGGTTTGCTCACACTGGCCGACGATTCGGGGCTGTGCGTCGATGCGCTGGGCGGCGCGCCGGGCATCTTTTCGGCCCGGTATGGACCTGACCCAGCCTCCCGCATCGAGCGCCTGCTCGTCGAAATGGCGGACGTTCCCGACGAGAGCAGGATAGCCCGCTTCGTGTGTATCATCGCGCTGGCCGAGCCGGGTGGGGGGACGCATACGTTTGAGGGTGTGTGCGAGGGCCGCATTGATCGCCGGCCGAAGGGGACGCGCGGCTTCGGATACGATCCGGTCTTCTATCTACCGGAATACGATCTGACGATGGCCGAGCTGCCGCTCTCTTTGAAAAACGAGATCAGCCATCGAGCGCGCGCCGCCGCCCGCCTGAAAGCCTGGCTCGTGGAGAACTCCTCTCAGCCTTGAAAAGTGCTCATAGCCCGCGTCCTCGCGGGCGTTGCCAACCGCGCGGACGCGGTTGGAGAGCATTTTCAAATAGGCTCTTAGCCGAGCAGCCCCTGAGCCTGCAAGAACTGCTCGACCGCTCGCGCCACCGCTTCTTCACGCTCCAGCATGACCATGTGCCCCGCGCCGTCGACGAGTGCGAGCTGCGCCCCGGCGATGCGCTCGGCCAGGAAAGTCGCGTACTTCGGCGGCGTCAGTTGGTCGGCTGTGCCGCCGACGACCAGCGTCGGAGCGCGAATGTCGCCCAGCCGATCGATAACGTCGAATGCGTCGCAGGCCCGGTAGTCTCCGTATATGATGTCCGGCCGGTTGGCGAGCAACTGCTGCTTGCCGAGCCGGACGATCTGCTCGGGCGTGCCGGGACCCCACTGAAGGCTGCTGACGAGATCGGCGGCCGCGGGGAGGTCTGATTCGGTGAGCTGAAGAATCTGAGGCGCGACGCGCAGCCGCGCCCCCGTGGCGATCAAGATCAAAGCAGCAGTTCGAGCGGGGTACGTTAGGCCGAATTGCTGGGCGATAGCCCCGCCCATCGAGTGGCCGGCGATCACGGCGCGCCTGATTCTCAGCCCACCTAGCAGCCCGGCTAGGAATGCAGCGTACTCGGCGATGCTGGCCCGGCCTGAACCGCCCGACTTGCCGTGTCCGGGCAGGTCGATGGCATAGACCTGCGCGCCGGGCATCCGCCGCAGAACCGCCGGCCAGACTAGATGATTCTCACCTGCACCGTGGATGAGGACCAGTGGGATGCCATCGCGCGCGCCGCGCGGCGTGTCGTGCAGCGCATAGAAAATTCGGTCGCCTCCGATCACGATGTTCGGCATGGATCACCTCAAATCACAAAGGCGAGAGGTGTACCCGCCCCCTCGCCCTGTTAATCCGTTTATCCGTTGCTTATCCGCTGCCTCACTCCAGGCCAGCCAGGTACTTCTCGGCCTCCATCGCCGCCATGCAGCCGAACCCGGCGGACACGATCGCCTGGCGGAAGTGCTTGTCGTGCACCTCGCCGGCGGCGAACACGCCGGGGATGTTGGTGTGCAGAAACGGGTCGACGACGAGGTAGCCCTCCTCGTCCATGTCGAGCTGGCCTTTGTACAGCCAGGTGTTCGGCGTGTGGCCGATGTAGATGAACAGGCCGCTCACCGGCTCGCGGCTCACCTGGCCGGTGTGGACGTTCCGCAACTGCACCGATTCGACCGCGCTGTTCCCTTCGACGGCCTCGACGACGGTGTTCCAGACGAAGCTCATCTTCTCGTTGCGGCGGGCGCGCTCCTGCAGCGCCGGGCCGGCGCGCAGCGCGTCGCGCCGGTGCACGACGCGCACGCGCCGGCCGAACTTGGTCAGGAACAGCCCTTCCTGCAGCGCGCTGTCGCCGCCGCCGACGACCATGATCTCTTTGTCGCGGAAGAAGAAGCCGTCGCACGTGGCGCAGTACGACACGCCGCGCCCGACGAACTCCTTCTCGCCCGGCACTTCGAGCTTGCGTGGCGTCGCGCCGGTGGCGACGATGACCGACTGCGCCTCAAACATCTGCGAATGCGTCTTCAGCTGGAACGGGCGACGCGTGAAGTCGACCTCGACGACCTCGTCGATCTCCACGCGCGCGCCGAAGCGCTCGGCCTGCTTCTGCATGTGCTCGTATAGCTCCGGGCCGGTCAGCCCGTTCGGGAAGCCGGGGAAATTCTCGACCTCGGTCGTCGTGGCGATCTGCCCCCCCAGCTCGTTGCCGGTGATGACCAGCGGCGAGAGGTTGGCGCGCGCGGCGTACAACGCGGCGGTCAGCCCCGCCGGGCCTGAACCGAGGATGATGACGTTTTCCATAGCATTACGTGCTCAACGTGAGAGTTCTTCGCGCGGCCGCTGGCGGCGGAAGACCCACCAGCGGGGCGCGTGGGTGAGGATATGGCCGGCGTCGTCGACGACGGGCTGGGTGCAATCGTCGCCGGGCGCCCCGGCGTCGCATTCGATCATGGGGTGCGGATGGCCCGCGATCGGCTCGTCGGCAACGGCGAAGCAAACTTCGCAGATGTAGAAAATGCGGTGCGGCGTCGACATCGGTCGCCTCCATCGCCTGTGTGCGAGAAGATTGTACATCGAATTGAAGGGGGCGGCAACCGAGTTCGGTGAATCGTCATTTCGCGGCAATGGCACGCATCCGCAGCGGCGCCAACAAAAAAGGCTCGCAAACTTTTCGCGCGAGCCTCAATGATTTTGAATACACAGGCAGGCGGAACGTGCCCATATCTAAGTAAGTGGACAGAATTTTCTTGACATCCGGAGCATGCCGCAGGATCAGTGCAACCGAATTTCTAACTTGTACCGTGTAAAAATAGGCCATTTTTACACGGTATCGGGTGGTTTTTGTTCGTCCGTGCCATACAGGGTTGTGAGCCGTGTCAAGTTATTTTTGTCCACCTCAGCCCTGAAGAATTCTGGGATTGGTGACGTTAGTTGCGACGGCATAAAGCTGGTCGTTTCATGAGCGGCGGGTCAGCAGGGAGATAAAAACTACCCATTGGCATGACGGCGGTGTCAATGGTCGGGGGGCAGGCGTC
>DATEUJ010000081.1:0-18269 GCA_035283185.1 Anaerolineae bacterium | reverse complement strand
CCGCTCATTCATCGGCGGCACCGCTGTGATCTGAGTCTGTTCCAACTCGGCTTGCGACTCTTGGATTATCTGCTTAACCATGATCGGCCTATCCCAATCTCATTCGCGCTTGAGCCAGAAAGTGTCCGGTAGTGAATCCAGCCCCCTCTCCGGCGATGGCCAGACGTCATGGCAGCGGCGGCATTTCCTCACGCCATGGTGCGGTAGCGGAGGTAAACCATGCCGTTGCTAAAACGACGTTCGTCCAACAATTCGAGCTGCAGGCGTAGATGGTTGGGGAGGGACTGTTTGCCGCCTCCCACGACGATGGGCGCTAGGTACAGGTGGCACTCGTCGACCAACCCGGCCTTGAACGCCTGAGCGGCGAGCGCGGGTCCGCCCACAGTGAGGTCACGTTCCGCTGATGTTTTCATCTGCCGGACTGCTTCAGGGTAGAAGTCTCGCTCGATGCGAGTCCTGACCGTAGACGCCTTCTCGAGAGTCCTAGAGTACACGATCTTGTCGGCCGCCTGCCAGATCTGGGCAAAGTCCCGCATCTGGGGCGACTGTTCGGCAAGGGTGGGATCGGTCTCCCAGCCGACCATCGTCTCGTACATCCGGCGCCCATAGAGGTAAGTGCCGACCGGCCGCTCGAGGTCGTTGATGAAGGTGTGCACCTCCTCGTCTGGCACGGCCCAATCGAACTTGCCGGCCTCGTCCTCGATATACCCGTCGAGCGACGTGATCGCCGCGTAGATCAGCTTGGCCATGATGAGCCTCTCGTTACGCATGCTGCATGCAATTCATAACTCTTCGATCGACCCCGTGATCGTCACTACACAACAGTGCCCCAGGGTCCGGATAACGGCTGCGAGCTGAGCGGCGCAGCACAGCTAGATCGTACATGAAACCGCGCTGAGGCTGCGTCCGCTTCAGCGAGTTGTTAGGCCGCTCGGTCTAGTCTCTCGGTTTCTTGGAAGGTGTGTTCCTGCTTGCGATGATGGCTTTACATGCATATATAGGAGCGCCCATGGCATGGGTTGGCACATGCCAGGCTGCGACAGCTTGACCGGCGGCGCGAGCGGCGAATCTTGCCGCGTCCGACTTAGCTTCGCGAGCCGCCGCGTGAGAGCCAAGCGAGAGCCTGCGTACCTCTGCCATTCCTAACTCTCGCTTTCCTTGCGCCCAAGCCCTGATTGCTTCTATCGCTTGGCGCGGGCGATTATCCTTCGGACGTTCCTTTTCAAAGATCGGGAGAACTCGTTCGGCCTCCTTCGCCGCCAAGAGTGCGAACCGCCTGTGATAGCGCGAGTTACGCTCCACGGATCGATCAGGCGGGGTCTTTGGGGCTGTTTTTTTCATGGCTAGAGATGAGAGGCAATTGTGGAAACTCGGCCTCAAACGCCTAGATACCGATGCAACGTCTCTTTGTCCTGGTGCAGCTCGGCCGGCGTGCCCTCGAACACGATGCGCCCTTTGCTCATCACGTAGGTGCGATCGGCCACACCCAGCGCCATCTCGAGGTTCTGCTCGACGAGCAAGATCGAAATCCCCTGCTCACGCAATTCCTTGAGGATGTGGCCGATTTCCCGCACGATGAGCGGCGCCAGCCCCTCGGACGGCTCGTCCATCAAGAGCAAATCGGGGTTGGTCATCAACGCGCGGGCGATGGCCAGCATCTGCTGCTCGCCGCCGCTCAACTGCGATCCCAGGTTCCTCAGGCGCTTCCTCAGCGGGGGAAATACCTCAAGCGCGCGATCCACTGTCCATGCCGGCCGGCCGGGCAGCGGTTTGCGTGCGGCCATCGTCATGTTCTCGCGCACTGTCAGCGTCGGGAAGATGGCGCGTCCCTGCGGCACCAGGCCGACGCCCTTGCGCGCGGTCTTGTGTGACGGGACGTGTGTGATGTCTTCGCCACGCAGCAGAATGCGTCCGCGCCGGGGCGGCGTGAAGCCGATGATCGACTTGATCAGCGTCGATTTGCCGACGCCATTGCGACCGAGCAGCGCAATCACCTCGCCTTGGCTCACCGTCAACGAAAGCCCTTGCAGCACGTGGCTCTCGTCGTAGTACGTGTGAATGTCCTCGACGACCAGCATCAAGACTCCCCTGTGAGTGCCTGCGCTTCCCTGGCGCCCAAGTAAATCTCCTGCACCAGCGGATTGGCGCGCACGTCGGCCGGCGCGCCCTCGGCGATCACTTCGCCGTAATGCAGCACGGTGATGCGTCCGGCCAGGCTGAACACGACGTCCATATCGTGCTCCACGATCAGCATGGTGAGCGAGCGCGGCAGCGACTCGATCAGGCGCACCATGTCGGCCGTCTCGGCGGGTGACATGCCGGCCGTCGGCTCGTCAAGCAGCAGCACTTTCGGCCCGGTCGCCAGCGCGAGCGCGACCTCCAGCGCGCGCTGCTGGCCGTAAGCCAGGATGCCGACGACCTGATCGCGCTGCTCGGCCAGGCCGACGCTGCCGAGCAGCTCTCCGGTCTCGAGCTCGATCGCGTCGAAGCGGCGCGCGTCGCGAAACGCGTGGCGCGCCACGCCGCGCCGATGCTGCACGGCCAACCACGCGTTTTGGAAAGTGGTCAGACCCGGGAACAGGTTATTGCGCTGGAAGGTGTGACCCACGCCGAGGTTAGCCCGCTCGTCGACGGAGAGGCCGGTGATGTCGCGTCCGTCGAAATAGACGCGGCCACCGGTCGGCGGAAGCTCGCCGGCGATCAGATTGAACAGTGTGCTCTTGCCTGCGCCGTTCGGGCCGATGATCGCGCGGCGCTCGCCCGGCTCCACTTCCAGCGTCACGCCGGCGAGCGCCGCGATCCCGCCGAAGTTCTTGCGCAGGTTGTCCGCTTTCAGGCGGCTCATTCGGCCTCCGCTTGGGGCGATTCAGAAATTTCGGCCGGGCGCGCCGCGGTCGCCGGGCGCTCGGCCTCGAATCGCTTTCGAGCATCCGACAGCACGCCCACGATGCCGCGCCGCGCGAATAGCACGAACAGGATGAAGATGGCGCCCATCAGCGTTTCCCAGCGCGGCGTGGCGCTGCTGATGAAGTTGCGCAGCAGGCGCACCGTCGCCGCGCCGAGGACCGGCCCGCTCAGCGTGCTCGCGCCGCCGACGATGACCATGATCATGACCTGCCCTGACATCGTCCAGTACAAATTCTCCGGCGAGGCGATGCGCGCCGAGTGGGCCTGGAGTAGCCCGGCCAGCCCGGCGAACGCGCCGCCGATCGCGAACGAGGCGAGCTTGAAACGAAACGTGTTGTAGCCCAGCGCGCGCATGCGCGCCTCGTTCTCGCGAATGCCGCGAAACGCCCAGCCGAGCGGGCTGTTCACGATCCGGCGCAGCAGCCAGTACGTGAGCAGAAAACAAACAAGGATCAGGTAATAGAAGCTCTCACGGCTGTCGAAAGTAAAACTCAGCGGGCCGATGCCGATACTCGGGCGCGGCACGCCCGGCAGCCCATCCGATCCGCCGGTGACCGCCGACCAGTTGATCGCGATGCTGAATAGCATCTGCGCGAAGGCCAGCGTGACCATCAGGAAGTAAATGCCACGCGTGCGCAGCGTGAAGAATCCGATCAGCATCGCCAACATTGCCGTGCCGAGCAAGACTAGCGGAACGGTGATCACAAGATTCGTGACGCCGAATCGCGTCGTGAGATAGGCCAGCAAGTACGCGCCCGCGCCGAAGAAGGCCGCGTGACCGAACGAGGTCAGGCCCGTGTAGCCCAGCAGCAAGTCGAGGCTCATCGCGAAGATGGCGAAGATCAACACATCCTCGGCGAGCGTCACGAAGTACAGGCGGACGACGTACGGATAGATGCAGGCGAAGGCGAGCGCGGCGATGAGCGCCCAGCGCTGATGCCGGATCAGCCACACCGGCGCGGTGGACAGGCGGGCTTTGAGCGTCGCCATCGCTAGCCGCCCTTCTGCCCGAACAGTCCGGTCGGCCGGATCAGCAACACCGCCGCCATGACCGCGAACAGCAGGAAGCGCGAGAATTCAGGCAGCGCCGCCTTGCCGAACGTGTCGGCCAGGCCGATGACCAGGCTGCCGTAGAAGGCTCCTTTGAGCGTGCCCAGTCCACCGATGACGACGACAACCAGCGCGAGGATCAAGACCTCGGAATCGAGTCCCGGATAGAGGCTGAAAATGGGCGCGCCGACGACCCCCGCCAGCGCCGCGAGCGCCGTGCCGAAGGCAAACATCGCGGCGAACACGCGCTGCACGTCGATGCCCAGGCCGCCGACCATCTGCGCGTCCGACACGCCTGCGCGCACGATCGCCCCCAATCGCGTCCGCTCGATGAACAGCCACAGCAGGAACGCCAACATCAACCCGAACCCGATCAGCGACAGCCGGTATACCGGATACTGGACGTTGAAGATGGTGACGTGCCCCGACAGCAGTTCTGGGTTGGGGACGGATTCGACGAACGCGCCCCACGTCGCGCGGATGAAGTCGGTCACGATCAAGGCGACGCCGAACATGAGAAGCACCTGCTCCAGATGGCGGTGGCGGCCATACAGCCGCCGCAGAAAGACGACCTCGATGATCAGGCCCAGGAGGGCGACGATCAGCGGGGCGTAAATCAGCGCACGCCAGAATTCGCCGCTCTGCTCCATCACCGTCAGCGCAACGTAGCCGCCCAGCAGGTAGAACGCGCCATGCGCCAGATTGATGACGTCCATCAGTCCGAAGATCAATGACAAACCGGCCGCCACGATGAACAGCAGCATGCTGGTGACCAGCCCGTTGAGAAGTTGTGTGATGAAGGCTTCCATGGAGAGGAGGATCGCACCTTCCCCTCCCTCTCCTGGCAGGAGAGGGAGGGGCCGGGGTGGGTGAGGTAACTAACCCTTCGAGTCGTCGCCCGGATCGACGACCTCGCCCAGGTCGGCCAGCACCACGTTGTGCGGCGCGCCGTCCACTGTCTGCACGTCGCGCAGGTAAATGTGATGCTTCGGGTTCTGTGTCGCCGTGTCAAGTGTGAACGGCCCGCGTGGGCTGGCGAAGCTGATGCCGCCCAGCACGTCGATCATTTTGTCGACGTTCGTGTCGCCCTGGGTCTGGTTGAGCATCTCGACGATCACGCGGCCAGTGTCGTAGCCCTGCACGGCGAAGACGTCGGGAGTTCGATCGTACTTCGCCTGATAAGTTGGGGAGAACGTCTTGTTCTCCGGGTTGTCGAGATACAGCGCCCAATGCAGGCCGCTGCGCACGCCCAGCGCGTAGTCGCCGTGCGCCGGCAGCACGTCCTCTTCGACCATGAAGCCGGCGCTCAACAGCGGCAACTGGCCTGCCAGGCCGAAGTCGCCGTAGGCCTTGAGGAACGTAACGGCCTGGCCGCCGCTGTAGAAGCAATACAAGAAGTCTGCCTCGGCGTTCGCGATCTCGGTGATGTACGGCGCGGGGTCGCCGATGTTCGGAAACGGTGTCAGTTGGAGACCCACCGCCTCGCCGCCGGCCGCCTGGAAGCTGTTCAAGAATGCGTCTCGCATGTTGTGGCCGGCTGCATAGTCAGGCACGCTGACGAACACCCGCTTGCCGACGTTCTCCGCAGCCCAGGGGCCCACCGGCCAGTTGGGCTGCCAGTTCGTGAACGACGTGCGCCAGATGTAGGGGGTCTTCGCCTGGCGGCTGAGCTGGTTTGCGCCGGCGTTGGAGCAGATCAGCAGCTTCTTGTTCTGATCGAAATAGTCGCGCAGCGCGCCGAGCACGCCCGAGCTGACGATGCCGGTGACCAGATCGACCTCGTCCTGCTCGACCAGCTTCTTCGCCTTCGGCGTGGCTTCGTCCGGCGTAGCGCCTTCGTCCTCCGTGATCAGCTCGATCTTGCGACCGCCGGCCTCGGAGTTCTTCTCTTCGAGGTACATGCGCATGCCCTTCTCGATGCTGTTGCCCAGCTCGGCGTACACCGCCGAATACGGCAGCAGCACGCCGATCTTCACCGGGCCGGCGGGGGCGGCCGGGCCGCACGCGCTGAGCAGGGGTGAAGCGGCGGTCGCGCCGGCCGTCAGGCCCGCAGCCTTCAGAAATTGGCGGCGTGTCAACCTCGACTTCGTCTGGGTGGTCATCGCTATTCTCCTCCGGTGTGATGATGGATGAATATCGGACGGACCGACAAGCACGGGGGCCTGACCCGACGCGGCTAATTCGGACGCTTGACGGCATCACCTCCTTCTTTCTCTGACTTGACGGTTCCGGCTCTTCGAGATTTGGCGGGGAAGCATCTGAATAGTTCTTTCTGTTCGCCCAACAGGCGAGAGCCGATCAATTTACCCAGTTTGTCACGGTCAGGCCAGGTATTTGCCGAAAGTGGCGCACATTGCGCGTGACAAGTGTAGCACGGTGAGCGAGGGCAATGCTGGCGATCAGCAAGTCGGCCCGGCCAATCTTCCTTAGTCCTTTGGCTGCACTCAAGCGATCAAATTGCGCGGCAGCCTGTTCGTCCAGGGGAACGACCACGATTTGAGCCAAGAGTTCTTCAGTGCGAGCGAGCAATCTCTGCGCTTTGAGGAGTTCAGCGCCTGTGGCGGCCTTGAGCACGAAATCGAACCGCCCGCGCAATAACTCGATCTTGGTGATGATAGTCGTGCCCACATCGGGGTCAGCAAGTTCGCGCAGGTGCTCGACCACGCGTGGATGCCCGGCGTGCAGATAGGTGAGGGTATCTGTGTCGAGCAGGTGCATTACGAGCCTGCTCCCTCTTCTGCCTCCGGTCGTCCGCGTTCGGCATAAATCGTGGCGCGAAGTTCACGTAGTGTTTCATCGGTTGCCAGCGTTCCAGCCTGTTGGAGCAAGATCGTCCGACTATCATGACTCCGCAGCCAATCGTCAATAGCGGCTCTGAGAAAGCGCCAGGTGTCTTCAATCCGCCGGCCTGGGATCTGGCCTTGGGTGGCTTGCCGTTCAACCGTCTCTTTTGGAAGCCGCAGGTAATTGGCTACTTCCTCCAATGTAAGGACATCTGGTACTGTCATCACCTGGTTCATCTTAACATCTCCGCTTGCTATTTGGCAGTCTGTTTGCGTTCAATTGTAGCATAGTGTGCTACCCACGAATGAACAGGGAGCAATCGCAGTCAGCACCCTCACGCCCCGGTCCAAAATCCCTGCGGATCAAACCGTCTCAGAATCAACAATTCGTCTTCAGTCGGCGCAGACGTCTCCGCGACGCTCGCCGCAACTTTCAGCGGCCAGCCCGTATGGGCCATGACGTCTTCGACGGTGGCGCCTGGGTGGACGGATGACAGAATCATCTCGCGCGTCTCGGGATCGAAGCGCAGGATGGCGAGTGTCGTGATCACCGTCGAGGGGCCGCCGCGCGGCAGGCCGGCCCGCTCGCGCCAGCCGGCCCCGTCGCCGTAGCCCGGCGATGTGATGTAGTCGACCTTCGGCACGAAGCGGCGCTTCTCGTGCGCCATGATGATGATGTGACGCCGGGCCAGGCTGGCCAGATCGCATGCGCCGCCGCTCCCGGGCAGCCGCGTTTCGATCTGGTCGAGACCGCCGATGTAGCTCGTGTTCAGGTTACCGAAGCGATCGACCTGCGCGCCGCCGATGAAGCTCACGTCGACGAGGCCCTGCTGCAGCAGACCCATCACGTCGCCGGTGTCGGCCAGCCATGTCGCGCGATGGAGATTCGGCAAGTCGCCCATCGTGAAGATCGGTTCGGGCGCGGGCGCGTCCCGCACGATGCCCAGCTCGAAGACGCCGACGGCGTTGGGCGCGTGTGCCTGCTTCGCCAGTTGAAAGCCGAGCAGCGGCAGGCGCATGCCGACGAAGACCACATCACCGTCATTGATTTCACGCGCAGCCACCGCGACCATCAATTCAGCCGCCGTGTAGGGGCGAGGCTCGCCCCCATGCCCGCCTTTAGTATCCATAGTCAACGGTCTCCGCCGGCGCATGATGTTTGAGCCTCAGCCCGGCGACCCGTTCTTCCCCCAGCCGCGCCAGATAATCCTCGCTGCTCCGCACGCCATCCACCCAGCGCGCCTGCCATCGCGCGAACGCTTCCGGCGTCTGGCTCTCCTCCTGGTAATCGAGGAACATCTGATGATCGCGGTTGTAGTGGCCCGGCACCGGCGAGGGATGCGCGCCCCACGGCGCGTGGGCAACGGCGCTGACGCGAAAGCCTGGCGTGACCACACGGTTCGGATCGCTCGTGGTGACCTCGTGCGAGACGATCTCCTCGGCGGTGATAATGATGCGCCGACTGGCCAGGCACGCCTCCCGCGTCACGCCGAGGTTGCCCCAGGCGTGCGCGTTGCCGTGCTCGTCGGCACGCTGCACATGAACGATGGCGACATCGGGCGCGATCGCCGCGACGGCCGTGAGCGTATCGCCGGTGAAAGGGCAGGTCATCGTTTTCAGGCTCGCGTTCGTTTTGAACAGATCGCTGCCCAGCGCGGTGCGGGCGGGCATGAAAGGGACGCCCATGGCCGCCGCGCGCAGCGCCAGTGCGAGCGTGAGATTGGAGTGATCTTCGACCTCGATCGCGCCGCTTTCCACGGCGCGGCGAAAGTTGTATCCCGAACCGGTGATGACGTTGCCGACCCACGCCGCGCGCACCTTTCGCACGCAGCCGGCTCCAATGAGTTGATCGAAGAGGATGTCGGAGATGGGACCGACCAGTGTGAGGTCACGTTTTCTCTGGCGGATGATCTCGTGTCCGGCGGCAAAGGGGATGAAGGACTCCAGCGCCGTGCCCGCGACGACGGCGCCGCCATCCGGCACGAAGCGCGAGACGGCTTCGGCGAGCGTCATTAATTTGCTGTCAGACACTGGAACGCTTCTCCCTGGGGCAGAGATGCCTCGTCGTGTCTCCTCGGCATGACACGCCGGCCACCGACGATGCCGATTGTCATGGCGCGTCGACTGTCAACAGAGTCTGCGCCTGTTGAACATGTGCCTGATCGTGCTCGACCATGAAACGCTGAATAAACTCGGCTAACGTTTGGGGGCCGTACCGGACATGCTGGCCGGTGATTTGCAGGTCGCCATCGGTCATCCCACTCAGCGTTTTCAACATGTCCTCGTGGCTGGCGACGAGCCTGCGGCGAAGGGCGTCCGGAGCGTCGTAGCCGTGGTCCTGGATGTTTTGCAGCTGGCCGGGGTGATCGACGGTGCGCCCCATCGGAGCGCCGGGTGTCGCCAGCACGCGGCGCGTTTCCTGGTTGAAGAACTGGCGCGCCTCGGCGATGTGCGCCAGCGACTCGGCCAGCGTCCAACCGCCGTCAGCCGGACGGCGATAGAGGATGTGCTCGTCGGCGCGGCTCAGGATGTCGAGAAAAACCTGCTGCGTCAGGCGCAGGTCGTCCAGCATCTCGGTCAGCGTTCGCTCAGCCATACTCATCTCTCCGCCCGAAGACACCCGTCACAGTCTGATGGCCGTCGTTCTCGATGTAGGCCTCCTCTCGATACTTGTTCAGCGCAACCATCACCGGCGTGTCCGGGATCGAAAAGAGGACCATGTCGCCGTACAATCTGTCCAGCGCATCCGCCTGCGTCACGTCTGGAGCGGCCATGTGACCACCGTATCAGCCGCGAAACGTCCGTTCCCGAAGCACGGCAGTGGCCGTATCGCGGCAGACAAAATAGCCGGTGATGGCGCTTATCTCGTCCGCTTATGTTCCGAGGGGCCAAGAGCAGATCCGCCTGGAGCCTTTGCGGGCAATCACACCGGCAAGTCAGTCTTGACAAAGCGATTCGAGGATGTTATGATTGAAAACATACCACGGAGTATGTTTTTTGTCAAGCATGTACGCGAAGTCCGGAACCACCATCGCCGCCATCCTGGGCGCGGCCGAGAAACTCTTCCTGGCGCGAAACTACGCCAACGTCGCAATGGACGACATCGCCGAGGCGGCGGGCGTCACCAAGGGCGCGCTGTACCACCACTTCAAGAGCAAGAAAGACCTCTACCTGGCGATGCTGCACAGCGACCTGAAGCAGAAACAGGCGCGCATGCGCGCCGGCGTGGAGATGAAGGGAAGCTGCACCGAGCGGCTGCGGCGTTTGACGGAGAGCTTCCTCGAACTTCCGCCCGAAAAGCGTGATTTGATCAAGCTCGTTCGCCGCGACGTCAATATCTTCAAAGGCCCGGCGCGCGACCGGCTGGTGCGAGCCTATCAAGCCGCTTTGCCGGATCAGGTGGAAGTCATCGTTCGCGACGGCATTCGGAAGGGAGAACTGGCCGACGCCGATCCCCGCGTGCTAGCCTGGATGTTCGTCGCGATCGTCGAAGTCGCGCTGACACCTTACGCCGGGCGTGTGCTGGGGAACCCGTCCACGATGCTGAACTTTGTGATGGACATGTTCTTCACAGGCGCGGGCAGGCCCACGCGCCGCATGCCGTCGAGGACGGAACGGCGCGCCGCGCAGGTGGCCGTGCCTGCATAGATCTCACCGAGAAACCTGGTTTCTTGCGACCTATCGTAGTGGCGACTCACTTGCCCCGTAGCGGAGTGGGGTTAGTCGCTTGTGTAACGACTGAAGTCATTACTACCATTCAAACCAAGGGGAGATTGTATCCACATGGCGAAACTGTTCATCAACGGGCAAGGGGCCGACGCGCTGAGCGGCGAGACGTACGAGGTCAAGAACCCGGCCAACGGCGCTCTCGTCGACACGGCGCCGATGGCCGGGAAGGAAGACGTCGAGGCGGCGATCAATGCGGCGCAGGCGGCGTTTTCGGGTTGGGCGGATACCTCGCCCGACGATCGCGCCGCGATCCTGCGCAAAGGCATTCAGGCCGTCGAGGCGCAGGCCCAGGAGATCGCGGCGCTGCTCACCGCCGAGCAGGGCAAGCCGCTCTTTGAAGCGTCCGGCGAGCTTCACCATTTTCTGCACGGCATGGAGTTCTACGCAGGACTCGCCAGCAAGATCCGAGGCGCGCAGGTCCCGCTGCCGCCCGCGCTGGGCAAGCACGCTTACGGGCTGGTGCTCAAGCGGCCGGTCGGCGTGTGCGTCGGCATCGTGCCGTGGAACTTCCCGCTCACGCTGATGGGCACTAAGGTCGGCCCGGCGCTGATCGCGGGCAACCCGATCATCATCAAGCCCGCTCGCACCACGCCGCTTGCCACGCTCAAGATCATCGGCCTGCTCAACGAGGCCGGGCTTCCGCCAGGCGTGCTGCAGTGCGTGACCGGCGCGGGCAGCGCCGTCGGCGAGACGTTGATCTGCCACCCGGCCGTGCGGCGCGTCGCGTTGACCGGATCGTCCGAGACGGGCCGGCGCGTGATGGAGCTGGCCGGTCCCGACTTCAAGCGCATCACGCTCGAGCTGGGCGGCTCCGATCCGTGCATTGTCTGTCCCGATGCCAACGTCAAGCGCGCCGTGAGCGGCATCGTCGTCGGCCGTTACTGGAACGCGGGGCAGCAGTGTCTCGCCGTCAAGCGGCTGTATCTCTTCGAAGAGATTTACGACCCGTTCATGGATGGACTGCTCGAGAAAGTCGGCAACTATCGCGTCGGCGACGGCAGCACCAAGCCCGACAAGCCGTTCATCCGCATGGGCCCGCTGCACACGGCGTATCAGCGCGAGGAGATCGAAGACCAGTTGGCGGATGCTACCTCGAAAGGCGCGAAGGTGCTCATCGGCGGGAAGCGACCTGACGACCCGGCGCTGGCGCAAGGCCACTTCTTCGAGCCTACCGTCGTCGTCGACGCGCCGGAGGACGGCAAGCTGGCGAGCGAGGAAGTCTTCGGACCTGTCTTGCCGGTGTGGAAAGTCAAGTCGCTCGACGAGGCGATCCAGAAGGCCAACGCCAGCCAGTGGGGCCTCGGCTCTTCGATCTGGACGCAGAACATGAGCTGGGCGAATCGCGCCGCGCGCGAGATCCAGGCCGGCGTGACGTGGGTGAACCAGATTCACTACGGGTACGACGAATTGCCGTTCGGCGGCGTCAAGGCGTCGGGCGTCGGTCACGAGCACGGGCCGGAGGCGGTGGATTACTATCTTGAGAACAAGGGTGTCGTGTTTGGCGGTCTTGACTGGGAGTGAATCGCGGTCAGCATGCAGTGACCAGTGATCAGTGAACAGTGAGCAGTGATCAGTGAACAGTAATCGGTGAGCAGTGGGCACTGATAACTGATGACTGATAACTGATAACTGACAACATCAGCCATCCAAGGAGGAATCATGTCTGACCCCGTCGTCACTTTCTCGAAGTCCGATGCCGTAGGCTCCATCACGCTGAACCGCCCGCCGGCGAACAGTTACGACATCAATTTCATGCGCGACCTCGACGCGGCGATCGAGGCGGCTCACGGCGATGCCGGCGTGAAGGTCGTCATCCTCAAGAGCGCCTCGGAGAAATTCTTCTCGGCCGGCGCCGACGTCAAAGCCTTCATGGCGAATACGACGGCGGCCAATATGGAGATGATTCGCTTCGCCCATCAGGCGCTCGACAAGATGGCCGCCAGCGCCAAGGTGTTCATCGCCGCGATCAACGGCCACGCGCTCGGCGGCGGGCTGGAGATGGCGCTCGCCTGCGATTTGCGCTTCGCCGCCGAAGGCAACTACCGGATCGGACTGCCTGAAGTCACTTTGGGATTGCTGCCCGGCAACGGCGGCACGCAGCGCCTGCCACGCCTGATCGGCGCTAACAAGGCGCTGGAGATGATGATCACCGGCGAAGCTGTCCCGCCCGCCGACGCGCTGCGGCTGGGTATCGTCAATCGTCTGTTTCCTGCGGACAGGCTCATGGAAGAAACTGAGGCCTACGCCCGCAAATTGGCGTCCGGGGCATCGGTGGCGGTGGGTCGCATCAAGCACGCTGTGTATCGAGGCATCGCGCTGCCATTGAGTGAGGGACTGGCATTAGAACGCGAGCTGATCGAGCCTTTGTTTGATACGGAGGACGCGAAGGAGGGTTTCGCTGCATTCGCGGAGAAGCGATCACCCGTTTACAAAGGCAAGTAACGTGGAGCGTCGAGCGTGAAGCGTCGAGCGACTCGTTTCACGCTCCACATTCTCACGCTCCACAATCCACAGAGGGGGATACCATGTCCGCTCAGATTCGCCGCTCATCTCGTTCGGTATGTGCCAACGTCGCCGAGGCGTGGCGTAAGCGACGCTATCCCAAGAATTTCGTCAGCAAACTGAGCGACGCCGACAGCGAGGCGGCCGAGACGCAAGTCTGGCTGGATTTCTCGCTGCACTTCGGCTATCTCTCCGTCGAGATATACGAAGAGTTGGTCGATCGTTACAACCACACCTGCAGCCAGCTTTCGCTCATGATGGAGGAGCCTGAAAAGTGGATGCCCCGAAAAACCGCAACAACTCAGAACAGAAAGCGCAATTCATGACTATCACGCTCAACGCTTCACGCTCCACGCTCGACCGAACAAGGAGTAGATATATGACACCCGTCACTGAAACGGAACTCACAGATCGTCTCCACGCAGGCAAACTCGTCGAGACCATCGACCAAATGAGCCTGATCTACCTGGAGGGCATCAAGCGCATCCTCACCGTGTCGGGCGACACCGAGCTGATCAGCGCGCCGGCCTACCGCCTCGCCGCGAACGACGCGCCGTCGACGAACGCCTTCGTCTCGGCGATGGGCATCATCCAGGACGAAATGGCGCACGCGCACATCGCCTATCGCCTGCTGGAAGACCTCGGCATGGACAAGGAATGGCTGGTGTACGAGCGCAAGCCGGGGGATTTCAAGTATCCCTACGCCTTCGACGTGCCGCTCGAAACGTGGGTCGAGCTGGTCGTCGCCAACGCGCTGTACGACCGGGCCGGCTACGTGCTGCTAGGCGACGTGTTCAAGCACGGCAGCTTCGGGCCGTGGAAGCGCGCGCTGGTCAAGGTGGACAAAGAAGAGAATTTTCACCTGCGCCACGGCGAGACTTGGATGCGCAAGATCAACGAGCAGCCCGGCGGCCACGAAAAGCTGCAGCGCGCAATCGACTGGATGCTGCCACTCACGCTCGAATGGTTCGGCCTGCCCGACAACCTGAAGCGCCACACCGAGCAGATCGAATACGGCTTCAAAGGCAGCACGAACGACGAGCTGCGCCAGATCTGGATGAGCACTGCTATCCCGTTCCTGCTGGAGCTTCGCCTCGACGTGCCCGTGCATTACGACCCGGCCGCCGGCAAGTACGCCATCGACTTCCCCTTCCCGTGCCGCTTCGTCCCAGACGAGAAGCGCTGGCTGTTCGAGGAAGGCCCGTGCACGTGGGATGACGTGCTCAGGCGGTGGAAGGCGCGCGGGCCGAAGAACCAGGAGTTCATCGAGCAGATCCAGCGCGGCCGCAAAGAATTGAACACCCTGGTCATGTAGGAGGCGTCTCCAGACGCCGATTCAGATGCCGGGTAAATGCCGGGATTGGTAATTGGTAATTGGAGATTGAGATGGCCCTCACGGCGCAGACTACGAATCGCGCCCAATTAGCGCGTGAAAACGCCGCGCCCGACGAAGTGAGCCTGTGGCAGGCGCTCGAAGACGTTCAGGACCCCGAGTTCCCGATGAGCGTGGTGGACATGGGGCTGATCTACGGCCTGCGGCGGCAGGGCAGCCGCGTGCAGGTGCACATCACGTTCACCGCTATGGGCTGCCCTTGCATGGAGTACATCCTCGGCGACGTTCGGGAGCGGCTGCTGAAGGAACCCGGAATCGACGACGTCGACATCCAGATCGTGTGGGATCCGCCCTGGACGCGCCAGCGCCTGTCGGCGCAGGGCATTGAGAAACTCAAGCGGTGGGGAGTGAGTGCATAAGTAGGGGTGCGTCTTGCATGCGCCCTGGAAGGTGAGCATATGAGTCAGACGCTTGCGCACACGCCGGAGGGTGACGTCTACGAGGTGTTCGCCAAGTTTCAGCCGCACGAGCCGCTGCACCACGTGGGCAGCGTGATTGCCGCCAATCGCGAGCTGGCCCGCGCGTACGCGTTCACGCTGTACAACGAGTGGGCGTGGAACGAGATGGTGATCGCGCCGAGGCAGGAGATCGTGAAGGTGATCGGACCGGAGTGAAGCGTAATGCCTGAAGTGTAATGCGCGAAGCGTGGGATGCCAGTTGGCTTCCGAGCAGTTAAACTGAGGTGATTTGCTATCAGGGTGATTACGGCAGTTTGCTTTCGGCGTGCTGGCCGCTGGGGTGGATAGTTTCAGGCGCGGCGATGCGGTCTTCGTGACCATGAACGACATTCAAACTTACCACGTCTTTGGCCGTAAGAGCTATCCTCAACCACTCACGTTCGTCGGTCAAGTGGATGTCGAAGCCGACGCCGGCCCCAAGGAGGCAGCATTGAAGTTGGCCGGAGCGAACGGCTGGGTCGAGCTGGTGGCGATCCCGGCGTCGTCGATCACGCCGGTCATCGTCGAGGGGGAGCCGGCATGAGCGCGACGACGTATGCGCCTCGCTACCAGTCGGCGGCCGACGTCAGCCCAGAGGTCAACGCCGCCCTGCTGCAATTCGGACTGGCGCTGGCGGATACGAAGCACCGCTACGGCGTGCGCTTGTCCGAGTGGTCGCACAGCGCGCCGGCGCTGGAAGCCTCGGTCGGATGCGCGTCGATGACGCAGGACGAGCTGGGCCACGCGCGCAGCCTGTTCGCCATGCTGCGCGATCTGCCCGGCGCGCCGGCTGATCTCAACCCCGAGACCGACATGACCCGCGAGAAGCATTACAACCCCCGCTTCCTCGACGCAGCGTGGCTATCGTGGGCAGACGTCATCGCCGCGAACGCCCTGCTCGATCGCGCGCTGAACGTCGTGTTCGAATCGGCGCGGCGCTCGGAATACGGACCGTTGGGCGGGCGCGTCGCTAAAATCCTCCAGGAAGAGCATTTTCATCACGTGTTCGGCGAAAGCTGGCTGGCGCGTCTCGCCTCTGGCGGCTACGCGGCGCGCGATCGATTGCAGGCGGCGCTGAACCAGGTCGCGCCGGTCGCGTCGGCGTGGTTCGGCCCGCCCGACGATGCGACGCTCGCCGCGCTCGGCGGCGCCGGCATTCTGTCCGCAAACTCGACCCGACTCCGCGAAACCTGGCTGAGCCGGGTGACGCCACTGCTGGACAGACACGGGCTGTCGCTGCCCACTATCCGACACGACTGGTCGACCTGGAACGCGGAGCGCCGGGAGGCGAAGAGTTAGAGTTAGAGTTAGAGTGGGAGTCAGAGATGGAGTCGGAGTTAGAGTACCCACAGCGCGAAACGGTGACGTGCGCTTTCTGCAACTCAGCCGACGCCGAAATGATCTCGCTGTTCGGCCAGTTCTTGCTCGCCTCGCAGTATTACTGCCGCAATTGCCATTCCGTGTTCGAAGCCGTGCGCTGGACCGAAGAGGCGCCGGGTGAGAGTTAGAGCGCGTCTTAAAACCCGTAGAACGGGCATCCCTATGCCCGCTGTTGACGCATGAGGATGCGTCAACCACGGGGTTTTAAGACAGTCTCTTAGAGGAGCCAGATGGAACTCAAGACGCTGCTTTACGAGCTGGAAGACGGTATCGCCACGATCACGCTGAATCGGCCGGACGTGCTCAACGCGATCAGCACGGACATGCGCGCCGACTTCACGGCGCTCGCAGAGACGCTGTTCTTCGACGACGCCGTCCGCGTGGTCGTCTTCACCGGGGCGGGTCGCGCGTTTTCGGCCGGCGGTGACATCAGTCACTTCGAGCAGGACTGGCTGACGCCGAAGTTCCGCGCCAACAGCCGCCGCCTGATCAAGTTCTTCGACGATCTCGAAGCGCTGGAGAAGCCGGTCATCGCCGCGATGAATGGCGCGGCGACGGGTGGGGGGCTGGAATTGGCCCTCGCCTGCGACATTCGCATCGCGTCCGAAGAGGCGACGCTCGGCTTCCGCGAGAACGCCATCGGCCTGATCCCAGGCATCGGCGGCTGCGCCCGCTTCGTGCGGCTGATCGGCGTGGCGCGCGCGAAGGAATTGATCTTCACCGGCAAGATGATCTCGGCCAGGGAGGCTGAAGCGATGGGACTGGTCAACCGCGTCGTGCCGCCGGATCGCCTGATGGACGAGACGCGCGAGCTGGCCCGCACGCTGCTCAAGCGCGCGCCGCAGTCGATCGGCCTGGCGAAGAAAGTCCTCAACACGGTGGCGAATCTCGATCAGACGTCCGGCATCGTGATGGAGGGCCTGGCGCAGAGCATCCTTCTGAAGACCGAAGATCACCGCGAGGGCCTGCGCGCGTTCCGCGAGAAGCGCAAGCCGGCGTTCAAGGGCAAGTAGATGTCGTGGGCGGATTGAACCACGGATTGTACGGATGACACAGATGTATCTTCTGATCTCCGTGACATCCGTGTCATCCGTGGTTATCCTTCTCAGAGCACAGGTAACGACACATGCTGATCGAATACGAGGGCAGGAGGCCGCAGATCGCCGAGGACGTGTTCGTCGCGCCGACGGCGGTGCTGATCGGCGACGTGCGCGTCGAGACGGGGGCGAGCATCTGGTTCGGCGCGGTGCTGCGCGCCGATCACGGGACGATCGTCATTGGCGCAGGCAGCAGCATTCAGGATAACGTGACGATGCACGTGCCGGAGCAGTCGTTCACGATCGTTGAAGAGAACGTGACGGTCGGCCACGGCGCGGTGCTGGAAGGCTGCCGCATCGGCGCGCGCAGCGTGATCGGCGTGAACGCGGTCGTCCTGGCCGGCGCCGAGATCGGCGAGGAAGTCATGGTTGCCGCAGGGAGCGTCGTCGGCGAGGGCGTACGTATTCCGGCTCGCACACTGGCGGCCGGCGCGCCGGCAAAGGTGAAGAAGGAACTCAGCGGCAGCTCGCTCGACTGGATCGGCCGCGCGGCGGGCGCGTATCACCACCTGCGCTCGCAGTACCTGGCGCAGGGCATCGATCGGCTGGCGCCCACGACTTAGACCTGGCAGGTCTTCGAAGATCCGGCGCGCGACTGGGACCGGAGGACGAGACCTGCCAGGTCTTGGCTCAGGATGCTTACTTCATTTTCCCCAAAGAAAGGTAACTACTCAGCCTTTCGTGTTGGAATCGAGGCTTTAGAAGTTCTAAGTCGTGTCAAGAGTCGGTTCCATGACCACCGCCACGGGCCGGTCGGGCGGCGCTCCCTCACGGCCCGTTGGAGCATGGCCGCCAGTTCGTCGGGCCACGTCGCCACGGCCAACACGGGCGTGACGAACGTGCCGTGCTCGAGGCTAGCCGTCTCCATCCCTTCCAGGGCTGAGTGTACCCTACCTGTCGGTCTTGGGGAACGCTATTCGAGATGTTAAGGTGCAGTCTCAATATACAAGCCGGTTCGATTATCCGCCACATCTCCGGCTAAAGCCTCGAG
>DATEUJ010000080.1:0-24580 GCA_035283185.1 Anaerolineae bacterium | reverse complement strand
GCCTCATAATCGGCGCGCGTCGGAAACGGCATGGCTTAAACCGCCGAGGGCAAACGCAGCGACGGCTCTCGCGGATCAATCGTGACGATCTCACCGGCATTGGTGCTCAATTCGCGGACACGCTCGCTTGACAACTTCTGCAAAGCGGCTTCTCGATCGAGTTTGATCTGATAGTATGCCGACCACTCGGCGAAATCCTCCGAATGCTCGCCATCATCCAACCGCCCCTGCCTGTACAACTCATAGAAGTCGGCGGAGCTCAGCCAGTAGCGGCGCTCGAATCGGCGCGTGATTTCGTCGGCAGCGCGCAGATCGTCAAGAATCTGGGTGATCGTGAACTCGGTCATGGCTCGTCTTCCACTCCCTATTAGCAGATTATAGCACATCCTATTGCTCATGCCCTCGATCCTTCGCCTCCTTACAGGTGAGCGGCTGCCTTCCAGGCGATTGGTGTGATAGATGGCTCTGGTCGCCAGATCATCCCACATCTGCGCTTCACGTTCCAAGGGTAGTTTTCCACACGGCCCGCCCATTGGACCGGAAGGAGGCATAATTCGAAGCCATCCTCACTATGACCTTCGCAGAGCTGAATAGCAGCCATGAGTGCTGGCTTGGCAAAGATCGGAGGACGTGAATCGGGGTCACGTGATTTGGCCCCAAGAATGTGCCTTCCCCCCACCGACCCCCCTCACCCGATCTGAATCGGGGTGCTGAATTGGCTTTTTTTCACAGATCGCGGTTCATCTGAATCGGGATGAGAGGCACCTGATTCGGGGTCATGCTCGATCTGAATCGGGTTGCTGAATCGGGGTGTCCGTCATCACCATCAACTCTGTTATGCGTCTATTACGCGCAACCCATTGACGTATATGGTAGTCATGGTAAACTAACCAGCGACTTAGCGTCGCGTCGAAGTCGACGCCGTCCCGAATAGAGTTGTTCCTTGAGGGGTGCTCAACTGTGCACAGCGCAGTGAGCGCCCCTTTTTTGTTGTTCTGGCCGACCTGACGAGCGCATCACGTGCAACCATCGGACACGCCACGTCTGAGTGAGAAGTTGGAGCAACTTCGCGCTGAGTCGGGCTTGTCGTACCAACTGCTGAGTGATCGTAGTCAGGTAGATGTAGCTTACTTGCATCGCTTAGAGACGGGCCGGGCTTCACGCCCAAGCCGCGATGTGCTCATTCGGATAGGGATCGGCCTAGGCCTCGACGTAACAGGTTTGGACGAGTTGATTACGGTCGCGGGTCACTGGCCATTACTGCCCACTCAGAATGGCTGCGATCGGGTTACGGAGCGACACACCCCTCCAAAGTAGGGTAGTCGTTCCACAAGCCGCTCTACGACACCCGCTTCAGCCTCCGCGACCCAAACCGACGCTCGGAGTTCAGCGTGAGCTTATCCATCGGCGAGCCGTCCTCATATCTGGCTTGCACGAGCTGCTGTGATAGATGCAGGTAGCGTTGAGTGACTACCAGGCTCTCGTGCCCGAGTATGAGCTGGAGCGTCCGCAAGTCACCCCCGTTTGTGAGGAAGTTGACGGCAAATGTGTGCCTCAGAAGATGTGCATGCAGGCGATTGATACCACTGGCGAGCCGCAGCCGTCGGATCACATGCTCCAGGCTGTTGCGCGTCATCGGCTCGCCATCCGGCGCCAGAAAAAGCTGATCGAACTCGTCTCGGCGCGGCTTCGCGCGGTACATGTGGATGTATCGCATGAGCGCCTGCGCGCACCGCTGGCCGAACGGGACTATGCGTTCCTTCTGTCCCTTGCCGAACACTTTGAGTTGACGCCGCTCCAGGTTTAGATCGGGAATGCGCGCCGCCGCGACTTCACTGATGCGCAGCCCAGTATCGAGCATCAGCATCACGATCGCATACTGCCGCGCCCCATTCTCAGTGTTCGGGTTGATCGCCGACAGTAACTGCTCAATCTCCGCCGTCGTCAACACCTCGACGATGTAACGCGGCACCTTGGGGACTTCGAGCTCATCGAACGGATTGGGGAAGCCTTCGCTCTCCAGCCAAGTCCCAAAACCCCGCAGGATCTTGACCTCTTTGCAGATCGTGAAGGGCGACAACTTGGCATGTTCGACCGGCTTGCGAGGATGACCCTCCCACTTGGTCGTCCGGTTCTGGAGATGGTCCACGCAAGCGTTCAGCCGCTCCGAGGTAACGCCGGACAGCTTCACGGTGTCACCGTTGCTCCCACCGTTGATCAGATAACGATGGAACCGCTTAAGCGCGCGCTGGCAGCTGGTCACCGAGTCCGGCGTGCAGCCGCGCCGCTGCATACTGCCCAGGTAATAGTCGATTAACATGTTGAGGGTTGCGGTGGACATCTCACGCTCGGTTCGGGTCTTCGCTTTGCGTGCCATTGTATGCTGCCTCCTGTGAGAAATCTATTGTCTGGCATTGCCCTGCATTGCCTGTCATTGGCTGGATCGAGCACAGGAGGACAGACCCTCAGTACCTTTGCCGTCAAAGGTTCTTCGGCACCTTTGCCGGGATAGGCAAAAACGGCGAAGGGTCTGTGTTTTGGGCACAGACCCTTCGCCGCGTTAAAGTACGTTCCATGTCACAAAGGCGACGGCGGGACTTGAACCCGCGCATGAGGGTTTTGCAGACCCTTGCCTTACCACTTGGCTACGTCGCCGTAACGAAACGGCTGATGGCTCCGTGGGAAGTCCATCAGCCGTTTGCAGAGCGGGAGACGGGATTTGAACCCGCGACCCTTTCCTTGGCAAGGAAATGCTCTACCGCTGAGCCACTCCCGCAAGCGCTGCCCGATTCCTGCAGCAGCCAGTGCCGAGACCCAGAATCGAACTGGGGACACCGCGATTTTCAGTCGCGTGCTCTACCAACTGAGCTATCTCGGCGGTAGGCAGCGATTATTGTAGCCGAAGCCGGAGGGCTTGTCAAGGCAATCCGCTCATGCTATCCTTCCCATCGTAGGGGGATGGTTGGGGCCCGGTGGCCTCCCTGGTCTTCAAAACCAGTGGCCGGTCGCGCCGAGCGGGCGGCGGTGGGTTCGACTCCCATCCATCCCCGCAGCGACGCCGTGACCGGCACTTCTGAAAGTGCCGGTCGCGCGTACGGAGAGGGCATGATCGACTTCATCGAGCGCGACGGGCGTCTCAGCCTCAGCTCGGCTGCGCTGCGCATCGAGTTCGATGCCTCCCACGGTCGCTTCTCAATCGGCCGCCCCGATGCAGCCCCGATCATTCGCAATGCTACCGCGCGCGCCCGATTCGCCACGCTCGTTCTCGATACGTCTGCGTTGAAGGTCGCTTCGTCCTCACATGATTCGATCGAGAGCGTCCACGGCCCCGGCGAGCAACTGGCCATCGCCTTTCAACCCGAGCGCGACATCCAGCTCACGTTTCACGCATCGCTGTATCACGATTACCCCTTTCTCGCGCTGCGTCTCGCCGTCACGAATCGATCCGCGCAGACACACCAGATCGAACAGCTCACCCCGCTGCGAACCGGCCCTGGATCGATCCGCTTCGGCGATGTCCCCGCGCCGCTCTTGTTCTTCAAGCATGGATACCAGTCCTGCTCGTCCTCGGCGACGGCCTCTCTGCACTGCCCAAACGGCGAATGTGATACGTCACACCGCTGCTGCCGCCGCCGACCGAAAGTGCGCTCCCGCTCGATGTGTTCGAGCGCGAGATGCCGGAGGTGTATGCATTGCGGCAGGATTGCGAATGGGGATCGGGGGTCGTCGCGGGCGTCTTCAACTGATCAGGCCGTCCGCAGCGCAGAACGATCGACCTGGCGCGGCTCGGACTTGATCCGTCGCAGCCGCATCACGCAGTCGAGTTCTGGACGGCCCATTATCGCCTTGCAGAGAACGGCCAGATCGATCTGGGAGTGCTGCCCGCGCACGGCTGCGCCGTCGTCGCCATCCGGCCGGTGCTCGACCGGCCGCACCTCGTTGCGACCACGTTTCATCTAACGATGGGCGGCGAGGTAAAGAGATTTCAGACTGGCATTTGGGGATTGGGGATTGGGATCGAATTGAAACGGCGCGCGGCGGGCGAAATCTGGATCGCGGGATGCAACATTCGAGAGGCAAGACAGAACGGTCAGCTCATTGCTTGCAGACAACCGGCAGAAGACATTTGGACATTGCCTATAGAAATCGACGGCTCAGCACAAATCGCCCTATCACTCTAAGACTCATCCAACCTCCAACCTCTAACTTCCAACCTCCAACTTCCATCCCACCTAATCATGCCCCAACACACGATGCGGCTGATACGGCTCCTCCAGGTACTTCTGCTCCTCATCGGAGAGTTTGATCTCTGACGCCGCCACGGCCTCTTCGAGATGCGCCATCTTGCTGGCGCCGATGATCGGCGTAGTGACGCCCGGCTGCTGCAGGAGCCACGCCAGCGCAATCTGGGCGGGCTTCACGCCTCTGCGCCCGGCGAGGGCCACGACGCGATCCACGATCTGGAAGTCCGACTCCTGGTAGTACATACTGTGCGCAAAGTCGTCCGTCTCGGCGCGCGCCGTATCGCCCCGGCCGCCCCGGCGGCGCGTGCCGGTCAAGAAGCCGCGCGCCAGAGGGCTCCACGGTATCACGCCGATGCCCTCTGCCCGGCACAGCGGCAGCATCTCGCGTTCTTCTTCGCGATACACCAGATTGTAGTGGTTCTGCATCGACACGAAGCGCGTCCAACCGTGACGGTCGGCCACATACAGCATGCGCGCAAACTGCCAGGCGAACATGGAGGACGCGCCCAGGTAGCGCGCCTTGCCCGCTTTCACCACGTCGTGCAGCGCCTCGAGGGTCTCCTCGATCGGCGTCTCACGGTCGTAGCGATGGATCTGATACAGGTCGACGTAATCCATGTTCAACCGCTTCAGCGAGGCGTCGATCGCGTGCAGGATGTGCTTGCGTGACAGGCCGCGGTCGTTGGGAGCGTTGCCCATCGGGAAGAAGACTTTGGTGGCGACCACGACCGCTTCACGCCGCATACCCAGGTCGCGCAGCGCGCGGCCGAGAATCTCCTCGCTGACGCCGCGCGAATACATGTCGGCCGTGTCGAAGAAGTTGACGCCCATGTCAAGCGCGCGCTTGACGAAGGGCCGGCTTTCCGACTCCGGCAGCACCCACTTGCGCCATTCGGGCGTGCCGTAAGTCATCATGCCCAGGCAAATGCGAGAGACTTTCAGGCCGGTGCGGCCAAGATGGGCATACTCCACGTCACAACTCCAGACGTGCGACGCACTCTCGCCCTCGTAGCGCCTGTCCTGAGCGGAGCCGAAGGAAAGCAGAGAAGGTTGGAAGTGCGTCGCACGTTGGGCAACGTCATTCGGCACTCAGCCAGCGCGACCCTCGGCGATCTCGACGAGGATGTCCGCGCCCGCATCTCCGGTTGACAACGCAATTCCTCGGTAGGCTGCCGATATGCAGGAACCTATGCCTCTATTGCCTCGGCTTCTTCGCTCCAAGCAGGCTTGAGGTTGTAATACAGAACATCCGGGTCTATGTCGGCACCGTTCTCCCAGGCAATCGTGCCGCCTTCAATCTTCATGGCGCGAAACGTCGCGGGATCCCTCCGAATCGCCTCAAAAATGGGGCCGCGCAAATAGGGTTCGAGGTCTATTTCCCTCTGAGAGCCATTGTCAAAGGTAAACAGCACCTTGAACCCCTGTCGGGGTTCTGCAGCACGCACGCGTACACGGGGACCTAGCTTCTCCATAACTCTATTCCTTTCAATCCAACGGCTCAATCTGCTCTAAGGGTCGCTGCTCGCGCGCTCGATTCCAGTTGGCCCTGAGTTCGGCGCGGTGGGCGAGTGTCCATTCCACAACCATGCTATGCGCGCGCCGTGGTAGATTACCGCGCAAAATGTCCAGAGTATCGATGGCGTAAACTGCTTCGAACTCACCATACTCCGCATGGAAATGAGGCGGCAAGTGATCGTTGAAGTACATGTAGATCGCAACGCCGAAGAACTCCGATATTCTGGGCATGGCCTGGTCCCCGGCCTATATCATACTCCAATACTTGACTTGCAGGCAATGCTGTTGAGTGGCTTTCACTTTTGAAAAGGGCGGCGGCGAGGTGAACAGACACGAACGGGATACAATTGCTTGGGCCACCAACACCCTGATGGTTGTTTTATCAATCGAAAAGCAAGCCAGTAGATCACCGAAAAGTGGGTTACCGTCCGGGTCACCTGCTGCCCGACGTTCGCCGCACCACCCGGCGTACTACTGCCTACCGCGCTGTCATCCCGTCGTGCGTTCCACGCCGGCGGCAGGTCGGGAGATGATGAAAGAGGTCGTTTGGCGAGGATAACGCAATCGCATACGCGGTGTCGAGAAATACCTCAGCCATCAGGGTGGCTTTCTCCACCGTACAGGTGGGTCTCGAGATTGACCGCCCAGTCGGACGGCCCGTCTAAGTTAAGCGAGCGCGCCACGCGCAGAAAGGACGTGGCTTTCTCTGCCTCTGGCTGTACAGTTTCGATCGTAATGCGTACGCGCGTATTAGGCTCAAGCGTGAGCGGATCCTCTGGACGGAGTACCTGTCCATCAAACACCGCTTCGATTGTCTTGACCATTGTATGCCTCCAGCGCTGCTTATTGCCAATAAGCATAGCAGACTTGGCTGTGCACCGCCGTCGTTGCGATAGAAATTGGCGCGCACCTGTCGCATAATACAGTCAACACCCTGGTATCTTAGCCACGACAGGTGAAAAGTCAAATCGCCGCAGCATATCCGGACCCGGCGCAGTTTTCCTGTCGGACCCCGATCGGTGAACCGAACGCAGAGGCCGCGTCGCCGGCGACGGGAGTCACTGTCCGGGACACACGATCTCCCGAACGCTGTCCAGATGCAGCAGAATGGAGCTGGCGGCGACGTCGTCCGGCACGTCGTTGACGTCGACTTCCGGATCGGACGCGAAGAGGAATTCCACGCCCTCGTACTCGTCGGCTTCGGGATCGGCCGGCACGTACTCCAGCCCGACCAGGTACAGGCCGGCCAGCTCATCTAACAGCTCATTTTCGTCCGTGCCGATCGGGTCGCCGCAGTGCGGGCACAATAAAGGCAGCTCGTGATCGTCCTCGAACAAGACGGTGATCAGGCCGTCCTCGACGACGACGAGGTCCTTGACCTGCTTGCCGCCGAGGTGCGCGTCGATGTGCTCCAGCGCGCACACGGTCTCGTCGTCGATCTGAATCATCGGGCAGTCGTGCTCGGCGCATCGCGCCGGAGTGTGGCGTGGTCTGCGTGGCATGCCGTATCGCTCCTTCAGCCCATGAGCTCTTCAAACGCGTCGTCCAGCCGCTGCTGCGGCCCGGCCATCACTCCTACCACCGATCGCCGCGCGGCGGCCTGTCGTCATCGTCGATGGTCGGGATCCACAGGTCGTCACGCGGGAGCGGGCGGCCTCGACGGCTCGACGCGAACAAGCGGACGAGCAGGAAACCGGCCACGAATCCGCCAATGTGCGCGAAAAATGCCACGCCGCCCGTCCGCACCAGGCCAAGCGTTCCGATCCCGCTCAACAACTGCATCAAGAACCAGAATCCCAACAGCCAGCCGGCCGGCAGCTCGACGAAGCGCACAAAGAAGAAAAAGAATACGAGTGTGAGGACGCGTGCATTCGGGAACAAGAGGATGTACGCGCCGAGCACCCCGGAGATCGCGCCGCTCGCGCCAATCATCGGGACTTCGGACGATGGGTTGATCGCGATCTGAGCCGCCGACGCGGCGAGTCCGCACACGACATAGAATAATAGGAAACGCACGGCGCCGAGGCGGTCCTCGATGTTGTTTCCGAAGATCCAGAGGTACAGCATGTTGCTGAGAAGATGCAACCAGCCGCCGTGAAGAAACATCGACGTGAGGAGCGTGTGCGCCTGAGCGCCGAAGTCGGCGGTAATCAGCGCGGGCGTCACAGCGTAGCTGAAGACGAACCCGGTGTAGGATCGCTCCGGCAACGATTCCTGAAACAGGAAAACGGCGACGTTGACCACGATCAGGGCGACCGTCACAATGGGCGTGCGTCGGGTCGGATTGGCGTCGCGCAGCGGTATCATAGAATGGCCTTTCCAAGCAAAGCGCACCCTATTATAATCACAGTGATGAGCGAGTCACCCGAGATCGCCCCGGCCATACCCGATATCGGCGTCGAGTTCACCTACGACGAGGCGGCTGAACTCGACCCACCCCACGACGTCATCGTCCACAACGACGACGTGACGCCGTTCGACTTCGTCGTGGCCGTCATTCACGGCATCTTCGAGCTGCCGCCGCACGACGCGTACGAGGTGACGCTGACAGCCCACTACGAAGGCGAGGCCTACGTCGCCACGCTGCCCGTCGAGGACGCTAAGTACCGCGTGTACCGGGCGCACAGCGCCGCGCGCGCACGCGGCTACCCACTGACCTTCAGCATCCACCCCGCTCACTGACGCCGCGCACGACGCACGATCGCGTCGGTCATGCGCGCCACGCGCGCCATCGCCGGGACGTCGTGCACGCGGACAATGTCTGCGCCGCGCGCGATCGCGATCGCCACGGCCGCCGCCGTGCCCTCCACACGCTCCTCAGGCGGCGCGTCCAAAGTATACCCGATAAACGACTTGCGCGACGGGCCGACCAGAATCGGCTTGTTCAGCGCCTGCATCGCGTCGAGCCGGTCGAGCAGCTCCAGGTTGTGCTCGACGGTTTTTCCGAAGCCGATGCCGGGATCGACGACGATGCGATGATCCGCGATTCCCGCGCGCCGCGCGATGTCGACGGACTCGGCCAACTCGCGCGCCACGTCCTCCAACAGGTTGTCGTAATGCGACCCGACGTAACGCGGTCCAAGCCGCGCCTCGAAGGCGGCGTCCTGCGGCTTGCTGCGATTGTGCATGACGATCACCGGCGCGCCACGCGCGGCGACGAGCGCGGCGAGCCGCTCGTCGCGCCGCAGCCCCCACACGTCGTTGACGATCGACGCGCCGGCATCCAGCGCGACGCGGGCCGTCTCGCTTCGGTAAGTGTCGATCGAGATCGGGCCGAGACTCTCGCGCGCGAGCGCCTCGATCACCGGCGCGATCCGGCGCTGTTCTTCGGCGGCGTCGACCGGCGATGCGCCAGGCCGCGTCGACTCTCCGCCGACGTCGATGACGTGCGCGCCGCCGACCAGCATCTGGCGCGCCTGGGCGACTGCCCTCTCGACAAATTCGGCGTCTCGCAGCAGGCCATCCCCGGAGAACGAATCGGGCGTGACGTTGACAATCCCCATCACGTATGTCTGGCGGCCCCAGTGGAATATGCGGCCGCCCGCGAATGTCGGCCGGCGCGCCCACAACGCCACACCCGCCCGCTGCGCGTCGACGCGCCTGAGCAGCTCGCGCACGCTTGCGCCAAGAACGGGATGCACGGCATCCGGGGCAATTTCACGCAGCGGCGCCAGCACGAAGGCGCGCTCGGCCATGCGCGGATGCGGCACCGTTAGATCGGGAGCTTCGACGACCGCGTCGCCGTACAGCAGCAGGTCGATGTCGATCAGGCGCGGCCCGTAGCGCACGGTAGGCTGCCGCCCCAAATCGGCCTCGATCGCCTTGAGCCAGACCAGCAAATCGCGCGGCGATAGATCGGTCTGGATGGCGCACGCGCTGTTCAGAAAGCGCGGCTGATCGGCCACGCCCCACGGCTCGGTCTCGTATACCGCGGAGAGATCGACCAGGCGCGCCCGCGCACGCAGGCGATCGATCGCCTCGATCAGGTTGCCGTGCCGATCGCCGAGGTTGCTGCCCAGACCCAGATAGGCTCGCGCGTTCATGAATCCGACACTTCGCCCGACCGGCCGCGTTTTCCCGGCGGCCTGTACAACCCGTTTGGATTCGCGCCCTGCAGCCCCGCCTGGAACGACCGCTTGTCGACCGGCTGGAGGCGGTCGACCATGGCCGGCGTCACGACGAAAACCTGTCGCCGCTTGTCCAGGCAATCCGCGATAGCGTCCAGGGGTTCGTCGCGCATCATCCAGTGGAGCCTGTCGAAGACGGCCAGGTTGAGAGGGACGGTGTAACTGCGCAGCGTCTTCTCGCGCCGCACGTTGTAGAAATGCTCGAAGTAGGACATCGCCAGTTCGCGCACGGTGCGGTACACCGGCTCGCGAAAGCGCAGGCCGACGAAGTTGGACTTAGCCACGGCGCCCCAGTGACCGTCGACCTTGTACAGTGCCAGCAGATGATCGTCGTCGTGGTCGGCCAGCATGTCGATGACGAGCGGCGGGTATCCGAGTCGTCGCAGCGCGGCGGCGGCGAACAGCGCGCCGTCGAAGCAGTGCGCCCTGCGATCGCGCATGACACGGCGCGGGCATCGGTAGATGTCCTCGGCGCTGTACGGTATGCTGTCCAGAAAGGTCTGTATTTTCGAAGGACTGTCGAGCCGAGTCAGCAACCTCTGTTCGACACGGGTGAGGGTCTCGGCGGACGCTGTAGACGCTTTCATCGATTATCCCCGGTCGCTCAAGTCTACTCGCATACGCAGGAAGGGTGGCTTTTTCTCTACCTCAGTAGACCCAATTCTGGAAACCGAATCGGCGGCATAGGGGCCACCTTCGCTGGCGGCGAGATTCGGGGCGATCCCGCCGCCAGTCATGCAAGGGCGACGGGCACGACTAGAAATTCTTGAGAACTACGGGGAGGTAAAGCACCTTCCCAAACTCGTCGGCACCGATGTCCACGCGAGCTGTGCCATTGAAATCACCATCGATAGGTCGTGCGTCACCTTCGAAGTCAACGCGAGGCGCGAAGAGGTCGTTGCCTTTATCGATGGCCGGCGAGTTCTTGCTGAGGTGGAAGTCATAGGCTGCTGCATTCACGAACAGCGGATTCTGGCCGGTGATGTCGTTGGGTCCACCCACAACTCCGCCAGCGTAGTTTGTGGTATTGCTGAGCAGGTTGTAGTCACCTATGAGAGTGGAGCCGGAGTCGTTCAGTCTGAGCCCGTCCTCGTGGCTGTAGACAATGGTGTTGGTGATATGCACCGTACTGGTCATGTTAGCCTCTACCCCCACCCAGCCGTTGTCGTAAAAGGTGTCATTGACGAATGTCAGGGTGGAGGAAGAACTGCTGAACCCGCCGGCCGCGGACCCAGCCCCGCCCGTGTTACGGGCGAATACATCGTTACTGCTGGTTAAGTTACCTTCCCAGACCCACACAGCCGGAGCGCCGCCACCGCTCTGGGTTGTCTGGTTGCCCAAGATGCGGTTCTGGCTCATGATAACTGTGCTCGCATTGACGTCTATGGCACCACCTGCGCCATCGCTGCCGCTCAGGTTGGCCATGTTACCACTGATGACGTTACTGTGCAGGAGAATGGTACTCGAACGAAGGTCGAGACCACCGCCTAGTGGTGTACCACTAGCGTTAGTGCCGCCCATGGTGACGCGATCAGCCGTCACATTGTTCAAGATGTTATTTCCCTCGAAAGACAGGGCGCACTGCTTATCAAAGCAGTTGACCACGATCCCACCTCCGTTCGGAAAGTAAAACTCGCCTGTGTCGCTAGTGAATGTCCCTGTCAACACCGCTGTGTTACCGGCGACTGTGTTGTGGCTGACATCCGCAGTCCCTACACTGTCAAGGACAATACCGCCTCCCTCACTGGTAGAACTTACTTCATCGACCACGTGCTTCACAGCAGTGACGTTGTCACGCACGTCATTGTCGCTCAGGGCTACGGTATCGTTACCATAGATGAACATTCCACCGCCGGAGGGGCGACCGCCCCAGCCACCGCTGCCGCTCAAGAAGAGGCTCTTGACGGCGGTATTTCCGCGCACTTCGTTGCCGATGATCAAGGTGATAGATATGTTTTCGACGGTGAGGCCGCCTCCCTCTGCACGGCCGAAGGAACCTGCGCCGGACGTGGTCATCGTCCCGCCAGCCACATTGTCGATCACGTGATTGTCTTGCATCGTCAGTGTATCGTTATCTACCCCACCGCCCCATATCCGGACGCCGCCGCCACTAACGAAAAGATTAGATCCAGTAGCGGAGACGACGGCCGTGTTGCTCATTACCCAGTTGCCAGTCAACACCAGATTTGGCGCAGAGCCTTCAGAGGAAGTAGCCAGGTACATACCACCTCCCTGGCCATCCGAGCCGGATACGAGGGCGGTGTTCTGCTCTACCCAGTTGTCGGTCACTTTGAGCGATTGATAGGCCCTTGCGTAGATGCCGCCCCCCCAGACGAAGGTCCCAGATACCGCTGCTGTGTTTTCCACGACACTGTTGTTCGTGACATCGGCCACCCCCACGGGCGACAGGGCGATGCCGCCTCCTAAGCCAGTACCACCGACCGCGTTGGCTATGTTTCCCTGGATGGCGTTGCCGTCAATAGTGGCGGTCACGGCAGCCCCACCGATGCCACCACCCAGGCCGAAGGCGGGCCCGGGAATGTCCGTCCGCGCAGCCACGTTCGATAGGATCTGGTTGCCGGTAATGATGGCCGAGCTGCTCGTGTTGATCCAAATGCCGCCTCCTAACCCAAACCGAGCGACGGTGGGTGAGGTCAGCACGACTGAATAGGCCAGGTTGGCCAGTATCGTATTGCCGCTTATGAGCACCGGACTGACGTTGCCGGTCACATCGATACCCCCTCCGCGGCCGCCAATGGCTGGATCACTGCTGGCGACGTTGCCATCGATAAGGTTGTCTATGATATTAGCCGTCGCCTGGCGAATGGCAATGCCCCCTCCCCCGCCGTTGTTCGCGGTAGCATCACCGCCGGTTATCGTAAATCCGTCAATGGTCACCGCTGCGCCGTTGGTGACGCTGATGACGGAACTGTTCCCCCCGCCATTAATGATGCTACTGCGAGGCGTACGGTTAGTGAAGGTGGTGTCAGCATAACCGCCTAACAGGGTCATGCTTTTGGTGATGACGACATTTTCATTGTACGTGCCTACCACTACACGCACGGTTTCGCCACTGCCGACGGCGTTGACTGCGGCTTGGATAGTGGCGTGACATCCCCCCGCGCCGCCCGGAGCGACACACTGGTTGGCGGCTCTGACGGGAGTGCGCAGCAGAGCCAAAGTCACAACGGTGGCCACGATCGACAAACTAAGGGCTAGTAGCAGCCGAGTTGTGCTCCATCTCATGAGTTCGTCTCCTTCGTAATGAAAAGGAATGTTGGCCATGCTCAGGAACCAAAATACTAATCCTGAGCCAGCCATGTGCGACGCAGGCGGAGTGGCTACTTGTCTAATGCAATTGAAGGCTGGGAGTACAATAATAGTGTACTATGAATCGCCCGGGGAAGCAATACAGCCGGCTCCGACTTGAGCATTGCCGGGTGATTGTGTGCTGTCGAACCACCGTGCATCAGCGGCTGGTAGCACTGCTGTAGCCACTGGCTATTGAACAGGCAGCGCCACTTGCGATTTGAGCCCACTACCATCTATGCTACAATCAATACACCTTCGCTGGGGGATGCCACATGCGACTTATTCGCTGCATGGCCGACGATCAGGCGGCCTACGCGCTCATCGAGGACGAGACCGTGTACCGGCTGGAAGGCTCGCCGTTTGAGCCGTTCACGCGCGGCGCGCCGATCGGCGGGCTGCAGTCGGTCGAGCTGCTGGCGCCCTGCCAGCCGACCAAGATCGTGGCCATCGGACGAAATTACGCCGAGCACGCCAGGGAGCACCAGGCCGAGGTCCCGGCCGAGCCGTTGATCTTCCTGAAACCGCCCAGCGCGCTCCTCGCGCACGGGCAGCCCATCATCCTGCCGCCACAATCGAACAGGGTCGAGCACGAGGCCGAGCTGGCTGTCGTCGTCGGAAAGCGCGCCAGGCATGTGAGCCAGGCCGACGCCTGGGACTACCTGTTGGGCGTGACGTGCGCTAACGACGTGACCGCGCGCGATCTGCAGCGCAGCGATGGGCAGTGGTCGCGCGCCAAGGGGTTCGACACGTTCTGCCCGCTTGGCCCCTGGATCGAGACTAGACTCACCCCGCAGCAAATCGGGTCGCTGAGCATTGTGTGCCGGGTGAACGGCCAGCTTCGCCAGTCGGGCAACGCACGCGACATGGTCTTCGACATCCCACACCTGATCGCCCACATTTCGGCGGCGATGACGCTCGAGCCGGGCGACGTGATCCTCACCGGCACGCCGGCTGGCGTCGGCCCGCTCGTCGCGGGCGACGCCGTCGAAGTCGAAATCGAATCGATCGGCGCGCTGCGCAACAGCGTCCAGAAACCCGGTTTCTAGAGCGATTTCCCCTTGGATCTATGACCTGGAATCGAGGCTTTAGCCGGATCCGCCTAACGGCTCGACTCCGGAAGCTCCTAAACGAAAACGGAAACCGCTGCAGAAGAAACAGGTTTCTACCGGGAGGTTGTATGGAAGAACAGATATGGGATACGCTCCACAGCCACCTGAAGAGCATTTTCACGCGCGACACGGCTACCTACGCCGACACGACCTCCGGCGACCTCAGCCTGTACGAATGGTGGGTCACGCCGCACCGCCAGGACGGACTTGATTTTCACCTGTTTATGATCGAGAATGCGTGGGCCGGCGCGTCCAGCGCCTGGCGCTACGACCTGCTGGAGCCGCGCCTTCAGGTATACGGCGACACCGCCGTCGTCTCGTATACGCTGATGGTCAGCACGGCTCGCGAAGACGGCATCACACATCGCACGCACAACGAAAGCCGGGTGCTCGTTAAGCGCGAGGGACGTTGGCAGATCGTGCATGTGCACAAATCGCCGGCGTGGCCCGCGCCGTACCAACCTGCATCCTGAAGACACACTCTCCCGAACAAGGAGAGAGGACATTCTCGGAGGCTGTAAATGGAATCGACATTCGAGCCGCTGCCCCAACCGGCATCTGGCAGCGCGCTGAGACGTGTCCAGATCAAGCGCGATTGGCTGCGCGTGCGCGATGCGCCGTCGCTGCGAGGTCATGTCCTGGTGGAACTGCCCGGCGGCACGGAGCTGATCGTTTTAGAAGAGCGCGGCAACTGGCTGCGCATCGCCCGGCCGACCGGTTGGGTGAACGAGGACTACGTTCGGGATACAGGGCAGGGATAAGACGATTCCGCATGACCACTGCAACGCACAAGATGTCGCTCCGCGCGCTGCCGCGCAACGTGTGGGCGGTCAGCCTGACGAGCTTCTTCATGGACATCTCCAGCGAGGTGGTGCTCAACATCGTGCCGCTGTTCCTGGCGAACGTGCTGGGGGTGAAGACCGGCGTCATCGGCCTCATCGAAGGCGTGGCAGAATCGACGGCCAGCCTGCTCAAGCTGTTTTCGGGCTGGCTTTCCGACAGGCTGCGCGCGCGCAAGTGGCCGGCGGTCGCGGGCTATGGGCTGTCGGCGCTCTCGAAGCCGTTCTTCTATTTCGCAAGCAGTTGGGGCGCAGTCGCCGCCGTGCGCTGGGTCGACCGGGCCGGCAAAGGCATCCGCACCGCCCCCCGCGACGCGCTCGTGGCCGACTCGATCGACGAGCAGCGCCGGGGCCTGGCGTTCGGCTTTCAGCGCGCCGCCGACACAGCCGGCGCTGTCGTCGGGCTTCTGATTGCGCTCGGCGTCGTGTGGCTGGCGCAGTCGAGCGCGGTCGAGCTGGGAGTCGACGCGTTCCGCGCCGTCGTGCTGATCAGCATCGTCCCGGCCGTGCTGGCGGTATTGACGCTCGCGATCGGCGCGCAGGATGTGTCGGTCACGAAACAGCATCCCGCGCCGAAGTTCGCCCTGCGATCCCTCGGCAAGCCTTTCGTCGTCTTCCTCATCATCGTCGGCATTTTCGAGCTGGGAAACTCCTCGGACGCGTTCCTGGTGCTGCGCGCTCAGGAGCGCGGTGTGAGCGTCGCCGGCATCCTGGGGATGCTGGTCGCATTCAACCTGGTATACGCTTTGGTCTCCACGCCGGCCGGATCGCTCTCGGATCGCATTGGGCGACGCAAGGTGATCGTCGGCGGGTGGCTCGTCTACGCGGCGATCTATCTCGGCTTCGGACTCGCGCAGACCGGATGGCAGGTATGGATGCTGTACGTCGTGTATGGCTTCTACTACGGGTTGGCGTACGGCACTTCCAAAGCGATGGTAGCCGACCTGGTGCCCGAACCGGTACGAGGAACGGCGTATGGCACGTATAACGCGGCTTTGGGAATTCTGGACCTTCCGGCCTCCGTGATTGCCGGTCTTCTGTGGCAGGGAGTCGGCGCGTGGGGCGGATTCGGCCCATCCGCGCCATTCATCTTCGGCGCGGCGATGGCGCTGGTTGCGGCGCTGTCGATGGCCGTCTGGACGCCGCGAGCGATGCCCGTGCGCGTCGAATAACGCGAGTCGCCGCAGCATCACTTGCCATCCGGCGCGCTGGCACGTACAATGATCCGCCAAGACTTCCGAAGTCTGAGAGGAGAAACAACCCATGCAGATACGATTGATCGCTGCCCTGGTCATCGCCTTGCTGGCCGTCATCTTCGCGCTTCAGAACTCCGCGACCGTGACTGTCAATTTGCTGTTCTGGCCGTTCACGGGTTCTCTGGCGCTGATTCTGCTCGGCGCGGTCTTCGTCGGTGCGCTGCTCAGTCTTCTGCTGTCTGCGCCTTCGACGGTCAGGCGACGCCGCTCGCGATCGGAGGAGCAGAAGCGGATAAAGGAAGTGGAGAAGGGCATTGCTGAACGAGAGGCAAAGATACAGGAGTTGGAGAAGAACATCGCCGAGCGAGACGCGAAGATAAGGGAACTCGAAGCCCGCGTCACGGCACAGCCGTCGCCGCCGCAGCCACAGCCCGAGCCTGCCTGGCCTGAGCCTATCAAACCACCATCCGATGTGCCCTCGCCTTAGCCTGACCCAAACTCCTGCATGAGTCGCGATGTGATCAGGCCGGCGCCGGTCATGCGCCGGTTTTTTCTTGTCGGATCACCCTTTGGCAGGTAGAATAGCCTTCCGCAGGCGCGAAGCGTGAACCTGCGGGAGGCACCTATGCCCCAACTCATTCGCGATCGACTTGCCGCGCTCATCCGTGATGCAATCCACGATGCACAGAAGAAGGGTGCCCTACCCGTCTTCGACACGCCGCGTATCGAGATGAGCCGGCCCAAGATCGCGGCCCACGGCGATTACTCCACGAACGCGGCGCTGGCCCTGGCGCAGGCTGCCGGCATGGCCTCCTTGCAGATCGCGCAGCATATCGTCGATCACCTACCGGCCCACGACGCCATAGGCAAGGTCGAAATCGCCAGGCCGGGCTACATCAATTTCACACTCTCCGAAGTGTGGCTGGCGCAGCAGGCGCAGGCGATCCTCGACGCCGGCCCCGAGTGGGCCAACCTCGACATGGGCAAGGGACAGCACGTGCAGGTCGAGCACGGATCGGCCAACCCGACGGGGCCGCTGCACTTCGGCACGGCGCGCAACTTCGTCGTCGGGGACACGCTCGCTAACATCCTGGAAGCCGCCGGTTACGAGGTGCAGCGCGAGTATTACATTAACGACGCCGGATCGCAGGTGCGCAAGTTCGGCGAGTCGATCTATGCGCGTTATGCCCAGGCGCTGGGGCGGGACGCGCCATTTCCCGAAGATGGCTACCAGGGCGAGTACATCGTCGACGAGGCTCAGGCAATCATTCGCGAGCACGGCGACCGGTTCCTGCACATGGAGCAGGCCGAGGCCATCCGCGCGCTGGGCCAGATCGGCCTGGACGCGATGGTCGAGCGCGCCAGGCGGACGCTCGCCCGCATGAACATCCGCTACGATCGGTGGTTCCACGAGCGGTCGCTGTATGAGTCCGGGCTATTCGACCGCGTCATCGATCAACTCCGCGCGCGCGACTTGCTGTACGAGCAAGACGGCGCGACGTGGTTCAAGGTGAGTGCGTTCGGCGGCGAAAAAGACGCGGTGATTATTCGCTCCCCGACCGTCATTCCCGATCCGCGCGAGCGGCCGACCTACTTCGGCAGCGACATCGCCTACGTGCACGACAAGTTCATCGATCGGGGCTTCGACCGGGTGATCTACGTGTGGGGCGCGGATCACCACGGCGACGTGCCGCGCATGCAGGCGATCGGCCGGGCATTCGGCATCGCGCCGGAGCGGCTGACCGTCCTGTTGTATCAGCTCGTGACGCTCACGCGCGGCGGCGAAGAGGTGCGGCAGTCGAAGCGCAAAGGCGAGTTCATTTTGCTCGACGAGGTCATCGACGAGATCGGCTCCGACGCGATCCGCTTCATGCTGCTCACACGCTCGATCGACAGCAAGATTACGCTAGACCTGGAGCTGGCGAAAGAGCAGTCCGACCAGAACCCGGTCTACTACGTGCAGTACGCGCACGCGCGCATCGCCAGCATCCTGCGCAAAGCTGCCAAGGTCGGCATGTCGTCGGATGCCAGGAGCGACCCACAACTGCTGAAGCATCCCTCCGAGCTGGCGTTGATTCGCAAGATGCTCGAGCTGCCGGTCACCATCGAGCAGGCGGCGCGCGATCTCGCGCCGCACCATCTCACGCATTACGCCCAGGACCTGGCCTCGACCTTCAGCGCCTTCTACCGGGATTGCCGGGTTGTCGATCCGTCTGCGCCCGACCTGACACCCGCCCGATTGATGCTGTCGCGCGCAGTGAAGCTGACGCTGGCGCGGGTTCTTGGGCTTATGGGAATGAGTGCGCCAGAAAGCATGTGAGTTAGTCCAATAGTCAGTTAGTCACTTGGTCGGATAGTCGGCGGCGAGATCACCGGTAACTGTTCGACCGCACGACTATGTGACTACGCGACTACCGGACGAGGAGACTATGGGCATCCAACCCGACCACTGGATCCGCAAGATGGCGCTTGAGCACGGCATGATCGAGCCGTTCGTCGAGAGGCAGGTCAGCAACCACGTCATTTCTTACGGCGTCTCGTCGTACGGCTATGACATTCGCGTCGCCGATGAGTTCAAGATTTTCACCAACGTCCACTCGGCGATCGTCGATCCCAAGCACTTCGATCCCAAGTCCATGGTCGATTTCAAGGGCGACGCGTGCATCATCCCACCTAACTCGTTCGTGCTGGGCCGGACGATTGAATATTTCCGCATCCCGCGCAACGTCCTGGTGGTGTGTTTGGGAAAGAGCACCTATGCGCGCTGCGGTCTGATTGTGAACGTCACGCCGCTAGAGCCAGAGTGGGAAGGCCATGTCACACTCGAAATCAGCAACACGACTCCCCTACCCGCCAAGGTCTACGCCAACGAAGGCATCGCGCAGGTGTTGTTCTTCGTCGCGGACTCCGAGTGCGAGGTCTCGTACAAAGACAAGAAGGGCAAGTACGACAAGCAGACGGGCATCGTGCTGCCGAGGATCATTCAATAATCCCATTCCACAAAAAAAACCTCCCCCGGTTAGGTGACTTAGGTGAGCCACCAGGCGACCGCCAGGCGGTCGCTTTTCACCGGGGAGGGAGAAACCCGTTGCCGGGTTAGCTGACTAAATCATAGGCTGATTTCACCTGCCTGTCAAGCGTGCCAGTTTCTGCTCGCGAGGACGTGGGCAACCAACCGCGGGGACGCGGTTGGCGAGCCAGCTAGGCCACGAACTGGTGGGAGGGTCTGTTGACGTGCCCGGTGGCCGCGTGTGCACACATCGGGTATAATGTGGTCACATGGCGCGACGGCATGGTTCGCTGCTTAGGAGGTCGAGATGAACGAGTTAAGCATCGGTGTGCGAGAACTGAAGGCTCGCCTGAGTGAGTACCTACGCCAAGTCAAAGAAGGCCGGACAATTATCATTACACAGCGCGGACAGCCGGTCGGGCGGATCGTGCCGGCCGCGCAGTCCCGCGACGAGAAGCTTCAAGCGATGATTGATGCGGGGTTGATCGCCTGGAGCGGCAAGAAATGGAATCCGCCTAAGCCCATAGCACGTGTCCGTGGTAAGACCACCATTGCCGATTTAGTGATTGAGAATCGCGAATGATTCTCTATTTGGATACCAGCGCGCTGGTGAAGCAACTCGTTACCGAAGTCGGCTCATCGACTGTCGATCGCTTCGTGGCCACGGCTCAAACTGTTGGAACATCGATCATCACCCGCGCCGAGGTGGCAGCGGCGCTGGCCAAGGTCGTCAGAGTCGGAGGGCTGCGTAGAGACGAGGCCAGCACAACGTTGGCAAGCTTTCGCAGCCATTGGTCGACACTCGTGCGGCTACAGGTGACGGAAGCCCTGATCGCGAAAGCTGACGCTCTAGCCTGGGAACATAACCTGCGCGGCTACGATGCCGTTCACCTCGCCTCGGCGTTGTTCTGGCAAGAATCGCTGGGCGAGCCCGTCACGCTCGCTACCCTCGATGTGCAACTATGGCGGGCAGGACTGCCAGTCGGCCTGAGCGTCTGGCCCGAAGACCTCGAACGATTCACGCGCTGAATCAAGGAGCCTGCTCATGTCATACTTGCCGGCCGCTGGCAGAAACCGGATTTCCAGAGTAAAATAGCGCCAACGGGCGAATAGCTCAGTTGGTGAGAGCGCCTCTCTTACAAAGAGGAGGTCGTAGGTTCGAGTCCTATTTCGCCCACTCCGTTTCAGACCTGCCAGGTCTGCGAGACCTGGCAGGTCTTTTGATTGTCCTTTGACCCTGCGCCCCCCCAGTGCTACAATCTTCCAGCAACTCTAACTCCCTACTCTCACTCTCTCCTCGAGGAGCAACCATGTCCGATTTCCTCTTCCACGGCGACCTGGCCCAACTCGATCCGGCCGTCGCCGAGTTGATCGAGCACGAAGCCGAACGCCAGGCGCGCAAGCTGATCCTGGTCCCGAGCGAGTCCGCCGCGTCGAAGGCGGTGCGCGAAGCGCTGGGTTCCGTCTTTCAGAACATTTACGCCGAGGGCTATCCCGACCCGCGCACCCGCGCCCAGACCGAGCCTGAGATTCTCGACTACGTCGAGCAGCTCGGCGCCTACCGGCGCTACGGCGACCCGCGCTACTACAAGGGTGTCGAGTACGCCGACATCGTCGAGGCGCTGGCGCGCCGCCGCTGCGCCGAGCTGTTCGCCACGCCGATCATTGGCCCCGCTCGCATCTTCGTCAATGTCCAGCCGCTGTCCGGCGCGCCGGCCAACAACGCCGTGTACGAAGCGCTGCTCAAGCCGGGCGATACCGTCATGGGCATGTCGCTCGTCGTCGGCGGACATCTGACGCACGGGTCGCCGGTCAACCGCTCGGGCAGGCATTTCAAAATTGTCGCATACGACGTCGATCCCGCGACCGAGCAGCTCGATTACGACCAGCTTCGCGATCTCGCGCGGCAGCACAAGCCGAAGATGATCATCGCCGGGTACACGTCGTACCCGTATGCGCCCGACTGGTCGAAGTTCCGCTCCATCGCCGACGAGGTCGGCGCGGTTCTGCTGGCCGATATCTCGCACGTCGCCGGGCTGGTCGCGGCGGGCGCGTTCCCCTCGCCGCTCGGCGCGGCGCACGTCATCACGTTCACGACGCACAAGACGCTGTGCGGCCCGCGCGGCGCGTGCATCCTCACACTCGACGCGTCGCTCTCACGCAAGATCGACCGGGCCGTATTCCCCGGCGAGCAGGGCGGCCCGCACGTCAACGCGATCGCCGGGATGGCCGTCGCCTTCAAGCTCGCGGCCGCCGAAGAGTTCAAGCAGTTGCAGCATCAGGTGGTCAAGAATGCCGTGGCGCTGGCGAAGGCGCTCGAAAATAACGGGCTGCGCATCGCCTACGGCGGGACCAGCTCGCATCTGCTGCTGGTCGACTGCAAATCAGTCAAAGCGAAAGACGGCACGCCGTTGATGGGCGATCCGGCAGCGCGCATCCTCGATCTGGCGAATATCGTCTGCAACCGAAACACGATCCCAGGCGATCGCGGCGCAGGCGCGGCGTCGGGCATCCGGTTCGGCACGCCGTGGGTCACGCAGCGCGGGCTGAAAGAAGCCGACATGGAGCGGCTGGGAGAGCTGATCGCCGGCGTGTTGAAGGCCTGCACGCCGTTCACCTACGATGCGCGGAGCGGCGAGGCCTTCCGCGCCAAGGTCGACTTCGACGTGGTGGAGAACGCAAAGCTCGAAGTGGCGCAGACCATTAAGGCGATGGGCGACAACGTCGAGGCGAAGCCGAGTGGTTATCCCCATTTCTGGTCGCTCGCAGACACTTACGGCGCGACGGCCGTATTCGAGATTCGCGACGACAAGGCGCGCTCGCTCCTGCAGCACTCGACGACGAACGACGTCGACGCGCTGAAGGATGGCGACTCGCAGCCGACGTTTCTCCTGGAAAAGGATGGCCGGGTGATGGCCGGCGCTTCCTTGAAGCGCGTCGACGCGCACACGTTTCACCTGGCCGTGATGGGCCAACGCGGGGCGCGCGTCGCCGCGTGGCTCAGGGCGCTGTCCGACGGGTTCGCATCCTTCGACGACGATGCGCACGCCAAGCTGGCCGGCCCGGTGTCGGTGAAGCACCTGCCCGAAGAGCAGGCGGCCGGTCCGATCGCGCTCGATCTCGAAGGCGCAGTTGCAGTCTACAAGCCGTACTTTATCGGCATGCGAGGTGAAAGCTTTGCGAAGGTTTTAGACCCTTCGACTGCGCTCAGGGCAGGCCCTTCGCAAGGCTTGCCGGAGTTTACCTGGGCGGAAGACCACGACGCGCCGCTCAAGCGCACGACGCTGTACGAGACGCACAAGAAGATGGGCGCGAAGATGGTGCCCTTCGCCGGATGGGAAATGCCGGTGTGGTACACCGGCGTGATCGAGGAGCACAGAGCCGTGCGCGAGGCGGCGGGCATCTTCGACGTGAGCCACATGGGTGTGCTCGACGCGTCCGGCCCGAACACTGCCGCTTTCCTCGATCTGATCACGACCAACGACGTGGCCGCACTGGGGATCGGCAACTCGCACTACAGCTACTTGCTCGGCCCCGACGGCATCCCCATCGACGACCTGATGATCTACCGGATCGAAGAAGAGCGATATCTGATCGTCGTCAACGCCAGCAACAACGACAAGGACTGGGCGTGGATAAACGCCGTCAACGAAGGCACGGTGCGCATCGACGCCGCGCGGCCGTGGGCGCGCAGCACCGCGCGGTGCGCCTTGCGCGATTTGCGCGATCGCCAGTGGGGCGACGAGCGCCGCGTCGACATCGCGCTTCAGGGTCCCAAATCGTTGGCAATCCTTCAGTCGATTTGCGACAACAAAGCCGATGCGGCTAGACTCGGCAAGATGCCGCGCACCGATGTGATGCGCGCGACGCTGAAAGGGTTCGACGTGATCATCTCGCGCACCGGATACACCGGCGAGTCGGTCGGCTACGAGCTATTCGTCCATCCGAACAAAGCGCCGGCGTTCTGGGAGCTCCTGGTGGAAATCGGGACGCCGATGGGGATGAAGCCGATCGGCCTGGGCGCGCGCGACAGCCTGCGCACGGAAGCCGGCCTGCCGCTGTACGGCCACGAGCTGGCCGGGCCGCTCAATATGAATCCAGCCGACGCCGGGTTCGCCTCGTACGTCAAGACCTATAAGCCGTTCTTCGTCGGGCGTGCGCCGTACCTGGCGCGCGACGCCGGGCGCAAGATGGAGAACGTCCGCTTCCGCATGAACGACAAGGGCGTGCGCGTGCCGAAGGGCGCGGCGGCGCTCGAAACCGGCGGCGATATGGACTACGTCGTCGACAAACGCGGGCGCGTGATCGGGCGTGTGCTGTCGTGCGCGGTCGACAGCGAGGGCTACATGAACGGCCAGGCGCTGGTCGAAACGAAGTACGCGGTCGAAGGAACTCCCATCGGCATCTTGCCCGCATCCAAAGACGCCAAACCGGCGAGCGACTTGAAGATCGGCTCGCGCGTGCCGACAATCGACCCGGCGATGGTGGTCAGCCGGTTTCCGAAACGGAAGTGATGGACGCAACATTCACAGCCGGAAGAGCGAATCGAGACCTGCCTGGAAAGCACGGGCGCCCGATGAACAACGTTGCATATGCACTGCCCAATCTATCCGAGAATGAACGACTGGCTGTGACAGAATTTCTCGATCGATTGGCGAATACCAGCGCCTCCGAAGCGAACAACCTCTGTTTTGCGAAAGCATCCACCGAGGCAGCCTGGAAGTGCTGCGTATCGGTGACACTCCGCCTTCGATGGAGCAGCAACCAGTTCCTGCTGGGCCGGCACGCACATAACCCGCCAGCCTTCCAGACCAAGACGCGAGGAGACTGGGGCGGGTCTCAGGCCCGTCCCCGACTTCGACAATGAAGTGACCGGCACTTTGAAAGTGCCGGTCACTTCGTCCGCCGACAGTGTGGGCGTGAGGCGTTTTGAGTCCGGTTTGTTCTTGATCGCAGTTCGGTTTAGATACATGGGTTCTAACTATTTCTAACTCAAAATATGCGCAACCACCCGTATCAAAATGCAGCATATGCGGTATTACTATATGGGTCATGAGGGATGTAAGCCTCGATATAGCTAGTTCCTGTCACGCGGATTTCCCACGGATTACACGAATTGGCAAGAATCCCCGCCCCAGTCTGTCAACGAATGGGGAAACGAATAAACGAATGACCTATGACCGCTGGCGTTATTCGTTTATTCGTTGGACATTCGTTGACAGAGTTAC
>DATEUJ010000079.1:0-2844 GCA_035283185.1 Anaerolineae bacterium | reverse complement strand
GCTGAAGACACGTACTTCGCTTGAGCGTTCATGCCGCGCAGCGATTCTCCGCAGCCGCACTGGCAGAACATGAACGCCCTGTTGTGTTGGGTGCGTCGCTCACACACCGAGCACCGTGATCCACAAGTTCCGCAGCTCATGCGTCACCTCTGCCGCCGATGGCGGCGACAGAACTAGCTCAACATCGTCGTCTGACGCTCTTCCGCTGGGATTGTCTGCTCATCCACAACTGTTCCATCGTCCTGCCGGATGAGGCGCCGAACGTTGTGGTCCAGATCGTCAATCCATCTGCAGTGCACGACGCGCGACTCGCGCTCAGCCTCGATCTGCCTGGTCAGCACGCCCATCTCGCGCCGCCAACCATCGAGCTCCTCTTTGTAGCCTTCGTTCGCAGACTTCTTACGCGCTTCCACGCCTTGATAGGCGTCGTACGCGTGCGCGAGGGCTTTGCCCTTCGCCTCGATCTCCGGCGGTGTCAACTTCACCGGAAGCATTCGGTCCACTGATTCATTCGCCATCGTTGCTTTCTCCGTTCGTATCAACGCGTCCGGGCAGGGAGACGGCGCGTCAGCAACGGCGCGGTGTTGGCGCGCAATGTCCCTGCCCCGAAGCGTTGAATAGTCTGTAAATGCACGCGTACTCGACTTGTATGAGAACTGTTTGCCTATGTAGTTACGTTGAGTTCTTCTTCTCGCCACGTGTCGCGGCTATGTCTGGCCACATGGACCAATCACGCAGCAGCTTTGCCGCCGCACATCCTGTCGAGCTCATCGAGCGATCGGCCGAGCGCGTCGGAGAGCTTGCGGAGAGTGGCGCGAGACGGAGACGTGGCCCCGCGCTCGATGTTCGAGACGCTCTTGCCGGTTGTCCCGATGCGAAGCCCGAACTTTTCCTGAGTCAGGCCGAGACGCTGTCGCTCGGATCGAATGAAGCTTCCAATATCCATCGGACTGACATTCTAGAAGTCAACTTCCATAAGTCAAGCGGTGAACAGATGTACGGATGCGCTTTGCAGGTCGAATCGGATATCCAGGCCGTCATGCGTGGAGACGGAAAACTTTTGGCGGCCAAGCGCACGGAGCTGAAGTGGTCCAGGGAGCGGCTCGGGCGCTCGCTGGTCCCGCCGTTCTCGGCCAAGACCGTGGAGAACCACGAGAAGGGCAAGCACCCCATCGATCACGAGATGGTGGTGCGGTACGCGAAGGCCATGGGCTGCCGTCCCAGCGAGCTGGCAGCGCCTGAGGCGGCCGAGGGCGTCACACGACTACCGCCGGCCGGGACCGGCGACCTCCGGCCGATAACCCGCCTACTGAACGACGGGCGTTGCAACCCGATCAGTGATCCCGAACTGGACCACCTGGCGCGCCACCTGCAGGACGGCAACTCGCCCGAGCTCGACGACCTTGAGATCCATCTCCTGGCGCATCGCGCCGAGCGCGATAAAACACCAGCGGCTTCCAAGCGCTTTACCGATGCGGTGCTGCGCGTCGCGAAGGAACGCGGTCAGCGGGAGCGGGAGCCGACAACGCAGATGCGTGCGTTGCCAGGTCCACACAAGAAGAAGCTGCTCACGCGTTGAGCGCGTGGGTTCCGACGTAGAGATCTGCCACGCGAGCGCCGATCATCGCGGTCGACGCGTGCGGGTGTCGCTGGCGTAGCTGAGCGAGGTCGCAACCCTCCACGAGGTCTCGAATAAACCGGATGCGCGGCAACATGATCGCGCGAGCGAGCCGCGTGACAGAGTGCGCGTCCAGGACGTAACCGTCTTCCTCGAGCTTCGCCCGAGCAAGGCACATCGCAACGTATTCCTGTTGTGCGCGAGCCGGCGCACGACCGTTCACCCGTACGCAATGGCCGTCAAACCCCTCGTCACTCCGGCTGACCATGACAAGGTCCAAGCCGAACAAAACAGCCACTTGAAAGGCATCTACCGGTAACGCAACCGACATAGACGCAAGCGTCTCAGCTGCCACACCCTCGAGCTGATCGAATGTCATAGACTGCCGAGAGTGTATGAACTCAGCCAGATTGTCGCTGTGGTTTCCCAGGCTACAAAGTGGCAACATCTCCATGGGCCAAGTCGGCTAGCCCGACGGTGGTGCAAGCGCTTCGGGCGTCCTAAAAGAAGCACTTAGGGTAGTCGAGCTTGTACCTCGCCAGTTCAGCGCGCACCCAAGGGTCGTCCAGGGCGCCCCTTCCGGCAGGGCCCGAGAGCGCGAGGGCCTGCTCCCGCCGGAAGTAGTCCGCGCGTATCGCCACACAGAAGTCGCTGGCCGCCGGAGTCGTCATCGCGGCCGGCGCGGGCGTTGGTTTACCCGCGCTCCCGGGTTCGCAAGATGCCAGCGCCAGCGCGCCCATAAGAACAGCAAGTAAGACGGTTCGCATGGACGCGAAGGTTACCCAGGGGCGCTGACCAGGGTCAACGATCGACCTGGACTGCCCAAAGTCCGCCATTTTCAAAAATCGACACGAAACCTCATTCTGGAAGTTGACTTCTAGAATGCCTTCGCTATGTTCTTCCTCGTAGTCAGAGAGGGAGGGCGACATGGACCGGATGGAAGAGGTGATTGCGCGGGCTGAGCTGGCCCTGTGCTACGCAGACCGAGACGCCGTGATGGAGGCGCTCATCGCGAGCGGGGTCGAGCCGGAGATTGCGTGGCTTGCAGTTTGCGCGGCTGGTGTCGCATGACCGAGATGCTTCATGGGCGAGCACGCAACGAGGCGATCAAGGCCGTGGTCTATGGCCTGGGGCTTTGCAGCAAATCGCAGGTGCGCGTCGAACTCGGAAAGGGCACGGCGCATAGCTGGGCGACGATCACGACGCCGAGCCAGCTGACCGAGTAT
>DATEUJ010000078.1:0-4660 GCA_035283185.1 Anaerolineae bacterium | reverse complement strand
CGGTGAATCTCCTCCTGGTGCTCGGGGTTGCACAGGTGGACGGTGCCCAGGCGGCGCAGGATGCCGTTGACGACGTCGCGCACGGTCTCGTTGGCGCGGCGCCGGAAGAGCTCGGCGATCGCGACCTCGAGCGTGGGCGCGTCGCCGAGGGTCATGGCCGTGAAGGCGGGTCGGATGTTGCCCGCGCGACCCTGCGGTCAGACTCGGCCACCGACACCTGGTTGGGTCCAGCCTTCAGGTTTCCGAGCATGGCGCCGCAGAAGGTCACCACGGTCGTGTAGGCGACCTGGTACTGGGGAGCGCCCAGGAACACCACCGCGAGCACGATCCCACCGACCCCAAGCACACCCTGCAGCAGCATCACCAGACGCGGATCCATTTTGGCTGAAACCTTTCGCCCGAACACCCACCCAGATTGTGCGTGAAGCTAGCCGAATATCAACGCGTTTCTCAGACGTTATTTGCAGCTGACGGCGGCCGGCGAAAGCCCAGCAAGCGCTCCTTGGGATAGTGCGAGTAGCGCACTGAGTTCGCCTGGTTTCCACCTAAAAGCTCGATGTCGCCGCCGATGTCGCGCACGAAGAACGCGACGTGGCCGCTCGTCTCGCCGCGGCTGAATACGGCGATGTCGCCGAACTGCGGCGCCGTGACAGCGTCGCCATACTCGAGGAAGTTGCGTGCGAGCGCGTACTTCGGGTTTGGCAGCTTGACCTGCTCGAGCACCCAGCAGCAGAACGCTGCGCACCAAGGCGTCTCGTCGCGCAGCGCGGTCTCCGGCAGGCGTGTCGCTCGCTGGTACTCAGCGATGCGCTCGTTGTCGGCTTTGCCCGGCAGCTCGCGCACGCCGATCTCGTGTTCGGCGATGAGCATCCATGCGGGCCAGTCGATGCGTTGTGGTAGTCCGGAGTTAGCTTGTGTCATTTCAAAAACCAAATTCCTGCCGCGCGATGCGCAGAATCTCCGCGCGCTCGGCGGTCGACATCGGCGATTGAACCAGGCCGTAGAGGCCGCCGAATCCATCAAAGGCAACCCCACCGGTGCCTACGAGGATGATCCTGTACGAGTCGTTAGCAGGAGCGAAGGCGCCGATCGCGGCTGACGCAACATCTACGCCGTCGAGATTCAGCACGGCTAAGCCCGCGCCTACGTCAAGCCGGCCCGAGACAAAGTGCACACCGACCACGTCGGTGAAAGACGCGGTCAGCTGAACAGCGCCAAGCGCATAGTTTAGCTGGAGGCTGTTCACGCCAGCCTGGAGAGCGAGCAGCGGTGCTCCGAACGCAGTGTCAAACAAGCCGAACATCCTGGACGTCGCCGCGTTTAGTGAGGCCGCGCGAAACACCCCGAACGCCTCCCCTTGTGTCTGGCTGCCGCCCTGCAACAGCGGCAGCGCAAACGTTTGGTTGAGCCTGTTGGCCCCTGCAGTAGTCCTCACCACGCTCTTGCCGCTGAAGTTCGAGCCATCCTTCACGAACGTCGGGGCTCCCAGGGTCCGCGGGATCACGGTCCCGGTGACCTCGTCCACCCAAGACGTCACCAGCAGATCGTTCCCAACGACACCGCTCGGCGCGCGCAGAAGCACCTTCAGCTTGGTGCCCAGCACGTTGACGTACTGGCTGACCGGCGGCAGCGGGTCGGTCCAGATGATTCGTGGTCGACGCATAGGCCTCGGGGGTCTGGTGGGAACGTCGATAGGGGGTGGTACGGGGTCGACTCTGGATACGCTCGCCGCGCCGGTGACTTGCGTCAGCCCGGGCGCGACAACTGGAAGGCTGGCCTGCAGCGTGGCGAGACCAGTGGCCTGCGTCAGGCCGCTGGCATCGAGCGCTCCCGACGCCGACGTCGAGACGGCTGCAGTCCCTGTCGTTTGCGTGAGCCCCGCCGCGACGATCGAAGCCGCAGCGGTAACGGCGGCTTCGCCGCTCACTTGGGTGAGGCCTGCGGCCACCGTGCTTCCTGTCGAGCTGACGGCGGCTGTCCCTGTTGTTTGCGTAAGCCCGGTGGCGACGATGCCCGCTGCGACGCCCAGGGCTGCAGCGCCGGTGACCTGCGTCAGGCCGGTCGCGGCAACCGACGCCGAACTCGTTACGCTCGCCGTACCCGTGGTCTGCGTGAGGCCGTCAGCGGTGATCGCTACCACCGTGCCGAGGGGAACGTACAGCCGCGAGCGCGTCCGCAACCAACCAACCGGCACGCCCTCGTTATCCGCCGCGGGATTGGTTCCGGTGCCCGCAACCAGCGACGTGTGATTCCCGCGTCCAGAGTAGTCGGTCGCGAAGCTGTCGAAGAACTCGGGATAGAACCCGAAGCAGTTGCCACCGCTGATAAGCTGCCCAGCGCCGCGGTCTCTCGCGAGCCGCGTGATTTCTTCCGCGTTCAGAACGCGGTTGAAGTACGCGACGTCCGCCAGCACACTTTGCCCGCACCATGCGATCAAAGTGTTTACGTTCGCCGTGTCTGGGCAGGTCGTGGTGGCGCTGGCCGTAGTCGCGATGAGCGCGCCGTCGCGGTAGGCGCGAATGTTCGTACCGTCGTACGTCAGCGCGTAGTGCTGCCACTGCGTGGTAGTGTTGTACCCCGCAGCGTCTGCTTCCTGCGCGCCGAACAATCCATCGTAGCGGATGCCGTTCCACGATGCCGAGCCGCCCGCAAAACGGCCGATGTACGCACCGGCTATCGAGGCGCTGTCAACCAGCCCCATAGATATGCGGTCGTTGCTCGTGCTGTTGCTGTTGAAGCGACAGCGCATCGCGAGCGTGTACGTGCCCGAGCGGATATTCGGCGCGCCCGCAGCAAGCGCGGTAGAAGAGTACCCGGGTGCGTCTACGCCGTTGAGGTTGTTGATCAGGATACTCACGGCGTATCCCTCAATTGCTGTACTGGACGGTCACTCCGATCAGTATCGCGTCACCTGCCATCGAGTTGTCCGTGCGGCGGATACGCATCTCGACACTGTCATTGGCCGCGAGCGAGTCGAGGTTCGAGATCGTGAGCGTCGTGCGCGTGAGACCCCTCGCAGTGCCGTTGACAGTGGTGGCTTGCGTGTTCTCAGTCGCAAAGGCGTCTGTCTCGACGCTCTGTGCATCGCCAGGCGTGAGCACCGAGAGCGCCCCGCCCCAGGTGACAGAGTTGGTCGTGGAACCTGATCGCGAGTACCAGTCGAGCAGCACTGTCAGGTTCCCGCCGCCGTAGTCGTTGGCAACGAAGCGGGCGTAGATCGTCTCGTTCGCAGACCCGGTCGCGAACGCGTAACCCACGGGCGGATAGTTCGTGCCAGCAATGACCACGAGCTCAGGCGTGCTGGTTGCGTGCGGGGTCCACGACTCGGGCGGCAGCTCTTTCGTTACCGTGGCCATCAGGTCACCTCCCCCTGCAACGCTTTCTGCGTAACCGTCGGCCGGTCGTCGACGCCGAACGCCCTGAAGAACACCTCCTGCGGCGAGACGATCGTGAAGTGCAGCGCGAACTCGCGTTCAGCCACTGCGTAGCGCCGGCCGCTCGCGTAGGTGACGAGCATCACCGCGTGTCCGAGCGGTGGCCAGCCGAACGCAGACTCGACCGACACCTCGGCGCCGGTCTCATTCTCGATGAATCGCGTGGACGAAATCATGCGCTGATCATTCCCATCGTCAGGCCACCAATCGCGCACGTGAGCGTGATGCCCGCGGCGTTGACAGCTTGCGGAACCGCGATCGTCGCTCGGCCGAGAAACGCCGCCTCGGTTCGCGTCGTGACGTGGTTCCAGACACCCATGCTCTGGAGCGCCGTCGCTCCCGTCGAGTAGGCAGCGCCCGAAGGCCCCCACGTGAGCGTGTTCGAGTTCTGCGCGAGCGCAGAAGCATCGAGGCCCGGCAGCGGTGGAGCTGTCCAGGTGATTGCTTGCGCCGCGTAGCCGCCGGTGCCGGTCGGCTCGGCGTTGTTTTGCCCGTCGTCGTTGAGCAGCGCCGTCGACAGCGACGCGAACGGTGTGGTGAACGTCTTACCCGCGGCGTTTTGCGTCGCGATGTTTTGAAGAGCTCGCCGCACTTCGCGGCCCCATCCTGTTGCCATGTCTCTATCTCCTGTTCATTCGCAGACGTAGATGTAAACGGACCCGGCGCTGGTGCCTTCGCCGAAGATTCTGTAGTGCGTGACTCCCGGCGGGATGGTCCAGAGGTTCTGACCGTCAGCCTGTTTGACCGTATGGTCCGCCGCGGTCGGAGCGCCAACACTCACATCACCGAACACGATGTGAATGCCGGGTCCGGCAGCCGACTCCGATGCGCTAACGCAAATCAGCGCCGGAAGGTTGTACTGATTGGCCGGAGGCGCTGCGCGTATCTGCACCGCCGCACTCGTGCCGCCGGCAGCAACCGTCGCCTTCGCTGTCGTACCCGGGATACCAGGCGCTTTGCCATGTGCCGCGTTTACCGTTGAACCAGCCATGTCTCAGTCCTCTTTCTCGCCGTCTTACAGTTGTGAGATCTCCGAGAGCGCGCCGATCGCTAGCGTGATGCCTGAGGCCACCGCGACCTCTGAGGCGATTCGAAACGCAAACGTCCCGCTAGTGCTCACGACGATGCGGCCCCAAAACTCGAACCCAACATCGACTGCACCCGGCCCTGTGCCGCTGCCCATCGCAGTGTTGAGAGTCGTCTGCGCGAAGTAGCCGACGGCGCCC
>DATEUJ010000077.1:0-20074 GCA_035283185.1 Anaerolineae bacterium | reverse complement strand
TCTACTAAGGTGTCGCGGGCTTTTCCGAGGCTTTTCACTGGCAGGCGGCTGCCTTCGCTGCAATGCGACGGCAAAACTGGGATCTGCCTTTACGAAATGCCCGGAAAACGGGTAGAACAAAAGAACTGGGTAAAGATCAGGCCTTTAGGCGGATCCGGCTAAAGCCTCGACTCCGATCGGAATTCTCAAGTGCGGGCCGGCGGAAGCTCGGCCCGCGTTTGTCCTGTACTCCGTACATGTTTATAATGTCGGCCATCCCACTACTGGAGTTTGGGGCGCGCTCCCGCTGGATTGACAAATCCAGCTATGTCGGGGCGACAGTTGTACTGTCGCCTGGCGTCCGCAGTGCAACTGTCCGCGAGGACGCGCGAACGGACTTGCGCCCGCGAGGCCTGCCCTGAGCGAAGCCGAAGGGACGCGGGCTATGAGCCAAGTTTGGAATTTGGAGTTTGAGTTTTGGATTTTGAGGTGTGGAGGGAGTCCTTGCCTAGAAGACGGCTGACCATCGTGGTTGGCCTGGCCGGTCTGGCGCTCGCGGCACTCGCGCTGAGTGCCGGGGGCGCTTCGGCGACGCCGGCTGCGCCCGCACCGCTCGCGCAGGGAGTGGACAACGAGACCTGCCTGGCCTGTCACACTCAGCCCGACATGCGAACGACGCTGCCCTCGGGCGAAGAGCTGTTCCTGACGATCGACCGCGACGTGTACAACAGTTCCGTGCACGGCGAGGGCGGCTACGCCTGCGTGCAGTGCCATATCGGATACGCCGGATTTCCGCACGAGCCGATTCAGGTGCAGACCCGGCGTGAGTACAGCGTGCGACAGGCCACCTCGTGCAGCCGCTGCCACCAGCAGCAGCACGAACAGACACTCGTGAATGCTCACGGCCAGGCGCAGGCGGCGGGCAAGGTCGAAGCGGCCGTGTGCACCGACTGTCACGGCGCGCACAACGTCGAGTCGTTCGAGGAGAAACCGCGCAGCGCCATCCCGCAGACGTGCCAGAAGTGTCACTCCGAGATCTACGCGCTCTACGAGGACAGCGTGCACGGCGCGGCGCTGATCGGCGAAGGCAACCCCGACGTGCCGGCCTGCACCGACTGCCACGGCACGCACACTGTAGAGGGGCCTTCCAGCGTCGAGCGCTTCCGCCTTCACTCGCCGGAAATCTGCGCCAGGTGTCACGCGGACAAAGAGTTGATGGCGAAGTACGGCATCAGCACCGAAGTGTTCGAGACGTATCTATCCGATTTCCACGGCAAGACGGTCCTGTTCCAGGCATCCGTGCCGGGTCAGGAGACTAACAAGCCGGTGTGTATCGACTGCCATAGCGTGCACAACATCCTCCCGCCGGCTGATCCGGCCAGCACGGTCAACATCCAGCAGAACCTGCTGACGACATGCCAGAAGTGTCATCCGGGCGCGCAGGAGAACTTTCCCGCGGCCTGGCTCGGCCACTATTCGCCCAGCCGTGAGAACGCGCCGCTCGTGTACTTCGTCGATCTGTTCTACAAGATCTTCATTCCGAGCGTGCTGGGCGTGATGGTGGTGTTCGTCGTCACCGATGCCGCACGGCGCATCCTCAACCGGCGCAAGGGGCAGGGTCATGAGTGAACTTCGCAAAGTCCTCCGCTTTCGGCGTCCATACCGCGTCGAGCACTGGGTGTTCGTGGCCAGTTTCACGACGCTGGCCGTGACCGGCCTGGCGCAGAAGTACGCGGAAGCCGGCGTCTCGCAGTGGATCGTCGCCGCGTTAGGCGGGATCGAGAGCGTGCGCGTCATCCATCGCATCGCCGCGATCACGTTGATGGTCGTCGCCGTGTATCACATCGGTGCATTAGGCTACCGGCTATACGTGACGCGCAGCCGGCCGCACATGCTGCCCGGCCTGTTCGACGTGCGCAATGCGTGGCAGTCGCTGAAGTACAACCTGGGCCTGAGCAAAGCGCGCGTGCAGCAGGGCCGCTACGGCTTCGAAGAGAAACTGGAATACTGGGCCGTGGTGTGGGGCACGCTGATCATGGTCATCACCGGCTTCATGCTGTGGAACCCGATCGCCACGACGAACATTCTGCCCGGCGAGGTCGTCCCGGCGGCGAAGATCGCGCACGGCCTCGAAGCGGTGCTGGCCGTGCTGGCCATCTTCATCTGGCACTTGTACCACGTGCTGATCAGGACATTCAACCGCAGCATGTTCACCGGCTACGTCAACGAAGAGCAGATGCTCGACGAGCACCCGCTCGAGCTGGCCGATCTCAAGGCCGGCGTCGCCGAGCGGCCGGCCGATCCGCGGAAGCAGGAGAGGCGGCGGCGGGTGTTCTTCGGCGTGTACGGCGTGGTCGGGACCGTGCTCCTGGTGGGTATCTTCGTCTTCGTCACATTCGAGAAGACGGCGATCGAGACGGTGCCGGCGCCGCCGCCGGAGCAGGTGACGGTGTTCGCGCCGCTCACGCCGACGCCGCTGCCGACGCGCCCGCCTCCGACTCCCCCCGCTGAGCGGGGGGAGCCAGAGGGGGGAGCAGTGACCTGGGCAGGCGGCCTTGGCGATCTGTTCAAGACGAAGTGCACGGCATGCCACGGCAGCCCGTCAGGGTTGGGCGGGCTAGACCTCAGCACGTACGAGGGCGCACTGAAGGGCGGCAACTCCGGCCCGGGCGTCGTGCCCGACGATCCCGAGGCGAGCAGCATCTGGCAGATTCAGTCCCAAGGCGGGCATCCGGGCCAGCTCACCGACTCGGAGCTGGAGACCGTGAGGCAATGGATCGAAGCCGGCGCGCCGGAGGAATAGGTATCTTAGATCTGGCGTAACTGCTAAGGTTCTGTCCAAAAATAAGTTGATCACTTTTTGCTGGCCGAGCCATGCGGTCGGATCGTGTAGTTCCACTCTGGAAAGACGCGACGCGGCTGCAGGTTGATCTGGGCTTTCTCTTCTGACGTGATCTTGCGGCCTGTGACGTAGGTGGCGGTGTCCAGACGTGCCCGACAGTGAAAGCCTGTCGCAGTTCGGGTGGTGCGAATGAACTTTAACATCGTTTCATAGCTCACCAGCGGTTGACCGGCCCAGTTTTGACTAATCGGGCTGAACATGCGGTGCTCAATCGGATTCCATTTGGAAGCGCCCGTGGGAAAGTGGGTCACGGTGATGGTCAACTGGAACTCGTCCGCCAACGCTTGGAGTCCAGCTTTCCAGAGCCAGGAATCATAGCTATTGGCTCCACCTCCATCCGCTTGGATGAGCAACTGGCTATGACCTCGGTAATGGACACGCCCCACCTCCAACCACCAGCGACGGATAGCGGCGATGGCAAACTCGGCTGTCTCGTGCGACACGCCGACGACCACGTAGCCGGCGTTGCGTTGGACATCGTAGGTGCCGTAGGGAATCGCTTTACCGACCGCATCGCTGGGAAAGTCGGTTTCCAGGACATCCCACGCTTGTCGCCGTAACGTGCGACCCGGATTCTTGAACAGGCCAATCAGCTCCTTTTTCTTGGTATCTACGCTGATTATTGGGTCGCCGGCCTTCTCAAACCGGCGCTGCTGGCGAGCAATGTACCGCATCTGGCGATCCCGTCGAGGGTCTTGCTTCCGGCTCAGACGTTTCCGATTCGAGCGAAGCGTGTAACCCAGAGCACGCGCCAGACGGGGAATGGTGCTGTGCCGAACCTTGAATCCCTTGCGCCGAAGTTGACGAGCCAGTTTGCGAGATGTCTTGCGCGTCCACTTGAGTCCGGTGATCGGATCACCGGCCGTCGCATCCTGGAGCAGTTCGTCCAGAGCCTTCAGAATGCCTGGCTGTTTTTTTCAACGCGGGGACGCCCGCCTCCGGGACGGCGAATACCCGACGCGATCCCGCGTTTCGGATGCTCAACTTCCTGCCGTCCCTGATAGATGGTGTTCCGACTCAAGCCCGTGATCTGGGACAAGCGCAAGATGCTACCGCGCCCCCACTGCATCGCCAGCAACCCGACAAAGCGTCGCCGATTCTTCTCGTTCAGGCTTGTCAGGACACGATTGATCGCCCGATGTTGATGAGCGACGTGGCTGTACGGATGAAGGTGACAAGTTGTACACGTACAGATGTGAGCGGTTCGACGTGCTGTGTTTGACATTTGAGCTTGCCCTGAAAAGAGACTTGTTCCCCGGCAAGCATATCACAAAGTGTTCAAGTTATTTTTGGACAAGTCCTAAGCCGTTGCGCACGCACCGTGTGGTGTCATTCCCGCATGCTTTAGGCGGGAATCCAGTAACCGGCCGGCCTGGATGCCCGACGAAAGCATTCGGGCATGACGGTTGAGCAGTTACGATCTGGCACACCGATTTCCCTGTGAGCTATTTTGGATGCTCGAAAGGGCAAGTAACTCTGTCAACGAATGTCCAACGAATAAACGAATAACGCCAGCGGTTATAGGTGATTCGTTTATTCGTTTCCGCATTCGTTGACAGACTGGGGCCGGAATTCTTGGCAATCCATGGGAAATCCGCGTGCCAGGTCTATAGCTCGGGATTTTCAAGTGTGGGCGGTATAACGAGGGGGATATCATGAGGCGGATCAGGAGGGCACTACGCAGGTTCTTTCTACCCTCACCAGGCAGCCCACTATGGCGCCGCGTCCTGCCGTGGGTCACGCTCGCCGGCGTCTTCGTGCTGGTGGCGTTCTCCGGCGCTTACGCCTGGGAATACACGAACTCGCCGCAGTTCTGCGGCACGACCTGTCACACGATGCCGCCCGAATATACGGCGTATCTGACCTCGCCGCACGCCCGCATCCTGTGCGTCGAATGCCACATCGGGCGCGACTACATCGGCAACCGCGTCTTTCGCAAAGCCGGCGACCTCAAGCACGTCGTTGCCACGATCTTTACGGACTACGAATTTCCGATCCGCGCAGAAGACATGCGCCCGGCGCGCGAGACGTGCGAGCAATGCCATTCACCGGACAAGTTCGCCGACGACAGCCTGCGTGAGATCAGGCACTTCGGCGACGATAAGAACAACACGCCGGAGAGCATCTTTCTCACCTTGAAGACCGGCGGCGGCAGCAAGCGCCAGGGCCTGGGGCGCGGCATCCATTGGCACGTCGAGAACAAGGTCTTCTACCTGCCGACCGATGTGCACGAGCAGGACATTCCCTATGTGCGCGTCGCGCAAGCGGGCGACGACGGGCAGGTCACCGAATACGTGGACGTCGAGTCCGGGCTCGACCCGACCACGATCGACGAATCGAAGCTAGAAGAGATGGACTGCATTACGTGCCACAACCGGATCACGCATCTCATCCTGCCGCCGGAGGAACGGGTCGACCTGTTGCTGACGCGCGGCGTCATACCCAGGACGATCCCGGACATCCGCCGCCAGGCCGTCGCTGCCCTGGGCGCTCCGTACGAATCCCTGGCGCTGGCTATGAACGGTATCGAGGGCCTGCGCGGCTACTATCAGAGTGTGTATCCCGAATTCTACGCCGCGAACCGGGATCAGGTCGATGCCGTGATCGCCACGCTTCAGGAGACCTACCGGAACAGTGTATTTCCGGAGCAGAAGGCCGATTGGACGACGCACGCGAACAACGTCGGCCACAAGGTGGCTCCCGGCTGCTTCCGCTGCCACGACGGCAAGCATCTGACCTCGGAAGGCGAGGCGATCCGGCTGGAGTGCAACCTGTGCCACTCGATCCCCGTCGTGGCCGGCGCCGACGACTTCGTCGTCAACATCGAGATCAGCCGCGGCCCCGAGCCTGAATCGCACTTGAACTCCAACTGGATCGCACTGCACCGTGACGTTTTCGACACGGCATGCGCCAACTGCCACACGACCGAGGATCCCGGCGGGGTGAGCAACACATCGTTCTGCTCGAACAGTGGCTGCCACGGCCAGACCTGGGAGTTCGCGGGATTCGACGCGCCGGCGCTGCGCGACGCTTTGCGGCTGCAGAGCCAGCTCCCGCCCACGCCGACGCCGATGCCGACGCCGGCCGGCGGTCTTCCGCTGACGTACGAGGCCGCCATCGGCCCGCTCTTCCAGGGGCGCTGCGCGGCCTGCCACGGGGAGGATGGGATTCAGGGTCTGGACTTGACGACGTACGAGAGCATGATGGCCGGCAGCCAGAGTGGGCCGGTCGTCGTTCCGGGCGATCCCGAGGCCAGCCTGCTGGTGATGAAGCAATCGGGCGCGCAGCCGCACTTCGGCCAGCTCACGCCGGACGAATTGCAACTGATGATCGAGTGGATTGAGGCCGGCGCGCCTGAGAAGTGAGGGCTAACGCGGGCGCGGTCAGGAGACCTGCGCCGAACACTGCTGATCACTGATTACTGATTACTGATCACTGACCACCGATGCCCACCTCCGCCCTCTCCCTACACCGAGGTCTGCGCGCCAAGATCGCGCTGGGCGTCGCCCTGCCGATCTTCGTCGTGCTGCTCTCATTGTCGCTGTTCCACACCTGGCGCGAGCGGCATCTGGTCGAGACGCAGATCGAGTCGGCGGCGCTGCAGATGGGCGAGATGACGCTGGGCAGCCTGCGCCACGCGATGGCGACCGGCGACGATGCGGCGCTCAAGCAGATCCTGTCCGACGTGAGCCGATTGGACAACATACGCCAGGTGCAGATCATCGGCCTCGACGGGCGGGTGAAGGCCAACAGTCTCGGGCGGCGCGTCGACGAGGTTCAGAATCTCGACCAGTCCGGCTGCGTCGAATGCCATCCGGCATCCGGCGAAGCGACGGCGCGGACTGCCCGGCTTCCTTACCCGTCGGGGACACTGCGCGTGTCGCTGCCGATTCGGAATGAAGCGGACTGCGCCGGCTGCCACGCCCAGCCCAACGCCTTGCTCGGCACGCTGCTGGTAGACGTTTCCGTCGCCGATGTGGAAAAACATCTGCTGGACGATCTTCGTGTGGACCTGCTCCTGACCGGCGGGATCACGATCCTGGCAACGCTCGGCATCTACGTCTTGATCCACCGTATGGTCGTGCGCCGCATCGGGGCCATGCAGAGGCCGCTCGACCGGTTTGCGCGGGGGAGCTTCGGCGCGCGCATGCCTGTCTCGCTGAATCCCTCTGACGAGATCGACGCGCTGGCCGATGCCTTCAACCACATGGCCGACGAGCTGCAGCGCCACGCCCGCGAGCAGGAAGAGCGCGGCCAGGTGCGCCAGCGCGCGATCGTCGAGGAGCGCGAGCGCATCGCGCGCGAGCTGCATGACGGCATGGCGCAGGTGTTGGGCTACGTCAGCACCAAGGCGATGGCCGCGCGCCTGATGTTGAAGAAACAGCGATCGTATGAGGCCGAGCAGCATCTGCTCCAGCTCGAAGAGGCGGCTCAGCGGCTGTTCGTCGACGTGCGCGAAGCGATCCTCGGCCTGAAGATGGCGGGACAGAACGGTATCGGGCTGTCCACCGCGCTCAGAGAATACACGACACAGTACCATCGACTCACCGGCATCCCGGTCGATCTGTCGATCGACCCGGCAGCCGAGAGCATGTCGCTGCCTGCGGAGACCGAGCTGCAACTGGTGCGCATCGTGCAGGAAGCGCTGGCCAACGTGCGCAAGCACGCCTCGGCCCGACGCGCGGCGGTGGGCCTGCATCGAAAAAATGGCGCGCTCGAGCTGATCGTGCAAGACGACGGCGTCGGGTTTGATCCGGACCAGGCGCGCTCCGCTGCGCGCAGCCAGTCGCGCTTCGGGCTGGGCACGATGCGCGAACGGGCAGACGCCATCGGCGCGCATTTCGCGCTCAACTCAGAGCCTGGCGCTGGCACTTGTATCTGCGTGCGGTTGAAGGTTTTGGATTCTGAAGTTTGAAGGTAACTGCTCACCCGTGCTTCGGAGTCGTCCACGAAGCCACACGAAGCGACACGAAGTTGAACATTCCTTCGTGAAGACGGGAGTACTGCATCGCATGTGTTCGTGTGAATTCGTGGAAGAAAAAAGACGGCCTGAGGTCAGCGTGCGGCGGAAGGTTTTGGATTTTGAAATTTGAAGTTTGGAGTTTGAGCTGTGACTCCCATACGCATCCTGGTCGCTGACGATCATTCCCTTTTCCGCGACGGCATCGTCAGCCTGCTCGAAGCGGCCGGCTTCCAGGTGATCGGGCAGGTCGGCGACGGGCGGGCGGCCGTGGAAGCCGCGCGGCGCCTGCAGCCCGAACTGGTGCTGATGGACCTGTCCATGCCGGAGATGACGGGTCTGGAAGCGCTGCGCGCGATACGCGCGGAGATGCCGGACGTCCAGGTCGTGATGCTGACCGTGTCCGACGAAGACAGCGATCTCTTCGAGGCCATCCGCGCCGGTGCGCGGGGTTACCTGCTCAAAAGCCTGAACGCGGACGAGTTCATCGAGCTTCTGGAAGGCTTGCAGCGCGGCGACGCCGCGATCAGCCGCAAGACGGCGACTCGCCTGATCGATGGATATGCGGCGCTCTCCCGGCTGCAAACGAAATCCTCCGAGAGCCTGCTGACGCCGCGCGAAATGGAGCTGCTCCAATTGATCGTGGATGGGATGTCGAACAAGGCCATCGCCGAGCGGCTGTCGCTCAGCGAGAACACAATCAAGTACCACATCAAGAACATTCTACAGAAACTAGGTGTCCAGAACCGGACCGAGGCCGCGACTCAGGCGCTGCGCAGCGGCTTGCTCAACCCGACCAGGCACGCCGACTCGTGAGTCGATGCAATGCCGCACTCGATCAAATCTCAAATTTCAAACTCCAAACTTCAAAGGGAGGAAAGACAGGCATGGACCGTGAACCGGAGCGAAAAATCGGACGCCGGAAGTTTCTGAGTCTCACGACCTGGGCGATCGGCGGGGTGATCAGCGCCGGCCTGGCGATTCCGGCCATCGCCTACATCGTCGGCCCGGCTCTCAAGCGCGACGAGGCCCAAGACTGGATCCGACTGGGCAGCGCGTCGAAAGTCGAGCTCGGCACGCCGACGCTGTTCAAAACGAAGATCCAGCGCCGGACGGGCTGGATCGTGAACGAACAGGAGCTGACCGTCTACATCCTGACGGAAAACGGGCGCGACTTCATCGCCATGTCGAACATCTGCACGCACCTGAGCTGCCGCGTGCGGTGGATCGCCCAGCAAGAACAGTTCTTCTGCCCCTGCCACAATGGGATCTTCGCTAAGGATGGGCGCGTCCTTGGCGGCCCACCCCCCCGGCCTCTCGATCGTTACGAAGTCAAGGTCGAGGGCGGCCAGTTATTCATCTTGGGAGGATGAGATGAGCACGCGGTTAGGGAATTGGCTCGACGAGCGCACAGGCTGGCGTCGGGCGTGGGAGGCGATCTTCCTGCGCCAGGTGCCCAAGGTCAACTGGCTGTATACGCTCGGCAGCGCCACGCTGTTCGTCGCGATCAACCAGATCGTCACCGGCATCCTGCTGACCATTTACTACGTCCCCACGCCGGATCAGGCCTACGACAGCGTGCAGTACATCACGACGGAGGTTTCGGCGGGATGGCTGATACGCGGTCTCCATCACTGGGGGGCCAGTGCGATGGTCGTGCTGGCGGTGCTCCACATGCTGCGCGTCATCTTGAACGGTTCCTATAAGTTCCCCCGTGAGATGACCTGGGTGACGGGCGTCGCGCTCCTGCTGGTGGTGCTCGGCTTCAGCTTCACCGGCTATCTGTTGCCGTGGGACCAAAAGGCCTACTGGGCGACCACAGTCGGCACGCAAATCGCCGGCACGCCGCCCGTCATCGGAGACACCATTCTGCGCATCGTGCGCGGCGGTGAAGAGCTGACCGCCGTGACGCTGGCTCGCTTCTTCGGCGTCCACGTCTGGATGCTGCCCGCCGTATTGATGATCCTGGTCGGCATCCACGTGTATCTGGTCATCCGCATCGGCATCAGCGCCGTGCCCAAGCGAGGGGAGTAACCGATGAACGAGCAAGAGAAGCAAGAGTACCTCGAGCAATACAAGCAGGCGAAGGAGCACGGGGTTCCGTTTTTCCCGGACGCACTGATCAAAGACGCCGTCGTCGCGCTGCTCGTATTCGTCATCCTCGTGGCGCTGGCCACCTTCGTCGGCGCGCCGCTGGAGGCGCGCGCGGATCCCGCCGACACGTCCTACACGCCGCGCCCGGAGTGGTACTTCCTCTTCCTGTTTCAGCTCCTGAAGTACTTTCCAGGTGAGCTGGAAGTGATCGGCGTGGTTGTGCTTCCCACATTGGTGATCCTGCTGTTGTTCTTGCTGCCGTTCCTAGATCGATCTCCGCGCCGGCACTTTCTGGGAAGACGGGTTGCCACCGGTGCGACGCTGCTGGCCGTGGTGGGCATCGTCTTCTTAACCATCCAGTCCCTGCGGGAGGCGCCCCCGCCTGCCGAGGTAGTCGAGGGGGACCGGACCGCCGCGCTGTATGCGGCGAACTGCGCCGGCTGCCACGGCGCCTCGATCGACGTCCCATCCGGGGCCAATCTGCACGCGGTGATTGCGCAGGGCAAGCACGAAGGCATGCCGGCCTGGAGCGCAGACCTCACCACCGATCAGATCGATGCCCTGGCCGGGTTCATCCTCTCGCCGGGAGGCAGCAGGCTCTTCACGCAAAACTGCGGCGCCTGCCACGAAGCGCCCGAGCTGGTCGCGGGCGATCCGCGCGAGCTGAAAAGCGTCTTAGATCAAGGTCCGGCTTATCCGGCCCATGCGGGCGTCGAGGTCCCCGTATGGGCAGAGGCATTGAGCCACGAGGATCACATCGAGTTGCTTAATTTCCTCGTCGCTCCGGACGGGCAGCGACTGTTCGCGACGAACTGCGCCTCCTGCCACGGTCGGGCCGTCGCCTTCTCCGGCGAGGAGAGCGATCTGCGCAGCATCATCAGCCAGGGCGGCCTGCACCTGACCATGCCGCCGTGGCGAGAGAGATTGAGCGATTCCGAGCTGGACACGCTCGCCCGATACGTCGTCGATCCAGGCTCGACCCCTGAAGGCGCAGGCGTGTTCGGGCAGTATTGCTCGAGCTGCCACGGGGAGCGCGTGCCGTCCGCCGACGATGTCACCCAGGCGCGAGAAACGATCGCCAGCGGCGGCGCGCACGAAACCATGCCGGTCTGGGGAAGCGCGCTCACGCCAGAACAGTTGGATGCCCTGGTGGTCTATACCTTGCAGGCGGCGAGCGGCGCGCCGCTCGCGCTCGGACAGCAGCTTTTCGCGGAGAACTGTGCAACGTGCCATGGCGACCTCGGCGAAGGCGGCCCCAATCCGACTCGCCCCGACGACGTGATCGCTCCGATCAGCTCGGCGGAATACTTGAAGACGCGCGACGACGCCACTCTGCGTTCCGTCGTTGCCCAGGGCCAGCCGAACTTCGGCATGTCGCCGTTTGGCACGGCATTCGGCGGCCCTCTGGACGACGACGAGATCGAAGCCATCGTCGCTTACCTTCGATCGTGGGAGGCGAACCCGCCGGTGGAACTGCCACCCGAGATCGCTGCTTCACGCATCTCTCTCTCCGGATCCGAGGTCTACACAGACCTTTGCACGCAGTGTCACGGCGCGAACGGCGAAGGCGGCATAGGGCCATCGCTGCGCGATCCAGAGTTCCAGGCGGAGAACACGGACCAGGAGCTCTTCGACACGATCAATCTGGGGCACGCAGCCACACCGATGATCGCCTGGGGTGAGATTCTCACTTCCGAGCAAATCGAGCAGCTAGTGGACTTCCTTCGACAACTGGGGAGCGCAGAACAGGGAAGGCCGGCAGGTATGCCTTCTTTCAGCGCCGACGTGCTGCCCATCTTCCAGAACAAATGCGCCGTCTGCCACGGCAGCCTCGGCGGATGGGACGCCTCAAGCTACGAATCCGTGATGAACACAGGCGACCACGCGCCCACCGTGATCGCCGGGGATGTGGACGGCAGTTTGCTGGCCCAGAAGATTCGGGGCACACAGACGCAGGGCACCATGATGCCCCCTGGCGGCCTGATGCCCGAGGACGAAATCCAGGTCATACTCGATTGGATCGCCGCCGGCGCTCCCGATAATTGACCCGCTCGGCGCAAGAAATCATCCCTCGAGTGTGACAATCAATACTTCATGGCGGTTGGGAACCCTGCTATGCTGGTGGCGTGAGGGGTGGGAGAATGTCAGCGGGCCATCTGTTTCCCCGTTTCGTGCGTGACAGCCTGAGAGCGAAAGTGACTCTTGGCGTGGTGCTGCCCCTCGTGCTCATCCTGGGGAGTTTCACAGCGATCCAATACGCGCGGCAGCGAGAAGCGATGCTCGCTAATCTGTCGTTCCTCGCCTCACAAACCGGCCAAGTCATCGAAAACAGCCTCCAGCATGCGATGCTCACCCAGGACCTGGACGAGCTCCAACACGTGCTGGATGCGATCGGTGAAGGCGAGACCATTCGGGTCATCTATCTACTCGACACATCGGGTCGGATCATCTTCGCACCCCAGGGTGAGAGCGTAGGCGCACAACTAGACAACCGCGATTCGAATTGCCAGCCTTGCCATCGCCTGCCGGCGGCTGAACGCCCGGGCAGTGTTGTGATCACGCTATCTGATGGTCAGCGCGTTTTCCGCAGCATGAACCCGATTGAGAATCGGCCAGCGTGCCAGGCCTGCCATAGCCCTGACCAACGCTTGAACGGCCTTTTGCTCACCGACATCCCTATGGCGCCACTGGAAGCCCCCCTGGCAGCCAGTCTGCAAGAGAACCTCCTGTGGTGGGCGGGTGCGATTTTGACGACGGTGATCGTCGTCAACCTGGCCATGAGCACACTCGTGATCCGCCGTCTCGAAGAGGTGGCGCAGGCCCTGGCGCGTTTTGGTCGGGGACAACTGGGCCTGCGGTTGCCAGCCAACAACCCGGACGAGATCGGGCAATTGGCGGCGGCGTTCAACGAAATGGGGCAACGGATTCAATCTGAGGAAGCCGAGAATCGCGCACTCTCTGAAGGACTGCGCCGGGAAGCGGCCCATCGTTACGAACTGCTCAAGCGGCTGATCGCCGCCCAAGAGGATGAACGCAGACGGGTAGCGCGTGACCTGCATGATGGCCTCGGCCAAGACCTGGCCGGGCTGGCGCTCCGTCTCGAAGCTATCGAACAGCAGGCAGTCAATCAACCCGAGCAGGCCCGGGCACAACTTCAACAAGCGCGTGTTCTGATCGCCGAGACAACCGAGCAAGCTTACGCGATGATCCTGGCCCTGCGTCCGTCGGCATTGGACGACCTGGGCTTGGCGCCGGCGCTGCGCGCTCACGCCGAACGCGCGCTGAAAGACACCGGCGTCGATTTCAAACTCGAGTCTCGCGATCTCACACGCCGGCTGCCGCCGGAGATCGAGACTGCGCTGTTCCGGATTTTCCAGGAGGCATTGACCAATGTCATGCGGCACGCCGGAGCGCGCAAGGTGTGCGTGTCACTGGCGGCGCGCGACGGCTCGTTCGAAGGAGAAATCGCGGACGACGGCCGGGGCTTTGATCTGCGCGAAGTTCAGGCAAATGGCCACGGCCCGCGCGGCTTAGGGCTGCGAGGCATGGAGGAACGGGTGGCGCAGTGCGGCGGCGCACTCGACATCCTGTCCCAGCCTGGAGCCGGAACTCGGATTCGGATTCGAATTCCGCTCCGGGAGGCAGACGGTGTCTGACAAAGTCCGGGTGCTGATCGCCGACGATCACACCATCGTCCGCTCTGGCGTGCGTCTGCTGTTGCAGGCCGAGCCTGATATCGAGGTGGTCGGCGAAGCGCTGAACGGCGACGAAGCCGTGGCCCTGGCAGCGTCGCTCCGGCCCGACGTGGTCCTGATGGACATTGCCATGCCGGGCATGGGCGGCCTGGAGGCGACGCGCCAGATCAAAGCGCGCTTTCCGGAGATGCATGTTCTCGTGCTCACTATGCACCGCTCGGACGAGTATTTCTTTGAGATGCTTAAGGCTGGGGCCTCCGGATACGTGCTGAAAGGGGCGGAGACGAACGAGCTGATCGGCGCTATTCGGGCGGTGGCGCGGGGGGAGGTGTTTCTATACCCAACGATGGCCAAGCAGCTCCTACAGGATTACCTCAATCGCCTGAAGGAGGGGGCAGGTTTGTCCCAACCGACGCTCACGCCACGCGAAAGAGAAATCCTGCGCTTGTTGGCAGAAGGCTATAGCAATAAGGAGATCGCCGAGCGCTTGATCGTCAGTCCCAGCACCATTCACAGCCACCGCACAAACTTGATGCGAAAACTCAACCTGAGCAGCCGCCACGACCTGATCCGGTACGCCCGCGAGCGCGGTCTGATCCGTGATTTCTGAGTAAGCGCGTAGATTGCAGCCCCATAGGTTTGCCCTGGCACAAAACGCCAACTCTGTTGGCGTTTTTTTCGTCACAATTGGCGCTCTCCCCGATATACAATTGCCGCATTCTATACTAACGTATCAGCAAGAGATTTGGCGGGGCCACATGGCAATCCGGCGGGTGTTTGCGATCTGGGCTCACCCCATCTTTCACGAGTCGGTGCGCCGGCTCTTAGATCGCCCTGGTATTGAATGGACAGGCGCGACATCGGATTACGCCGCTGCGAAGGATGCGATCCTGAGCCTACGCCCGGATACGGTTCTCGTCGAAGAAGTAGGAGGTCAGGTTCCGGCTGAAGTGAAGGAGGTTCTGGAAGCGATTTCCTGGCCTGTGCGCATCATCAGCCTCAATCTTGCCGATAACAAATCGATTGTGTACCGACAGGAGAGGCGCACGATTGAACAGCCTGAAGACTTGCTTCGCCTGATCCACGGTGACTGACCACAAGGAGGGTGACAATGAAAGCTCACGCCATTCGACTCGCCAGTCTGGGGCTGCTTGGCCTCGGGCTGGCTCTGATCCTGACCGCGTGCGCCGGCGCACCCGGTGAGGCCGGGCCACCTGGGCCGCAAGGCCCGGCCGGACCGCAAGGCCCTGCTGGTCCACAAGGTGAAGCCGGTTCGGCATTGACATCGGCCGAGTTGACCTGCACCGAATGCCACAATGACACAACCCTGATTTGGTCTAAGGAAGCGCAGTTCAGAGAGCGTTCGGTGCACGGGACGGGCGAGGCCTTCATAAGAGGGGAAGGTACCGCCTGCGCCGGCTGTCACGGTACTGAGGGCACCAAGGCGCGCATTAACGCCGGCCTGCCCCCGCATGACCCGTCGGTAATAGGCGTGGTGAACGTGTCGCCGTTCGACTGCCGCACCTGCCATAACATCCACACCACCTACACCAGGGCCGACTTCTCCCTGACGGGAGGTGAAAAGCCGGTGTTGATGGAAATGACCGGCGGTACCTTCGACGGCGGCAAAGGCAATCTGTGCGCCAATTGCCATCAGGTCCGCAACGCAGCGCCCACTGTCACTGGAGGAAACGTTGAGGTTACATCCAGCCGGTTCGGCCCCCACTATGGCATACCAGCCCCGATGTTGCTGGGCGAAGGTGGATTGGGTGTGAGCGGCAGTCCGAGCGCGCACTATCAGACGGTTGAGAACACCTGCGTGTACTGCCACATGGGAGATGAGCGTAATCACACCTACCTGCCCGAAGTGGAGCGCTGTCAGGCCTGCCATGCGGATGCCGAGAACTTTGACATGAACGGCGTGCAGACCGAAGTCACGGCGATGCTTGAAGAGCTCCATACCATATTCGTCGACGAGAAAATGTTGAATCCGGAGACCGATCTATGGGGTATTTATGACCCGGCGACCGATACATGGAGTGAGCCCTCCATAGATGCTCCCTTGACAGTTCCAGAAGTGGTCGCAAACGCGATGTGGAACTACAAGTTCGTAGTCTATGACAAGAGCAATGGCGTCCACAACTCAGCCTATACCAAGGCGCTGCTTGAAGCGGCCCTGGCAGCGATGAAGTAAACTGCGTACCTATGGAAGGCTGGTATCGACGTACAACTGGCGGGCCGGGGCGGGGATCTCCGGCCCGCCCTTGTACAAGGGCAGGGAACATGTAATGCACACCCTCTTCCAATCGCTGACCATCATCCCTCCCGCGCTCCGGGCGATCTTCGACGCGGCTGCCCTGGCCGCCCTCGCCATCTTCGCACTGGCTTCGCTCGGCCGCATGTCCATCTGGCTGCGAGGCGAGGATAAGGACAGCGGGCCGATCGCAGGCCGGGGACTGCTCGGTGCCCTGTGGCTGACGCTGTTCCAGCCGCTGTCCCCCGACTGCCTCTTCGCCCGACGGGTGTTCTCCCGGAGCAAGGTGCGAGGCGTGATGCTCATGCTGATCAGTTGGAGTTTCATCGTGCTGTGGCTCGGAGTTCTTATCTCGCTGGCCGAAGCCATCCTGCCTGCTTCGCGCGCGCCGATTGACCGCCTCCAGTTCCTCGTTGCGCCCGTGATGGACATCGCCGGCGGATTGCTTCTGGTCGGGCTGCTGATGGCCCTCGCCCGCCGCTATCTCTTCCGACCTGTGAAAACCATCTCGGTTGCGGCGGACGGCGTGGTGCTGTGGCTCTTTGCCGTCACCGTGCTGTTGGGCTTTATGCTGGAGGGAGTGCGTCTGTCCGGCTCAGGGTGGCTGCTGGCGCAGTATTGGCCCGTCGGCGCGGTCTTCGGCGAAATCCTCAGCCGCCTGGCCGGGGGCGGCTCGGTCTACACGCGTTGGTACACCGCCGTCTACCTCGCGCATGCCGCCGCGGGGTTGGCGTTGATCGCCTATTTGCCTTTCTCCAAGCTCTTTCACCTGTTTGCCGCCCAGATCACCACCGCCGCCGCCCGCCAACGCCGAGTAGCTGTGGGCGGAAAGGAAGGTGTGGGATGACTGAGGCGGCCCTCAAGCCAATCTCCCTGGCAGACGGCCTGACCAAACTCCAGCTCGTCAGCCTGGACGCCTGCACGCGCTGTTGGGCCTGTCTCGATTGGTGCCCCGTGTTCGACATTCTCCACGACGAAACCATCAGCCCACCTGAGAAAATCCGCGCCTACGGCCATCTGGTGCGCACGCAAGAGAACCCGGCGGCGCGACTCTTCGGCCGGCCGGCGCTCGATCGGCCGAGGCTGGAGAAATTGTCGCTGGCGCTGTATACCTGCACCACCTGCGGGCGGTGCGGCGAGGTATGCGAGGTGGGCATCCACACCCAGCGGCTGTGGCCGACGCTGCGGGCGAAGATGGTCGAACTTGCCTGCGGGCCGATCGGCCCGCAGCGCGACGTGCCACGCGTCGTGGCCGAGAAACACAATCCCTACGACAAACCGCACGCCAACCGTTTTGCGTGGGTGCCCAACGACGTTCACGTTGCCGAGCGCGCCGAGGTCGGATTCTTTGCCGGGTGCAGCGGGGCTTACGTCGCTCAGCCGATGATGGTCGGCGCCGTGCGGATGCTGCAAGCGGCTGGCATCCCCTTCACCCTGTTCGGAGACGAATATTGCTGCGGCTTCCCGCTGTGGGTGTTGGGCTATCGCGATGATCTGGCCGAGTTGGTGCAGCACAATGTCGAAGGCTTTGCGGCCAGGGGTGTGAAACGTCTGGTCGTCTCATGCCCGTGCTGCCTGGATCATCTCGAGCGCCGCTGGCCGGAGTTCTACGGCCGCCCGCTGCCCTTTGAGATCCTCCACGTCACACACGTCATCGCCGAGGAGATGGAAGCCGGCAACCTGAAACTGACTAAACCGCTGCCGGAGACGGTCACCTATCATGATCCGTGCTACCTGGCTCGCGCCACGCCGGTCCACGACCCACCGCGGCGGGTGATCGCCGGCTTTCCCGAGGCGACCTTCGTGGAGATGGAACACAACCGGAGGCTGGCGCGCTGCTGCGGCGCGGGTGGCGGCATCCGCCGGGCGTTCACGCAACTTTCGATTGGCATGGCGCGCGCCCTGATCCGCGAGGCCGAGGCGACCCGCGCGACCACGCTGCTGATTGACTGCCCGGCCTGCTACGAACGGCTGCATCTGGCAATGCAGGGTTTCGAAAGCCAATTGGAAATCAAAGACCTCATGCAAGTTGCGGCAGGACTTCTCTGACGAAATGTCTCGCTGGTTCCTGGTCATCGCCCTCCTGATCGTGGTCGCCGTTGCCGGCGGCATCTTGCTCACCCGCGCGCAGGTCTTCGCCGCGCCGGAGCAACCCATCGCCTATAGCCACCGGGTTCACGTCGAGTCCGGTGTGCAGTGTTTGTTCTGCCATTCCAGTGCGCTACGTTCGGACGTTGCCGGCATTCCCTCGGTGCAGAAATGCATGGGATGCCACAGTGTGATTGCCACGGATAGCCTGCTGATCCAGGAAGTTTCCGGCTATTGGGAACGCGGCGAACCCATCCCCTGGGTGCGCGTCAACACGCAACCCGACTTCGTATACTTCAGCCATCAGCCGCACCTGGGCGCGGGCTTCAACTGCGAAACCTGCCATGGCGAGGTTGGCCAGATGGAGGTCGTCCATCCGGTCGTGAAGATGGACATGGGCTGGTGCCTGGACTGTCATCTGAAACAGCCTGAAGAGAAGGTGGCTCGCCTGGCAGACTGCCTGACTTGCCACAAGTAGACCTGTCCTGCGGAGTCCGCCCTGAGCGTAGTCGAAGGGCCGTAGGGAGTACGGTGCACCTGACACCTGTGCACCTGACGACGGGGAGCCTGCCGAAGGGCCGACAATGACGAAGAGACTCTCACGCCGGGACTTCATCAAGATTGCCGGGATAGCCACGGCGGCCACCGGTTTCGCACCGGTCGTGCGCAGCATCGTCCTTGAACCCTATGTGCGTCCCCCGGAAGAGGCGTTGCCCGGCCGGGCGACCTGGTATGCCAGCACATGCCGCCAGTGTCCGGCCGGCTGCGGTATCGTCGTCCGAGTCATCAACGGGCGCGCAAAAAAGATCGAAGGCAATCCCCTGCACCCCCTCAATCAAGGAAAACTGTGCGCCCGCGGCCAGGCTGGCTTGCAAGTGCTGTATAACCCCGACCGGCTCAGGAACGCCGTCCGCCAGACCGGCGGCAGAGGGTCTCGCCAGTTCGAGCCACTGTACTGGCCAGACGCCCTGGGCTTGCTGGCCGAGAAGATCACGACCTTGTCCAACCCGGAGCGATTGGCGTTTTGGGGCGGGTTGATGCCCGACCACCTCTACGCTCTGACTGCACGCCTGCTCGATGCGCTGGGCGCCCCTCCACCCCTCATCTTTGACCTGGGCGCGGCGCTGGAGGGCAGGGCGGCGACTGCACAGCTTTCGCAGGCCTTCTTTGGCACACCCGAGTTACCCGTTTACGATCTGGCCCGCACCGAGGTGGTGTTCTCGTTCGGCGCCAACTTCCTCGAAACCTGGATGTCGCCGGTGGCCCAGAGCCATGCTTACGGCACGCTGCGGCAGGGACAGTTTGGCGGGCGCGGTTTTATCGTGCAGTTCGAGCCGCGCCTGTCGGCTACCGCGGCATCGGCCGATGAATGGGTTCCAGTGCAGCCGGGCGCTGAAGGGTACGTTGCGCTCGCCATCGGCCGCATCATCGTCGAAGAGAGACTCGGCCATGTCGGCAGCCATCGCCCTCACGCCGTACTCTATCAAAACGTGGACGTTCGCGAGATGGCTGCTGCCAGCGATATACCGGTCGAAACTCTGCGCCGGCTGGCACGCGTCTTTGCCGATGCCGACCAGGCTGTGGCTATACCAGGCGGCTATCTGGCCGGACAGCGCAACGGCCTGGCGAGCATGCTGGCCGTCCAGGCGCTCAACCTGGTGGTTGCTCAGATCGGCCGGGTGGGTGGCGTCTTTCAATCGCAGCCCGGTCCCATCGTTGAGTTCCGGCAGGGCCCCCCTCCGCTACGCTACGAGGGCAGGCAGGCACCCCCGGTGGATTCGTTCGACCGTGCTCTGGACCTGATCGACCGAATGAAAGCCGGCGAGATCGATCTGCTTCTGATCCACGGCGCGAACCCGATGTTTGAACTACCAGCTTCTGCCGACTTCGCCGCGGCCATCCAGCGAGTGCCGTTCGTCGTGTCCTTCAGCCCGTTCGTGGACGAAACCGCCGTGTGGTCCGACCTGATCCTGCCCGACCATACGTACCTGGAATCCTGGGGTTACCAGGTACCGGCGCCAGGCGCGGACCGGCCAACCGTAAGCAGCCAGCAGCCGGTAGTGCGGCCGCTGTATGACACGCGCGCTACCGCCGACGTGCTG
>DATEUJ010000076.1:0-11389 GCA_035283185.1 Anaerolineae bacterium | reverse complement strand
TCTACTAAGGTGTCGCGGGCTTTTCCGAGGCTTTTCACTGGCAGGCGGCTGCCTTCGCTGCAATGCGACGGCAAAACTGGGATCTGCCTTTACGAAATGCCCGGAAAACGGGTAGAACAAAAGAACTGGGTAAAGATCAGGGCTTTAGCCGGACATATCTGGCGGTCAAAACCGGCTAAAGCCTCGATTCCGATCCCAGATATGGCACTTGCCAAACTCCAGTACAGGTAAGCATTAGGCGTGGGTAGATGGGGATCGGCCATCATTGCGCCAACTCCCAGCCCTCGTCGTCCGGGAAGATATTCTCGTACTTGATGCTCGTCCGCGGCTCCACCATCATGTCCGCCACGGTGTCGCGCCATTTGGCATAGTGCGCCGTCTCTTTGTGGCGAACCGCGTCGTCAGGTGTGCGGTAGACTTCGACCAGTACAAATCGGGTGGGGTCCTCCTGCTGCTGGATGACATCGAAACGGGCAATGCCGGGTTCTTGCACGCTGCTGCGGGCATTTTCGAGAGTGGCCGCTTTGAAATCCTCCACAGACTCGGGCTTGACATGGGCGAAGACGTGGACAATGAGCATAAGGCATCCTTTCCATGCGTGTAAGAAACCAGGTTTCTCCGAGAAACCTGGTTTCTGAAGTGCCTCATACTGATTACTGCTCACTGACTACTGATCACTGACCACCAGTCGCTGTTCACCGCGCGCGCGCCAGGGACGTGCCGAGGAACGAGGCGCGCCGCTCCGGCGACCCGGCATGATCGGCGATGAACTCGACGATCTCGCGCGCCTGCTTCCGCAGCGCCTGCGCCTCAAGGGCGTTGCCGGCCTGTGCTTCGATCTCGCTCAGCGCACGCAACACGGGCAGGAGGAACAGACTGTGATTCAAACCCAGCGCCCCGATCTCGGCCCGGGCTTCGGAGAGAATTTGGCGCGCCTCGACAGTCTTCCCCAGGCTATGCAGGGCCTTGCCCTTCAGGTAGAGCATATTGGGGCGCAGCGAGCGCACACCCATGGCGCGCATGGCCGTGATGGCCCTCTCCGCTAACTGAAGCACGTGCTCGTAGTCGTGATGGGCAAGCGCCACCTCGCCGTCGATGAGGTCGAACATCAGCGTGCTTTCGGGATAAGCGCCGGACCTGTCAGGGCCAGGCTCCTCCCTGGCTTGATGTATTGTCGCGAAAGCCTCTTCCGGGTTTCCACCGTACAGGTGGAGCAGCGCCAACACAGCCAGGATCGCGTGGCGGGGCTGGCCGAACTCCTCCGTCTTGGCGAGCGCAAGGCGGGCGGCTGCGAAGCCGCGCTCCACATCGCCGAGGAGACCATACACCCAGGCCAGGATGGCGCGGGCGAACACCTGCGCGCCCCAGTAGTTGGCCCGTTCCCCCAGCGCAACCGCGTCTTCCAGTGCCTGGATGCCTTTGTCCACCTCGCCGCGCTCCAGGTAGATCGGGCTGATCACACTCAGGCTGTAAGCCTCGCCCCACGAGTTGGCGATCGACTCGCTGATGCGCCGCGCTTCCTGGGCCAGCGCCATCGCTTTGTCAAGCTCGCCGACCCAGTAGTAGCGACTTGCGGCTGACGCCAGGGTATCGGCCAGCATGGGCAGGTCGCCCAGCTCGCGCCAGAGAGCGAGCGCCTCCTCCTGCGCAGACCACGCCGGATCGACTTCGCCCGCTTCGAAGTAGGCGCGCGCGATGTCGTGCAGAATGTAAGCCAGCTCTTCGCGCAAAGCGTGCCGCCGCGCGATGGCGAGCGCCTGCTCGCCGTAGGCCACGGCCTGGCGGGCGTCCCTGCCCGCGAAGAGTGTGAGCAGCATCAGGTTCCACAGCGCCTTCGCCTCGGCGCGGTGATCCTGCATATCGCGTGCCAGCGCGAGGGCGCGCTCGGACAGCGCCTGTCCCTGCTCCGGATCGAACTCCGCCGTGTACGTCGAATGGATGGTCGCCCAGGGAATCAACGCGGCCAGCTCCAGCGTGCGGTCGCCGCGCTCGTGTGCCAGCCTTTCCAGCTCCCTATAACTGGCGGCAGCTTCCTTGTGCCGGCCGCTGACTTCAAACATCCGGCCGCGGCTCGTGTACAGATAAATGAGCTGCTCGCTGGAAGCCGTGGCGCGGCTGGCGATCTCCACTGCACGCGTGTAGTGTCTGATCGCCTCGGCCGTCGCGTACAGCCGGGCTGCCACATCGCCTGCCAGCGTGGTGTACCTCAGCACGCGCTCGTCGTCGGCTGCTTCGTCGAAATGATACGCGAGACGATCGGCCTGTTCCTCCAACCGTTCGGCAAACAATGCTTCGATGGCCTCGCCGGCCCGGCGATGGAACGCCCGGCGATGGCGGCGCAGGATCGACGCGTACGCCGCGTCGCGCGTCAGCTCGTGCCGGAATGCGTACACCGGCTCGGTCGTGTGCGCCGCAAGGCGAATCAGATCGGCGCGCTGCAGCGTCTTCAAATGCTGATCGAGCGCGTGGGGCCGCTCCTGCGCCACGACACGCTCGAGCACGCGATAGGAGAACGTGCGCCCGATGACCGACGCCAGTTGGAGTGTGCGCCGCACGTCGTCCTCCAGCCGGTCGATGCGCGCCGTCAGCAGCGCCTGCACGCTGTCCGGAATGTCGATGTGCGCTGCATCGACGTGTGGCCCCGCCCGCCACGGCGTGCCAGGCTCGTCGCGCACGATCGCCCCGCTGTCGATCAGCGCCCGGGCCACTTCCTCGACGAAGAACGGGTTGCCTTCCGCCTTACGGAGGAGCAGTTGGCGCAGGTGATCCGGCAGATCGGGAGCGTCGAGCAGGTTGTCGATCAGCAACTCGCTATCCACGGCGCTGAGGGGGTGGAGTTCGATCTCCGCATAGCGGTGAGCATACGCCCGCTCCGCCATCAGTTTCACCTGCCAGCCAGGCGACTGGCGGTAAGGGCGCATCGCGCACAGAAAGAGGATCGGCACTTCCTCGGTGAGTTGGAAGAGATGCTGCAGAAGCTCGACCGACGCCTGGTCAGCCCAATGGAGATCGTCGAGCACGGCGACGGACGGTGCGCGCGTCGCTACATCGCGCCACCCGGCGAGCGCCGCCTCGAACAGATTTCGCTTGAGCGCCTCGCCGCTCTGCAGCGGCTCTTCCGGTTCGGCCGCCACCGCCAGCATCACTTCGACCGCATGCGTGACTCGAGCCACCTCTTCGGGTGGCCGGCCCCGCGCGATGCGCGCCACCTTGCGGCGCACCGCGTCTGGTGGATCGTCCTCTTCGATCTCGAAGGTGCGGCGCAGGTAGTGCCGGAACACGCCGTAGGCGCGTGTTGCATCGTAGGACATACCCTGATGGACACCCCACACGGGTCGCACGCCCGTCTGACCAGGGAGGTCCGCGGCAGCGGCTCCGGAAGCCTGCTTCCAGTAAGCATGCAGCTCCTCGATCAGGCGACTCTTGCCCAGCCCGGCTTCGCCGATGAGACACACGATCTGTCCGCGCCCGTCCCGCACCTCGTCGACGATGCGCTTGAGCGTCTCGAATTCTTGTTCACGCCCGACGAGCGGCGCGCGAAGCCCTACGACGCCCTGCCGCAGGCCGGGCTGCTCGTGCCACCCCAGTACGCGGTATGCCTGCACCGGCTCGTGCCTGCCTTTCGCCTCGACACTGCCTACTTCGTACACGTCGAAGAACGGCGCAACCAGCCGGTACGTGTGCTGCGTAATCTGGACCGTGCCCGGCAGCGCGGTCTGCTCCATGCGCGCCGCGAGATTGACCGCGTCGCCCATCGCGGTGTACTCCATCTGCAGATCCGACCCGACCTCGCCGACGACGACCGGCCCGGTGTTGATGCCGACGCGCAGTTTGAAGTCCAGGCCGTATTCGCGCCGGATGTGCTCGCGGAAGGGGCGGACGCTCCGCACGATGTCCAGCCCGGCCAGCACGGCTCGCACCGGGTCGTCTTCGTGGGCGATCGGCGCGCCGAAGAAGGCCAGGATGGCGTCGCCCATCAGGCGGGCGACGACGCCCTCGTAGCGATACACCGGCGCGATCAGGTAATCGAACGCCTGGTTCATGATCTCGGCCCACTCTTCGGGGTCGAGGTTCTCGGCCATGGCGGTGGAGCCGGCCACGTCGCAGAACAGGGCCGTGACGATGCGGCGCTCGCCCTGCATACTGCGACTGGCGCGCACCGCTTCGAGCTTCTCGGTGAATTCCTGGGAGATGTGCCTCATGTGTCGTCATTATTATGACCTTGACTTGCGGCCATTGTCAAACGCCGCGCTTAACCGCGCCGCTGTGCCGCTTGTACGGTGTACACGCAAATGTTGTCAGTCGTTACAGTGCTCGCCAAACCGCGTCCTCGCGGTTGGCCGCCCGCGGGGACGCGGGCGGTGAGCCACCTGACATGTTTTGCGTGCACACCTTGTACGGGCGGCTTGACAGGTGATACCATATCTGGTACTATCACCCATGCCGGACTTGGTCCATGAGCAAAGCGGAAAAGCTTCTTCAGAAGATCAAGAACAATCCGAAGACGGTTCCATTTCATGACTTAGACCGTGTCCTGATAGGGTACGGATTCACACGCCGGATGCCTCGGTCAGGCTCCAGTCATACGATTTACACATTGGGCCAACATCAGATTTCGGTGCCTTACAAGCGCCCCTATGTCAAAGAAGTCTATGTCCGTCATGTTCTGGAGATTCTTGACCAGATTGACGAGGAGAAAGGTGGGCAGCGATGAAGCGACGAAAAACCATCAATGACTATCTGTCCCTTCCTTACACGATTCAGATGATTCGTGAGGAAGATGGGACCTGGTTCGCCCGGGTACTGGAACTGCCCGGCTGTATGACGGAGGGTGATACACCAGAGGACACTGCGGATATGATTCTCGATGCGATGGCCGGGTGGATCGAAGTTGCGCTGGAGGATGGCCGCCCGATTCCCAAGCCGCAATCGTCCGAACAGTACAGCGGCAGATTCGTCGTGCGTGTGCCGCGCACGTTACACCAGCAGTTGGTCGAGGCCGCTCAGCGCGAAGGAGTCAGTCTGAATCAGTATATCAATGTCACACTGGCTGGGCGTGTGGCTGGAGCGACGAAGATGGTCGCAAAAGCGCCAGGCAAACAGCGATCCTCGGGACGTCCCCACTCGCCAACTGCCAGTCGTATTACCGCACGGCGTTCAGCCTCGGTGCGGGGTTGAGCGAGCCGCCACAATACTCGCGCTGCCAAATGGCCCCTGCCGGATTCGTTCCCACATCGCCTCGAGCGGCCACGCGCCTTTCTCCCACCCGAAGCGCCACGGGCTGATGTTCTCCAGCCACCACGTCACGCCGGCTTCGGCGTACGTGGCCACCGTGTCGGCGTTCTGCGCCTGGTCCGTTCCCGAGGTCAGGCCCCAATGCGCGATATCGAATGGCGTCTCGGCTGAGCGCCGTTCGCGCACGAAGGCGACCGCCTCTTTCACCCGCTCGACCGGCATCATCTGGTTGAAGAACTGCTCGCGCCATAGCGGGAACACGCCGTCCCAGCGGGCCGCCCGCCGGAATGGGCGCTTGTTCGGCCATACGCCCGCCACCCAGATCGGAATGCGCGGTGACTGCATCGGCCTGGGCGTGAAGAACGCCTGCTTGATCGAGTAGTGCGTTCCCTCGTAATCGAACGCCTCGCCGCGCCACAGGCCCGTGACGACCTCCAGCGCCTCGTCGAGCATCACCCCTCGCGCTCGCCGGTCGGCTCGCTCGCCGAGGTTATCGAATTCTTGCGCGCCGTCGCCCAGCCCTACGCCGAGGATCAGCCGCCCGCTGGACAGGCGATCGAGCGTGGCCGTCTCGCGAGCGACCTTCCACGGGCGTCGCCGCGCCAAAGGCGTGATCAGCGGGCCGAAGCGAATTCGGTCGGTGTTCAACGCAATGGCCGCCAGCGCGACCGTCGTATCGACGACCGGCACAGGCCAGTCCACCGCGATTTGATCCCAAAGGAAAAAGCCCTCCCAGCCGGCGATCTCGGCCTCGCGCGCCAGATCGGCCAGCAGCCGCGCGTCGGCATAATCTGCGAAGGTCGGCACGTGGATGCCGAAGTGCATGATTCTCTCCTTTGCGAGGTGCTGGAGTTTAGAGCTCGCTCCCGCTGGATTGACAAAGTGATGATAGACAGGCTCGCGGAGCCGAAGCACGAATGCGCTAGGCCGGATCGACGTAGACGGCGACGACCTCTGCGATGTCGCCGGGTTTCAGGCGGCCAACCGTGGCTCCGAGAATGGCATTTGGGTGTCTTATGCGGTTTCGCCCGCTTGCTGGAGGATGTGTTCATACAGTTCGGTGCTCATCCGAAAGTCGCCCTGGCGCAAGCGGTCGACCAGGGGCTTCACGGTTGGGATGTGGTCGGAGGATTTGGCCATGAGGAGAATCCCCAGCGTCCCGACGACGCGCAATCCCGCTGTCTGTGCTTTTCGTCGGGCTGCCAGGTCATCGAGCAGTGTCCAGTCGGCAGACACTTCCTTGGCGAGCACAATTGCTTCGCTCTCGCCCGCGCCGAGTTCGTCACGCAGCAGTTGAACAGCCAGGTCATCCTTGACAGTAATGGTCTTGACCCAGTCGGCAGCGGCAAGGTCTGAGACACCGGCTTCCCCTTCGCCGCCGGCGAGGATTTCGGCGCGCACCGTCGGCGGAATGAGGACTTCCCCGAAGAGGCTCTGTAACAGCCCAAACTGCCCAATACTGGCGAGTGCGATGAGCGGCCCGGCATTGGACACGGCTTTAGGCACGGTTGGGACTCCAGGCTTGGGCGGCGGTGACTTCCTCGTCCCACTCCTGTGGGCCGAAGCGGAAGTAGTCGATGCCCTTGCGCGCCAGCAGCGCGACCAGGCCCCGCCGCGTCAGGCCGAGGAGTTCAGCGGCCTTGCCTGACGAAATGCGCCCTTCCTGGAACAGACCCAAGACGGCAAATTCCTTCATGGCCTGTGCAGCCTGCGATTGGGCTGGGCCGAGTAATGAGACGAAGTCTTTAGGGAGCGAGATGTGTAGTATGGTAGTTGCGGCCATAGGTGGCCTCCGGATTTCTAATTGCGGATTTCGGATTGAAGAGATTATAGTTCCCACCTGGCGATAGAGCAAGATGCGCCTTATGAGCCTTTACTTCTTGAATCCAGCCCGAACCTTCGCCTTCCAACCTCCAAATTCCAACCTCTACCCCTACCTGTGGTAATGGCGGATGTGCGCCGATTCCGTTTCGTATATGCTGTAAGCAGTTCAATACCCACCACTTCCGTGTAATCCGTGCAGAATCCGTGTCAGCAGGAGGGCAGCCATGAACGACATCTCTAACCGCAAGGCATTGGAACCGCTCGAAGCGTTGCTGGCCGATGACGCCGTGACCGAGATCATGGTCGATGCTCCCGATCGTGTGATCGTTGAGCGCAAGGGGAAGCTGGAAGATGCCGGCGTCAAGTTCGAGTCGCCGGAAGCGCTGCGCGCCGCGATCGACGCCACGCTGGCGCTGGGCGGGGCGACGCTCCAGCCGGGGCAAACCGTCGCCCATACGCGGCTGTCGGACGGCTCGCGCATTCTCGCCGTGCTGCCTCCCACCGCCGTCAACGCCGGCCCGTACCTGGTCATCCGCAAAGTGTGGAAAACCACGCTGACCATGAATCAATTGCTCGAGTGGGGTGTGATCACGCCCGAGGCGCGCGCACTTCTGCAGAGCGCCATCCTCGCCCCGCGAAACTTCCTGGTCACAGGCGGCACCGGCAGCGGAAAGACGACGCTCCTCAATCTGCTCGTCGACGAGATCCCGGCGGACCAGCGCGTCGTCGCCGTCGAGCCGGTCTTCGAGCTGCACCTGCGCCACCCGCGCGCCATCAACCTCTCTGCAGATCGAGCGCCGGATATCTCGTTCTCCGATCTGGTCGTCACGGGATCGTGGATGCGGCCGGATTGGCTGATCGTCGGCGAGCTGCTCGGCTCGGAGGCGCTGCAGGTGCTCCAGATCATGAGCCGGGGCCACAGCGGCATGACGACGATGCACGCCACGAGCGTCGAAGATGCGCTCTCTCGGCTGGAGGCGATGTGCCTGATGGCGAACATGGGCCTCGGCCTCGGCGACATCCGCACGCTGATCGCCTCCGCCATCCACGTCATCACGCACCAGGAGAAGATGCGCGACGGCAGCCGCCGCGTTATGCAGATTGCCGAGCTGCGCGGCGTCGAGAATGACCGCTACGTGCTCCAGCCGTTGATGCGCTACAATCCGGACACGGGCAAACTCGAAGCCACCGGCTCGCTGCCGGGGTGGGAAAGCTAGCCTTGATCCACGCCGGCGGTGATCAGTGATCAGTCATCAGGAATGGTTTTACCGAATCTGCTGTGTGGCGAAGCGGAGGATTCCTGGCGACTTGCGACCGAAGGTCTCATCGACTTGAGCGAATAGAGACCTTCGGTCAGCCACAAGGACGGGTCAGAAACACCGTCCCATGTTTACGTGCGACGTGCCTCAAAGGTGCGTCGCACGTTTTTCCCGGCCAGATCGGGACACGTGTGCACGCAAAACATGTCAGCGGGGGCGGCTCCCATGCCGCTCATACCGGGTGTGGGAGCCCGGCCCGCTGTTTGCCTAACAGCATTTGCGTGCACACCGGGACACCAGTCGCATGACGACTGGGCACTTCTCGGTGTAAAATCCGAATACCCTACATTGCCAGAGGAGAATAACAATGTTCGGAAACCTCGTCGGTCTGATCGTTCTCATCGCGTTAGCCATTGGCTTTGCCTGGCTCACGCGCCGCGCGTGGCGATCGAAGCGCGGGCCGATCAAGTGGGTCGGCGTCGTGCTGGGCGGGTTGCCGACGCTGCTGCTCGGCTTGTTGAGTGTGTTCGCGCAGTCGGCATGGTCAAGACCTACACGCTGCGCGGCAGCCCGGCGCCGGACATCATGGTCGCGGGCACGGCCGAGCAAATCGCGCGCGGCGAGCACCTGGCTTACGCTCTTTGCGCGATCTGCCACTCACTCGATGATCAATTGCCCTTAAGCGGAGGGCGGGACGTTGGCAAAGACAGTCCCGTGTCCATTGGAGAACTCATAGGGGCGAACCTGAGCGGCGGCGGCGGCGGCCTGACGCCGGCGGGTCCAAACCTGGCGGTGGTCAGGGGTTGGACGCAGGATCAATTCATTACGACGATGCGCACTGGCGTAGATCCAGGTGGGCACGCGCTCGATCCGCGACAAATGCCGTGGGAGTCAATCGGGAAGCTGGACGACGTGGAACTGGTGGCGTTGTACGAATATCTGCGCGGGCTGACGCCCATTCAGGAATAGGGTCACGGTTGATTATGCTGTGACCCTACCTCCTCATCGCGCAGGGCCACAGCAACTCCGAAATCGCGGAACGGCTGGTGCTCAGCGCCGAGACCGTGCGTAATCACATCTCCAACATATTCTCCAAATTGCAGGTGGCCGACCGGGCGCAGGCGATCATCCGCGCGCAGGAGGCGGGGCTGGGCTAGCCACACGGCCCGTCCCCGCTCGTCCCGACCGACCCTTCCCAGGAAAAACTTCCCAGCATCATGGGATACCACCCCCTTCCCCCTGGGAAACCACCTCGCGTAGAGTAGACGCAAATTGATCAGGCGCCATATGACTCCATGGCCTGACGAGAAAGGAAATTGATCATGTCTATATCTACTGCGACACAACAACCCGCTCCTCACTCAGCCCTCCGGCGTCTGGTGACCCGCCATCCGGTGGCGGCCTTCCTGGTGATGGCCTACACTCTTTACTTCGCATTCGCACTGCCGCCGGTTCGGACATATCTTGGCATCTTCCTCGATCAGCCCCTATGGGCGGTGCTCGGCCATCTCTTCGGGTCGACGCTGCCAGCCTTCCTCGTGATGGCGGCCCTGCACGGCCGGGCCGGCGTGCGCGACCTGGCGCGTCGGTCCCTCAGGTGGCGCGTTGGCGTCCGTTGGTACCTCGTTGCGCTGCTCGGCCTGCCCATCACGGTCATGTTGGCCGCGAGCGTGATCTTTGGTCTGGCACCGCTGAACGCGCTGGTGGACAAGTGGCCGCTACTGTTCACGGTGATGTTGCCAGATCTGCTGCTCCGTATCGTGTTCTTCAATCTTGCCGAGGAGATCGGCTGGATGGGGTTCTTGCAGGCAAGGCTGCAAGATAGGCACGGGCCGTTGAAGGCCAGCGTCATGGTCACGCTCCCGTTTGCGCTGTGGCATCTGCCCGATGTGATGATCGAGTTCGGATTAACCCCCCTCGCCCTCGATTTCTACCTCGTGCTGGGCGCTTTTGCGATAGCTCAGCTGTTCGGACGAGTCATCATAATGTGGCTGTACAACAATACCAATCGCAGCGTGCTGCTGGTGGGGCTGTTCCACTCCACCCATAACACAACAGTCAATAGGATTACCAGTGAGTTCATCCCCGGACCCGCTGAGTCTGGGTTCTTCATAGTCAGCGGTGTCCTCGCTGTGGCTGCGGTGCTCATCGTCGTCTTCACCCGGGGCCGCCTCTCCTACAAGCCGGACCAGGCACTGCGACCAGCCGCTACGCCTCCATCAGGTGATGTGCCGCTGCCCCAGGCGTGAACGTGAGAGCCGCTTCTGCAGTTGTTGCAGCTGTGGAAGCGGCAGCTGCTCAATGTATGACATTCAAAGGAGTGAATCATGAAGACAGGGAAGGAAAGGAATTCCACAATGGCCGCTCGAATCTGGAACATCTCGCTCGCGCTTCTCTTGGTGCCCCTCATGACCTTTTCTGCCGTGGCACCGGCTTTTGCTGCACCCCGGCTGGCTGGCCCGACTGATCCCGCCGAACTGGGTGCCTTCATGGATGACCTGATGGCTGCCCAGATGGATACGAACCATATCCCTGGCGCGGTGGTCGTGGTCGTCAAGGATGGGCAGGTGTTCTTTGCCAAGGGCTATGGCTATGCTGACCTGGAAGCACGTATCCCGGTAGACCCCGAGCGCACTTTGTTCAGCACCGGGTCCGTAGCCAAGCCGTTTGTGTGGACCGCCGTCATGCAGTTGGTCGAGCAGGGCAGGCTTTCGCTGGACGAGGACATCAATGCCTATCTGGATTTTGAAATTCCGGCCACCTATCCCGAGCCCATCACGCTCAAGCACTTGATGTCTCACACTCCCGGCTTTGAACACAAACTCTGGGAAGGCTTCTTCAAGCTGAATGCCGAAGATGTTTCCTCGCTGGAAACCTATCTCAAGAAGCATCTTCCAGCGCGTGTCTTCCCGCCCGGAAAAATCGGCGCATATTCGTAACTGCTCAGCCTTAGCAGATTTCTAACGTAAATCTACTGCCCGTCATATCCAAAGCTGCTATAGTCAAGCCCATGACACCGTTGCCCTTACCCACCGATGACGAGGTGCGCGCTGTGTACCGTCAAGGTGAAG
>DATEUJ010000075.1:0-97673 GCA_035283185.1 Anaerolineae bacterium | reverse complement strand
ATCCGGAATATCCAATGGGATCGTGATCTGCGCGGTAGACATGACCTTGACCTTTCCAGCCGGACCAAGAGGATACCGGCCATTCTACCGCACTTGAGGCCCCCACATCTGGCGGGCGTCACGGCAATTCCCAATGAGCCGTACACCTTACTCCGATCGGGCAAGGTCTCGGCGTCCGGGCGCGGATCAACGGTCGTGTCCACGCCATACACCGCATACCCGGCAAGGGTTAAGGCCTCGGCCGGTTCCGCCTGCGCCAACAGTTGGCGGGCCCGTTCCGGCTCGACTTGCCCGTGCTGCAAGGCGTCGTAGACCATGCTAAACCGGCGACGAAACGCCGGGCTGGTACTCAACTCCACCGGCGAGCGGGGGTCGAGGGTGAGCAGCAAGGCGTCCATCAGCTCGAACAGCGCGTCGGCGCGGCGGTTGAAGATGCCCAGCACGCGTTGACGAAACTCGTGTAGGAATTGTAAAGGTGCGGTCATCTGCCCAATCATCGGCACATTTCAGATTTTGGCAAGGGCCGTGTCTCAATCAACCTGTATGGGCTCTAAACTCCAGAGGCGCGCGTACGAGCAAGAATAACCCAGCACAGGTGTGATCGCCATGGCGACGTCCGACATTCACCGCGCGGGGCCGACCGCGCCGCCCGTCTGGCATCGGTGCTGGAGGTCATCTACCGCATCCTACATATGTGGCCTTGGGCAGTGCAAGAGCGACTTTTCCCGGAGCACCATTCGGGTGTAAACTGTTGGCATGGATGTGCCCCCGCGCGCGGCAAGATTATCGTCGGCCAAGGCCGACAGCCCGGCCACCGACCGCGACCTGATCCTGGCCTGCCGTTCCGGCGACAAGATCGCCTGGGAACGTCTGCTCGACAAATACGAGCGTCTCGTCTATTCGATTCCGCTCAATTACGGCCTGACCTCGGAGGACGCAGCCGACATCAGCCAGATCACTTTCACCATTCTGATCCAGAGCCTGGATCGGCTGCGGGACGACACCCGGCTGGCGCCCTGGCTGGCCACCGTGGCGCGACGGCACACCTGGCGTCTGCTGGCGCGCAGCCGCCGTGAAGCGGTCGATCCCCGGGAAGACCTGAACGAGCGCGAATGGATTCGCGACAGCGTCAATCCGTTGGAGCGTTGGGAACTGCTGAATTGGGTCACCGAGGGGCTGAACCTGCTCGACGACCGTTGTCGCAAACTGTTGATCGCGCTGTATTTTGACGCGGATCGACAATCGTACGCCGAAGTCGCCGCTTACCTGAACATGCCGCTCGGCAGTGTCGGCCCCACCCGTGCGCGCTGCCTGGAACGCCTCAAGCAGCACCTGACCGAGACCGGCTTGAACCTGGACGTTGGCGAGCTTCAGGCCACCGATACAGATCGAGAGGCGTGAACCACGAGCGTGTATTTTTTCCTCACGCTCGGCGCATAGTATAGGCAAATCTGCGGAGACGGCGGATATGGCTGACCTAGAAGCGATCGGATTCTCAAAACTCCTGGACTGGCTGGAAGGCCGACTGTCGAACGAAGAGGCCCGGGACGTCGCCACGAGCCTGGAGCACGCGGACGAGACTGCCCAACAGGACCTGGCCTGGCTGCGCGCCTTCCAGAGAGCCAGCCAGTCGGTGACGCTGGCGTCACCGCCACGCCGGGTGCGCGAGGCGCTGATGCACCGATTCGCGGAGTACCGGGGGGCCCGGCAGCCACCCGGCTTGTTTCGTCGATTGCTGGCCGAGTTGACGTTCGACAGTCGTGCCCGGTGGGCTGCCGCCGGTGTCCGGTCAGCGGCCAGCGAAGGCCAGCACCGGCAGCTCGTCTACGCCACCGAGTTGGCCGAGATCGCACTCAATATCTTGCCTCACGAAGATGATCCGCGCCTTGACGTGACCGGCCAGATTTTCCCCAGCCCGGACGTGACCTTGGCCGGGCTGAGCGTGCAACTGCTTCAGGGCGAGACGCAAGTCGATCTTACCGCGCCTGACGAGCTGGGCGAGTTCACCTTCCAGGCCGTACCGCCCGGAGAGTACGAAATAGTCGTCAGCGCCGGCGAGTTCGAGGTGGTGATACCGTCTTGCCCACTGCAGCCCTGAGCCATGGCCAGTACCCCCGCCGAATCTCTGAACGCCGAGTGGATTTACGAATTGCTGCAACTCCCGACTCCTCAGGAGCAAGTCGCATTCTTGAGATCAGTTGACCTGCTGCACGCCGACGGGCTATCACAAATTCTGGACCAGGCCATGCGGCTGGCGCGCAGCGACCCTGGTAAGGCGCGGAGCCTGACCACGATCTGCGCGGATCTGGCAGCTCCAGCCTCGGCGCCGGCCATCACGCCGCGCGCCACCTACCTCAAGGCGCAGACGTACGCGATCAATGGCGAGTTTGGCACGGCGCTGGACCTGATCGACGCGGCCCGCGCCGGATACGAAGCCGTGGGCGAGCCGATCGAGGCGCTGCGCACCAACATCGGACGCATGCACGTGTTGAACGAGCTGGGGCGGCACGCCGAGGCTCTGGACGCTGGCCAGGTCGTGCTGGATGCGATCGAAGCGCGCTACGCGGCACACCCGCAGGCGCCGCTCCTGACCGCGCTGGCGCACCAGAATCGCGGCGTGTGCTTCGAGACCACGGGCCGATACGAAGACGCGCTGGCCGCCTATGGCGCGGCGGAGGAATTGTTCACCGAGCTGCACCTGACCGAGCGCGTCGGCGACGTGAGCAACAACCGGGGCATCGTGCTCACCCATCTGGGACGCATCAGCGAGGCGCTCGCCGCGTTCGAGCGCGCCGCCCGCACCTGGTCGGAAGGTGGGCTGACGCTGCTCGAAGCCCAGACGCTGAGCAACATCGGCGACGCCCGCCTGGCGCTCGGCAACTACACGCGCAGCCTCGAAGCGTACGAGCAGGCGCGTCGCCTGTTCGAGCCGATCGACGCCGTGGCGCACAAGCGTATCCTGCTCCGCAAGACCGCCGACGCCTACCTGGCGCTCAACCTCTACCCGGAAGCCATCGCCGTTTATGGTGAGGCTAACCGGCTGCTCAAGGACGCCAGCATGGCCGACCATTATGCGCGCGCCCTGTGGGGGCTGGGCGCCGCGCTCGTCGCCTCCCGGCAGTTCTCCTCCGCAGCCGATGCGTTGCTCGAAGCCGCTGCGCTGTTCGAAGCGGCGGACAACACGCCGATGCTGAGCAGTGTCATGCTCGAGCAGGCGGGGCTGCAGCAGGCGCAGGGGCACAGCGCAGCGGCGCTGCAGACGGCGCGGCAGGCCCACGCGCTGGTGGCCGGCGAGTCCTGGCCAGTTCAGCGCGTCTATGCCTGTCTGCGACTCGCCGATCTGCTCCTTCCCGACATAGCTGCTGCGGAAAGGCATCTTCGAGAGGCCCAGCAGTTGGCCGATCACCTGCACCTGCCAGTGGTCAGCTATCGACTCGTCAGCCGCTTCGGCCGGCTCCGGCTGCTGCAGGGGCGAGTCCAGGAAGCTCAGTCGCTACTCGAAGCCGCGGCCGAGCAGATCGAGGCGCTGCGCGGCGATCTGGCGCAGGAAGCCGTTCGCACATCATTTTTGCGCGACAAAACAGATGTTTACAAGGACCTTCTGCGTAGTCACTTATTGAGCGAGGATGCCGACAGCGTTCAGCAGGCCTTCGCCGTGGCCGAGCGCGCCAAATCGCGCACGCTCGTGGATTTGCTGACGGGCGTCATCGCGCCCGGCGGCGACGGGCCTGATGATCCAGCCGTCACGGCTCGGCTTCAAGAGCTGCAGGCCGATCTGAACGCGACCTACAACCAGTTCCTGGATGCCTCTCCTGAACCAGGCCACGCAGAACTGTCCAGCCTGCAGGCTCGCGCGAGCCGACTCGAACAGGAGATCGGTCTGTTGCGCCTGCGCAGCACTGGCCGTGCCGCGCTCGATCCGTTTGGCAGGCCGATCACACTGAACGCACTTCAGGCGCAGTTGGCAGACGATACCGTGGTGCTGGCCTACCACGTCCTCGGCGATGAGATTCTGTGCTTCGTCGTGGATCGCGACGAGGTCCAGATCGTCCGACGGCTGAGCCGGTTGGCCTCGACGCGGCAATTGTTGCAGCGTCTCAACGCGCAATGGGATCGGTTCAGGGCCGGCGGCGACTTCGCGCAGCGGCACGAAGGGGTGCTGGAGCAGTCCGCGCGGCGCGTCCTGGCTGCGCTCTACACGGAGCTGGTAGGCCCCTTGAGGCCTGCGTTGAGGCGCCACGCCGCGCGCGGCGGGGAGGGTTGGGCCAGACTGGCGATTGTGCCTCACGACATCCTCCACCAGGTGCCGTTCCAGGCGCTGTATGACGGCCGCCAGTATTTGATCGACCGATTCGAGATCTCTTACGCGCCGAGCGCGACTGTGTTGGCGCTCTGCCAGCAGCGCCCCAGGCACGCCCCGAAGCGCGGATTGATCGTGGGGCTGGCAGACGCGCTCGTCCCGGCGGTGCATGCCGAGGTGAATGCCGTGGCGCAACAACTGGGGGCAGCGGGCGTGCGGACCCAGACCCTGATCGATGAGGGAGCACACCTGGCGGCCGTGCGCGACGCCACTCCTGGCAATGATGTGATACATTTAGCCTGTCATGGTCTGTTCCGCGCAGACAACCCTGTATTCTCGGCGCTCAAGCTGCATGACGGCTGGCTGACCGCCGCCGACGCGCTCCGGCTCGACCTGAGGGACGCCCTGGTGACGCTCAGCGCGTGCGAGTCGGGGCGTGGCGCGGTGCTCACCGGGGACGAGGTCATCGGCCTGCCCCGCGCCTTCTTGGGCGCCGGCGCGGCGACCGTCGTCGTCAGCTTGTGGCTCGTCCAGGATGAATCCACCTCGGCGCTGATGGCCGATTATTATCGGTCATTGCGCGACGGCGCAGGTCGGGCTGCCGCGCTGCGCAGCGCGCAGCTGTCGTTGCGCGAGCGCTTCTCGCATCCCTATTACTGGGCGCCGTTTGTGATCATTGGACAAAGATGAGGTACCATGGACTGCAAAGCCGCCAGGGGAGAACGACCACGATGGGACACCTGATCCGAATCACGCTTGCGGGAATGTTACTTGCGACGCTGTTGGGTGCAGCGCCGATGCAGCGCGCTCGCGCCGACGGGACGCCGGACTCCGAGCCGGGCCAGATCGTCGTCAAGCTGGCTCCGCTCCCGGGAAACGACATTCTGGGCATCAACGAGGCTTACGGCACGACTACGCTGGCAGCGCTGTTCAACCATGAAGATATCTTTCTGCTGCAGGCGCCGCCGAATGCGGACGCGGAACAGCTCGTGTGGTTGATGGCGAGCGATCCGCGCCTGGGATATGCCGAGTTGAATTACATCAACTCGACCCCGGAAGACGGCAGCACCGACCGCATTTACGGCTGGGGCGGACAGGAATCGAGTCATTTTCACGGTCAGAATGCCACCACGGCGCTGGAGTTGAGCGACGCACACGCCTGGAGTCAGGGCGAAGGGACACTCATCGCCGTGTTGGATACAGGCGTGCAGCTCGATCATCCGAAACTGGTGGGAAGCCTCGACGTTCGCGGCTTCGATTTCGTGGACGCCGATCCGATCCCCGAAGATGAAGCCAACGGAGCGGACGACGATGGGGACGGCCAGGTCGACGAGATGTACGGGCACGGCACGCATGTCGCCGGCATCGTGCACCTGGTCGCGCCGGAGGCGCTCATCATGCCGGTGCGCATTCTCAATTCGGATGGGCGGGGTAACAACTTCAGAACCGCGAACGCCATCCTGTACGCCGCTTCGACTGGCGCCGACGCCATCAATCTCAGCCTCGGCGTGATGCATCCATCAGACCTCTTGCGCGATGCGGTGGCCGAAGCCGCCCGTTTGGGAGTGGTGGTCGTCGCCGCCGCCGGCAACCTGAATTCATCCGTGGCGCAATACCCGGCGGCCGACGCCTGCGCGATCGCCGTGACGTCCGTGAATGTGCACGACCGCAAATCGAGCTTTGCCAACTACGGCGACTGGATCGACCTGGCCGCCTTCGGAGAGAACATCTACAGCACTTTTCCGACCAGCGGATATGCCTGGGCGAGCGGCACCTCCGTGGCCGTGCCCTTCGTGGCCGGACAGGCCGCGCTGCTGCGCAGTGCGAATCCCGAACTGGCACTGGATGAGATGGGTCTGTTGATCGGCGGGACCGCTCGATCGGTGGATCGATTCAACCCGCTGTATCGAGGATTGCTGGGAGAAGGACGTATCGACATCCTGGCAAGCCTCGAAGCTCAGGCGGCCGGATCGTGGCTCGCGCCGGAGCATAATCTATTCGCTGATTGCAGCCGTTAACCTAATCGATCAGCACTGACTCACCTTGCGCACGTGGCCTTCGACTGCGTTCCGCGAAGCAGAGCGCCGCTCAGGATGTCTGCCCTGCGTAAGATGAGTGACTCATATTCGAAGCGAATAATGCTCCCATGCCTGTGAGGCTGCGGTAGGGGGTTATTTTGTTTGCTATTCACAACGTGACGCCGATCGGCGTCACGTTTTGTTATTACACCCGTGGATTGTATTTTTCGGCGGACGAAGCTGCACATATCAGGTGGAGCAAGTCTTGGGCTGACTCCGTTTCCCACACACCTCATATGAGGAGAAACGCATATGAAGACAAAGAAGTTTTCGGTGTTCGGCGCATTCGCCGTGATTGCCGTGATTCTTCTCCTCGCAACCGCATCTGCGGCGGCCAGCGTCCTTGTCGCAGACAGCGACGCGGAGTACCTCGTCTGCGGTCGTGTGTTCCCCGATCCGCACGCCTACTGGCCGTCACCGGCGCAGGCCCCCAGTCGCTCGCCCTTCGCCAAGGGGAACGCCCCGTGCGCGGCGACCGACTTCATCAGCTACAGCGATATGGTCAACGGCATGACCTATTTAGAGACCCTGTTCCCGCAGTTCATCGAGTTCTACAACCTGGAGCAGGACTTCGGCGATGGCTCCGACTGCGTCACCTCGACGAGCAGCGAGGACTTGTGCTCGGCCGGACTCCCCCGGCAGGGCGCGCCTCCAACGCGGATCAAGTCCGACCTGTATATGATCCGAGTCACCGACGAGCGAGTCCCAGACACAGACAAGCGCTTGTTCGTCTTCCCCCTGTCGATCCACGGCATCGAGCGGGCGGGCGCTGAGGCTGGGGTCCGCGCCGCGGAGGACCTTGCCACCTGGGCGTACTGCGAGGCGCTGGCCGAGGGAACGCTTCTGCCCAACGCGCTCACGAACTGTGGACAGGAAGGCGCGATCCCGCACCCGCTCCTCGAGACCCAGCCGGAGACCAGCCTGAAGGCGGGTGAAGCGCTCGAGCGCTCGGCCGTCTATTTCGTGTTCGCGAACCCGGATGGATGGAAACGAGGTGATCTGGACAACCTGGTTCGGTTCTACCAGCGCTACAACGGCAACGGCGTCGACCTGAATCGTGACTGGCCGACTATCGGATTCACCTTCCGGCCCTACACGCCGTGGTCGGAGCCGGAGTCCAGGGCCTTCGGGCAGGTGCTGAAAGACATCCGGGAGAGGTGGGACGGCGGGATCGACCTCCACGGGCAGCTCGTCGACCGCGCCTTCTCGTTCACACTCCTGGGCGCGTCAGAGCGTGACTTCGCCAAGAACGAGCGCATCCTCCAGACGGTGAAAGGGGCATGGGAGGACGCCGAGGCCCGCCTGGCCTGGTCGCCGCTCATCAAGCCTAACGACGCCCCACCGCAGTGCACCGAGGTCGATCCGGGGGAGCCGTGCGACAACCGGGTATACGGAGTCCAGTGGGGGACGGTATGGGACACCATCGACTATACGACCAGCGGATCCCTGGGTGATTGGATCGACTCGCCTTTGGGACTGGGGGCCGACGGCATCGACAACGAGATGAGCCTGTCCCATCTCTCGAACTGCGGGCTAGGCTCGTGTTACCTTCCCGACGCCGAGCAGCTCCACGTCGACGGGAACAAGAGCCTGGTCTACGCGATGGTGAACTTCACTCTCCTGCCAGAAGACCAGACCTTCCGCGCTCCAGGAAAGGTCGGGTACGTCTTCGACCCAACGCGCATCTCACATCCTGGTAGCCCTGTCACTGCTCCGCCGTGCGGCGGGCTGCCTCAACAGGCTCCGATCCTGAACCAGGTTCTCAGCCCGGCGAACAACTTCACCTTCGAGTTTGTCATCCAGGGCGCCGGCGACGGCGTCTGCAACGGTGGAGTGGAGAGCATGGCGACCCCGGAGAACGTCGGAGGGATCGGCCCCGGGTCGCTGACCAGCCTGGTGATCGAGCAGTACCAGCCCGCGGAGCCTCCCGCCCAGAGCGACAACACCCGCTGCGCCACTGCTCAGGACAACTGGGAGGAAGTGAACCGCTACTACAACCAGGCGTCGACCTACCTCCAGTCAGGCCAGGCCGTTCACGCGAACGAGCCTACGCCGGGGCGATGGCGTATCTGTCTCACCGGCGGGCTGGCTGACCAGATCGCCTCGACCGGCGGGACCGTCGATCTGGACATCTCGTTCTCCGGCGAGCAGGCGTGGGCGGACCCAGGCCAGCTCCCTTACGACGTGAGCAACATGAAGTTCTTCGAAGACCTGGCTCCCCACATGGCGTCCGGGCAGCTCGTCTCACTGAACGTCGATGACATCCTGTCCGGTGCAGTCAACCTGGACCAGTTCACCAGCATTGTCGTGGCCGACGATGCCTTCCCCGGCTACACGGAGGGTATCGCCACCGGCCCCGCGCAGGCATCCATTGTCCACGAGCCTCCGGCGGAGACGGCGGCGACTGTCCCTTGCGCCTTCGACGGGGATCTACAGCCGGTGCTGCCACCGACCTGCCACGCCGACTACGAGTTCGACGTGGACCCGGCCTTCAACAACCAGCAGCTCATCGTCATGCTTGACTCGCCCGATTCGGTGGAAAACGACTGGGATCTTCACCTGCAGCGACAGAGCCGCATCACCGGCGAGTGGTTCACCATCGGGGCGTCCACCAGTTCGACCGGCGATGAGAGAGTGACCATGCTGACCCCTCCGGTCGGGCGCTACCGGGCCCAGATCGTGAACTGGGCGGGGACGGTGCCGCCGACCAGGCTCGAGATCGCCTTCTCAAACGTTTACGCCGGGCCTCCTATCCCACCTTCGACGCGTACCGACGCCGAGCGCGATGCGTGGGGATTGAAGCTCAGGAGCTTCGTGCAGAACGGGGGCAACCTGGTGCTCACCGACGGCGCGATCAAGAACCTCGCCTACATGGGGCTTATCCCGCGGACGGTCGTGAACACCTTCGGAGTGTTCGCCGGGTTTATCGGCTTCACCCGGGATGGGACGACCAGCACCTACGACGATCCCCTGGCCTTCAATGTCAACCAGCCGGGAGCGGCGGAGGGGCCGCAGTTCCGGCACCAGACCTACGAGCCTGTCCCGATCGGATACGACGTTGCGGACGCGCCCTCGACCTTCCCCCAAACCTCGCCGGTGTGGGCCATAGACCAGATCGAGTGGGAGCGAGCGGGCGGGCGCACGGCCGGGATCACCACACCGGATCAGGTCACGCTTGGCGAGCTGCAGCACGGCGCGGGCGTGGTGCGGGTGATCGGCGCGCTCCTGCCGATGCCGACCGACCGATACTACCACCCCTTTGGCCTCGCGAATTACGCGCTGACCTATTCCGGCTACCAGGTCTTCAACAACACGCTGCAGTGGCAGCGCCCACTGCCTGATCTCACGCTCTTGCCGGGTGACATCAGCTTATCCATGACGAAGGTCGGCGGCGGCGATCGTGTGGTGATTGCTGCAACTGTGCGCAACGCCGGCGCCGGCGCGGCGGTGAACGTCGCGGTCCGCTTCACGGACAACGGCACGCCCATCGGTGTCGATCAGGTCGTTGCGAGCATTCCCGTCGGCGGAAGCGCGACGGCCTCGGTCGTCTGGGATACCAAGCACCTTCAAGGAGACCGCACGATCACCGTGGCGGCCGACCCCGCGGACGCCATCCTCGAACTCGACGAGGCGAACAACAGCGCGAGCGTCGTCGTCACGGTGCGCGGCAACAAGGTGAGGAACGGGTCGTTCGAGTCTTCCTCTAATGGCACGTCGCCGGACGACTGGTCAAGCTCAGGGGAAACCACCTATGCCCAGGATGGATCCGACGGCGAGCGAAGTGTCACCGCAGGAGCGACCGGGTCGTGGATCTCCGATGCCATCGACGTGGTAGCCGGCCGGACCTACGGCGTGTCCGTCGACGTCGCCGGGGTGGGAGGCAGCCTAGTCGTGGAACAGTATTCGGCGACGGGTGCGCTCCTCTCGACGGTGACCCGGCTCCTGTCAGTGACTAACGACGGTCTGTTCCACGAGGTCGCCACGACCGTGAGCATCGCCGCCGACGTCACACAGGTACGACTGAAGCTTACCGGCGCGCTCATCGGGAGCGCGACTCTAGACAACGTCAGGATGTGGGAGGAATGACCATGAATTGGAAGCAACTCGCAATTGTCATCTGTGCGGTGATCCTCGCTGCGGGCGGATGGGCGATCGGTGCGGTCGCCCAGGACGAGGACCCGCTCGACCCGGCGCACAACGTGCCGCTGGCATGCGAGTTTCTGAGCACGCCGGGTAGCGTGCCGCGCTCGGCCAAGAACATCGCGCACCTGGCGAATGTATGCGGCTTCGTCGGCACCGACGTCGAGTTTCAGTCGCGCGTGGCGAACGACGGCTTCCACGACTACGCCTTCGTCGGCACGATGGGAGCCGGAACCCGCATCTTCGACATCACGGATCCCGCCCACCCGTTCCAGGCGGGGGCCTACCTGGACCCAGGCTGGCAAGGCGACGTCCAGGTGCGGGGCGACAGCCTGGTCATCGCCTTCGACCCTATCTCCGGGCGCACGGTCCATGCCTCGACGTGCCTGCGCACGAAGGATCCCAACCTCTCGGCCACCCGGGGTGGCGTCGACATCGTTCGCCTCGAGTACGATCCTGTGCTGGGTCGGTTCACCACGCACCTCCAGGACTGCTACCTGAACGCCGTCTCCGGCGGGGCACACACCGCGACCCTCCACCCGAGCGGCCAATGGCTGGCGGTGAACACCTCGTCGAGCGGGATTGAGGTGGTGGACCTTCGCGGGCCTGCCCCCGTGTTCAAGGGCAAGATCACCTCGACGACGGGCGGCTCAGCCCACGACGTCTCGTTCTCCCAAGATGGGAGCACGATGTACGTGGCCAGCCCGGGGACTGGAACCTACATCGTCGACGTGTCGAACGTCCTCAACCAGCTTCCGGCCCAGCAGCCACCCCGGATCGCCTTCATCTCCCAGAACACCTTCCCAGGCGGCTCGGGGAACCGGTACAACCTGACGACCGCCCACCAGGCAGACACCAGCTCCGATAGGAAGATCTTGGTCTTCACCGACGAGCGCGGCGGCGGCCTGAACCAAACGGCTTGCAACACCAACGCCCAGGGCATCATCGGCGGCGCCCACTTCTGGGCGCTGGCTCCGATCGACGGGATGCCTGGGACAGGGGTGGCAAGCGCCTCGAACCCGATCCGGCTGGGGACCTGGTTCTACCCGAACCCGCTGCTGGCCCTGGACCCGCTCGACCCGATCCTACAGGGGATGGGGCGGACGGAGCGCGCGTGCACGATCCACGTCTTCCGCAACGGGGGCAACGGCACCACCGGCCCCGGCGAGACAGCTGCCGGCTTCGACGGGGTCTCCCGGCTCCCGGCGCGCCAGCTTGTCACTGCGCACTACGGGGCCGGCGTGTGGTGGGTCGACTTCTCCTCGCCGCCGAACCCGGCGGATGGCATCGCCGAGGACACGTTCACCGACTGGGGCAACACCCTTGGCTGGAACGTGATGCCCGGCGCGGAGGCATGGTCGGCCAAGGAGTACAAGGGCTTCATCTACGCCGGGGACATGTCCCGGGGCTTCGACGTCTACAGCTTCACCGAGTGCGAGGATCTTGGATGTCTGATCCTCCCGACGAACGCGCCGGGCGAGGCGAGCGGCGGAGGGCGCCTGGATGGCTCCGAGGCCGAGATGACGATCCTCCGGGGGACGGCCCCCGGCGGGAAGGCGACCTTTGGGTTCGAGGCCGAGTACGTGACCGGCCAGGTGGCCCCCTCCGGCCAGCTCACTTTCGTCGACCACGGCTCCGGGAAGAGGGTCCAGTCCACCTCGATCGACTCCTTCCACGCCGTGGGGAATATCGCGACGTTTACGGGGCGAGCCACGGTGAACGGTGTGCCGGGGGTGACGTTCTTCGTGGAAATTGTGGACAACGGCGAGCCGGGCAATGCCGATACCTTCCGCCTCGTCCTGGGCGATGGGTACGCCGCGGCAGGTGTACTCGGCGGCGGTAACATTCAAGTCCGCAGTGGACTGCTATAGCAACCAAACAGGAGGCTGATTCATGCGCAGGCACATTCTGGTCATTACACTCGTCCTGGCTCTGGCTTCGGGCGCTGTCCCGTTCTCAATCGGCAGCGCCAGAGCGAGCGGGACTCACGGTTACGTTGTGGTGTTTGCCGGCCAGCAGGCTGCCGACGGCGCCTTCGATCTGACGGTGAGCCACGAAGCGATCCTGTCGCTCGTCGCGTCGGCCGGGGGCACGATCATCGCCGATCTGTCCGCGCAAATCGGCGTGTTGGTGGTCGAGTCCGCGAATCCCCTCTTCGCCGCCGTTCTGCGCGGCTCGGTGCTCGTCGAGGAGGTCGGCCAGGACTTCGGCTGGAAGGCCGTGCCGACCTACGACGAAGCTGTGGCGAGCGGCGCGCCGGTCAACGTCGACGCGGGCGGTGGCGGCCCTGAGCAAACGGAAGACCCGCTTGAGTCGCAGCAGTGGAGCATGATGCAGATCCGTGCACCCGAGGCCCACGCCATCCAGGCCGGCTGGCGGGCCGTCGACGTCGGCATTCTCGACACCGGAATCGACGGCGCGCATCTCGACTTCGACGACGATGGCGTCGCTGGTGGCGCCACGAACGTGGACTGCGCGCGGGGCAGGGACTTCATTCCGCTTGGCCCCGGCATCGGCAACCCCGGGCCCTGCATCGACAATGGCTTCCACGGCACACACGTGGCCGGGATCGTGGCCGCCCAGGCGAACGGGCTAGGCGTCGTCGGCGTCGCCCCGAACGTCACGCTCGTGCCGGTCAAGGTCTGCGACACAGCGGGCTTCTGCTACGCCGGCTCAGTCGTCGGTGGCATCACGTACGCGGGCGACGCGAAGCTCGACGTGATCAACATGAGCTTCTTCGTCGACGACGACGAGTTCATGGCATCGACCGAGTTCAAGTGCATGGAGGACGCGACGCAGCGGGCCTTTCGCCGATCGGTCGAGCGCGCCATTCAATACGCGCGCAGTCAGGGTGTGACTCCAGTCGCCGCGCTGGGTAACTCCGATACCGACCTGGCGCACGCGCCAAGTGGGAACAACTGCGACGTGGTGCCAGCGGAGACATCCGGCGTGGTTGGCACGATGGCGCTGGGGGCACAGAGTCAGAAGGCCAGTTACTCTAACTACGGCACCGGAGCGACCGACATGGCCGCCCCCGGTGGAAACGGAACGACTGGCGACTGCATGTCGACCGTGTTGTCCACGTTCCCCGCCAATGCGTATGGCTGCATCCAGGGCACGTCGATGGCCTCACCACACGCGGCAGGCGTCGCGGCGCTCGTCGTGAGCCAGTTCGGGGTGCTCGGCTCAGATGGAGACGTAGAGATGTCGCCGACCCAGGTGGAGGGGTATTTGCAGTCGACGGCAATCGACCTCGGGCTCGAAGGCTACGATATATGCTTCGGCCATGGTCGCGTCGACGCGTTGCGCGCGGTGCAGCACGACACGTCTGACTTGCTTCAAGCGAATCCGCTGTGCCCGGAGTACGCGGAGTAGCTCGATTACAGACCTGCCAGGTCTCATAGACCTGGCCGGTCTGAACGACTCACGGAGGAATACACGATGAAACCAAGAAACCTGATTTCAATGCTCGTCGCCATCGCACTGTTGGGAGCTGCGCTGCCGCTCTCGCCGGCTTCGGCAACGGTGGCGATCACGACTTCGGCGATGGAGGTGGACTTTGCCCCCTCCACCGGCGCGATGCTGCCCAACTTCGCGGCAGAAGGGGACAACCTCATCCGGCTGCTGGCGGGCGCTTTTGACCCGTTGGCTGACCCGCTGCCTGCAGGGGCGGCCATTGCCCATATCGTCGAAGAAACTCTGCCGGCGGGCCAGCCGCAGTACTGGCTGGTTCAAGTCAACGGCCAACGCTATGCCGATGCCTGGGCCGCCATCGAAGCCACAGGTGGCCTGGTGGCCGGCACCGTGCCCGATGACACTTACATGGCGCGGGCAACTCCGGAACAGGCCCGCGCCATTCGCGCCGATCCCGCTGTGCGCTGGGTAGGCTATTACCAGCCTGCCTGGCGCGTTCCCATCGCGATCGACGGCAAGCCCGGACTCCTTGACCTGGCCGGCACTCAGACGCTTCGCGTGTGGGTCTTCCGCGCCGAACCCAATCCAGAGACCGTCGGTCAGGCTCTGGCGACCATGACCGGGGTAAAGGTCATTGAAGATGCGGTTTATGTCATTGACGTGGAGGCCACCGCGGCCCAGGCGCCTGCCATCGCCTCTATCTCGGCCGTGGAGTGGATCGGTTCAAAGCCCGAAGTCGTGCTCCTCAACGGCGAGGCCCGCTGGGTGACCGATACCGGCATACGCGACGTGTACGCAACCACCGCCCCTGGCCGCCTCACCGGCGCTGGGCAGACAGCCGCGGTCGCCGACACGGGGGTCAACTACACCTACGACCTCAACGGCCGGGCGCACATCGCTTTCCGCGACTGTGACCCCGATGGCTCTAACTGCAAAGAGGCGATCTACACCCAGCTTCAGCCCGGCACCGGCGTGGCCAACCTGACCAACATCGTCAACCATGGCACCGCCCATCGCAAGATGGTCGCCTACTTTGACCTCGCTGGCACTGGGCCGAACATGTTTGACCCCTCCTCACACGGCTCGCACACTGGCGGCTCGGTCACCGGTGACCAGGGGAACAACGGCGTATGGGACGGCCACGACGGCATCGCCCCGGGCGCCAAGCATGTTCACCAAAATATCGGCACGGGTACCGGCGGGCTGGCGATCCCTACCGACATATACCATCTCTTTCGCCAGGCTTACCGGCCGCGCAACCCGGCCAGCGTCCCCACCACCAGCCCGCCGACCGGTAACCAGGCTGACTACGCCAATTACATCGCCCTCGAGGACGCCCGAACCCACAACAACTCGTGGGGGCTGATCGTCCAGGTGGTGGACACGGGCAATGCCTCGGCCGTGGACCGGTTCGTCTGGGACCACGAGGATATGCTCATTGTCGCGTCGGCCGGGAACGGTGGCCCCGGATCGTTCACGATCATCAGCCCGTCGCTCGCGAAGAGCAACCTGTCCAGCGGCGCCATGGCCAACGGCCGGCAACCGATGGTCTCCATCGACAGCATGGCTTCCTTCTCCTCCCATGGCCCCACCGGGGACGGCCGTATCGGCCCCGACCTGGCTACCCCCGGTCAGGTCATCGTCTCCGTCAAAGGCGGCACGGTGGACGGCTATCACGTCGCTCAGGGCACTTCGATGTCGGGGCCGATCCTGACCGGGCTGTCCACGCTGGTGCGACAGTACTTTTACGACGGCTACGGCCCGGCTTCAGGCTCCGGCTTTGCCGGCGGCGCGCCCGACCCGAGCCGCTCGCATAACCCCAGCGCAGCCCTGGTGAAGGCAGCGCTCATCAACGGCGCAGAGCGCATGCGCGGCTTCTACACCGGCGACGACGGCAACCTGCGCGCCCTGGATGGCCAGTGGCCCTCGGCCGGGCAGGGTTTCGGCCGGGTGAATCTCAGCAACTCGCTGTATTTCACCGACGACCCGGCCAACAACTGGTACCGCGATGTGTGGCGCTCGCATGCCGACGCCTTCCCGGCGTCGAATGCGCAGCATGTACGCACATACATGCTCAACGTTCAGCCGGGCGCCCCGTTCGATGTGACGCTTGCCTGGACCGACGCTCCAAACTTGTTGGCTCAAGGCACGCCAGCACTGGTCAACAACCTCGACCTGGAGGTCGTCGCCCCGGACGGCGCGGTCTACGCCGGCAACAACATGAACAGCCGCGCCGTTCCCTCGGTGAACGTGGCTGAGACACTGCCCGGCGCTCTCCCGAAAGACGTCGCCAATCCGGTGGAGCGGGTGCGCATCGCCAGTCCGATGGCAGGCGCCTGGACCATTCGCGTCCTCGGCACCAAGATCATGACGGGCCGACAGGGCTTCGCGCTGGCTGCCAGTGGCCGCATCGCCCCCGTGGGCCAGACATTCACTCCCGGCCCCGGCCTGCAGGTAGACGCGCCCGGCGTGCCGCAGATCGACGGCGTAGCCGTCAAACCCTTCAGCGCCGACACCGCCCGGGTCACCTTCACCACCAGCGAACCGACCACGGCCCAAGCCATCGTCGCCGGCGTGACCTACATCGATTCTTACAACGTGGGCACAGATGGATTCCACGGCCTGAACACCGGGCCGGTGGAGACGTCGGCCGACTATGCTAACCGGCCCGTGGTCGGCACACGCCACGAGATCCTGCTGACCGGCCTGGAGCCTGGGCAGTCATACACGGTGGAGCTAACCGCCGAGGACCTGGGCGGCAATACAACGCAGATCTCGACCGCCCATACCAGCCCGGCCACGGTCTTCCAGCCCGACGCGCCCGACATTGGACAGCTCACTGAGGGCAGTACCGGTGGCTGGCGGACCGGCACGCAGCTCTATGCCGGGACGAACGGCGGCAACGGAATATTGGGAGCGTTCATGTTCCGCGTCCCCGAAAACGCCCTGGATCCCAATCAAATCACCGGCGCGTACGTGGAAATGGTCAGCACCCACGACTGGATGATCCGCTACACCCAGGACCCGATCCTCAGCGTTGACCTGTTAGAAGAGTCGCAAGAGCTTCTGTGGGGCACACAGACCTATGAGCAGATCCACAATGCGGCTGCCGACGCCAGGGTTTATCCGGAAACGGCCCACCTGCGCGGCGCAAGGTTTGGCTATGCCTTTACCTTTAATTGCGCCGATCTCCAGATGCTGCGCAACACCCTGAGCGCGGTGGATCCTCTGACCGGCGAGCGGCGGGCCGCCTTCCGCTATGAGTCAGCCCCGGTTGCGGGTACGGGCCTGTTCGCCATGGATTTCGGCTTCAACCGGCGCTCCAATGGCCCGCAACTGAGGCCGCGACTGGTCCTCTTCACTGGCAACGCCAACCCGATCGGCGCAGCCTGTGACCCGAACACGCCAGCCCCGTCGATCTCCAACGTGGGCATCTTCTACGAGGGGTTGCACGGTGACGGGCTAGTGGGTAATTCGGTAACTGTCTCCTGGGAGACCGATGTAGCCGCGAACTCGCTGGTCCTCTTCCGCGAGCAGGGCACGAGCGACTGGATCCAGGTCGGCAGCCCCGCGCTCACGCGCGTGCACCACGTGCAGGTCTTCGGCCTCGATTCGAGTAGGGACTACGAGTTCGTCGTCCGCTCGGAGGCTTGCAACGGGGCTACGACCACGGACACCAACAGTGGCGAAGGTTATGCTTTCTTTGTGCCCGGCACCGAGCCGGTACCCACGGACGACTGGTTCTACCACGGCCTGCCCACTGACCAGGCGATGAAAGCGGCCGGACCTCCGTATGATGCCACCTTTAATCAGACTCCGCCGGCTTTTGGTGATACACCCACAAGCCAGCAGATGACCGGTGTGGCCAACATGAGCTTCGTGGCCAACCCGCTGGCCGCCTTCTGGGTCGGCAACTTCAGTGGCACGATCAGCGGGGATGTGGAATTCCGGCTCCACGTCAGTAGTGAAAACCCCGTCGCGGCGGCGTTTGGAGAGATCATCGAGGTCAATGTCTTCGCTGATCCCGATCTCTTAGGAGATCCGGTCCAGCCTGACAAGATCATCGGCAGTGGCACGATCGTTGTTCCTCCAACCAGCCCGATTCCTATCGAGGTCGTTGGCACGATCCCGGTGAACGGCGCGGTAACGGCGCAAATGCTCATTCAGATGGATGCGACTTTCATCGACTCAGGTCCCGGACTGACGATTTACTACAACAGCGATCTGACGCCGTCTGGCTTCGGCATTCCGCTTGGCGACAGCGGTGGCCCGAGCGAAGAACTCCCGCTGACCGGCCCGGTGCCGCCACCCTCTGCGCGGGCGACCAATCTGGAAGCCCCGCCGACGCGGACGGGTCCGGCGACTGAGGCGGACATCGCCGCCGGCACAGGCATGTGCAGTATCGGCGAGACGACACCTCCGCCTGGTGCGAACAAGACCACCGGCGGCGGCTGGCTGCAGACCAACGAAGGCAAGAAGATCAACTTCGGCTTCAACGTCGAGGAGACTGCCGATGGCCTCACAGGTGACCTGCAGCTCAACGACAAGGCTGCCGGGGTCAAGATTCACATCACAGACGTCACATCCATCGGCGATGTGGGAACAGGCTGCGGTTCAGTGCCCGACCAAGCGAACTCGCTGGAGTTCCAGGGCAGCGGCACATACAACGGCAGCGCCGCCACATTCCGCGTCTGCGTTCAGGACAACGGCGAGCCGGGCAACAGCAATTCGAGTAGCACGCCCGACCTGTTCTACCTGGAATGCATAAGCGACTGCACCTACAGTACCGGTTCGCAGACGTCTGACGACGCCATCGACGGCGGCAATATCGACGTACAACGCGCGGCAGACGGTGACGATCCATCTGAGCCAAGTGCGTCGACGATGATCCTCGACCCGGTGCTGCTCAGCGAGGGGTTGGCCGGACAGGTGCAGTTATTCACCGTGACGGTCTACGACCAGAATCAAGATGTGCTCGCCAACGCGACGGTGATGCTGACCCGCACGGCAGGCGACGGCAGCATGACGACACTTACCGCCGTCACCGACCTGACCGGCACGGCTGTGTTCAGCACGCTGAATCTGAGCCAGGTGGCGGAATACATCGCCACTTCCGGCGGCGTGCAGTCCAACACCGTGGAGGTCAGCCCACGGCTGTCGGTCCCCAACTGATCGAATGTGCTCCTGGTGGCGAGCCCCGACTCTTCCCAATCGGGGCTCGCCGTTTTCTCGTCCAGAAGGACATCCGTACCCCAACCCTGCAACTTCATCAAGCCAGAGCACTGGCGCCGTTGGTTAACTGCTGAAACGCGGCCGCGGCCGCCCGATTTATGAGCAAGCCTCATCTAATCAGGTGATGGTGCACATGGCCGGGTGCAACCGGCTCGCCGATAATGTCGTTTGGACTCGTTTCTCAGGATTCTCTCAGCATTATCTCAGAAAAGTTCTATAATTGTCTGTTATATTGACTCAGCAAAGGTAACTGCTCAGCCGTTGCGCTCGCACCGTGCGGTGTCATTCCCGCACGCTTTAGGCGGGAATCCAGTAACCGGCCGGCCTGGATGCCCGACAAAAGCATTCGGGCATGACGGCGGAGCAGTTACCAGCAAAGGTACTTCTGGTGGCCTGCGGAATAGCGGCTCCAAACTGGAGGCAGCTCGCTTTTTCGCATCGGTGGAAAAGAGAATGAGCGAACCGTCAGCTTCACGATCGGAGCTGTGGCGAAGCCGTCTGCAGCGTCTCCGCGCAGGTGTGAGGAGCGCGGCGCCGTTCGCTTCCGGCGTGCTGGCCGCGCTCGCGGCGCTCCTGCTTTACAACCTTCTCGTCCCCGGTCCACGCCAACTGACTACGCGTGAGGTGAACGACACCGTTGCCCAGGCCCTCGCGTCGGCTACACCCCCGCCCGCCTTTTCTGCGCGCGTGTACCAGGTGATACGGCCCTCGCTCGTTCTCATCCAGACGGAAGCGCCAGGCGAGAACGGTAAGGGCGAGCATGGCTTAGGCAGCGGTGTCGTCATCGACGATTTCGGCGACATTCTCACGAGCTTGCACGTCGTCACTCCAGCGCATGACATTCAGGTAACGTTCGCAGACGGCACGCAATCGAGCGCACAGGTCATCGTCGAACAACCGGAGAATGATATCGCGGTCCTGCGCCCGGGCATCCTCCCGGCGCAGCTCGCGCCCGCGACGCTGGGAAATCCGAACGCCATGCGCGTCGGCGACGAGGCGTTCGCCGTCGGCAATCCGTTTGGCCTCTACAGCTCGATGAGCGCGGGCGTGATCTCCGGATTCGATCGTTCTTTCCAGCCCCCTAAAAGCAATCAAAAACTGCAAGGCTTGATTCAAATAGACGCTGCCGTGAACCCCGGCAATTCGGGCGGCCCGCTGCTTAATCGCCAGGGACACGTCATCGGCATTGTCACAGGGATCGTGAATCCGACCAAGCAAGATGTCTTTATCGGCATCGGCTTTGCGGTGCCGATCAATGTTGCGGTTTCTGGAATAGGCTCGCCGCCGTATTGAAATAGTCACTTAGTCCGGTAGCCGCCTAGTCGGGTATACTGCTCACGGTCATAAACTGCGTCTCCTGGTCATTCCCGCACGCTTTAGGCGGGAATCCAGCAACCCTATCGGCATGGAGTACCAACCCCCGATCTGGTCGGGGGCAAACTGGATGCCCGACAACAGCATTCGGGCATGACAGTGGCCGTCACCGTAACGCTAACAAAAGCGCAAGTTGCGCTCGCGCTGAGTATAGTCGGAGATCGGACTACCCGACTACCAGACTATCCGACCAAATCAAGGAGGTGGTTGATGAATCAGACGCATAGCGTGAATCCCAAGAACCGGATGCCGATGGAACGCGTGCTGTACGAAGTGAAGAAGGTAATCGTCGGACAGGATCATCTGTTGGAGCGATTGGTCGTCGCGCTGCTGGCGCGCGGGCACATCCTCGTCGAAGGCGTGCCCGGCCTGGCCAAGACGATGGCGATCAAGACCTTGGCGGAAGCGATGGGCGGCGAATTCAAGCGCATCCAATTCACGCCCGACCTCGTCCCCGCCGATTTGATCGGCACGCGCATTTACAATCAAAAGACTGGTGAATTCAACACCTCGCTCGGCCCGGTCTTTACCAACTTGCTGCTGGCGGACGAAATCAACCGCGCGCCGGCCAAGGTGCAAAGCGCGCTGCTCGAAGTGATGCAAGAGCGGCAGGTGACTATCGGGCGAGAGACATTCAAGGTGCCGAATCCCTTCCTCGTGCTCGCGACGCAGAATCCCATCGAGACGGAGGGCACGTATGCGTTACCCGAAGCGCAAGTGGACCGCTTCATGCTCAAGGTGCTCGTGGGTTATCCTAATGCGACTGAAGAATTCGTCATCGTCGAGCGGATGACGGGCATGTTGCAGGCCGTGCAAAAAGTGTTGACCACCGAGCAACTGCTGGGCTTGCAGCAAGAAGCCGGCAGAGTGTACGTGGATCCCGCCCTCATCGAGTACGCCGTGCGCATGGTGACCGCCACGCGGAAGCCGAAAGACTATGGCTTGAAAGAATTAGAGCACTACATCATGTTCGGCGCGAGTCCGCGCGCTTCGATCAATCTGATCCTTACCGCGCGGGCGCTCGCCTTTGTGCGCGGGCGCAATTACGCGCTGCCTCAGGACGTTCTGGATATGGCGCTTGACGTGATGCGACACCGGTTGGTGCTGTCGTACGAGGCGCTCTCGGACAATGTGACCGGCGACGACCTGTTAATGAAGATTCTCGACCGCATTCCCATACCCGTGGTGCCTTTACATGAGCATGCCAACGTCCGCGTTAACGCCTGAGCGCATCCTGCTGCGTCTCGACTGGCAAGTCATCCGCCGCCTGGACGGTCTGCTGCAAGGCGATTATCGCAGCCTCCTTTACGGCTACGGGGTGGATTTTGCCGATCTGCGCGAATATCAATCCGAAGACGATATTCGCTACATTGATTGGAACGTCACGGCGCGCATGAACACACCGTACGTCCGGCAGTACGTCGAAGATCGTGAAATCACCGCGTGGTTTCTGCTCGACCTGAGCCCCTCCATGGACTTTGGCACTGCGCGGACGCAGAGCGTGAAGCGGACGGTGCTGATTGATTTCGTCACGACGCTCGCGCGGCTGCTCACGCGCCACGGCAATCGTGTGGGCGCGATGTTCTACGGCAGCCGCGTTGAGCGTACGATTCCCGCACGGGGCGGGCGGATCCAGGTCCTGCGCCTTGTCAACGATCTGCTCAAGCAGCCGCGTTTGCCGAAAGCGCCGTTCACCAACCTGATCCCGCTGCTCGAAGCCGGACTGCACTCCATCAAGAAGCGCTCGTTGATCTTCATTATCTCGGATTTCATCAGCGCTCCGGGGTGGGAGAGGGCGCTGAGCTTGCTGAACCGGCGGCACGAAGTCCTCGCCATACGCTTGTGGGACCCGCGGGAGGTCGAGCTGCCGGACATCGGCCCGATCATGATGGAGGATGCGGAAACAGGCGAGCAGCTCTACGTGGACACGCACGACCGGGGGTTCCGCCAGCGTTTTCAAGAGGCAGCGCGGCGGCGCGAAGCAGAACTGAACGAGGCGTTCAAACGCTCCGGGGTTGACGCGCTGTCGCTCTCGACCGAAGAAGACCTGGTGCGCGCCATTGTGCGCTTCGCCGCGCTGAGGCGACAGCGCCGGAAGTGATTGCACGATGTCATTCATCCGTTCACGCTCATAGCGCCGTCCTCGGCGCGGGTTGTGAGCCGCCGCGGACGGCGGCCTGAGCGGTTTTACTGAGCGCGGGCACAATTTGCGCTTTTGTTAGCGTTACGGTGACGGCCACTGTCATGCCCGAATGCTGTTGTCGGGCATCCAGTTTGCCCCCGACCAGATCGGGGGTTGGTACTCCATGCCGATTGGGTTGCTGGATTCCCGCTTAAACCGCGCGGGAATGACCAAGAGGCGCAGTTTATGACCGTGAGCAGTATAGCCAGAAGTGATTGCACTATGTCTTTCATCTGGCCCGAGACGCTTTTGTTACTGTTGGTGATTCCGCTGTTTGTCATGCTGTACATCCGTATGGAGCAGCGGCGGAGGAGGATTGCCACGCGTTACGGCCGGCTTGGGCTTGTGCAAGAGACGGCGGGGCGCGGGCTTGGCTTGCGCCGCCACATTACGCCAGCACTCTTTCTGCTCTCTCTCACTATCCTGATCGTCGCGCTGGCGCGGCCACAGACCGTGGTCAGCCTGCCCCGCATAGAAGGCACGGTCATCCTTGCGTTTGACGTTTCCGGCAGCATGGCGGCCGACGATTTGAAGCCGACCCGGATGGAAGCGGCTAAGGCCGCCGCGCGGGACTTCGTGGAGCGCCAGCCGCCGGGAGTGCAGATCGGCGTCGTCGCGTTCAGCGATAGCGGCTTTGCGGTGCAAGCGCCGACAAACGACCCGGAGACCATCCTTGCCTCGGTCAACCGCTTGACGCCGGAGCGCGGCACATCGCTCGGGCAGGGGATTCTCGCTTCGCTCAATACGATTTCCGCCGTAGACGCCGGGCAGGCCCCGCCCCTTACCGGTAACCTTACACCGGCGCCCACACCCACGCCGACGCCTGTGCCCGACGGGATGTACACGTCTGCCGTCATCGTCCTGCTCAGCGACGGCGAGAACAACGTATCACCGGACCCGCTCGCCGCGGCGCAGACAGCCGCAGACCGTGGCGTGCGCATCTACACGGTTGGCATCGGCAGCGCGGCGGGGACCACACTGCACGTCAACGGCTTCACCGTTCACACGCAGCTCGACGAGGCGATGCTGCAACAAATCTCGCAGCTCACCGATGGCGCCTATTACAACGCCGAGAGCGAACAAAGCCTACGCGAGATCTACGAAAATCTTAACCTGCAGTTGGTTATCAAACCGGACAAGATGGAAGTCACTTCTATTCTTGCGGGCGCCGGCATTCTCGTCTTGCTGATCGGCGGTGCATTGTCGCTCCTGTGGTTCAGCCGCTTGCCGTGATCTTATCGGCGAATCTGTCAGAGACTGTCTTAAAGCCCTGTGGTTGACGCATCCCCACCCGTGGTTGACGCATCCCCATGCGTCAAGAGCGGGCATAGGGATGCCCGCTCTACGGGTTGTAAGACGCGCTTTCAGGGCGCATGGGAGGTAGTCGATGGCCTTGCTTTGGCCGGGGTTCCTTCTCCTGCTGGGATTAATTCCTCTGATTGTCGCAGTATATATTTGGATGCTGCGACGACGGCGGCGTTTTGCGGTGCGCTACTCCAGCCTGGCTTTGGTGCGCGCGGCGCTTCCTCACCCGTCACGCCTGCGCCGCCATCTCCCGTTTGCCCTGTTCCTCCTCGCGCTGGCGAGCCTGGTGATCGCATTAGGGCGCCCGGTGGCCATCGTCAGTGTGCCCACCGGCCAGACGACCATCGTTCTCGCAATCGATGTCTCGCGGAGCATGTGCTCGACCGATATCGAGCCTAACCGCTTGGAGGCGGCCAAGGCCGCCGCGCTGTCGTTCATTCAGCGCCAACCGTTCGGCACGCAGATCGGCATCGTCGCGTTCGCCGGTTTCGCGGTATTGATCCAGCCGCCGACGACGGATCAGGAAGTACTGCAAGATGCTATCGACCGCCTGGCCCCGGCCCGCAGAACAGCCATTGGCAGCGCCATTCTCAAATCGCTGGATGCGATTGCCGAAATAGACCCGAACGTCGCGCCGAGTGTGACCGACACATCGCCCGGGGTCCAGCCGACGCCGGTGCCACAAGGGATGTATGCGCCGGAGATCATTGTCTTACTCACCGATGGGGCGAGCAATGTGGGTCCATTGCCTTCGGAGGCCGCGCAGCAAGCCGCCGACCGTGGAGTCCGTGTCTACACCATCGGGTTTGGAACCGAGAGTGAATTCAACCCGTTTGGCGGCCCGCGATGTCAGGATAGTGACCCGTTTGGCGGCGGCCAGCAATTTGGAGGTGGCGGGCAGTTTGGGGGCGGCGGGTTTCGCAGGGGGATTGACGAGGCGACGCTGAAGCAAGTTGCGGATATGACGGGTGGAACCTATTACGCGGCTGAGAGCGCGGACGAGCTTCAGCATGTTTTCCAGAAACTTCCCACGTACTTGATCCTCAAGCACGAGACCACGGAAATCAGCGTAGCGTTTACGGCCATCGGCGCGCTCCTCGCCGCGATGGCCATTGCCCTCTCGCAGATCTGGCATCCACTGCCCTGAGAGCGCATCATTCGGTTTTCAGTGCATCTTGTGTGTAGGCAACATGAATGCCATGACTGCACGCGCCGTATGCTCGGATCAGATTGATACCCGCGCTCGTCGGGCTGGCCGAGAATACATGGCCCGGCGGTCGAAAGATCGGTCATCTAGGATTCGAGCTCGTAACCCGGAGGCCGCAGGTTCGAATCCAACCCCCGCTACTAAAACAGCACCGCAGACTTTCAGTCCGCGGTGTTTGCGTTGTCTCAAATGGCCTGTGATATACACCTTACGAGCGGAACCCATAATCTGCGAGTTATTGGTCTGAACCCATCCTCGTTACTTCTCAAACATGTGGAGTGACCTCCTTGAGATCGTAGCCAATCGCGCTGCAGCGTGATTGGCAAAGCCGACACCAACTGCTGTCTCTGGGCTGCGAAACGCGATCATTCAAGGGCGCTGATCGCGTTTAACGCGATCATGATCACGTTTCGACCCTGCGCCAGCGGGCCGATCGGCCAGTACCCAGGCATTCTATTTCCGGTCCAGTCTAGCGGATGCCATCCAGCGCAATTGTCAGCTCGCCACCCGGAAAGTCATCCCGGAGAAGGCCAGCGCGGCCAACTGCAACCCGGCGATCCAACCCTCCGTGCGAGATTCCAGCGCAGCGATGTCGTCCGTTGAGAGGCCCATCGAGCGGTTGAGGAACTCAGCCGCTTCAGTCGGGGTGAAGCGCAAATCGTCGGCGCGCAGTTCGGTCAATTGGCCTCGCGCGCGGAACCGGGCCAACGGAAGTTGAGGATCCTCTCGAGTGGTGATGACCAGCTGCATCTGCGGCGGCAGATGATCGACTAGGAAGGTCAACGCCTCATCAATCGGTTGAGAATCGATCGCATGATAATCATCCAGCACCAACACCACCCGATCGGAGATTGCGGCGATTTCGTTGAGCAGCGCCGTCAGCAGCGCTGCGGTTGGCGGCTGAGATGCTTGCAGTGCGCTCAACACGCCTGCGCCGATGTGCGGCGCAACCGTCTGCAGCGCGGCGACGACGTACACCAGCACTCGGGCAAGATCGTTATCAGCCTCCTCCAGCGACAACCACGCAAATTTGAAAGGATGAAGGCGGAAGGATGAGGGCTGAAAGGCGGGGGCGCTTGATTCATCCTTCACCCTTCCGCCTTCCGCCTTTTGATTGATCCATTCGCTGACCAGCGTGGTTTTACCAAAGCCGGCAGGGGCCGAGATCAACGTGAGCTTGCGCCCTGCCAGCAGGCCCGCGTTCAGCCGCTCGATCAGGCGCGGGCGGGGAATCATGTCGGGTCGAGGCGGGGGGATGTGGAGCTTGGTGGCTAAGATGGGCGCAGACATAGGCTCATTATACAATGCCCCCACCTGACCGGATCACGGCGCTGACAGCGTGATAACGACACTGCCCGCTTTGCGCCCCGCTTCGAGATACCGGTGCGCCTCGGCCGCCTGTTCCAGTGGATAGCACTTATCGATGATAGCTTTGATCTTCCCTGCCTCGACCAGCTCTTTGACAAGCAGGAGGTCCTCAGCCTTTTCGGGCAGCAGCGCGCAGATGACTCTCTTGTCGCCGCGGATGGAAGTCCACAACATCTGCAGCAGATGTTTCGTCTTGAAGCTGACAAAGAGCAGAAGGCCGCTGGGCTTGAGCGAATTTTTGCAGCGCGCGAATGAACTCTTGCCCAGGATGTCAAAAATCGCGTCATAGGTCTCGCCGTTGCGGGTAAAGTCCTCACGCGTGTAATCGATGACCTTATCCGCACCCAGTGACTTCACGTACGCTACGCGCGGCGTGCTGCACACTCCGGTCACGTGTGCCCCAAAGTGCGACTTTGCCAGTTGTGCCGCTGCTGAACCAATCCCGCCGCTGGCCCCGTTGATCAGGATCTTTTGTCCCGGTTGGACGTTGGCCTTTTTCAACATGTTCAGCGCATGGAAGGCTCCGTAAGGAATGGCCGCGGCTTCCGTGAAAGTCAGGTTGGCTGGTTTGATTGCCAGTACCCCGTCTTCGGGCATGCACAGATATTCGGCATATGCGCCCATGTTCTGGCCGCGATAGCCAAAGACTTGATCGCCGGGCTTGAAGCGTGTCACTGCTGTGCCGACGGCTTCAACTTCCCCGGCGAACTCGCTGCCCAGGATGTGTTTCTTCGGCTTGTTGAACCCAAACGCTAAACCTGCAGGCAGCCAGAAGAAGATCGGCATGTTGAACTTGCGCGGCGTGACACTTTTGAAATCCCGGGCGAGAATATCGCCGAAGTTAACGGGCGTAGCGTGGATACGGATCAGGACTTCGTTGTCCTTCGGCGCAGGCTTCACCACTTCCTTGAGCTGCAACACATCCGGTGTTCCGTATTCAGTGTAAACAATGGCTTTCATGAGGGTATCCTTTCTTTTAATGAGCAGCGGCATAAGCCAGCGCCGATGGTGTGCGGCAGCCGACAATGGCCGGGGCTTCGTGGATCAATTTATCGTTCGTCAGAGCCTCGACCATGAACAACGCGTAGTCCACGCGGCGCGTCAGGTTGCTCACAAGAATGGGATCGCCCACGTGGCGGCTCCACACGGGCAGGCCTTGGCTCTCGCCTTCTTCAAGATCGCTTCCGCGCACAACTGTCCACCGCGTGTCGCTGACGAAGATCCGCCGGCACGCTTCCACTTGATCGTCGATGTCTACGGCGCGCAACAACCGCCCGATCACTCCACCTACTTTTACAGCTGCCTTGAAGGCCGGTGAATACACGTCTTGGCCGTCGTAGGTGATGTGCCAGCCGCAGGAAAAGATGAGGCGCGCACCCGGTCGTGCGTAGTCGAGTACCGCCTGGGCTGTGCCCGACGAGTAATGATGAACACCCCAGGGGACCAGCACAGTGAGCACCCCGTCACACCCGGTGACGGCTTGCTTGATCACTACGCGGTTGTTCGTCGCGCCGGGCAAGACGGTGATGCGCCCCTTGAACGCGTCGAGCTTGCCCACGCTGCGTTCCCGGCACACCCCCGTCACCTCGTATCCCTTCGCGAGCGCGTGCTGTACCATGCACTGGCCCAGTTTTCCAGAGGCCCCCACAATGCAGACTTTCATCGCTGACTCCTTCATCTTCAGTTGTTTTCTAGCGTGCAACGAACGCAGCCGATTTTTGCATGGTCACGTTAGGGCGGCGGCGCAGCATAACGATCCCTACCCAGGCCGACCAGACGACCATGCCCGGCCCGAAAATCATAATCATCGTCTCGGCCAAAGCCGGGATCAGCGTGAGGCTGCCCGCAATACCGAGCACCACGCCCAGATAGCTGAGGGCGCGCGTCAGTCCGCCCATGCGCAAGGCGGCCAGGCTCAACAACAGAACCCATAAGCTACCCACCAGCTCGTTCCCGCTCGTGATCCCGTTCTCCACCGACTCAAGTGCTGTCCACGCCATAACAGCCTGCGCCGGATCTTTGCCGAAGAGGTCGGCGACGACGCCGAGGTTATGCAGCATGAGGTTACCGCTGGCAATGATCAGTCCCGCCCAGATCAAACCGAAGACCGTCGCCATCTGCATCAGGGCCGGCGAGCCGCTCTTCAACCGCTCGTACAACGCCAGCACCATGATTACCAGCGTGATGGCAGAACCCCAATAGCTGATCAAATTCCACACATACACCAGGGTTTGGTTATCGGTCAGAAACTTCAGGTACTCATCGGGCGCGGCGTTCAGCAGGGGGAAGATCAACGTGAAGCCCAGGACCATGCCCACCACGTACGCCGCGGCGTGGAGCAGTGCCGCGATGCCCCCGGATTTCTGCAAGTCACTCATTTTCAATCTCCTTGTGCGAAGGATAGTGATGAATGTCATTTTGATCGGCTGCAACGCGATTGACTGATAGCAGCGGCATCCCCAGACTGCGCACTTTCTTGAGCAGGCCGTACAAGGCCGCCTGATCGATCACCGGGCAAGTCAGCCGCGTTGTGCCGTCGTCGTCCAGGTTGATGCTGACGTCACCGAACCACCCGGCCCACCGATCGGCCAGCTGCCCTTTGAGGCGAATCTCGTAAACGGCCGGCTCGTCCTGAATGGGAATGATCGGGTGGGTGTCGCTCATGCCGCGCCTCGTCTGTCTTCAATTACAGAATACCAACAGGCATGGTGAGTCGTCATCACATCATGTGGTGATTGAGGGGGTGATTCAGTGGAAAACATACAACCCCGGCGAATCTTGCCGGGGCTGCGGGGGTAATCGTTCTTTACAACAAACCTAGTTCTTCTGCGCGGCGGACGGCCGCCCGGCGGCTGCTCACCTCGAGCTTGCTGTAGATGTTCTTGGTGTGCGTCCGCACCGTGTTCAGCGACACACTGAGTTTGCGGGCGATTTCCGGACCGCTCAATTCGGTTCCGAGCAATTTCAACACTTCTAATTCACGCTCGCTCAACGGCTCAACCAAAGGCTGAGGGCTGAAGGATGAAGGATGAACTGCGAGTTGGGTTCCAAAGGCGGCCAGCAATTTGTGGATATACTCTTTTCGCTTGCAGCCTTCCACCTTCATCCTTGTCAATAGATCGGCTATGGGTTTACCCTCATCCACAAAGAGTTGAACGTAGCCTTCCGGTTCAGCTAGCATCAGGGCGCGTTCCAGCGAGGCGAGCGCGCGAGGAAGGTCGTCCTGTGCCTGATGTGCCAGCCCCTGCAACAGCAGGATTTCGATCACGCTTCCTGTACGGCTGCCTTCTTCTGCCGCCTGTAAGAGGCGTTCCAGCAATCCTAATGCTCCCTGTAGGGCGTCATCTAGTCGATCGGTTTTGTAACGGGCGACGAGCACGCGGACCAACGTGAGGTGTTCGAACTCACGCAAGTAACTGAGGTCATCATCTGGAGACAAGCCCTGCTCACGCACCCATCTGTCGGCCTCGATCAATCGACCTTGCCTGATCCACACCCGCGCTTTCAACGCCGCGATGGGCCGCACATTGGGTAATGGATCTCTGATATTCAGCCGTTCCGCTTCGTCCAGCAAACCCAGCGCCCCATCCAAATCCCCTTGAACCTCTTTAAGGCGTGCTTGTGCAATGGTCAAACGATGCGGCCAGCCGGTGGTCGCCGCCTGCTCGCCCAACTTCTGCGCAGTGAGCAAGTGTTGCGCCGTGGCTTCCAGATCGCCTTGCTCGCAGAGCAGCTCGCTGAGGCCCCGATAGAGCTCGCACGTTCCTATGGGCGGCGGCGCGCCTCGACTCTCGGCGTGTTGCAAAGCATGTTGATAGTCACTCACAGCTTCGCGCAGACGACCGCGGGCCAGCTTGATGTTTGCTAAGATAAAGGTGATGCCGATGGCAGTGGCGATGTCACCGGCCTGCCACATACTCGCCTGGAAATCGAGCAGAGATCGCTCGGCGGCTGGCAGGTCGCCGCTGGCATATTCGGCCAGTCCCAGCAATGCGGTGGCCTGAGTGCGACGGACGAGATCATTTTCAGGAGCAAGCGTCAGCGTCTGCCGAGCGTACACTTTAGTGCCGGCGATATCACCCAAAGCCAGCGCGCGATAGGCCCGGGCGCCGGCGATCGAGGCGGGCAGTGACCGAAATTCTGCTGCGTCTACGACGACCATCTGAGCCGATGAATCCGTTCTTGGTTCCAGCCAGCGCTCGGCAGCGTGCAGCCAGGACTCGCTGGCTTCCAGCTCGCCGCCATTCAGCAACGCCCACGCATAGCCCAGGCACATCACCGGGCGGGCGCGGATGAGATCATTGGGCAGTGTCTTCGCCCAGTTCAGCCAGGCGGCTGACTGGTAACTGAGGTCCATCGCCGGCCAGACCCGCTCCAGCAGATAAGCCGCGCGTTCAAAGTCTTTGGCGATCAGCGCATGTTGGATCGCTTCGGCGGGTAGATCGTTCTGCCCGTACCATTCGCTTGCCCGCCGATGGAGCGCCGACACCCGATCGGCTTGCTCTTCGATCAAACGCGCCTGCAGCACATCGGCGAAGAGATGGTGATAGCGATACCACTGGCGTTGATCGTCGAGCGGCACGATGAAGAGATTGCTCCGTTCCAGCGCATCGAGCATATTTCGTCCGTCGGCGCGTTCTGTAACCGAGTCGCACAGTGACCCGCACAATCGATCGAGAATAGACGTGTGCAGCAAGAAGCGGCGCACTGGTTCAGGTTGGCGCTGCAAGACCTCTTCCATCAAGTAGTCCAGCACAAAGCGATGACTGCCGGCGAACGCTTGAATGAACGTCGCGGTATCGGATCGGCCTTGCATGGACAGCGCGGCGAGCTGCAGCCCGGCGATCCAACCTTCCGTGCGCGTTTCCAATGCGGCGATGTCTGCCGCCGAGAGGTTGAGGCCCATCACCTGGTTGAGAAAATCGGCGGCTTCATCGGGCGTGAAGCGCAGATCGGCGGCGCGCAGTTCGGTCAATTGGCCCCGAGCGCGCAGCCGGGCCAGTGGGAGTTGGGGATCCTCTCGGCTGGCCATGACCAGCCGCAGCGGCGGTGGCAGATGATCGACGAGGAAGGTGAGCGCCTCATCGATCGGCGGGGACTCGATCACGTGGTAATCGTCAAGCACGAGCACGACATCGCCCAGCGTGATGAGATCATTCAGCAGGGCCGTCAGCAGCACGTCCATGGGCGGCGGCTGCGAGGATTGAAGCGCCCCCAGCGTGACTTCTCCAACCTGTGGCGCAATCGTCTGCAAGGCCGCGATGAGATAAATGAGAAAACGCGCAGGGTCATTATCGCCTTCGTCCAGCGACAACCACGCGAACTTTAGATTGCCGATTTTGGATTGCGGATTAGAGATAGCCTGCCTGTTTGCTGATGACGCCCAATCAGCACTCAGCAATCTGCAATCCTCAATCCACTTGCTGACCAGCGTGGTTTTGCCAAAGCCCGCGGGAGCAGAGATAAGCATCACGCCCGGTCTGCGCTGCAAGCCTTCATTCAAGCGCTCGATCAGGCGCGGGCGGAGGACCACCTTTAGCCGAGGTAGGGGGATATACAGCTTAGTGGCTAGAATTGGCGAGGACACGAATCAATTATAAAACACACGCCCCAAAATTCAAATCGCTACCCAATGCGAGCCTTCACCCGCACGTGTCTGTGTGCGCGTCCGGTGGAAGGTTCGGCTCGGCGCTCAAGCGGCCCACGCTCGCTGAGACAACCCAAAACACCGGAAACTGCGCAGACACAGATTAGCATGGGACTTGACAGCCATCGTGGAATCAGGTATATAGACAGCCAAGACAGAGCACGCCAGTCTGTCCGGACTGGCGCTCGTCAGGCTGACCTCAAACGGCTGGACTGACGGTCTCCGATAGACGTTGCAAGATTGCAGCTCATACCTGCCCCACACCGGCAGGTGCTGGGGTAACCCGAAGAGCCAAGATTCAAATTCCTCCCCCGCTACTGAGCAACACCGCGGACTGAGAATCTGTGGTGTTTTCTTTTTCCAGAGTCTGCCCCATACATGTCGTGATCGGGGCCAGCAATCCCAGAGTTGTTGGCCCCATTGCGCTACCCCTTATCTAGACCAATCTGACAGCCGTCGGTCTGATCTGTCTATATTATCAGCGGCAAGGTCAGGACAATAGTCCTCTCGTCCTCGTGATCTTGCTCAGGTTCGCTCATCTGCCGACGCAAGTATACTTAAGAATGCCCCAGAGCGCGCAACATCTGTGAAATGTGCATAGCGCCCTCGACAGCGGGATGGCTGCCGATGTTGCACCACTCTGGAAAGACGAGACGCAATGGCCGAACAGACCGCGCGAGACCTCAATCTTCCGGATCTGCTTGATCGCCACCGGGAGACGATCGCCACAACCTGGGCAGAACTGGTTCGCCGGCTGCCCGACTCCCACTACCGCGAGCGACCCCTGGACGAGCTGCGTGCCTCGACGAGGCGGGGGTTGGCAGCGATCACACAGGCGCTCCGAACCGGCTCCTACACGGCTTTGGACAGCTACCTCGCCGACGTCAGTCTCACCCGGCTTCACATGGGGTTCGACATCGGCGAGGTGATCGAGGCTCTGCTCCTGTGCCAGGAGGCAGTGCTGCCCGTCATGTGGGAGACGTATCGCCCCGGTTCACGCGAGGCGGCTAACGCCATCACTCAACTCGATGCCTGCCTGCGCCGCATGATCGGCCGATTCGGGCAGCTGTACGCCACGGCGATGAGTCGCTCGCTCCAGGAGCATCAGCATCGCACAACCCTGATGCTGGAGGCGGCCCAGGCAGCCAGCAGTTCTCTGAATTTGGACCAGGTCTTGCGTCAGGTAGCCATCGGCATCGCCGCGGCGGTAGGCGTGCCTCACTGCAGCATTTACCTCATGGACGAGGGCAGCGGATTGCTCATCCCTAGTGAAGGCTGGGCAAACCCCGCCGACCTGGGCGCTGACTTCGAGCAGGCCTTCCGAACGCGCACGTTGGATCCAAGGCAGGATGCTTTCACGCGCCAGGTACTCGAAAGAAAACGGCCGGTCGTCTGCCTCGACGCGCAGACCGACCCGCGCACCGATAAGGAAGTCGTTCGCCGGCTCGGCCTCAAGTCCATTCTGGTGGTACCCTTCGTCGTCCAGGATCGGGTGCTGGCGGTCGCCATGGTCAGCACGTTTGACGATTACCACACCTTCACGGCGGAGCAGATCGACTTGGCGTGGGGCATCGCCAACACCGTGGCGTTGACCATCGAGAACGCCCGGCTCTACCGGGTAGAACAAGACCGGCAGCGCGAGTTGCAGACCCTACTGGATGTCGCCGAGGCGGCCAACAGTTCGTTGAACCTGGACGAGATGTTGACGACCACGCTGGATCGCCTGGCGGCCCTGGTGGGCGCCTCGCGGGCCGGTGTGATGTTGCTTGACGACGCGTCGGGCGAATTGGAAGCGCGCACGATCCGGCCGGAGCGCATGATTGCGCCCGAAGACTTGGCGGAAATAACTCAGGCCTGCCAGTCAGTCGTCGCCAGCGGCCAACCGCTCTATGTACAGCCGGATGCGGAACGGGGCTTAATCGAACCCGGCGCTTTGTTGCCCCTTCGAGTTCGAGGACAAGTCCTGGGGGCGCTGGTGATAGTCGGCCGGGAAGGGGGGAGGTTCAGCCAGGGACAGGTGGCCCTGTTCGAATCCATTGCCGACCAACTGGGCGTGGCCATAGAAAACGCGCGCCTGTACGAGCAGGCCGAGCAGGCGGCCGTCGCCACGGAGCGCAGCCGGCTGGCGCGCGACCTGCACGATGCCGTCACTCAGACGCTGTTCTCGGCCAGTCTGATCGCCGAAGTGCTGCCGCGCCTGTGGGACAAGAATCAAGACGAAGGCCGGCGTCGGCTTGAGGAATTGAGGGAACTGACGCGCGGCGCGCTGGCCGAGATGCGGACACTCTTGCTCGAATTGCGGCCATCGGCGGTGGCCGAGGCCGATTTGGGCGACCTGCTGCGGCAGTTGACCGAAGCCATCGCCGGCCGGGCGCGGCTGCACATCAACCTCACGGTCGAAGGTCAGCCCGCGCTGCCGCCGAAGGTGAAGGTTGCGCTGTATCGCATCGCGCAGGAGGCGCTGAACAACGTCGCCAAACACGCCGGGGCCAGGCAGGCAACCGTGTATCTGCGCTGTACACCGGACAGCGTCGAGATGACGATCCATGATGAGGGTCGAGGGTTCGATGTCGCCCAGGTTCCGCCGGACCACCTGGGTTTGGGCATCATGCGCGAGCGAGCGGAGTCGATCGGCGCGACGTTGACCGTCGAGAGCCGGATCGGACAAGGCACGCAGGTGAAGGTGACATGGAACTCGTCCGGCATGTGAAAGCACGCCGCTGGCCCACGCTGTTTGGCTACATCCTGTTCATCGGGATGATGGCGACGGGCTACTACTATAACCTCACCTTCGTCCAGTTGGGGCTGGTCGATCTCGGACGGCGTGCCATCGGGCTGAGCGAGGCGCGCGTGGCAGGACATCTGGCGCTGCTGGCACTCGTGACGTGCGTCATCGCGCTGGCCTTTGGCTGGCTGATGTGGCGGCACGGTTGGAGCGAGCAGTTCATCAGGAAACTGCGCCTCGCGTTCGCGGTCGTACTGCTTCAGACCGTATTGACCGCCGTTGTGCCGGTCGTCCGTGATGAGGTGTCGTTCGTGGCATGGATCGTCGCTGCCTCGGCGGCGCTGGGCCTCGGCGTGCCGGTGATGTTCAGCCTGACCGTCGATCTCATCCCAGCGCGCGATCGCGGCTACGTCGCGGCGCTGGTCACGTCGGCGGCCTACTTTGCCGCCGAGGTCTTCTCCGTCGAATGGACGATCGACGAGTTTCGGGCGCGCATCCTGTGGCTAGTGCTGGCCGGGACTATCGGGCTGGGCGTCTTCGCTTTCGGGAAGTTTCCCTTGCTGAACGAACTCGCCGCGCAGCACACTCAGCCGGGCTTCGCCTTCGGGCGGTTCGTGCGGCGGGACAGGACGGGGCGCGAATGGATCAACCGGCGGCTGTTTGTGCTCGTCGCGCTGATGTTCGGGATTTACTTCGTGGACAGCCTAGGCTTTCTGCGCCTCATCGACACGCCGGTGTATGTGGACACGGCCTGGCAATCGCCGCAGCTGGCGACGCGGTTGTTCATTGGCGGCACGCACGTCGTCGCGGCCTGGATCGCCGGTGTGCTGTACGCGGCGCTGGATGAGCGGTCGCTGTTCTTTTGGGTCTTCGGCATCTTCGGGCTGGCGCATTTGATGTACACCTTCCACACGCGGCTTGCGGCGGGCGATGATGCGCCGCTGGCGATGCCGATGTTGTACGCAATCGCGGTCAGCCTGTACACCGTCGTGAACTTCGCGCTGTGGGCCGACGTGTCCACGCCGCGCACGGTCAGCCTGAATACGGCGGTAGGTGTGGCGCTCTCCGGCTGGACGGCGACGTTTCTCAGCACCGCGCTGGCGATCCAGTGGCGCATCGACGGCATGCCCATCGACCGGCACCTGCAGATCGTCGATGCGCTGGCGATTCTATTCTTCCTATTCGTGCTGGCGTCTTTCTTCATCCCGATTGGCGGACGCGAACTGCTGGCACACGAGGGTGACCGATGAAACGGGTGCTCGTCACCGGGCTGATGCTGCTCGCCACGCTGACGCTGTCCGCCTGCGCGGGGCACAACATCTATAGCGGCACAGTGGTTCTGGATGGCGCGCACGGCTTTGACGAAGGTGACATCATCGACGGCGAACTCGTCGTGTTTGGCGGGAAGGTGATGCTGGCACGCGGCTCGCGCGTGACCGGCTCGGTGTACCTGCTGGGCGGCGCGCTCGAAGTGGACGGCGAGGTGAGCGGCGACGTGTTGTGCTTCGACGGCGACTTGACGCTGGGGCCGGATGCGACGGTCGGCGGCAACCTCACTGTGGGGGGCGATACCTTCGCCCGGTCGCCGCAGGCGACGATCAACGGACAGGTCAATGCCGGCGCAGGCATGCGCGAGGCGCTGAGCCCGGTCTGGCCGGAGCAGCGGCTCGGCGAGCGGTTGAGAGGATTTGCCCTTCAGACGGTCGTGCTGGCGGCGCTCGCGTTTGCGGCCGTGAAGTTCAGGCCGAAGCCAGTCGCGCGTATCGGCGAAGCCATCGCCCGACATCCGGTCGTGTCTGGCGCGATGGGCCTGCTCGTCGGCGTCGTGTCGCTGTCGCTGCTGGTGCTCATGGCGTTCACCGTCATTCTCATTCCCGTCGCGCTGCTGGGCATCCTGGCGCTGTTCGCGTCGATTGCCTACGGCTGGATCGCCATCGGCGCAATGGTGGGGCAGCGCGTCGCGCGCCGGTTGAAGTGGAATATCACGCCAGGCGCGGCGGCAGCGTTCGGCGTCGTGCTGTTTATGCTTGTCGTCAATGGGGTAGGGCTGCTGCCGGGCCTGTTCAGCCTGATTCCGCTCGCGGCGATGGCGGTCGGGCTGGGCGCGGTGCTGCTCACGCGCTTCGGCCGGCGGACGTTCGTGCCCGCGAGCGAAATAGCCCCGTCAGGTCTTGAAAACCTGACGGGTCTTGGAAGGAGCGATCATGTCTGATGTGAAACCGATTCGCGTGATGATCGTCGACGATCACGCCGTGGTGCGCAGCGGACTGGGCGCGTTTCTGTCCGCCTTCGACGATCTCGAACTGGCGGGCGAAGCCGAGAGCGGCGAAGAAGCCATTCGCATGTGCGGCGAGGTTCGGCCCGATGTCGTGTTGATGGATATGGTGATGCCGGGCCTGGACGGCGCGGCGGCGACGCAGGCGCTTCGCACAGCCTGCCCGGACATCCAGGTGCTCGCGCTGACCAGTTTTCGCGAAGAAGACCTGATTCAGCGCGCGTTACGCGCAGGCGCGATCGGCTACCTGTTGAAGAACGTGTCGGCGGACGATCTGGCCGACGCGATCCGCGCCGCGCACGCCGGCCGGCCGACGCTGGCGCCCGAAGCCGCCGAGGCGTTGATCCACGCCACCACGCAGCCGCCTGCTTCCAAGTATGAGTTGACCGAACGCGAGCGGGAAGTGCTGGCGCTCATGGTACAGGGCTTGAGCAACCCTCAAATCGCCGAGCGCCTGGTCGTCAGCCAATCGACGGTCAAGTTCCACGTCAGCAGCATCCTCGCCAAGTTGAACGCCTCCAGCCGCACCGAAGCCGTGGCGCTGGCGGTGCAACACCACCTGGTCACCTGACCAGGTCGAAAACTAACCGCCCGGCCAGTTTGAACTCTCTTCAGACGCCCGATGCGTCTGGAGAGAGTTTGCTGTAGGCTGAAGGCATGAGTGACCTCAAACTTGAACGGAGGAACGTGATGGACAAGAGAATCTTGGTGGCCTACGCCAGCAAGCACGGCGCAACGGAGGAGATTGCCGAGAAGATTGGTCAAGTGCTTCGTCAAGCAGGTCTGCGTGCCGACGTGCTGCCTGCGGATCGCGTCAGCGACGTGACCCCGTACCAGGCAGTTGTGTTTGGCAGCGCGGTGTACGCCGGCCAATGGCGCCAGGAGGCGGCGACGTTCCTGGAGGCCAGCGAGAAGACGCTGGCCGAGCGGCCGGTGTGGCTCTTTTCGAGCGGCCCGACGGGCGAGGGCGATCCAGTCGAGTTGATGAAAGGCTTTCGCTTCCCCGAAGCGCTGCAACCCATCGCCGACCACATCCGGCCCCGCGACATCGCCTTCTTCCACGGCGCGCTGGACATGAAGGAACTCAGCCTGCCCGAGAGACTGATCGTCAAGGGCATCAAGGCCCCGCTCGGCGACTTCCGGGATTGGGTGCCATCACCGCATGGGCCTCGGCCATCGCCGATGCGCTGAGGAATGAGGCGAGAACGTGACGATCATTATCATCCTTGTAGGTATCCTTGCTCTCCTCATCTTCCTGGGTTGGCTGGGATTGCGGATCAAACCTGCTCCCTTTCCTGCGTTTCCCCAGCAGACCCCAACGCTGGAAAACGTGCCTCTGCCCGATGGCTTGCCTGCGCCTGTGGAGCGCTTCTACCGTCGGATCTACGGCGAGGACGTGCCGCTGATCGAGTCTGCGGTCATCAGCGGGCGGGGTCATCTGCGGGTAAAGGGTATCACCTTTCCGACGCGGTTTCGTTTCACGCATGATGCCGGCAAAGACTATCGCCATTACATCGAAGCCACCTTCTTCGGCGTGCCGCTGATGAAGGTCAACGAACACTTTCTGGACGGCACCTGCCGCCTGGAACTGCCGTTTGGCGTGAGCGAGGGCCCAAAGGTGGACCAGGGCGCCAACCTGGCGCTGTGGGCTGAAACCATTTGGATGCCATCCGTATGGATTACAGATTCGCAGGCACGGTGGGAGCCTGTTGATGAAGATACGGCTGTTCTGGCAGTGCCTTTCGGAAAGACGCAGGAACGTTTTGCAGCGCGCTTCGATCCGGAGAGCGGTTTGCTGCGCTTGATGGAATCCATGCGCTACAAAGAACATGACAGTCGTGATAAGACTCTTTGGCTCAATGCAGTTGAGGAATGGAGCGCCGTCAATGGAAGCACGATCCCCATGGTCACCGCGCTCACCTGGTTTGATGAGGGTTCCCCCTGGGCGGTCTTCACGGTTGAGGAAGTGGTCTACAACGTGGATGTGGAAAAATACATTCGGGCGAAGGGCCCATAAGAGTTGTATACAAGGAGAAGGTCATGTCAAGAATCGTTACCATCTTCACGTCAATTGTTCTTATCTTACATGGCCTCGTCCACTTAATGGGCGCGGTCGTCTACATGAAGCTGGGCGAAGTCCAGGGATTGGAATACAAGACCATCCTGCTCGATGGCCGCTGGGATCTGGGCGAGCGCGGCATGTGGGTTTTCGGCTTGTTGTGGGCCGTCGCGGGCATTGGGTTTGTGCTTGCCGCAATCGCGTGGCTGGCGCGCCGGAATCGGTGGCAGTCCGTGCTGATGGCAGCGACTCTGCTTTCGCTCATGCTCACTCTCCTGGATTGGCGTGTTGCCTCCGCCGGCGCCATTGTCAACATCGTTATCCTGCTGTTACTCTGGCTGAGGCCGCGTATCACCAGTTGGGCGGCGACGCTGGTTGCTTATTGGACAAAAAGGGAAAGGATGACTGAAAATGATGGATCAAGTTAATAATGCCGATACCGCCGACTCCACCTATAAGAGCCTCTACAAACTCGGCGGCGCGGCAGCCTTGATCGTGGCAGTGTTAACCCTGAGCGAGGTTATTGGTCTCGCTTTCTATCCGCAACCTGGCACGGTAAGCGGCTGGTTCACGCTGTTCCAAAGAAATAAGCTCATCGGACTTCTGGACTTTTGGGGTTTGGAAGTTCCGATGTACGTCATGTTCATTATAGTATTTCTCGCCCTCTACGTTGTGCTCAGAAAAGCCAATCAAGGCCTTATGGTAATCGCTCTGACCTTTGCCCTCCTGGGGATTGGGATCTTTCTCGCAACGAATAATCCCTTCGCCATGCTTTCCCTCAGCAACCAGTACGCGGCTGCGACGACAGACGCGGAGAGATCAACGTTCTTGGCGGCAGGGCAGGCACTGCTGGCCAATACAAACCAACGCGCCGTTGGTGGTTTCAACATGGGCCTCTTCCTGGTGTCCGTTGCGGGCCTGATAGTCTCATCGGTCATGTTCCAGAGCAAATCCTTCAGCAGGTTAACCGCCTATGTGGGAATTCTGGCATATGCACTGTCATTGGCCGATTATCTCAGACAAGCTCTGACGACATCGGCAATTGTCGCGCTCCTCGTGATTCTTCCGAATGCCCTGTTCCTGGTGATATGGTTTGTCTTGGTCGGTTGGAGGCTCTACCAGCTAAGGCGTCTCGAAGGAAAGACGCTTCCCAAACAACCAGGAGGTAACATGTCAGCTTCAGTGCTTGTAGCCTATGCCACCCGTTACGGTTCAACGCAGGAAGTTGCCGAGGCAGTCGCGGCGACGCTGCGCGAATGTGGGCTTGAAGTAGATATTCAGCCCATGCGGAAAGTGCGTACACTCGCAAGGTACAGGGCGGTTGTATTGGGGGCGCCGCTCTTCATGTTCCATTGGCACAAGGATGCGCTTGGCTTCCTTTCTCGCCACCGTCGAGAGCTAGTGGAACGGCCCGTGGCGGTGTTCGCACTCGGCCCAGTGCACGACCCCCACGACGAGAAGGAATGGGAAGACTCGCGCTCTCAGCTCGACAAGGAGCTCGCGAAGCACCCTTGGTTCAAGCCTATCGCACTCGAGATGTTTGGCGGCAAGTACGACCCTGCGAAGCTTGGCTTCCCCCTCAACAAGATGGCCGGCAAGGAGCCAGCAAGCGACATTAGGGACTGGACTGCAATCCGCGCCTGGGCAACTAGCTTGGCTCCGAGACTTCAGTCGGCTCCGTCCTAACCGGGCGAGCCTGGGTAGCTCCAGCCGCCCAATACGCCGTTGGGCGGCACTGGCTCATCAATGAAAGAAAGAGGCTTATCATGCGCACAGTATTCGAGTCGTTCTGGTCGGACTGGCGAATAGGACTCGCCATCGCAGTGGGGATAGCGGCCGGTGCCGGGTTGATCAGCGCCTGGCTCACCCCTCGCGGCCCGATAACAACGCCCCAGGCGCTCACGTCGATGGCGGCAGCCCTCGTTATTGGTATGCTAGCCGGTCTCGTCATGGGCAGCCGTTGGAGCATGCTTGTCACACCGGCGGTGTTTGCCGTTGTGTTCGAACTCGCCCGGCTTGGGGTCAGTGGTCCCACCGTCGACGGCATTCACCTCGGTTCGACCTACGGCGTCATCGCGTTCGTCGTAGGACGCCTGGTTCACGGTGTGCTCGTCCTGGCGCCGATGATCCTGGGCGCCGTCTACGGCGTCTGGCTTGCGGCCCGTCTTGGGAGAGAGGCGTCGGCCGGCATGGGAATCGCCGGCTGGACGCTCACCGGTCTCGCCACCCTGGCACTGATAGGGGTTGCCGTCTTGGTCGCCCGTCCTGCCACCACTCATCCGATCGTCGGTCCCGACGGCGAACTACTGCCCGGCAGCATCGCCGAGTTGATCACCGTCCCAATCGGCGGTCATGACCAGGCGCTGATGATCCGGGGGAGGAGCATCGACAACCCCGTCCTGCTGTACCTGGCCGGCGGGCCTGGCGGCACCGACCTCGGCGCCATGCGCGCCGACGTCGGGCTGGAACAGGACTTCGTCGTCGTCGCCTGGGAGCAACGCGGCGCGGGCAAGTCCTATTCGGCCCTCGACCCGGTGGAGACACTGACCCTCGAGCAGATGGTGGCCGATACCATCGAGGTGACCAACTACCTGCGGCAGCGGTTCGGTCAGGACAAGATCTACCTGGTCGGCAACTCCTGGGGCACCACCCTCGGGGTGCTCGCCCTGCAACAGCACCCTGAGCTGTTCCACGCCTATGTGGGCACCGGGCAGATGGTCAGCCAGCGGGAAACCGACATCATGTTCTACGAGGATACCCTGGCATGGGCGGAACGCACCGGCAACGATGCTCTTGCCGACACATTGCGCCAGAACGGGCCACCGCCCTACGAGGACCTCCTCGACTACGAGCCAGCTATCTCTCATGAGCACGACTGGAACCCCTACCCGGAGCTGGACACGAGCAAGGAGATGCCGGGCAACCTGTTCGTGCCTGAAAACTCGCTGATGGACCGGATTAACGGATTGCGGGCCTTTCTCGACACGTTCTCGGTCCTCTACCCCCAGCTACAGGACATTGACTTCCGAAGCTACGTGACCAGCCTCGACGTCCCCGTGTACATCGTGATCGGTAAGCACGAAGCCAGGGGCCGGGCTGTCCTGGCCAAACAGTGGTTCGAAATGCTCGAAGCGCCGTCAAAGGAGATGACCATCTTCGAACATTCGGGCCATCGGCCCTTGTTCGAGGAACCGGCGGCGTTCGCCTCGGTCATGACCAGGGTCTTGGACGACACGTACGCGAGCAACTACTGAGTCTTTTTTGAGAGTCGGGCATGAGCAACAAGCATCGCATCAGTGGTGTGGTCGGTCGACTGGGCATTCTCGCCGCGGTAGCGATCTTGGTCTGTTGCCAGCCGGCATCGACACCCAGGCCCGGTGCAGACAGCGCCGGCGATCCGTTCTATCCCGGCCTGGGCAATGGCGGCTACGACGTCGAGCACTACACGCTGGAACTGTCCGTCGACGTGGCGCGCCAGACGCTGTTGGGCACGGCGACGATCGAAGCGCAGGCGACGCAAGACATGAGCGCTTTCAATCTCGACTTCGCCGGTTTCGAGATCGATGCCGTCACGGTGAACGGCACGCCATCGATGTACAGTCGTTCTGGTTGGGAGCTCGCCATTACGCCCAGCGAGCCGCTGCGCGCCGCTGAAACGTTCACCACGGTCGTCGCGTATCACGGCACACCGGGCGAGGGTGTTGAACTGGACGATGCTCCGTTCGATCTCAGCTGGGCGTTCCACGCGGATGGCGCTTACGTGATGAACGGCGAACCCTCCGGCGCGCCGACGTGGTACCCGGTCAATGCGCATCCATCCGACAAGGCGACGTACACCTTTCGCATCACGGTGCCTCGACCATATCTCGTCGCCGCCAACGGCGTGCTGAAGCAAACGATCAAGCACGGCAACGTCGTCACCTACGTCTGGGAAGCGCGCGACCCGATGGCGAGTTATCTGAGCACGGTCAACGTCGGCCGGTTCATCGTTCAGGAAGCAGTGGGGCCAGGTGGCCTGCCGATTCGCCATTACGTTTCGGAGGGCTTCGCGAATGTGGCCTCGGCGATCCTGGATCGCACGGCGGACATGATCGCATTCTTTAGCGAGCGCTTCGGGGCGTATCCGTTCGAGGCATACGGCGTGGCCGTGGTCGGCGGAGAGGGGCACGGTGGACTCGAAGCGCAGACAATGACGGTGTTGACGGGGCACCTGCTGGAAGACCTGGCGGCGATGGACGACCGTCTGCCGCCGGAAGACCGCGCCGAGATCATCGCGGCACACGAACTCGCGCACCAGTGGTTTGGAAATAGCGTCAGCCTGATGCGCTGGTCGGACATCTGGCTCAACGAAGGCTTCGCTACCTACGCGGGCTGGCTGTGGCTGGAGCACACGGCCGGACCGGTGGTGTACGACTAGGTCGTTCGACGAACGTATCAAGAAGTTGCCTCAGGCGGGAGTTTCGTGCGGGGAGAGACGCCGTTTGACGACCTGTCGGGTGCCCAGGTGCTGGCATTGCTGCGCATGTTGAACGTGAACGATCTGTCCAGTGAGCAGATACTGGGTCTGCTCGGCAACCCTGACGCCATCCTGGAACCGCTCGAAACCCTTCAAGCCGATCCTCAGCCGGGCGGCGCTCGGGTGCTGTCTCGCGATCAGGTGGTGGCAGCGCTGCGCGCGCTGCCGGACCGCAACCTGTCCGGAGAGGAAGTCATCGTGCTGCTGGAATCGCCGGGCGCAGAGCACACGACCGGGCGGCAGGCCTTCGAGGCATTGGTCACCATCCTGGCTTACGACGCGCGTGGCGAAGACGTCCTCCAATCGGTCATGACGCCGCCCGGCGCGCCGACGCCCGATCGGCTGCTGAATCCCGGAGTGTATCGGCGGGGGGCGCTGACGCTGCACGCCCTGCGGCTGCGCGTCGGTGACGAGACATTCTTTCGTATTCTGCGAATGTATACAGGCTGCTATCGGCATACTAACGCCGGCACGGAGGATTTCATCGCTGTGGCGGAAGAAGTGAGCGGTGAGCAACTGGATGAGTTCTTCGACGGTTGGCTATACGCCGACGAGGTGCCTGACGTACCGGGACTTGTATCAGAGTGAGCATGGCCGGTGAGCATTGGCGTGGTTCTTTCCGGTTGAACGGATCAAAGGATTGAATGTTTCAAAACCCGCTGCAGTGATCAGGAGGTCACCGAATGCAGTATTTGATCATCGGCGCTACTGGTGCGATTGGCAGTGCGCTCGTGCGAGCGCTCGCCGCCGAGGACAAGCAAGTCCGTGCCTTGGTGCGCGATGCAGAAAAGTTTCACCGGATGCTGCCTGACGTGTCGGCGGTAGTTGTGACCGGCGATGCCATGAACGTCGCCGACGTGCGTCGGGCATTGGAAGGAGTGGATGTCGTCTTCCACTGCATCAATGTCCCCCTGACGCAGTATGGGCGCACGCTGGATGCGGCGCGGGCACTCATCGAAGCGGCGTTGCCGAATCGAGACGAGGGTGCAAGACGCCCTCGAATTAATCGAGCGCCACACACCCGGTTGAGCAGAAGTTCGACTTTAATCATCTAGAGAGGAACGCGATGGACGCGAAGACCCCTATCTTCAAGTCGAAACTCACAAGTTCGTGAGTGTACTTCGCTCTGGCGTATGCCTGGTCGTGGATGTTCACCATCCCTGCCGCGCTCTCCGGCGCGAACCTGACCGAGTCGCCGGTGCTGATGGTGGCTTATGCCCTCGGCGGGCTGGGGCCGGCCGTCGCTGCGATCCTGCTTACCTACCTCACTCAGGATCGGGAGGGCCGCCGCGATTACTGGCGGCGGATCGTGGATTTCAGGCGTATTCCCCTCAAATGGTACGGGGAACCTACCAGCATGGCCTGGGGTTTGGCTCGCCGTCCTTCTGGCTGTTCATGCTAGGGGCCACGGCCAATTCGATCCTGTATACCTGGATCTACAACAACACCGGGCGGAGCACACTGTCGGCCATCCTGTTTCACTTCATGGTGAACTTCACCGGCGAGCTGTTCGCGCTCTCGCCGAGAGCGGAGCTCTATTCTTTCCTGCTCACGGTCGCGGCAACTGTTGTCGTTGTAATCGTCTGGGGGCCCGGACACTGACTCGTCCATCGAGAAAACTGGATACCGTGCCTACGACGGCCTCCGCTTGAGGGCGGGCAGGACATGATCCAGCGGCCTGGTCACCTGACCAGGTCGAAGACTCCCCGCCCGTCCAGCCCACATTCTCCCCGAACGCCCGATGCGTTCGGGGAGATTTCGCTTTAGGCTGTAGGCATACCTGGACAGGAGATTGAGACAATGAACACCAAACGATTCCTTCTCTTTGTTCTGCTGGCGATCGCTCTGTCCGCCTGCGCCGCGACGCGCGCGGCGACTTCGGAACCGGCCGCCACACCGGCCGGCGTCGTTCCGCCGGAACAAGTCGTCGAGGATTTCTACGGCTGGTATCTTGGCTACGTGGGCGACCCGACCAACCCGCGCAATCCGCTCGTGGACGGCGCCTACCAATCGAGCGAGTACCTGACGCCAGACTTCATCGCACAAGTGGATGCCATTGTCGCTTCGTTCGACACAGGCGGCTACGATCCGTTCCTGTGCTCGCAGGATGTCCCGGAGAGCGTCACGGTGGAGAAGGTTGCACCGTCCGGTGATGAAGCCACCGTCACGGTACGAACCAGTTTTCCCGGTCACACCTTCACGCTTCAATTGAAGCACATCGACGGGCAGTGGAAGATCGCCGGTATAGTGTGCTCGGCGAAGGCCGGCAGCGAACTCGACGACTGGCCGCTCTTCACGGACGATGTGTATGGCTACCAGATGCGCATTCCACCGATGTGGCAGGCCGAGGAAGTGCCGATCCTGCAACCCGATCTCGAAGAACCGGTCGTGCGCGTCATCGCGGTCGCGCCGCCGGACTGGGCCGAAGACTACAAGCCGTACCTGCTCGAAGTGAGCGTCGGCAGCGCAGAGGCATACACGCGGCGCTTCCCGTTGCCAGAGGAAGGTGAGCGCCAGACCATCAACGGTTACGCCGTCAGCGTGGCGACGTTCGGCCCGCCCGATTCGGCAGTAGTCTTCTACATGTTCCAGCATACCACCGATGCGACCCTGCGTGTGACGGTTCGCGACGAGGTCAGTGGCTTCCCGGCGCGGGCGGCGGGCAACAACATTCTGAGCAGCGTCCTTTCGCGCATGCTCTCGACATTCGAGTTCACGCGGTAAGTATCATGTGTAGACCTGACAGGTCTCCGAGACCTGTCAGGTCTTGTGGAAGACAAGGACAAATGTGAGGTGAACCGTGGCTGACCAGATACTCAAATACCGGGCAGACGAGTTAAGCCGGCCGCAACCGGAGAAGGCATTGAGAAATCGGCAACTGGCCCTGCTGGTCGCGCCGGTCGCGCTGACGGCGAGCACCTTCGCTGCCTACCAGTGGTTCGTGGCGCTGTTCGGCCTCAAGCCCGGATACTTCGCGGGTTTCCTGTTCTACTGGGTCGTGTGGTGTCTGATCTTCCCGATCGGGATGGTCGGCGTGTCGGGTGTGCGCGCCATGTTCCATGATAGGCGTCCCCGACTGGCGCGTCCGACGTGGCTGAGCCTGCTGTTATTGGCCATCCCGGTGCTGGGAGGCTTCTTCGTGATGATGCTGCCCCGCCTGCCATACGCAGATGTGGCGGTCATTGCCGTGTCAGCGGGCATCGCGCTGGTGAATGGTATCGGGGAAGAGATTCTGTGGCGCGGAACTTACTTCACGCTGTTTCCACGCGATGCACGGCGCGGCTACCTGTATCCGGCGCTGGCGTTCGGGCTGTGGCACCTCGCGCCGACCAGCGTCACCGGCAACCCGCTGTTGATCGTGTCGTCGGCCACCTTCCTCGGGCTGACTTACGGCTGGGTGGCCTGGCGCACAGGATCGATCCGCTGGACGACAGTCTTTCATGCGCTGACCGACTTCACCGGCCTGATCGGCGTGTTCTATCTGAGTGTCTAATCGTGTAAGGGGGATACCATGCGGATCACAAATATCCGAAGTCAGACTTCGATCGCATTACGATGGTGCGTCGATCGCCTGGGACTCCGTTGGCAGCCCAGCCGCGACACATGGGTAGCTTTCGTGTCATATGGTCTGGTCGTCGCCGGCCTGGTGATTGCATTCCAAGTCTTCACCACCGAACACGTGGCGGCGAATTTCATCGCCTTCGGACCGGTGACGCTGGCGGGTCTGGGGATAGCCTTGCCGGTCTTTTACACCGTCTTGATCCGCCACCGCCCGCTGGCCGATGTAGGCCTGACCAGACGCCGGTTGGCGATCAGCCTGGCACTGGGTTTGCTGCTCGGCCTGGACACGTATCGCAATACACTTGGAACGCTGGACGTGGTGTGGACGAGTGCCGTTGTGCCCTTGGCGACGATGGCCGTGACCGTCGGCCTGTTTGAGGCGATCTTCTTTCGAGGCTGGCTGCAATTACGCTTTGAGCGAGCCTTCGGGCTGCTGCCCAGCCTGATCTTGGGAGCGCTGTGTTACGGGCTGTATCATGTGGGCTACGGGATGACGCTCGACGAGATGGGTTTCCTGTTCAGTCTGGGGTTGGCCTATGCCGCCGTATTTCGCCTGACCCGAAACGTGTTCGTGTTGTGGCCGTTCTATACGCCCGTTGGTGGGTTGTACACCAACCTGTCAGACGGGCTGACCCTGCCCTTTGAAGCTGCCTGTGGCTTCGTACTGACCCTGGGGCTGATGGTTGCGGCGATTGTCATCGCAGTCAGGCAACAGCGAGATCAGGCATTCAGGGAGTGAGAAGACGTGTGCGTTCTGCTTGCAGACGATCAGGCGGAAGTACGCTCGGCGCTGCGCTTACTGCTGGAGCAAGAAGCCAATTTGACGGTGGCGGGCGAAGCCGGCAACGCCGGAGAGCTACTGGCACGCGCGCTTGACGCTTCGCCTGATATCGTCATGCTAGATTGGGAACTGCCCGGATTGCAGCCGACCAGCCGAATGCCGGCGGCGATCCCACAGTTCGGGGTCATCGCCGCGTTGCGCGTGGCCTGTCCGCGAATCAAAGTCATCGTATTGAGCGGGCGACCCGAAGCACGGCAGCAGGCGCTCGATGCCGGAGCGGATGCCTTCGCCAGCAAGGGCGACCCACCGGAGAAGCTACTGGAGACGATTCGCGCTGTAGGTGAGTGAAACATGTTCGCATGGTTAACTCGTTGGACTCGTCGTCTTTCCATAGGGCCAGGATGGCTTCCATCCGGCCGTCGTCGTTCGGATCGCCGAGAGCCAGGGCCACGACTCGCCATTCAGGCAACCCCCGCCACACCTCCACGCTACCGCTGTAAACAACGATTTGCTCTCCGATCCGCCGGACCCGCTCAAGCAGGCCGTCACCAGCCAGATCGATCTCGCCCGACCAGAAGGGCCGGTATGTGGTGTCTGGGGCACTTCGACAGGGTCGATGAGGGCGCCCGTCTTCCCACTCCTCGCGGGGTGTTTTCCCGCCGAAACCGGAAGAGCCTGAAAAGTGTGACTTCCGTCCTAGTCATCGGCTCTGCCGTGCGCTATTCTTTCCCCCAGTGGGCGATGAGGCAGCCTTCTCTCGCGCGGGTTAGCCATGCCCGTTTCGCCTGACTTCCTCCAAGCCTTTCCCATCTTCGCCGGCGTGCTCGGGCTGCAACTGGATGACGTTGCCGCCCATGCCGAGGCCAGGCGGTATCGGGGACGCAGGCTCATCGTGCAGGAAGGCCAGCCGTGCGAGGGACTGCACCTTGTCGCCGAAGGCCGCGTCAAGGTCTTTCGCCGATCGGGAACCCGCGAGCAAATCATGACGGTGCTCGGGCCGGGCGACGTGGTCGATGCCGCGCCGTTGATCGACGGCGGCGCGCATCGCCTCAGCGCGCAGGCGCTCGGCCGGGCGACGGTGTGCTTCGTCGATCGAGCGACGATGCTCAAGACGCTCGACGAATGCCCGTCCGTGCGCGAGGCGCTGCTCGGCCACATGGCCGAGCGGCTGCGGACCTTCGCGAATCTGGCCGGCGATCTCGCCTTCAAGGACGCGACCTCCCGCCTGGCCGGCGCGATCCTGGCCTGCGCCGACGAAGGCAGCCGGATCGACGCGAGCGGTACACAGCTCGACCGCAAGCTGACTCGCCGTGAGCTTGCGGCGCGCGCCAGCACCGTGCGCGAAGTCGCCTTACGGACGCTCAAACGCCTGCAACAGCAGGGCTTGATCGCCGATGACGCTGGCCGGATCGTCATTCTCGATCGAGGTGGACTGCAGCGGGTGGCACAGGGCGATGCGCGCGAGTAATGTGCGCGATCAAGCAGCCCTTTTGACAATCCCTCCTCCCTTGGCTGGCGACGCCTCCGACCTTCCCGCTCGGAGGCGTCGCGCTATCGACCGGCGAGGAGCATGATCGGAGAAGACATGCGGATTCTTTTAGTCAGCCCGCCCAGCGGCGACTTGACGATCGGCTTGAAGCATTTGGCCAAGGTCGAGCCGTTGGGATTGGAGATCATCGGCGCGGCGGCGCCCGAGCACCAAGTCGAACTGCTCGATATGGAGCTCGACACCGATTTGGCCGGCGCGCTGCAGCGTTTTCAGCCCGACATCGTGGGCGCGAGCGCGCAGATCGTGCAGACCTATACTGCGCGCTGCGTGCTCAAGACGGCGAAGCAATTCAACCCCCATATTCTGACGCTGCTGGGCGGCCATCACGCCACGCTGCGCCCCGGCGAGTTCAACGCGCCGTACATCGACGCCATCATCCTGGGCGAAGGCGTGCCCGCTTTTCAAGCGATCGTCGAGCGATGGCGGCAGGGTCGGGACTTTGACGATGTGGCCGGGCTGGCGCTGCCCCGCAACGGGCAACTCGTCTTCACGCCGCCCCGGCCGCTGCCGGCCACGCTCGATCATCAGCCGCTGCCCGACCGTTCGCTGACTGCAAAGTACCGCTCGCGCTACTTCTATCTGTTCGAGTCGCCCGTCGCGTCGATCCAGACCTCGCTGGGCTGCACCTTCCCGTGCAACTTCTGCTCGTGCCAGAAGTTCACGCGCCGGCATTTCATCCCGCGCTCGCCCGAACTCGTCGTCGAAGACTTGAGCCGCATCGAGCAGGACTTCGTGATGTTCTGCGACGACCACTCTTTCATCGACGTGAGGCGCATGCAGCGGCTGCACGATCTCATCGTCGAGCGCGGCATCCGCAAACGCTACTTCGCCTACACCCGCGCCGACTGCGTGGTGCAAAACCCCCAAGTCTTCGAGAAGTGGGCGCGCATTGGCCTGCAGTTGGTGATGACCGGCCTGGAAGCAATCGACGATTCCAACATCGGCGCTCTCAACAAGCGCACCAGCGTCGACATCAACGAGCGGGCGATTGAGATTCTGGCGAAGTGCGGCATCGGGCTGAGCGCGGGCTTTGTGATCATGCCCGACTACACCGAGGCCGACTTCCAGCGCATCGACGCCTACGTGCGCGCGCGGCCCAACATCGCGCTCACCGAGCTGACGCCGCTCACCCCGCTGCCTGCGACCGATCTGTACGAGGAAGCGAAAGACCATCTCATGACGCATCATCGTGAGGTGTACGATCTGACGCACTTCGTCGTGCCGACGAAGCTGCCGCCGCGCGAGATGTATCGGCTCATGCGCCGCTACTACTTCCGCGTGGTCTGGCGCGCCATCACGCGGCTGCGCCTGTATCGACCGCGCTACGCTTTCAAGCGGCACATTCCGCGCCTGATCTGGGGCACGCTGCGCAACGCGATATTGATCGGCCGCGCACACAAGAGCCTGACTGTGCCCGCCCCCAAGGAAGTGTGAGGAGACCTGATGGAAACTCAATACTTCGGCCTGACACCTCAACCTGACACCTCAACACCTGACACCTCAACACCTGAGTGTAAGGCGGCCTGATGGAGGTTCAATACTTCGGCTGGTCGGGGGTGGCGATCCGGCGCGCCGACACGCTGGTCGGCTTCGATCTGTTCGGAGACGCCGTGACGTGGGCTAAGCTAGACGACCCTGCGACGACGATCCTGTGTGTGACGCACGGCCATCCCGAACACTGCGGTTCGCTGATGCGTTTCTTAGCCACGCCCGACGCGCACCTTCCAACCACACACCTGATTTCGTCACCGCCGGTCATCGCTTACGTGACGCGCGGCAGCGGTCTTCCTATTGCGCACGCGCACGCCCTTGAAGCGGGCGACACTGTTTCGATCGACGGCGCGCGCGTGACGGCGTTCGCTTGGAAGCACATGCCGCTGCTGCCGCCGGGCGTTCGGCCCAAGATCGAGTATGCCGCTCACGTGCTGAGCCGCCCGATTGATTTCGCGCGCATCGCCTTCGCCGGCCTGCCTCTACCGCTGCGCGCGCCGATGCTCGGCTTTCACATCACCTTTGCCGACGGCACGACCGTATTGAATTACGCCGAAGGACTGCACCGCATAACGGACCCCCATGAAGTTGAAGCCGTCGCACACGAGCTATCGGCCGATGTGTTGCTCTTCGCCGTCGAGCCGGAAGAGGTGCAGACTATCCCGCGCTGGCTGGAGATGCTTCGTCCGGCGACGGTGTTCTTATATGAAGCCCATCGTCCCTGGCGCGAGCGGTTTCGGCTGCCCTATGTCGATCTGGATGCCTACGCGACGGAGTTGTCGGATCGTTTTCAGCACACACGCTTCAACACACTTATCGACCCGGGGCAGGTCGCTGTCTATCCGGTCGGCAGCCCGCCTGGGCATTGACTATCCGGCCAGAGGAGCCTGGCTCAACTCGAGCAAGTTCGCAACTGCTCAGGCGTCATTGCGAGGAAGGTCTTTTGCGACGAAGCAATCTCCTGGCCGGGGGATTGCTTCGCAAAAAGATGCTCGCAATGACGTTGGGCTGAGTAGTTACGCAAGTTCTGCCTATCTCCGGTGCTTGAAGTTTTCTGCGATGTGAGATACGATTACTTGTAGTACAGCCATCGGGAGGCAAGATGTTCCGCTCCCTGCGCGCTCAGCTCGGCGCGATCTTTTTTGGCTTTCTGCTGCTCGTCGCCGGTTCGGTGCTCACGACCTTCCTCGCCATCCGCGGGCAGGCCGGTGATGCCACGCTGATTAATGTGGCCGGCCGCCAGCGCATGCTGACCCAACAGATGGTCGCGCTGGCGCTCACACAGCCGGACAGCCTGGATCTCTCCAAAGCGATTCAACGCTTCGAGCAGAATCTTTACGCCCTCCGTGATGGCGGAATCGGCCTCGAATCGACGGGTCACACTGTCGCGCTGCCGCCCGCGCCCGATCCCGATCTGCGCGCCCGGCTTGATGCTGCCTTCCAAACGTGGACTGACTTCCGCACGCATCTCCAGCCGGTGGACTCCGCCGCGCTGCAAGCCCAGTCGGTTCGCCTGCTGGCTCAACTCGACGCAATCGTCGGCGAGTTCGAGGCGCGCGCGCAGTCCAAGCTCGCTGCACTCCAACTGGCTCAACTAATCTTCTTCGCCGCGGCGCTACTGCTGCTGGCCTGGGGCTATCTGTTTACCCGCCGCCGTTTCGTGGGGCCGTTGGCGACTCTCGGCGACGGCGCCCGTCGCATCGCGAAGGGAAACCTCGATCAGCCGGTGAGCGTGCAGGGCGATGATGAACTCGGTCAATTGGCGCGGGCTTTCGAGACGATGCGCGCCGAGGTCGCCGCCGCGCGTGACGAGCTGGAAGCCCGCATCGCTCAGCGCACTCGCGAAGCGGTCGCCCTGTACGAAGTCAGCCGCGAGGTCTCGGCGCGTTTGGACATCAACCACGTCCTGCGCTCGGTGACGGACAAGGCTCGGGAGCTGCTGGGGGGCGATCTCGCCGCGCTGTGTTTGCTGGATGAGACGGGGCAGACTTTGAACCTGCAGGCCGTCAGCGGTTCACCCGAGGCCGTGAGACAGACGCGCATGTCGGCGCAGAACCGGCCGGCCGCCCTGGTGCTGCTGGGGCAGGAAACGGTGAGCTGCGGCGTGGGCGACTGTGCCGGCGCCTGCGTCATGCTGCTGGCGCCCTATCGGGTCAGCCACATATCCACACCCCTGCAGGTTGGAGGTCGCGTGATCGGCGCGCTCTGCGTCGGAAGCTCCAGGCCGGGTTTCTTTTCGCCGGAGGAAAGGCGCTTCTTGACCAAGCTTGCCGGCTCTGCAGCCGTCGCGCTGGAAAACGCGCGTCTCTTCGAGCAGGCCGAGCGCGTGGCGGCGCTCGAGGAGCGTCATCGCATCGCGGCCGAGATGCACGACGGGCTGGCCCAGACCTTGAGCTTTCTGGACCTCAAAGTCGAGCACGTGGCGGAGCTGGTCGAAGCCGGGCGTCGCGAAGAGGCGGCGGCCGAGATGCACCGCACACGCGAGGTCATTCAGCATGCCTCTCAGCAGGCACGACGGACGATCGCCAGCCTGGAGGAAGGCCGCTTGCAGCGGCAGGCTCTGCAGGATCGATTGGCCGAGATGCTCGCCGAGTTCGATGCAGAGGGCGAGCCGCCGGTCGACCTGGTAGTCGCGCTGCAGCCTCCATTGTTTTTGTCAACCGGTGATACGGAGCAGGTCATGCGCGTGACTCGAGAGGCGCTGCTGAATGCCCGCCGCCACGCGCATGCGAAACACATCGTCGTTCACCTCGAACAACAGATGGCGGGGGCCGTGGTGAAGGTGGAAGACGACGGACAGGGCTTTGATCCCAAGACCCCCCCGGTAGACGGCGGCATTCATTTCGGGCTGAGCATCATGCGCGCCCGGGCGGCCCGCATCGGCGGGCAGCTCGCCATCCAGTCGGCGCCCGGCCAGGGTACCCAGGTCATTCTGCGCTGGCCTATCGACGGGCAACGAGCGCCCGCCGATGGCGGAGAGCCTGCCAGGAGGTGAGACCGGTGGAGCGCCTGCGGGTGTTGTTGGCCGACGACCATGCGCTGTTCCGCGAGGGCCTGGCCGGCATCATCGCCAGGCAGCCCGACATGGAGGTCGTGGGCGAAGCCGGCGACGGCCTGGAGGCCATCGTCAAAGCCCGAGAACTCGTTCCGGATCTCATCCTCATGGATGTCACCATGCCCGGCTGCGACGGCATCGAGGCCACACGGCGGATCAAGCAAGAACTCCCTGCCGTCACGATTGTGATGCTCACGGTGCGGGACGAAGAAGAAAAGCTGTTCCAAGCCATCAAAAGCGGGGCGCAGGGGTATCTCTTGAAAGACATTCATGCCCGAGAAATGCTAGATCTGCTGAAGGGCGCGGTGCGGGGTGAGGCCGCGATTACGCCGGTTCTGGCGGGCCGCATGCTGGAAGAGTTTCGGCGGCTGGGCCAGTTGGCGCACGAGATTCCCGAAGAGGAAAGCGTAGCGCTCACGCGCCGTGAGCAGGAAGTGCTCAGCCTGGTGGCCGAGCGAGCCACCGACAGGGAAATTGCCGAAGCCTTGAGCATCAGCCTCAGCACGGTGAAGAGTCACATTCGTAACATCCTGGCCAAACTGCACGTGAGCAGCCGCCGCGAAGCCGCGCGCCATGCGCGCCACAAGGATCGGATCAGAGGAAGAGAAGCCTGACCCTTGCCCTCACTGGAACTAATCCTTCACCCCAGGAGAACGATGGAAAGATCGTTCTCTTTTTCATTCCTGTCTGATGAGGGCGAACGATTGAATGTGCCCGCTCTTCAGGTGTATCGTTGAAGTGTGCCGCGAAAAAGCGCAAGGCCCGAAATCGAGAAGCGACGTGTCCTGCTTGTGTGCGTCCATCCACTCCTGGGTGAAGGTCTGGAGGCCATCCTTGGCGGACTGACCGATGTGGAACTCGTTGGCCCGTTGACCCCGGAAGTCCAGTGGCAGGATCAGTTGCCCCGCGACGCGCCGGACGTCGTGTTCATCGCCGGGGACGACCGGGAAATGCACGACGCGGCTCCACTGACCACCCAGATTCTGGACCGCTACCCGGATGTTCCGGTCATTCGCGTCGGACTGGAGCAAAATGCCGTTCGCCTGTACACCTCTCGCACGCTGCCGGCCCGCAGCGCCGATCTGATCGGGGTGATCCGCAACCTGCCCATGCATCGTCTGCAATCGAGTAGACGATCAGCCCGTTCCTCGGAAAGGGATGTTGCCGAGCGAAAGTAGGACTCGCGGCCGGATACTGCTTGTCCGCAGGAGAACATTGCCTATGCCATCTATCTCTGATCCAAGATTCTCTTTCCATACTGTCGGCGCGAAACTCCTGGCTCTGCTGCTGGCGACCCTACTGGTGGTCGGGATGGCGCAATTGGCCCGAGCGGACCCTCTGGCGCAAGCCGGCGAGGGCGAGACTCTCTTCAAGGAGAAATGCGCCGCCTGCCACTCCGTCGGCGAAGGCGACAAGGTCGGGCCGGATTTGCAGGGCGTCACCGCGCGCCGGGATCGCGACTGGCTGCTGCGCTGGATCGCCGCGCCCGATCAGGTGCTGGCTTCCGGCGATCCGATCGCCACGCAGTTGTTCGAGGAATACAAGCAGATCGCCATGCCCAACCTCGGCTTGACGCCCGCGCAGGCGGAGTCGTTGGTCGCGTACTTCGACGCGATCGACGCCGGCACGATTGCGCCGCCCGCAGCGCAGGTCACTGCTCCGCTGGCCCAGGGTAACGCTGCTCTGGGTCGAGAGCTGTTCACCGGCGCGGCCCGCTTTCAGAACGGCGGCCCGCCGTGCATGGGCTGCCACAGCATCGGCGGCATCGGCGCGCTCGGCGGTGGAGTGCTGGGGCCGGACCTCACGCCGGCCTTCTCCAAATTCGGCGACGCCGGCCTGGCCTCGCTGCTGTCGACCATCCCGCTGCCGACGATGAACCCGATCTTCGGCTTGCAGGGTCTCAGCCCGTTGACGCCAGAAGAGCAGGCCAACCTGAGAGCCTTCCTGCAGCAGGCATCGTTGGCTGAGCGCCCGCCCGACGCGCTCGTCCAATTGCTGATCCTGTCGGCGATCGGAGCGGCGTTAACGCTCGTATTGGCGCACATCTTCTGGCGCAAGCGGCTGGTGGCTGTCCGCCGGCCATTGGTGACGCCAGCGCGTCTCGCATCAGGCCCTATGAATAAAACGTGATGCGTGAAACGTAACATCCACGCTTCACGCATCACGTTTTACGCATCACGCACCACGCATCACGCTTCACGGAGGATTTCTCATGGGCTGGATTCAAGACTTAGTCAATCCGAAGGCACGGCAGTGGGAAGAATTCTACCGCAACCGCTGGCAGCACGACAACGTCATCCGCTCCACGCACGGCGTCAACTGCACCGGCGGCTGCTCGTGGGCGATCTTCGTCAAGGACGGCATCATAACCTGGGAGATGCAGCAGACCGATTATCCACTGCTCGAACCGAGCCTGCCGCCCTACGAGCCGCGCGGCTGCCAGCGCGGCATCTCCGCCTCGTGGTACGTCTACAGCCCGATCCGCGTCAAGTATCCGTACATGCGCGGCGCGCTGATGGACTTGTGGCGCGAGGCGCGCAAGAAGCACGACAACCCGGTCGAGGCGTGGGGCGCGATCGTCGAAGACGAAGAGAAGCGATCGCGCTATCAACGAGCGCGCGGCAAGGGCGGCTTCCGTCGCACGACGTGGGACGAAGTGCTCGAACTCATCGCCGCGTCGTGCCTGTACACCGCGAAGAAGTGGGGGCCGGATCGGGTGTTCGGTTTCTCGCCGATCCCGGCTATGTCGTATCTCTCCTACGGCGGCGGGTCGCGCTTCCTGCAACTGTTCGGCGGCGTAAACATGAGTTTCTACGACTGGTACGCCGACCTGCCTAATGCTTTCCCTGAAATCTGGGGCGACCAGACCGACGTATGCGAGAGCGCCGACTGGTACAACTCGAAGTACATCATCTCGATGGGCTCCAACCTCAATATGACGCGCACGCCCGACGTGCACTTCATCTCCGAAGCGCGGCACGAGGGCGCGAAGTTCGTCGTCATCGCGCCCGACTTCAGCCAGGTGTCGAAGTATTCGGACTGGTGGATTCCGATTCAAGCCGGCCAGGACACCGCACTGTGGATGGCGGTCAATCACGTCATTCTTAAAGAGTTCCACGCCGATCGGCAGGTGCCGTACTTCGTCAACTACTTGAAGCAATACACCGATGGGCCGTTCTTGGTAACACTCGAGAAAGACGGCGATGCGTATCATCCCGGCCGCCTCTTGCGGGCCAATCGGCTTGCTCGCTACAAGGATGTCGAGAACGGCGATTGGAAACTGCTCGTGCTCGATCAGACCAGCGGCCAGCCGCGCATGCCCAAGGGGGCAGTCGGTTTCCGCTGGAGCGATGAGAAAGGCAAGTGGAACCTGAAGATGGAAGACGGACTGGACGACAGCCCGCTCGATCCGCTGCTGACCTTCCTCGGTGAGCACGATGAAATCGTTCAGGTCGTCTTCCACGAATTCGCGCAGGACAGAACCTCGCTGCGCGGTGTGCCTGCCAAGTACATCGAGACGAGCGAGGGCCGCGTGCTGGTCGCCTCGGCGTTCGATCTGCTGATGGCGCAGTTCGGCGTGGGGCGCGGCCTGCCCGGCGACTATCCCGCGAGTTACGACGAGGACGCGCCGTATACCCCGGCGTGGCAAGAACAGTACACAGGTATCGGGCGCGACACAGTCATCCGTCTTGCGAGGGAATTCGCCGGCAACGCCGAAGCGACCGAAGGCCGCTCGATGGTCATCGTCGGCGCGAGCATCAACCACTGGTACAACAACAACCTGTCGTATCGCGCGCCGATCACCTCGCTCATCCTGTGCGGCTGCTGTGGCCGCAACGGCGGCGGCATGAATCACTACGTCGGGCAGGAGAAACTCACGCTCGTCGCGCCGTGGACGACGATGGCCTTCGCGCTCGACTGGATCAAGCCGCCGCGAAGGCAACAGTCGCCGACGTGGCACTACGTCAACAGCGACCAGTGGCGCTACGAGGGCGACTTCACCGAGTACGCGCCCATCCCGCCCAACACGAAGTGGGCCAAAGGCCATGCGATGGACCTCGAAAGCATGGCCGTGCGCCTGGGCTGGATGCCGTACTATCCGCAGTTCAACCGCAATCCGATGGATCTGGTGCGCAAAGCCGAAGCCGCCGGAGCCGCAACTAACGAACAAACTATCCAACACGTGGTGCGGCAGTTGAAAGAAGGAACGACCTCGTTCGCCGTTGAAGACCCTGACGCACCGGAGAACTGGCCGCGCGTATGGATCATCTGGCGCGGCAACGCGATCCAGTCGAGTGCGAAGGGGCACGAGTTCTTCCTGCGCCACTACCTGGGCACGCACGATAACATCGTCGCCGAAGAGCACGCCAAAGATAAAGTCAAGACGATCAAGTTCCGCGAGCCGGCGCCGCGCGGCAAGATGGACCTGGTCGTCGATCTCAACTTCCGCATGGACACCTCGGCGCTGTATTCCGACATCGTGTTGCCGACGGCGTTCTGGTACGAGAAGAACGACCTCAACACTACCGACCTGCACTCGTTCATCCATCCGCTCGGCGCGGCCGTGCCGCCGGTGTGGGAATCCAAGACCGACTGGGAAATCTTCAAAGCCTTCGCCCGCAAGGTGAGCGAGCTCGCGCCGCTGATCTTCTCGCAACCCATGAAAGACCTGGTCGCCATCCCCCTGTGGCACGACACGCCGGACGAACTGGCGCAGACCGACGTGCGCGATTGGAAGGCGGGCGAGTGCGAAGCGATCCCGGGCAAGACGATGCCGCACCTGAGGGTGGTCGAGCGCGACTACGTGAACCTGTACAACCGCTTCATCTCGTTCGGCCCGCTGGTGCGGCGCGACGGCATGAACGGCAACGGCGTGCAGATTCCGCTGGAGAAGTTTTACGACGACCTGCTGCAGAACCCGGTCGGCGGATCGCCCGATCCGCGCCACATGCGCTGCGTCGAATGGGACGGCCAGAAGTATCCGAGTCTCGAAGACGCGCTCGACGCGGCCAATCTGCTGCTGTACCTCGCGCCGGAGGCGAACGGCGAAGTGTCGTACACCGCCTTCAAGCACGAAGAGGAGCGCGTCGGGCTGCCGCTGGCCGATCTGGCCGAGAGCGTGCGCGGCGTGCGCATGAACTACGGCGACCTCACCCGTCAGATTCGCCGCACGCTGATCAGCCCGTGCTGGACGGGCATGGTCAACGACGGTCGGGCTTACGCCGCGTGGTGCCTGAATGTCGAGCGACTGGTGCCGTGGCGCACGCTGACCGGCCGGCAGCACTTCTACATCGATCACCCGTACTACCTCGACTTTGGCGAGCACCTGCCGACCTTCAAGCCCAAGCTCGATCCGCGCAAGACGCGCGACATCGTCAACAGCCCGGTCGATGACCAGTGCCTTGTCCTCAACTACATCACGCCGCACGGCAAGTGGAACATCCACTCGACGTACAAGGACAACCATCGCATGTTGACACTGTCGCGCGGCATGGACCCGATCTGGATTAACGACAAGGACGCGGAGCGCATCGGGCTTGCCGACAACGACTGGGTCGAGGTGTACAACGACAACGGCGTCGTCGTCACGCGCGCCGCCGTGAGCGCGCGCGTCCAGCCCGGCACGTGCCTGTACTATCACGCCGTCGAGCGGACGATCTACATCCCCAAGTCGCAGATACGTGGCAAGCGGCGCGCAGGCGGGCACAACAGCCTGACGCGCACGCGCATCAACCCGGTCGAGCTGGCCGGCGGCTACGCCCAGTTCACCTACGGCTTCAACTACTGGGGACCGATCGGCATCTTCACGCGCGACACGTACTGCGTGGTGAAGAAGTTGGAGAAGCTGGAGTGGTAAAGGACTGGAGTTTAGAGCTCGCTCCCGCTGGATTTGTCAATCCAGCGGAAAGGGCATGGATTTGGCAATCCACGCCAAGTAATTGTGTATGGACTCTAAACTCCAGAAAGGAATATCCGAATGGCAAAACTCGAAACCAGCATCACCATCAACCGACCCATCGAGGAGGTTTTTGCGTTCGCCGCGGACATCGCGAACTATGCCGAATGGGAGACCGGGGTCATTGCAGCGGAGGTCACATCGCCCGGCCCGGTCGGTGTCGGCACACAGTACAAGATCGACGCCGAATTCATGGGGCGCAAATTGGAGACGACGGGCGAACTGACTGCCTACGATCCCCCCAGGATCACTGCATGGAAAGCGACCTCAGGCCCATTCGCGATGTCTGGCTCCACAACCTTTGAATCCGTTGCCGGGGGAACACGGGTGGTGAGTGCGATCGAAGCGGAGCCAGGCGGCTTCTTCAAACTGGCCGAGCCGCTATTGGTGAGGCAGATGCGGGGTCAGATGGAGAAGGACGTGAAGAAACTGAAAGAACTGCTGGAAGCGCGGTAGCGGCCACCGAAGGCTGGCGATGAATCTTCGGTCAGCAGTTCAACTGCTGACCGAACACCCATCGTGTAACACGAACAGGAGGAGGTTCGCATGGCGGCGAATCCAAAGACCGCCCACATGATCGACACCGGCCAGAAAGAGGACGCTGCAGGTGACTGGTCGAGGGAAGCTACACCGAGGAGTATCAGCGTGCCTCAGGTCGTGAGCCAGGTTGGATTCTGGTCGGCGATCCTATCCGGCATTTTCGCATTTGGCTGGTTTGCCGGGATGGTCGTCCAAACCATCCTTTCCCCACCCGAACCCTGGACCGGCATCGATGCGTTTGCGCGCTCCTTCCGGTTCATTCAGATGTTGAACTTTATCCCCTCGCTCCCGCTGGCTTCGGCGTTCCTCGTGCTGATGGTGTGCGTCTATTTCTATGCTTCCGAGGAGAAGAAAATCTGGGGACTGCTGGGCCTGGCCTTTACGATCGTTTATTCGGTTATGGCCAGCATCAACTATCTGATCCAGCTTTTGGTCGTGCGACAGAGCCTCGCTCTCGGCGAGACGGAGGGGTTGGGGCTGTTCGCCCACGGCAACACGCATTCGGTTTTTTGGGCATTGGCAAGCTCCTACGCCTACATGTCGCTGGCTATGCTCTTCGCCGCCTGGGTCTTCGGATCGAACGGGCTAGAGCGGTGGGTCCACTGGCTCTTCATTATCGTCGGCGTCACAGCGCCCTTCCAGTTCGTTGGCGTGATTTTTGAATTGGGCTTGCTGGTGGGGGCTCCGGCAGGCCTGATCTGGAGCATCGCCACCCCCCTGGCCTGCTTCCTGCTGGCGGTGTTGTTCAAGCGTGCAGAGCGGAAATGAAGTGGTTCTACGAGATCCTGTATGGCCGCTTCCGCGCCCCTTGGGACATCGGACCGCGCAAGGAGCTGGTCGAACTGGTCGAGAGCGGGCGTCTGCGACCGTGCAAGGCGATTGACCTGGGCAGCGGCACGGCGAGCAACTGCGTCTTCCTGGCGCAGCGCGGTTTTGAGGTGACCGGCATAGATTTCGCCGCCGCTGCGGTGGAACTGGGGCGCAGGCGGGCGACCGAGGCTGGGGTTCATGTCAACTTCATTCAGGACGATCTCACGAACCTGCGCCACGTCTCCGGCACGTTCGATCTGTTGGTGGACTATGGCACGCTGGATGACCTCAAGCCGTCGCAGCGCGAGCGGTACATGCAGAATGTACTGCCGCTGACCCATCCGGGCAGTCACTTCCTGCTGTACTGCTTCGAGTGGGAGCCACGCTGGTGGGAACGCCTTTTCTTCTCGAACATGGCGATGTTGCCTGGCGAAGCCGAGCGCCGCTTCGGCCCGCACTTCGAGATCGAGCGCATCGCCGGGAAGATCGATTACTCGAAATGGCCGTCAGGTTACGCGGTGTATTTGATGACACGTAGAGCAGACATCAACTAGAGGGTCGCCGGGAAAGTCAAAGCCGCGCTCGTGCAGATCGTTGCGGGGCAACTAAACACTCGATAACGAAACGATAAGCGATAAGCCATACGCGATAGGCTCAAGGAGCGAACTCATGGACATTCGAGCGCAAGTTTCAATGGTCTTCCATCTCGACAAGTGCATCGGCTGCCACACCTGCAGCGTCGCCTGCAAGAACATCTGGACCGACCGCAAGGGCACCGAGTACATGTGGTGGAACAACGTCGAGACCAAGCCGGGCACCGGTTATCCGACGTTGTGGGAAGATCAGGAAAAATACAAAGGCGGCTGGGAGCGGGAGAAGGACAAGGACAAGATCCGCCTGCGGCTGCACGGTCGCCTGGGCGGGCTGGCGAACATCTTCTTCAATCCCTACCTGCCCACCGTCGACGACTACTACGAGCCGTGGACCTACGAGTACGAAGAGCTGTTCAACGCGCCCGAAGGCGACGATCAACCCACCGCCCGCGCCGTGTCGCTGATCACCGGCAAGCACATGGAGATCGAGGCCGGGCCGAACTGGGACGACGATCTCGGCGGCTCACCGATCTACGCCCGCAACGATCCGAACCTCGACGGCATCAGCGAGGAAGAGCAGCAGCAGCTCAACGAGCTGGAGCGCGTCGTCTTCTTCTACCTGCCGCGCATATGCAACCACTGTTTGAATCCCGGCTGCGTCGCGGCCTGCCCGGCGGGCGCGATCTACAAGCGCGGCGAAGATGGCATCGTGCTGCTGAGTCAAGAGAAGTGCCGCGCCTGGCGCATGTGCATCTCCGGCTGCCCGTATAAGAAGACGTATTTCAACTGGGCCACCGGCAAATCGGAGAAGTGCATCCTGTGCTATCCGCGTTTGGAGAGCGGACACGCGCCGGCTTGCTTCCACGCCTGCGTCGGGCGCATTCGCTACCTGGGCCCGCTTCTGTACGATGCCGATCAGATCGAGAAGGTCGCGTCGGCGCCGGACAAAGACTTGGTCGATGCGCACCGCGCTATTATCCAAGACCCCTTCGATCCAAACGTCATCGCGGTGGCGAAAGCCAACGGCATGTCGGATCAGATGATCGACGCGGCGCAGAAATCGCCTGTGTACAAGTTCGTCAAGAAGTGGAACCTGGCGCTGCCGCTGCATCCTGATTTCCGCACGCTGCCGATGCTGTTCTACGTGCCGCCGATGCTGCCGGTGCTGGCGAAGGTGAAGGACGGCCACTACGAGGTGGATGGCGCGGATCGCGAAGGGCTGGCCCCGATGATCAGCTCACTCGAACGGGCGCGCGTGCCGCTGCGCTACATGGCGAACCTGTTCGCGGCGGGCAACGAAGAAGCCGTCGCGGCGGTGTATCGCAAGCTGATCGCCGTGCGCGTCTTCAAGCGCGCGCAGAAGGTGAAGGACGTGTCCGAAGCCGAAGTGCAGCAGGCGCTGGCGCAGGGGCAGACCACGCCCGAAGAAGCCGAGGCGATCTTCCGCCTCACCTCCCTGCCCACCTTCGAGGAGCGCTTCGTCATCCCGCCGCTCGCTCCCGAAGTGGCAATCGAGCAGACGATGGATCCCTTCACGCGCAAGCAAGAAGGTGGCTTCGGCTTTCGCAAAGCTCCGGTGCGAGGCGTGTGATGAAGATCGATCCGCGCATCTTTCAACTGCTGGCCGATGTGCTCGATTATCCGCAGCCCGGCCTGATCGACGCCGCGCGCGAATGCGAAGATCGGAGCGCGCGGCTGAATGCTGCCTCGGCAGCGAGCGTGCACGAATTTATCACGTTCGCCGAAGCGCTATCGCTGGAACGATTGCAGGAAATCTACACGAGCATTTTCGAGCTCAACGCCACCTGCCATCCGTACGTCGGCTATCACCTGTTCGGCGAGTCCTACAAGCGCAGCGTGTTCCTGCTGGGATTGAAAGAGAGATTCGATGCGCGGGGTTTCAGTTACGGGACGGAACTGCCGGATCATCTCGTGGTGCTGCTGCGCTTCCTGGCGCTCTGCGACGATGACGCGCTGGCCGACGAACTGATCCGTGTGGCGATGCTGCCGGCGCTAGAGAAGATGATCGGCGCGCGCGAAGCACGCCAAGAGGGCGATCCGGCCAGACGCGACGATCCCGATGTAGCCAAGAGCGGATATAAAGCTTATCAAGACGTGCTGCACGCCCTGCGCACTATGTTGCGAGCTGGTCATGGCGAACCGATCGTCCCGGCCATGCCTCTAGCCGACAGCTATCCCGTGATGATCGGCGATTAGCAAGGAGGGATTCACTATGATCGACACCGTCCTCTTCGTCGTCTTCCCCTACCTATGCGTCATCATCGCCGTCGGAATGGGCATCTATCGTTACTTCAACGATCGATTCTCCTACTCCAGCCTGTCGTCGCAGTTCCTGGAGAACCGCGCGCTGTTCTGGGGCTCCGTGCCGTGGCACTATGGCGTGATCATCATCCTCACGGCGCACCTGCTGGCGTTCCTCTTCCCGGCGCAGTGGGCCGACCTGATCGCGCCGCAGTTCCGGCTGTATGCGCTGGAGATCACCGGCCTGGCGCTGGCGCTGGTGACGATTCTCGGCTTGGCGCTCCTGATCGTGCGGCGGCTGCGAAACGCGCGCGCCTTCGCCGTCACCTCACGCAGGGATTGGCTCCTGTTGACCCTGCTGCTCATACAGGTCGGGCTGGGATTCTGGATCGCGCTGGTTTACCGCTGGGGATCGGACTGGTATCTGCACACAGCCGTGCCGTGGATCAACTCGCTGCTGGCGTTCAATCCGCAGATTCAGTATGTCACTGCGCTGCCGTGGGTGGTCAAGCTGCACTTGCTGGGCGGATTCCTGATCATTCTGCTGTTCCCATTCACGCGCCTGGTGCACATGGTGACGTTCCCCATCACCTACTTGTGGCGAGCCTATCAAGTCGTGATATGGAATCGGCGTCCGGCGCGGTAGAATGATTCGGGTCAAGCGCGTTTACGATCCGCCTGAGCCAGGCGACGGCGCGCGCTTCCTGGTCGACCGCCTCTGGCCGAGGGGTGTCAAGCGCGAGTCGCTGCGCCTCGACGGCTGGCTTAAGGACGCGGCTCCCAGCGACGAACTCCGCCGCTGGTTCGGACACGATCCCGCTCGCTGGGAGGAATTCCACCGTCGTTACTCCGTGGAACTGGACGGCAAGCCGGAAGCCTGGCGGCTACTGGTGCAGGCCGCGCGGAAAGGCACGCTCACGCTCCTCTACACTGCCCGCGATACCGCGCATAACAACGCCGTGGCGCTGAAGGAATATCTGGAGAGAAGACTGGCGGCTGAGGAAGAGCAGTGACCATTCGCCCCAAAGAATCGTTGGAAGAGATCCTTCGGGCCTGTGCTGCGCTGCATGCTCGCCTGTGCCCGCGCCAGGTACTCGGCGCGCGGATGGGCCTCCTTGCCGGCAGGTTGCTGGGGATGGATGTGCCCCGGCGCGATAAGCGCCTGCTGGTCATCGTCGAGGCGGATGGCTGCGCAGTCGATGGCATCGCCACCGCCGCGGGTTGCTCGGTCGGTCGCCGCACCTTGCGCGTCGAGGACTTCGGCAAAGTCGCCGCCACATTCGTAGACGTCCGCACCGCACAAGCCGTGCGCATCGTGCCGCGCGGGGAAGCGCGTGCGCTCGCACGGAAGCATGCGCCTGAAGCCCGCAATCGCTGGGAGGCGCAACTCATCGCGTATCAGCGCATGCCTGACGAGCGCCTGTTGCGCTGGGAGTGGGTGAGGCTCACTATGCCACTCAAAGCCATCATCGGGCAACCTGGCACGCGCGCCGAATGTGAGGTTTGCGGCGAGGAAATCATCAACGGGCGCGAGGTGATGCGAGCAGGCCGCATGCTATGCCGCACGTGCGCCGGTCAGGCCTATTATCAGCCCACCGGCTTGGAGGATTGCTCGCTTGCAGCAATGGGGCAGATGAGCGGCTTGGAGTCGCTCGGCGTTATGCGGGTATGAGGGACATTCTTGGTCGGACAGCGAGTGATCTTTACCCCGGCTACTTCGCCTTCGTGATGGCCACGGGCATCGTCTCCATCGCCGCTCACTTGCTGGAGATGGCAGGCCCGGACTGGCTGCTTTTCTACCTCAACATCGCCGCTTACCTCCTCTTGTGGCTGCTCACGCTGATCCGCCTGCTGCGCTACCGTCCCCGCCTGCTGGCCGACCTGACCGATCACGCCCGCGCGCCGGGGTTCCTGACGATGGTCGCCGGAACGTGCGTGCTGGGCAGCCAGTTCGCGATTCTGACTTTGCGCGTGTCGATCGCGGCGGCGCTCTGGATCGCCGGCCTCGTCCTGTGGCTGCTGCTCATCTATGCCTTCTTCACCGCCGTGACCATGCGCGAGTCGAAGCCCGCGCTCGAAAACGGTATCAACGGCGCGTGGCTGCTGGTCGTCGTCTCGACCGAATCGATCGGCGTGCTGGGCACGCTGGTCGCGCCGGCGCTGGGCGCGACCGAACTGGTGCTGCTGATCTCGTTTGCTGTTTATCTCGTCGGCGCGATGCTGTACATCCCGTTTATCACGCTGATCCTGTACCGCTGGATGTTTTTCAGCTTCAGGGTCGATGTGATGACGCCGTCCTACTGGATCAACATGGGCGCGCTCGCCATCGCGACGCTGGCCGGTTCGCGCCTGTTGCTCGCCGCCGATCAATGGAGTTTCTTGCAGGAACTGGCGCCTTTCGTGAGAGGGCTGACGTTCTTGTTCTGGGCGGTGGCGACGTGGTGGATTCCGCTCCTGGTGATCGTGGGCATCTGGCGGCACATCGTCAAGCGCGTGCCGCTGACGTATGATCCGCAATACTGGGCGCTCGTCTTCCCGCTGGGCATGTATGCCGTGGCCACGTTCATGTGGATCAAAGCGACGGGGCTGACGGTGTTGAGCGTCATCCCACAGGTGTTTGTGCCCATTGCGCTGCTGGCCTGGCTGGCGACGTTCGCCGGCCTGGTCGCGCACCTGCTGCGATCGCTGCTTCGGCTCGGCGCCACCTGAGCGGCGCGTTTTCCCTTGCAGAACGCGCCCGCTGTACACTTCGAAAGGTGGCTTGCCAACTGGGCCAGCCCAGCCTCCTCGGTCAGAACGAGCTCGGTGCATGTGACGTGACGGCGAAATGTATGACATTCGTTATCTTTTTTCTGTCACATCCAATACTGCCTCAGCTCAACCGGTCCGGGTAGCCTTGGATAGGGGCCACCCGTGGAAAGTCGTAGCATCCAATCGAATATCCAGAATGAACAGCGCGCCGACCATGGTCGATTCATTCCTTCTGTTCGGCGCATTTTGTTTCGGATGCCCGGCAGCTTAGCCACCGGACTCCTGATCCTCGGTCGGCTGCTCCTGCGCATCCCTCTCTTTTACAAAATCCTTCTGGCTAACCTCGCGCTGGTGGCCCTCGCGGGCGTGGCAGCGGCGGTCGTCACGGCCTGGCACATCGAGCAATTCCCCGACATCCTCGATATGGAGCTGATCGTGCTGGTGGTGGTGACAGCTCTCGTCACCAGTTGTGTCGTCAACTACATGGTGCTCAAGCTCGCATTGATTCCCCTCGATCGCATCCAGGCCGCTATTGACGAGTTCCAACAGGGCAAGTTGGGCATACGGATCGATCCCGGCCCCCTCAGCGACGATCGGTTTGATCGGCTAGTTGCCGCCGGCCACCAGATGCTGGCCACACTTGAACAAGACGCGCAGCAGTTGCACCATCTCTCCCGTAAAACCCTGCAAGCCCAAGAAGAGGAGCGCCGGCGGGTGGCGCGCGAGCTACACGACGAAACGGGGCAGACGTTGACTTCGTTGCTGGTACGGCTGCGGCTGCTGGAGAATCTGCAGGACGTGCAAGAGGTTCGTCAGCATCTTCAGGAATTGCGAAAACTCACCGCTCAAACGCTCGAAGACGTGCGCCGGATTGCGCTGGAACTTCGACCGAAGATCCTCGACGACTTAGGGTTAACGGCTGCGCTGAGTTGGCTAGTGGACGAATTCAATGCGGCGCATCACGCGCGTGCTACCCTGCGCGTCTCCGGCATCGAGAGGCGTTTGCCTGAAGAACTGGAATTGGTCTTCTATCGCGTAGCTCAAGAAGCATTGACCAACGCGGCTCGGCATGCCCACGCACGGCGGGTCACGATCACTGTGAAACGCGGAGAAAACTGCCTCGGCCTGGAGGTCGCCGATGACGGAGTGGGATTCGATATGGCCGCGTGGCAAGCGCGACCACATGAGGGTATGGGTCTGTTAGGCATGCGCGAGCGCCTTGCGCTGGTGGGCGGGGAGATCGTCATCGAGTCGAAACCGGGCGCCGGCACACGCATTTTTGTCCGCGCGCCGTTGAATCGGTTGAGCTACAAAGGAGCGTGGTATGACGATTGGTGTACTGCTGTGCGATGACCACCCTGTCGTGCGAGTCGGGCTGCGCGCGCTTCTCAACAGCGAGCCGGATATGGAAGTGGTTGGCGAGGCCAGCACCGGTGCGCAGGCCGTTGCACTGACGGAGGAACTGCGCCCGGATGTTGTGGTCATGGACATTTCGATGCCGGAGATGGATGGCCTGGAAGCCACACGCCGCATTTGCGCCGCCCATCCCGATACCCACGTGCTGATCCTCACCGTCCATGCCCAGGAGCGTTACCTGTTCCCTGTGCTGAAGGCGGGCGCGGCCGGGTACGTGTTGAAGTCGACAGTTGACACCGAGCTCATCGATGCCATCCGGACGGTGGCTCAGGACGGCGCTTTCCTGTATCCGGCTGCAACCCGAATGGTACTGGAAGATTACCTGGCACGCTTATCGAAGAGTCAAGAACTGGATGTCTACGAACGGCTCAGCGAGCGGGAACGCGAAGTCTTGAAGCTGATCGCGCTCGGGCACACGACGAGCGAAATCGCGGATGCGCTGGTGCTCAGCCCCAAGAGCGTGGAAACTTATCGCGCCCGCATCATGGAAAAACTGAACCTGCATCGTCGCGCCGACCTGGTACGCTATGCGCTGTCGCATGGTCTGCTGTCCCAAGAGACCTAAAAGCAAGACATCCATCTCCTTATTTCGGCCTCACATCACAAGCACTCGTCCCCTAATCTGGTTTTCCCAACGAATTGTCTGTGTTTCTCCCCGCTTTTTGCTAGGGTTTTCCCGACAGACAACGGCTCTGCTCTCGGCTATCCTGAAGCATAGCCTCGATTCTTGCTGTGCGGAGCAGAGGATCTATGCGGATTCGCCTGCTGACCGCTGTTTCAGACACTCAGACTTGCGATTTGCTCCAATCGCTGTTGAACGCGACTCGTCTCCTCGTCCCGCTGGATGTCGAGTTAAAGGAAGTTCACTCTCGGACCGAACTGGTCGAGCGAGTCCGGGCGAATCAGGATGATCTGATCTTGCTGGATTGGACGCTGGCGGGAGCGGATACACCCCGTTTTGTGCGCGAGTTGATCAGTCTCAACCCTCAGTTGCGGCTGATCGTTTTGCTGCCGCTCCAGCTTAAGCAATACCGGCAATCCATTTGGGAGGCAGGCGCGTTCAGCAGTATCCCGAAAGAGAACCTGGAGCAAGAGTGGTTATCCGGTGTCCTGTGTCTGGTCTATCGGGCCATGGAGCGAGAGGTGCGTTTGGCGTCCTCTTGCTCCTAGGCAGGCTGTTCCGGACAGCCCTGAGCCTTGGCAGGGCTGCTTGACCTGAAAAGGAGATCTCGCCATGAAAAACCCACGTTATCAGAAACGGTTGGAGTACTGCGACCATCTGATGAAGACGGCCGGTCTGGATACTTTGCTGCTCACCAAACCGGCCAACATGTTCTACCTCACCGGCGACGGGCGATTGTGTGCGTACGCCATGATCACGCAGAAGGGCAAGGTCGCCCTCGGCGTGCCTGTAACGGACATTGAGGACGTGACGCAGCTCGCTCACTTCGATCACATCGTCGGCTTCGACGACGAAGTGAGCATGATCCACTCCATCGCGCATTACTTCGAGCACTTCGGCATCCGCGAGGGGACGGTCGGGCTGGAGTACACCTTCCTCACGCAATCGATGCTGGGCATGCTCACCCACCCCCACGCCAAGCCGGAGAAAGTCACGGTCAGAGACTGCACGCACGTCCTGTCCGAACTGCGCATGGTAAAGGACGACGAGGAGATCGAGTGCATCCGCGCGGCGGCAAAGGTCGCCGATGCCGGGATGGCCGCGGCGGTCAAGGCCGTCAAGCCGGGCCTCACCGAAAGCCAGGTGGCCGCCGAGGCCGAATATGCGATGCGGCAGGCCGGCGCGGAAGGCTTCTGGCGCACGTACGTGTGCAGCGGCCCGCGCACCAACATCGCCCACGGGCTGCCGACGCAGCGCAAGCTGCAATCTGGCGATCTCGTGATGATCGACCTGCATCCCATCGTCAACGGCTACAGCGCCGACATCTGCCGCACGGTGTCGGTAAGCCAGCCGACGGCGGAGCAGCAGGCGACCTACGACCTGTTCCTGAAAGCCCAGCAGGCGACGATCGCCAAAGTCAGTGCCGGTGTCGGCATGGTCGAACTGGAGCACACGCTGCACGGCATCATCAAAGACGCCGGACACGGCGACCACATCTTCGGGCCGCCGCTGCACGGCGTAGGCATCGAGTTCGAAGAAGCGCCACTGCCGGCGGGGCACGCCTTCTTCCACGGCGAGAAGGAGCCTCCACCGCTGCCCGCGAACGTCGTCATCTCGGTGGGCAACTGCGGGCTATATACCGGCCCCTTCGGCGTGCGCGTCGAGGACACCGTCTTGATCGGCGCCGATGGGCCGATAGTTCTCACCGGCTATCCGCGCCAGTTGGAGCAATGAGGAGGTGACACGTCATGTACATCACGGACGTAATCTGGTGGTCGTATACGCTGTTCGTCGTCGTAGTCGCGCTGTTCATGATCTGGTTCACCTTGAAGGTGAGGCAGAAAGGAGGTTAGCCGTGGCGAGCGAAGAGCGACGCTGGTTCGGTTTCCTGATCGTGGTGGTTGTGCTGTTCAACGCCATCACACTTTCGCCACTCGTGCCCTGGCAGTCCTGGTCGCTGTGGTCCCAGCCGACGCCCGATCGGCGCGTGACGATCGAGATGGCGAATTACGAGTTCGGACTGCCACCGCAAGGCATCGAGGTCAAGGCAAACGAGTACGTCGAGTTTGTGGCGACTTCTAGAGACGTGACTTACGGGTTCGGCGTGTTCAGGCCGGACGGCACGCTCGTCTTTCAGATGCAGGTGCTTCCCGGACGCGAGAATAAGATTGTGTGGAAGTTCGACGCGCCGAGCATGTACGATGTCCGTTCCACGGAATACTCAGGCCCCCGGCATCCCGAGATGTTCATCGAGGATGCCATCCGTGTGACCCCATGAAGGAGGCGCAGCGATGACTCGCATCGGTTGGCTGGAAAAATGGACGCTTCGATTCGCGGTGGTGGGCCTGCTGTTCCTGGCGCTGGCGATCCTGGAAGGCGCGCTGATGCGCGTTCAACTGGTGGATCAAGGGGCGCTGCGCGGCATGGAGTCGCTGCTGATGAACGTCCGGCTGGTCAGCGGTGAGGTCTCGTCGAGCGACGTGTTCTATTCGATGCTAACGGCTCACCCAATCGTAGGCATCTATGGTTTCGCCTACATGTGCGTGATGGGCGCCTTTTACTTCCTGGTGCCATTCCTGCTGAAGAAGGAAATCCGGCATAAGCGACTGGTTCCGGTCAATTTCTGGCTGCACATCGCCGGCGTGTTGATCGCCTGGGGCGCGGGCTTCTTCGTCTTGTTCAATGGCCTGTATACCCTGTACTGGCCGCTGCCGGTGTCGTACGACCGGGTGCCGCTGATCGGGAGCATCATCTTCGGCCTGGGTCTGGTGCTGATCGAAGTGAACGTGCTCCTGTTCGTGTTCAACCTGTTCAGCACCGTCCTCACCCGCAGTGAGCCAAACGCTCCCGGCTTCTGGCGAACGCTGTTTTCGGCGATTGGCATACCGCGCTTGCTGAGGCGCGGCGGGAAAGTATCCGATGATGCTCGGCCCCACCCCGACGAGTTGCCGGTCTTCATCGTCGCCGTGGGTCGCGGCTCCATCGACACCGCGATCAACGCCATCGTCATGCTGTCGGCTGGCGCGCTGCTGCTGGTGTACGGCCTGCCGACGCTGCTCGCGGGCGTGCGCATGGACCCGGCTGCGATCGACTCGCTCCTGTACAAGAACTGGTTCTGGTGGGGGCTGGACATGATCGCCGACGGGAACGTGCTCATGTACACCGCCGGCACGTGGTATCTCCTCATCCCGCTGCTCGTGAACCGGAAGCTGTATGGCGAGTCCGTGGTGCGGTGGGTGATCCTGGCGGACCTGCTGGTGTCGCTGTTCGTGTGGAGCCATCACCTGCTGGCCGACCGGCCTCAGCCATTCGGCTTGCAACTGCTCTCAGGCCAGTTCGTCACCTGGGGCGAATTTCTGACGATGGGCCTGACGATCTTCACCGTGATGATGACCATCTGGCTAGCCCGGCCGGTGAAGTTCAGCCCGGCGCTGAAGTTCGTCATGGGTTCGATCTTCGGGTTCATCGTGGGCGGCATGGCCGGGTTGACGCAGGCAAACGTCGGGCTGAATCTGGTGCTCCACAATACGCAGTGGATCATCGGCATCCACGCCCACATGATGCTGCTGGGCGGCCTGGCCATGCTGTTGTTCGCCGTGATCTACGCGCTGATCCCGCTGTTGACCAAGCTGGAAATCCGCAGCCAGCGATTGGTGAACTATCACTTCTGGGGTTGGATCGTGGGCGCGGTGATGATGGCCTACGCGATGGGCATGGCCGGCTCGCAGGGCATGTTGCGTCGAACTCTATATGCGACCACCCAGTTTCAGCCATACATGATCGTGGCCTTCGTCGGCGCGCTGCTGATGAGCGTGGCGTTTGTCCTATTCCTGGTCAACCTCATCGGCACTCTCGGATGGTCCAACGTGCTCAGCCTGGTCCTGCCCGAGCGGTGGCTGGCGCGACGGCTGGGCCATGCCGCAGCGTGACGTAGAAAGAGGTGCCTGCGATGTTTGTGAACATCATCCATTTTCCGCCGATCAAGGCCGGGAAGGACGCCGAGTTCCGCGAGTGGTTCGCCTGGTCGAATGAAGCGTACTCCAGGCACAAGGGCTTCATCCGTCGACGGCTGCTGAAGCCTCGCGAGGGCGGCAGCTACGTAGGCCTCGTCGAGCACGAGAGCTACGAGACCTTCATGGCGATGCACACCAGTCCCACGCAGGCCGAGGCCGCCGGGCGCGTGAAACTCTTGTTGGATGGCGACCCGACTCCTCACTTCTACGAAATGCTTATGGGGTAAGCCTCGTCCCGGCTGGAAACGATCGAACCTGACGATAGCCCAGGGCATCGAACAGCCACGGCGCGCCCTGGGCTATCGCTCATCGGTTGAACGCTTCGGCGTCAAGGAGGATTCATCGTGAAGGAATCAGAAGACGTACGCAGCCTGCGACTCGCCCTGGGCGTGTATATCTTCATCCTTGCCTTGAAACTGGTGGTGTACTTCATGACGGGCGTCATGGCGCTGCTGGCCGAAGCGCTGCACACCCTGAGCGACATCTTCATCTCCAGCTTTCTGTTGGTAGCGGCTATCTGGTCGCGCAAGAAAGCAGACGAGACTCACATGTTCGGCTACGGCCGGGCGCAGAACGTGGCCGCGTTGGTGGCCGCCACTCTGTTCATTTCGTTCACCAGCTACAAATTGTACGAGGAAGCGATCCCCCGGCTCTTTCAGTCTGAGGAAGCAACCTATCAGAACCTGGAGCTGGCGCTGGGGGTGATCGTCGTCTCGATGCTCATCGCTGCGGCGCCGCTGATCAAGTTGTGGACACAGAAGGAGCGGGGGCCCGCGGCCAAAGCTCAACTCACGGAGTCGATCAACGACGAATTGGGTCTGCTGGCTGCCTTGCTGGGAACGTTATTCGTCATCTGGGGGCAGCCCATCGCCGACCCGATCGCGACGATCGTCGTGGCCACGATCATCGCCATCAATGCCATCGGCCTGTTTCGAGAGAATTCTTCCTTCCTGTTGGGCCGCTCGCCGGGGCCGGAGTATCTGGCCCGGCTCGAGAGCCTGGCCCGCTCTGTGCCGGGCGTGGTGGGGGTGCATGACGTGCGCGCGGAGACCATCGGGCTGGGCGTCGTTCACGCCGGGCTACACATCGAGGTGCCGCGAGGGCTGCCCATCGAGGAAGCCGATCGTATCGCTCACGAAGTGGACGAGCGGGTGCATGCCGGCGCCGACTCCGGCTACTGCGTCATCCACGTGGATGCCGCGGATTCGGAAGCCGCCAGGCAGCCCATGCCGGCGGAGAAAAGCCCGACGGGAATGCTGGAGGAAGAGCATCGTGCCATTCAACTGGAAACATGACAGGTGAAAAGCGCATCTTGATTCTCACCTCCGACGCCGGCTTCGGGCACCGCAGCGCCGCTAACGCTATCGCGGCTGCTTTGCAAGAGACGCGCGGCGATCGGTGTGTGGTGGAGATTGTCAACCCGCTGGAGGATAAGCGTGTCCCGACGACGTTGCGCAAGCGCCAGACCGACTATGACCGCATCGTGCGGGAGATGCCCAATCTATACAGATTCGGCTACCGGGCGAGCGATGCGCCCGTGCCCAGCGCAATTGCTGAGCGCGCACTGACCGTGATGCTGTTTGAAGCGATGCATGACATCGTTCAGCAGCACCGGCCTGATGCCATCGTCACGACCTATCCACTCTACCAGGCTCCGCTCGGCGCGATCTTTGCTCTCAGTCGGCACAATATCCCGCTGCTCACAGTCGTCACCGACCTGGCTACCGTCCACCGGCTATGGTTCTATGATGCAGTCGATCTGTGCCTAGTGCCGACTTCCACAGTGCGCGAACTGGCCATAGCGTCGGGTCTCTTCCCGGACGAGGTGCAGATAACCGGTATACCCGTTCACCCCAACTTTGCGCGGGAAGATCGCGAACCGGTGGCCATCCGCGCCGCGTTGGGCTGGCAGCCAGATCTCACGACGGTGCTGGCGGTGGGCAGCAAGCGGGTCAGGCACCTGGGTGAAGTCTTGCGTGCCCTGAATCACTCTGGCCTTCCGTTGCAACTGGTGGCCGTGGCCGGCGGAGACGAGGAACTGTACGGCGAATTTCAGAGTACCGAATGGCACACGCCGACGCATGTGTACAACTTCGTAGAAAACATGCCGACCCTCATGCATGCGGTCGATTGCGTCGTCTGCAAAGCGGGTGGGCTGATCGTCACCGAGTCACTGGCGTGCGGTCTGCCCCTCCTGCTCGTGGATGTGCTCCCCGGCCAGGAAACCGGTAATGCCGAGTTTGTGGTTAAAGGCGGCGCAGGCGAGCTGGGTGAGAAGCCCATCGATGTGTTGGAGATCATGTATCACTGGCTCGATCAGGGTGGAGCTCGGCTGGCCCAGCACGCGCAGAACGCCCGTCGCCTGGGTCGCCCGCGCGCGGCCTACGACGTCGCCGAGCTGGCCTGGGCGGCGGCCGAACGCGGCCCACACACAAAAACAGGCAGTAAGATCCCTGGGCGACTGAAATTGATCGCCCTGCTTAAGCGCCACGGCGTCCCGTGGAGAGACAAGCGCTTGTCAGGCCCTGAAGATTCGTAACAGGTACACCGATGGCCGGTACACGTCTCACCATCTCGGCAGCACAGGTATTGTCGGCAGTGCCATATTTTACCGAACTCCTCCCGAAGTGCGCAGCCACGTTTGAGAATCTCGCTCGCGAAGCCGTGCGGCGGGACTACAATGTCGGCCAGGCCGTCTTCCTGGAAGGCGAACCGTGTGCCGGGCTGTACGTCGTCGAAGCAGGCTGGCTCAAGTCCGTCAAGGCGCTATCGTCTGGCCGCGAACAAACTGTGCGCATCGTCGGTCCCGGCGAGGTCTTCAACTCAACCGGCGTTTTGATTGAGTCCTCGAAGAACCTGGTGACGGTCGTCGCCCTGGAACCCGCGACGGTGTGGCTCGTCCGTCGCGAGAGCCTGCTTCGCCTGATGGATCGCTGTCCACCTCTAGCCCGCATCATCACCCGGCAACTGGCGGAGCGCGTTGAGTACCTGGTGTCTTTGATCGAGGACTTGTCTCTTCGACCCGTCGAGGCACGACTGGCGCGGCTTCTGCTGGAGCAGTCTGCGACGAACGCCATGCCTCGCCGGCGCTGGGCCACGCAAACCGAGATGGCCGCTCGACTGGGCACGGTGCCGGACGTGCTCAACCGGGCGCTGCGCAGCCTGGCGGATGAGGGTCTCATCCGGGTCGAGCGGCACCAGATTCAGATTCTCGACCGAGAGGGTCTGAAAACCCGAGCCATGCTCGAGGCATAACCCCCGAAATCCGACAAAAGTCAAGGAATCTTTTTCGCCCAGGTCGTATGCTAGACGCAGAAACCTGGGCGATTTCTTTGGGGTAGTGAATGGATCGAGACAACTGGCAACTAGATCGACCACCTGTGCCGCTCATCGATCCGGAGCGTTGCACCGGCTGTGGCTTGTGTGTGAAGGCCTGCCCAACCGGAGCGCTGGCGATGCACGGACCTTTGGCCGTTGTCGGTAGCCCGGAAGCCTGCCAGTATCACGGCCTGTGCGAGATGATTTGCCCGACCGATGCGATTAGCCGCCCCTTTGAAATCGTATTCATCGACGGACATGACGACGATCCGCATCATCGAGGTGACGACCATGATTGAAACAAGATGGGAGCTCAAGAACCGATCGCGAGTGATGGCAACCGATGGGCCTGCGGGCCGCGTTCAGCACGTGATTGTCGATCCTGAGCAGCATCGGACCGTGGCACTGGTCGTGCTGCCGAGTCGGCGGGCCGGTTACGCTGTTGTCGTGCCGTTCGAGCAGGTCGCCGATGTGGCCGAGGACGGGACGGTGTGGCTCAAGATCAGCCGCGCTCAGTTGGCCGCGTTGCCTGGATTTGGCCCGCAACAATACCTCGAACTGGCTAATGGTCGCCGGGGTTACCTCGTCGAAAAGGCGCGAGCCACCGGCGTCAACCGCGCGGGCCGCGTGTCCGCCACCACACTGCCTGTGCTCGCATTGAGACAGGGGCAGGATGTGCTCGGCCTGGATGGACACGCCGGCCACGTCGAAATGCTGCTCTCGGACGCGCGGGGAGAGGTGCGACATTTCGTGCTGCACCGAGGCCACCTGCGCGGCCGCGACGTGATCGTCCCGGTCGACTGGGTGCGCGAGGTCGACGAGCGGAACGTGTACCTGAGCGTGACACACCAGGCTCTCGAAGACCTCCCTGAGTATACCCCGGACTCCGCGCTCGCCGCCGAGGTCGACCGCGCCCTATGGAATGATACTGTCCTGCGCGAGAGCGGCGACTATCACACGATCGACCTCACGCTGCGCGAGGGGATTGTCGTCCTGAAAGGCCACATGGCGTCGTCGGCGTTCAAAGCGCGCGCCGAACGGGTCGCCCGTGGCGTGCCCGGCGTCCTGGATGTCGACAATCAACTCGTCGCCGACGATGATCTGGCGAATCGGGTCGCGCAGGCGCTGACTGGCGACGAGCGCACGCGCGGGCAGAGCGTGCGCGTCTACGCGCAGCATGGCGTCGTTTACCTCAAAGGTGAGGCAAGCAGCGCGGAAATACGCGACGCGGCTGAGAGGTGCGCCGCCAGCCTGCCCCACGTGCGCGGCGTGATCAATGACCTCAAAGCGCCGGACGCGATCATAGCCGACGTGGATCAGCGCGTGCTGCAGCCGCGCATCGGGCAGGAAGTGATCACCACTGACGTACCAGTCGGTCGTGTGGAGCGAGTGATCATCAACCCGCGCAACCGTCGCGTGACAGCCTTCGTCGTACATGGGCAGTTTCCTGACTCGGACCACTCCGACCCCCACACATTGCCCGTCAACCTGTCGGAGCGTGAGCGCCGCGTCGTCATTCCCGTCGCTGTCGTGCGGGACGTGACGATCGGCGGCGTGCTACTTAACATTGGCAGCGTCGAGGCCGCACGTTATGACGATTTCGATACGGCCCGCTTCTCTGCGCCTGACGCCGGCTGGCAGCCGCCGTACCCTTATCGCCACGCCGACGTGCTGCTCGATCTGCGGCACGCAGAGAAGGCTGGCAGCGATTCCTCAACGATTGGTCGCCACGAATCGACAAAAGTCGGAGACGGCCGGGCAGAAAAGCACTAGGATGATGGGTGTCTTGCTGGGCTATCCCCTCGGCGGTTCGAAGACACGGGCGATGTTGGCGCAGAAAGAGCGCCGGTAGATCGAGAGAGGCACGCAATGAACAAGCAACTCAAGGACAAACAGATCAAGTTTTCAATCGGCTACGTCATCGCGGCGATCCTGATCCTGACGCTGATCCAGACGCTACTTGGGCCGATGTTCTCGCGCAGCACAGAACTGTCGTACACCGACTTCAAGGCCGCCTTGCGCGCAGGCGAGATTGAGAGCGTCAGTATCGGCCAAGCGCAGATCACCGGCGTGCTGAAGGCCAAAGAAGGTGAAGAAGGCGAAGAAGGGCAGACCTTCACCACCGTTCGCGTCGAAGACCCCAACCTGCTTGAGGAACTCGAAGCGCAGAACGTGGAGATTCGCGGCCACGTCGAGAGCGAGGGCAGTTTCCTAGGCACGCTGCTGGGCTGGATACTCCCACTCGTATTGATGTTCGGCTTCTACTACTTCATGCTGAAGCGGATGCGGGGCGGGGCAGGTGGTGTGGGTGGCGGCCTGTTCTCCTTTGGCAAGAGCAAGGCCCGCGTCATTCAGGGCGAGCAGACCGGCGTGACGTTCAAGGACGTAGGCGGGGCCGGTGAGGCGGCGACCGAACTGCAGGAGATCATCGATTTCCTCAAGAACCCGGCCCGCTTCCAGAAACTCGGCGGCAAGATCCCCAAGGGCGTGCTGCTGGTCGGGCCGCCTGGTACGGGCAAAACCCTGCTGGCGAAAGCCACTGCCGGCGAAGCGAACGTGCCGTTCTATTCGCTCAGCGGTTCCGAGTTCGTCGAGATGTTCGTCGGTGTGGGCGCGTCGCGTGTGCGTGACCTGTTCGAGCAGGCCAAGAAGACCGCGCCGTGCATCGTGTTTATCGACGAGATCGACGCCATCGGCGCGAAGCGCGCGGGCGCAGGCGCGATGGGTGTGCACGAAGAGCGCGAGCAAACGCTCAATCAACTGCTGGCCGAGATGGACGGCTTCGAGTCGTCGCACAGCGTCATCGTCATGGCGGCCACCAACCGGCCCGAGGTGCTCGACCCGGCGCTGCTGCGGCCCGGTCGCTTCGATCGGCAGATCAGCGTCGACCTGCCCGACCTGGTTGGCCGCGCGGAAATCCTCCGCATCCACGCGCGCAACGTGTTGCTGGCCGATAACACGGACATGACAACCGTGGCGCGCATTACGCCAGGCTTCTCCGGCGCCGACCTGGCGAACGTCGTCAACGAGGCGGCGCTGCTGGCGGCTCGCCAGGGCAAGGCTGCTATCGAGATGACCGACTTCGACGCGGCGATCGAGCGCGTCATCGCCGGCTCAGAGCGGCGCACGCGAACGATGAACGAGCAAGAGAAGCGGGTCGTCGCTTATCACGAGGCCGGCCACGCGCTGATTGCCAGTCTGCTACCCGGCGTCGACCCGGTGCACAAAGTGACGATCGTGCCGCACGGGCGCGCGCTGGGATACACCATGCAGCGCCCGACCGAGGATCGCTACCTGATGAGCGAGAACGAACTGCGGGCGCGGCTGGCGGTGATGCTGGGCGGGCGCGTGGCCGAGGCGCTGGTCTTCGACGAGGTCTCGACCGGCGCAGCGGACGACCTGGCGCGGGCGACCGACCTGGCGCGGCGCATGGTCACCGAGTATGGCATGAGCCCGGCGCTGGGGCCGGTGCGGCTGGCAGCCGAGCCGCAGGCGGCGTACCTGGGGCCACAATTAGGTCTCGACGGACGGGTCAGCCCGCAAACGTCAGCGCGGGTCGATGACGAGACACGGCGCATCGTCGAAGAGGCGCGAGGTCGAGCATGGGACCTGCTGGAGGCGCATCGACCGGCGCTCGACACACTGGCGCATCGGCTGTGCGAACGCGAGACGATCGACGGCCAGGAAGTGGCTACCGTGTTGGCTGAGACGGTATCCGCAAACGAGCCGAAGTCCGGGCCGGCGGTGGCCGTCACAGCGGGCTAGGTGGATGATGTCAAGGAGTGGACCGATGAAAGAGCAGACGAAACGCAAGAAACAACTGACACTGGGTGCGCAGGTGAACTGTCTGGATGGCAAAGCGGGCACGCTGAGTCGCATCATCACCGATCCGGAAAGCCGGCGCCCGACCTATCTCGTCGTGAAGCGTGGCCGGCTGCGATCGAGAGAAATCGTCGTGCCGGTCTCACTGGTGGCCGAGGTCACGCCCGAAGCGGTTACGCTGGACATCACGCGCAAGGCACTGGTGGATTCTCCTGATTACGAAGTCACAGTCCGGAAGGGCAGGTACCAGAAGCCGATGCCTGTTCCTGACCTGCGCCGTCCGGTAGCCATTTACACTCCGCCCTCGAACAGTGGATACATGGTGCTGCGACAGCGCAACGTGCCCGATCGCTCGGTAGAGGTCAGGCAGGGCATGCGTATCTGGGATTGCGGTGATCGTGAAGTGGGAAAGGTGGAAGGAATCGTCGTATCTGTCCAGAAGCGGCAGGGCAAGTACATCGTCTTTCGCCCCAAGCGCGCTTCGTCCCCGCAGCTCATTCCCGCCGATTTGGTCGAAGACGTGACATCGAAAGGTGTGCGACTTCGCATCGACCGCGAATACGCGGGGAGGCTGCCCATCTACTCGCCGAGGCTGGCGAAGAAGTGGGCATGATAACAACTGCTCGGAGGTGAGCCCATGTTCATTCCAGTCGGAACCGAAGAGCACACGCCGCGCCAGCGGTTTCCCGTCGTCACGACGGCGATCGTGGCGCTCAACGTGCTCGTCTTCCTGGTCGAGGTGTTCGTCCTATACAACGGCGGCGAGGAGGCGTTGACCGTCTTCATCACCGCCTTCGGCGTCGTGCCCGCTGCGGTGACCACCGGCCAGAGCCTGCTTATCCCCTTCTTCCTTACGCCGTTCACGTCGATGTTCGTACACGGCAGCCTGACCCACATCGGCTTCAACATGCTCTTCCTGCTGGCCTTCGGCGACAACGTGGAAGACCGCCTGGGACGCTGGCGCTATCTACTGTTCTACCTGCTGTCCGGGCTGGTAGCGGCCTTCGCCCAGATCGCAGTCGATCCGGCTTCGCCGATCCCCAGCGTCGGGGCGAGCGGGGCTATCGCCGGTGTCCTGGCCGCGTACCTGGTGCTGTTTCCCAAGGGGCGCGTGCGCGTGTTCTTCTTCCTCGGCCCGTTGAGTCATACGACGCGCATTTCTGCTGTGCTCTTCATTGGCTTCTGGTTCGTCACCCAGTTTTTCAGCGGTATCGGCTCGCTCGGCGTGCCGACGGCGGAGACCGGCGGGGTGGCCTACTGGGCGCACATCGGCGGCTTCGACGCCGGCCTGGTGTTGGTGCTTGTATTCAGACTGTTCCTGTCTCGCCGTGAACGTGTGCAGGCAGCCTCACAGACTCATCTGCTCAATGAACACACCTGGAGGTGACCCATGCTCAGAATTCTGACTCGCAATTGGTGGGTGTTGGCTTCACGTGGCGTGTGGGCCGTGCTGTTCGGCCTGGCCGCGCTCATCTGGCCGCGCATCACCCTGATCGCGCTGGCGATCCTGTTCGGCGCGTTCGCCTTCGTCGACGGCGTCTTCGCCATCGTCAGTGCGATCCGCGCGGCGAGAGAGCGGACGCGCTGGTGGCCGTTTCTGGTCGAAGGTGTTGTTGGAATCGGGATTGGCGTGCTGACCATCATCTGGCCCGGCCTGACCGCTCTGGTGCTGCTGTATCTCGTCGCTGTCTGGGCGGCGCTCACGGGTATCTTCCGGATTGTCGCTGCCGTGAAGCTGCGCCGGGAGATTGAGCGCGAGTGGCTGCTCATCCTCAGCGGTGCGCTGTCGCTGGTCTTCGCCTTCCTGCTGCTGGCGTTTCCCACTTCGGGCGCGGTGGCGGTGGTCTGGATCATCGGCGTCTACGCGCTGATCGTCGGCAGCCTGCTGTTAGTGCTCGCCTTTCGGCTGCGCCGCTTGAAGAAGCGACTCGAGGCGACGGCCTGAAAGCGCGATGACCGATGTTCGATATAGGCGCGGTTGTCGAACTGTTGCTGGTCGCCCTGGCGGTGGCTCTGTTCACCAAGCGGACACAGCGTCCATACACCATCGCCCTGGTGATCTGGGGGCTGATTCTGGGGCTTCTTCAGCTCATCGATCCGATCTCCCTCAGCAAGGAGCTGGTGCTCACCATCTTCCTGCCGCCACTGCTATTCGAAGGGGCGCTTCACATCCGGGCCGGCGTGCTGCGCCCGCGCGCAGGACTGGTCTTTGGCCTGGCGTTGGGTGGCACGCTGCTGACGGCTCTGATCGTCGGCGCGGCCGCCCACCTGCTGCTGGGCTTCGACCTGCTGACCGGCCTGTTGCTAGGCGCGATGATCGCGCCGACCGATCCGATCAGTGTGCTGGCGACTTTCCGCGCCAGCCGGGTGGATCGCGAACTCTCGACGATCATCGAAAGCGAATCGCTGTTCAACGATGGCATCGCTGTCGTACTCTATGTCATCCTGTTGAAGGCTTTCGGCGGTGCACCGCTTGATCCCGCCCAGGGCCTTGGCAATTTTCTGCTGGTCGTCTTCGGCGGCGCGGTGCTCGGCCTGGGGCTGGGCAGCCTGACGGCTCGCGTGCTGGAGCAGATAGACGATCGCCTGGTCGAGGTCACGCTGACGTTGGTTGTCGCCTACGGTGCATTTCTATTAGCCGAGCACCTGCACCTGTCCGGTGTCATCGCCGTTGCTGTAGCCGGGCTGGCGATCGGCAACGAGGGCTTGCTGCGCACCTCGGAGACGTCGCGGGCCAGTATTGTGCTGTTTTGGGAGATCGTCGCCTTTCTAGTCAACTCGATCGTCTTCTTGCTGATCGGTTTCGCGTTGCGCCTCGATCGCTTGATCGGCGATGCCGGGTCGGTTGCGATCGTCTTCGCCGTTTTGCTGGCGGGCCGGGCATTGATCGTCTACGGATTCGGGGCGCTGGCCCGTTGGCGGCGGCGCGACTTGCCCTGGCGCTGGCAGCACGCCATCGCCTGGGGCGGGCTGCGGGGCGCGGTGCCGATCGCGCTGGCGTTAGGACTGCCTGCCGATCTGGCCGGGCGCGACACACTGCTGATCATCGTCTTCGGCGTCGTCTTCCTGTCGCTGCTGGTCCAAGGACTGACGATGCCGGTCTTGCTCCGTCGGTTGAAGCTGGCCCGAACGGAACCGGCAGTAGACGAGGATGAAGCGACTGCCGAGAAATCCGATATGAGTCGAAGACAGGCAGACTCAGAACGAGTAGAGTGAAGGCTGGGTAGATTCAATCACTTGTGGCGTTGCGAGAGGTATCCATGAGCGATGGGACAAAAAACAGAAGCGCGCTGGTGGACCTGGTGTCCAATCCCACTCCTGAAGAAAGGCAGCTGCTGATAGCGGTCGGGCAGGATTTCCTTCGGGATCGATTAGCCGCGGTCGAGACCAAAATCGAGCAGCGGGACGAGCACCTGAAGCGGTTCTATCCGCGAGGGCAAGCGCTGCCCGAAACGGAAGAAGAGTTGACGCGGGTCTATCGGCAAGAAAAGGCGCTGATCGAAGAGTTGCTGCGGGTGAGCAAGGACAGGCCCTTCGTCGAAGTTGCCCGCGAGCGCCGGGCGAGAGCCGAGCGCCGCGTGCGGCAATTCAGCAGCCAAAAGTCAAACGCGGAGGCTCGCGCCAAAGCCTGGCAGGCCCACACCGAGCAGGAAATCCTCACCGAGCTGCTGCGGCAGTGGCTGGCCTGGTTGAAAACATGAGGAGGCAACATGAACGGTAACCTGATCGGATTTGCGTTGGTCACATTCCTGCACGACCTGTTCACCGTGGTGTGGATCGGCGGACTCATGGCCTTGAGTGTAACGGTGCTGCCCTCGGCGAAGCAGGTCTTGGGTGCGGGACCGCAAATCAAGCAATTGATGCAGACCATTCAGAAGCGGCAGAGCCTGCTGGTCTACGTGAGCATCGTGGGGTTGCTGGTGACCGGCCTGCTGCAGGCCCGGCGCAATCCGGCCTTCGAGGGGTTGTTCGCATTCGGCACGGCCTATTCGCTTGCGCTGAGCCTCAAGCACATCCTGGTGCTGGCGATGATCGGCATCACGCTTTATAGGAGTCTGGTGCTCGGTCGCGGCCAGCCGCTTACGCCCGCTCAAGAGCGACTGAATGGCCGGCTGCTGTTGACGAACGCGATCCTGGGCGGGATTGTCTTGCTGTTCAGCGGAATCATCACGGCGTTGTCAACTGGCGCGCCGGTGTAACACGCGGAGGTGTGAAGCATGTTCATGTTCAATCCCTTGTATCTGCTGCTCATCCTCCCCGCGCTATTGGCCTGGTTCGCGCAGGGCCGGGTGCGGCAGGTTTACAAGAAGTACAACGCCGTGTCGAACAGCCGCGGCTTGAGTGGGCTGGCCGCCGCCCGCTACCTGCTGGCGCATCACGGCCTGAACGACGTGGCCGTCGAGCGGGCGTCGGGGCAACTTACCGATCACTACGATCCCCAGACCCGCACGCTGCGCCTGTCGGACGGAGTGGCGAACGCCAGCACGGTGACGGCGCTGGGCATCGTCGCCCACGAGGTAGGGCACGCGGTGCAGCACGCCGAGGGCTACCGCTTCATGCAGGCGCGCGCTCAGATGGCGCGCTGGCTGACCCAGGCGGGGAGATGGAGCACACTGGTGTTCATCGGCGGTATCTGGTTCGGCAATCTGATCCTGCTGGCGCTGGGCGGCGTGATGCTGGCGGCGATGGTCGTCTTTGCGGTCGTGACGCTGCCGGTGGAGCGCAATGCCAGCAACCGTGCGGTAGCGATGCTCGATCAGACCGGACTGGCCGTCAGTGGGGAGGGTGAGGGAGCGCGCCAGGTCTTGCGCGCGGCGGCCTTCACCTATTTGGCTGCGTTAGGTCAGCGGCTGGCGACCTTCCTGTTCTTCGTGGCAGTGTTCGGCGCGGCGCGTGTGGCGTAGTGTGGTTGCTGTCCACGAATAACACGAATCCACACGAAAGATGCGGAGACGAGGCGCAAGGATGAGCCTTTCCAAACGACTTGACCAGGCGCGCGAGGCTTTCGCGCGCAGAGATATGAAGGCATCGGCTGTGGCGCATACGCCTGAACGCATCGCGCAGGCGGGCGAAGAGCACGCTGGAGCCGGGAGCCAGTATCTCGGCGAGATGGTGTACGGCGGACTGGACGGCATCATCACGACGTTCGCCGTCGTCAGCGGCGTAGCCGGCGCCGAGCTGGGCACGCACGTCATCCTGATCCTGGGGCTGGCCAATCTGCTGGCCGACGGCTTCTCAATGGGCACCGGCGCGTTTCTGTCCTCGGTGTCTTTCCCCATCGCGCTGGCGTTATCGGGGCTGGCGCTGTTCGGACTGGGTGCGGCGAAGGTGCTGGTCACGCAGCGCAGCGCCTTGCGCAGCGGTGTCGAAATGCTGCTGGTCGGCGGGCTGGCGGCCAGTGTGGCGTACGCGGTGGGCGCTGCGTTGAAGGGCATCGGCGGATGATGAGCGTGCTCGCTATCTTTGCTCATCCCGATGACGAGACGTTTCGCTGCAGCGGCACGCTGGCCTTGCTTGCTCGACGTGGGACGCAGGTACACCTGCTGACCTTTACGCGCGGGCAAGCCGGATCATGCGGCGACCCGCCGCTGTGCACGCGCGGCGAACTGCCCGCCGTGCGCGAGCGCGAGCTGCGCTTCGCGTGTGTCGCGCTGGGCATCGCGCCGCCCATTGTGCTCGATTATTGGGACGGCGCGCTGGACGCGGTGAACGAGGTCGAGGCCGTAGCGCATGTGATGATCGTAATCGAGGAGAACCATCCTCAGATACTCCTTACCTGGCCGCCCGACGGTCTGTCCGGCCATCCCGATCACATGGCGGTCAGCCGCTGGACCGACCGGGCTTTCGAGCAGGCGGCCTCACTCGGATCGGACGCGCCCGCCGCGCTGTATCATCTGGCCGTGCCGCGCTCGGTCGCCAAGACGCTGGGGCTGACTCACCTGCACGCTGTGCCGGACGCTGAAGTCACGCTGACTGTGGATGTGACTCCCGCCTGGTCGCAGAAGATGGCGGCGATCCAGTGTCATCGTACACAACTCGGAGAATCGCCAATCCTGTCCGCGCCGGACGAGAAGCAGCGCCTGTTTCTGGGGCGAGAGCATTTCATCCTGCGGGCGGCGCGAAAGACGGCATCGGACGAGAAGAACATCATGATGAAACTGGGGTAGATGAATCACGCCGCCCTGATCACCTTCGCCCTCGGCGACGAGATCGAGGCCATCGCGATCCTGGTCGTGCTCTTGCTGAATGCGCTGTTGGGCTTCGTCAACGAGTATCGCGCCGAGCGTTCAGTGCAGGCGCTCAAGGCGCTGGCCGCGCCACTGGCGAAGGCAATACGCGATGGGGATATGCAAGAGATCCCTGCTGCCGATCTCGTGCCGGGCGATCTGATCACGTTCGAGGCCGGCGACCGCGTGCCCGTCGATGCGCGATTGACTAAAGCCTGGAATCTGCGACTGGATGAATCGGCGCTCACCGGCGAATCGGTGGCAACCGACAAGGATAGCCAGGCCGTCCTCACTGCCGACATCCCGCTGGCCGAGCGAGCGACGATGGTCTACACCGGCACGGCCGTCGTGCAGGGTCGGGGTCAGGCTATCGTCACGGCCACCGGTTCAGATACCGAGATCGGAAGAATCTCAGCGCTCATCGTCGGCGCGCAAGAAGAGCAGACGCCGCTACAAGGGCGCCTGGATCGGCTGGGGCGCTACCTGGCGCTCACTGCGCTCGGTATCGCGGCGGTGATGGTCGTCGTCGGACTGCTGCGCGGCGAGGCGCTGTTGTCGATGCTCGAAACCAGCCTGGCTCTGGCAATCGCCGCCGTGCCGGAAGGTCTACCCGCCGTGGCGACGATCGCGCTGGCGCTGGGGATGCGGCGCATGGCGCAGCGGCGGGCGATCGTGCGGCGGCTGGCCGCTGTCGAGACGTTAGGCTCGACCAACGTCATCTGCAGCGATAAGACCGGCACGCTCACGCAGAACCAGATGACTGTCCGCGAACTATGGCTGGGCGAACGGGCGGTGCAGGTCACCGGCGCCGGCTACGAGCCGCACGGCGAGTTCTGGCAGGATGGGCAGCGCCTCGATCCGCGGGGCGATGAACATCTGCGTCTGATGCTGCGCGCCGGGCTGTTGTGCAGCAACGCCGCACTCCAGGAAGAAGACGGCGGCTGGGATGTGGTAGGCGATCCGACCGAAGGTGCGCTGGTCGTTGCTGCGGCCAAAGCTGGAGTCGACGTCGAAGCCAAGCGGGACGCCTATTCTAAAGTGGTCTTCGCCAACGTGCGCAAGTTCGTCCACTATCTCTTCTCGTGTAACCTGAGCGAAATCCTCACGATGTTCGTGGCGATCGTGGCCGGACTGCCGCTGCCGCTGCTGCCATTGCAGATTCTCTGGCTCAACCTGATTACCGACGTGTTCCCCGCTCTGGCGCTGGCCGGCGAGCCGGCCGAGCCGGGCATCATGCAACGTTCACCCCCGGCGGGGACACGCAATCAGCGTCCGCCGACCTCGTTCGTGCGCAGCGTGGTGCTCCAGGGTGCGCTGTTGGCGGCCGCAACGCTGGTCGCCTTCATGTGGGCGCTGAACTCATCGAGCGATATTCGCCGGGCGAACACGGTGGCCTTTCTCACGCTTGGGCTGGCGCAACTCTTCCACGTCTTCAACAGCCGCTTCGAGACTGGCTCGGCCTTGCGGCAGGGGCTGTTCAGCAATCGCTACGTCTGGGCGGCGATTGTGCTGACGATCGCGCTGCAGCTGATTGCTGTCTACCTACCCGTGCCGCAGCTGATCCTGAAGACGGCGGCTCCATCGCCAATGGAATGGGGCGTTGTGTTGATCGCTTCATTGACTCCCGCCCTGACCGTGGAAATTTACAAGGCCCTCAGCGATCGAACGAGGATGGACGAGGAGAAGCAAGTGCGTTAACGGCTGGCGATTGTCGCAGTGGCGGGCAGTTCACGGCGTCCGGCGCGCCCTCCGGCACCGCCGGCTTCCCGCTCTTCTACGTCACCGACTTGTTACAGAACTTGGAGTGGTCCAATCGGGAGAACACCGCGCGAGGCGAGTATGTGCCCTACTGATTCAACCACCGATCTGGCACATCATCCGATCCTGCGGCGAGGATGCATCGAGCGTCAGCAGGTTGTGTTCGCGCGGCTTGAGCCGGACGGCTCGCTCGATGAGTGGTGCCACGTCGGCGTTTACGCGCAGCGCCTCACGCACGGGTACTTCGGAGTCGAGCAACAGGCACGGACGCAGTTGACCATCCGCCGTGAGGCGCAGCCGATTGCAAGTCGCACAGAAGTGATCGCCCAGTGGCGAGATGAAACCCACAGTCCCAGGCGCGCCGGGAATCCGAAACGTGCGTGCCGGCCCATTTCCTATCGGCTTGTCGGTGGGCTTCAAGCCAAGCGGTGCGAGTTGTCGAAGCATCTCGTGCAGCGGGTAATATCGATCCGGCCCCGCAGGGAATCCTTCGCCCCAGTCGCGGCTGTTGCCGACCGGCATCCATTCGATAAGGCGCACGTGCCAGGCGCGATCGAGCGTCAGTCGCGCCAGATCGCGCAACTCGTCGTCGTTCACACCGCGAATCACGACCGTATTGATCTTAATCGGCGTCAGGCCGGCGCGCCCGGCCGCCTCAATGCCCCGCCAGACACGTTCGATATCGCCGAAGCGAGTGATTCGATGGAACTTGATCGGATCGAGCGTGTCGAGGCTGACGTTGACGCGGCGCAGCCCGGCCTGCGCCAGCGGCTCGGCCAGCTTCTCCAATAGCATTCCGTTCGTGGTCAGGCTGATTTCTTCGATGCCGGGGATGTGGGTAATGGCGCGCACCAGCGTCGTCAGGTCAGGTCGGACAAGAGGCTCTCCACCTGTCAATCGAATCTTGCGGATGCCCAACCTGGCTCCCGCTTCGACAACCCGAACGATTTCCTCATACGACAGGATTTCGGCGCGCGGCCTCCACAGGACGCCCTGGGGTGGCATGCAGTATACACATCGCAAGTTACAGCGGTCGGTGACAGAGATGCGCAGGTAGTCGATGCGACGGCCAAAGCGATCAATCAATGCCTTCATTTGTCGCACCCCTCAGTCTCAAATGCGCGCTCATTGTGTTAAGGCCTCGAATCCCGAAATGTATGACGATGCCCAGGGCAGCACCGATCGCCAGGTTGCCCGTATGGAAAGTAATCAGCGCAATCAGTAATGCCGGGCTCCACTCGCGCCAGCCGCGCAGATCGCGCGCCAGCAGCATGTGCTGAAATCCAACATAGGCCAGCAGCACGCCCAGCGTCGGAAACGGGATCAGCCTCAGGAGCGGCAAGAGCGTTTCGCCACCCAGCACGCCCAGCGCCAGAAATCCCACGCCCAACATTAACGGTGCACCACGTGTTCGCGCGCCAAGTCGATAATGTGCAGTCAGCCCGCCGCAGCCGTGACACACGGGCACGCCGCCCACCAGCGCGACCAGGGTGTTATTGATGCCCATCGTCGTCATCAGGCGACGCGGCGAGACATGTCCGGCTTGCACGCCGAAGTACTGCCGCGCCGCGTCCGCCGTGGCGAAGACCGAGTTCGCCAGGCTCAGCGGAATCTGCGGCACTGCCAGCAGCCACAAGGCCTGCCACAGTTCACTCTGGTGGGGGATGACGGATGCCAGCGCTGGTAGCGAAAAGGTGAACGACGACGACGGCAGGCCATTGTGGATAACCGCCAGCGTGACGCCGAACAGGATCGCAGCCAGCCCAGCCCAATCGGGCCACCAACGTAGTGCAAGCAGCAGAACCGTGAGTGTGCCCGCTCCGATTAACCACACCCACGGGATCGTCGCACCGGCAATGATCACGTCGCCCGGCCACACCGCATCGGACGCACTGATCAGGCTCCACGCCGAGCGGCCCAACAGCACCGCCAGGCCCAGTTGAATGCCGCGCACGACCGGCCTGGGGAACAGTCGCGCGATCAGCCGGTCGGCGCGCGTCCACGCCATCAACAGGAACAACGCCGCATTCCACCACGCCGCGGCGACGACAATCCGCGCTGACAGTCCGAGCGCCAGCGCCACCGCCGAAACGGATTTGAGCGGCTGCACCGGAATCGGCAGCCGATAAGCCAGAGCCGTGACAAGGTAGGCCAGCCCGATCCCGACGAACGCGCCGGTGGCATCGACGCCGTTGAGCGTGATCAGCGCCAACACCAACGGCAGCATTACGCCCAGATCGGCCAGCGCGCCCGACAGTTCGGCCAGAGTAAATCGATACGCGGTCATACCGCTTCCACCTGCGACAGGATGGAAGACGCACCCGCGAACTCGGCGATCAGATGATAGTAAGCCTGACCGGAGCAAGCCCGGCACAGCACACTGCCCTCGTGGACGATCTCCCGTTCGTTGATGATGTCTTCGCCGCAGGTCTGACACACCGCGCGATGTCCGGCGCGGCTGACGATCTGCTCGACGGGCGTTTTCAGCCGCACCGGCTGTGTCGTGAACAAGTCCGCATCGGGCATACGCTGATAGCCCAGCAATTGCGCTTCCCACCTGTTGCGCGCTTGCGGTGCGAACGATCGGGCTGCCGTGCGTGCATCGTGGCGTGGTGCGATGCGAATGGCCCGTCCCGTCTGTGTGTCGACAAACGTCGCTGCCACCTTGCCGAAGTCCTCCACCCGCAGCGTGCGCCGCCCGATCCAGCAGCCGGTGGCCACCGACACTCCGTCGGCGAAGCAGCCATCGGTTTCGACAATCGTGAGCAGTCGTTTGCCCGACTGCGGCAGATCCAGATTGAGTTCGTGTGCAGCCAGCATGCCCATCCGCGCGCCGAGCACCTGGCGCGGACACAGGTGGCGGTGCAGGGCTGCAGAGGCTTCGAGCAGTTGACCGAGAGATGCCATGCTGAACCTCCGATCAAAAAGGCCGTCTCAAGCGAGACGGCCCATCCGACCTCAGGCGGAATGGATCGTCTCCTTTCCAAGCACGAGGAGGTCACGCCGTTTCCAGCGCAGCCCACGAAGCGCGCACTGCGCGCCTCCCTCCCATCCCAGGAGGCACGGCCCCCCCGCCGTGGAACGAGTCGTTAGGCGAGAAGGCTCGGAGACTATTCGAGATGATTGTTCGCGCCCGCTACTTCTTCGCTTCCACCGCAGGCGGATCGTCGCCGGCGACACCTTTACGGAACTCGCGGATGCCCGTGCCGAGTTCGCGCCCGATCTTGCCGATGCGGTTCACACCGAACAGCAGCACGATGATGAGTAAGATGATAATCAGCTCCGCTCCACCCAGATGCATGGGGCCCTCCTGGTATCATTGAGCGACGGGTGCGATTCCCGGTTTGAAGCCAGGTGGTAAGCGCGTGCCGAATGGGTTGCGCCGTCGGAAGTCACACACAGGACACAACCGCGCGGTCGGCTCGCCCGCAAACTTTGCGCCGCACTTCTGGCATCGACGCAGGGCACCTGACCGGAGAACGGCCGGCTGCGCGGCGAAAAGCTCGGCGAGTGTCGGGCTCTCGCGGCGAAGTACGCCTGGCTCGCACACGTGTAAACAGATGCCGCAATCGGTGCAGTGGCTGGCCGAAAACGTCAATCGATAGGAGTCGGCCTCACCGATGGTCAGTTCCAGCGCACCGGTCGGGCAGACGCGGGCGCACACACCACAGGCTGAACATTTTTCGTCCGCCACCAAGCGCGCAAACGGTAGCCCCTCAAGTGGCGCTTCGGCATTCGCTGGCGCAGCAACGGCCGAGAGCCTGTTGAGCGCGTCGAGCAGCCGGCTCCGTTCGAGCGGCAGGCTTTTCTCGGCAGGTGTGTCGGCTTGGTCGTTTGGCCGATCGAGCGCCAACTTGCGAGCGACATGCTGCTGGCCTTCGCCGATGGCCCTGCGGAACAGATCGCGCCGGGATACCTGCGTGCCCCTGGCATACAGCGGGCGACGTATCCAGTCATTGCCGGAGCGTTCGGCCAGTCGAGTGACGCGGTTGATTTCACGGCAGGCATTCAAAATCGTTTGGGCCGAATCGAGCGTCTGTTCGATCTTCGGTCGGACAGCGCCGATCGGGCACTCGGCGCAAGCGTCGAGCCGGGCAACTACGTGATCGATGGCTGACGCGAGCAGCGTCAGGTACACCGATGGACCAAGCGCGGCCAGGCAGCCCTCGATGCGAACCACAGCATCCGTTTCGGACGGGCCGCTCTCCGGCGCAGGATGCCGCGCGCAGGCCAGTTCGACGATACGGGCGTCCTTCAGCCGAGGCGCGAAGGCCAGCAGTTCTGTGGCGTTGTCGTTGCTATCGAAAACGCCTGTCGGGCAGACGTGGATGCATTGCCTGCAGGCGATGCACGCCTCAGCGTCGAGTGTGACCGAGCCGTTCACGTGCAGTGCATTCGTCGGGCATGCGCCAGTGCAAGCCTCGCACGTCGAGAACCGATCGCGGGCGTGCACGCAGCGATTCGCGTCGAGTTTGATCGGTGCGACATCAAGCGCGGCCAGTTGCTCGAGAGTGAACAGCACGTTCACCGGGCAGACTCCGCCAGGGACTCAACCTGAAGGATAGTCGACAATTCCTTGAGCGCGCCCTTTGTGAGGAGCGCGATGCCGTGGAAGAAATCGGTGCGCGCGTGTTGCGCGACCTGGTCGCACCAGGCGGGCGCCCAGCGCAGCAGGTGCTCGGACAAGAAACGGCGCTGCGCCTCAAGCAATTCATCAACAGCCGGTTGATCTTGCCGTTCAAGTGCGTCCAGCGCAAGCTGGGCCAGATGCGCCAGGAAGGAAAGTTCCAGCCCGATGTGGTCATCAGGCTCGTTGTGCAGTTTCTCGGCTTCCAGGCCAAACCGTCGATACCAGGCACGCACCTGCAATGTCTGCTCTTGAAACGTCAGCCGCTCTTCGTTAAAGTAAACCGATTCCCATGGCGGGGCCAGGACCTTACCGGGGCCGATGAAGAGGCGCGTGTAGCCGGCGCACAGGCCATCGAAGGCTTCGTCCGATAGTCCGCCGCGATGCGCCTGACTCCACGTTTGCAGCAGAGTCAGGCCGCCCGACACGTCCGGCTGTCGATCTCCCAGCGGCGACTCAGCGAAGACACCCTCATCGACCAGGCTCTGCAGCCAGGCTCTCTCCGGGTAACTGTACAGCGCCCGACTGAGCAGGCCACAGACCAGCGCCTCGCCGCTCAGGATTGCAGCCCAGTCTTCGCGCGCGGAGAAAATATCCGATTGTGTCGTCACGGTTACCCTCCCATGTCAGAGATGACCGGAAGCACACTCACACATCGACGGCCCTGTCGAAGACCGCCGGATAGGTCAGATCCACTTTGAGTTCCCGAAGGTACTGACCGCCTTCGCGCGCTTCCATCACGCCGGTCGATATACCCACTTCCACATCGAGGTCTTTGAGTGCCGGGATCCGATCGATGTGGAATTCGAGGAAATCGTATTCGGTGTTTGTCTGATAGGCAGAGTACCAGATTCTCTCGAACACTCGTCTCACTTTGGGTATGTCGGTGCCAAAGACTTTGGCCGACTTGAGGAAATAGTCCTTTTCTGAGAAGTAGCCTGTGTCAGGAATTTGCTGGCCGAAGTTCTGTTGATAAATCTGCCCTGTGTGCTTGTTCTCTAGGGAGCAGTAGTGTACGCCCATCTGGAGTTGCTGGTCGATGGCAAATTCGAGCAGATCGAGGCACTCCAGCTCGCTGCGGGTGATCGGCAGCCCGCCCGCGTACCAGTAGTTGTACAGGATGCGGAACGGCGGATTCTTCACACGGTACGATCTTCGGTTGAAGGCCTCGACGTTTCTGAAGGGAAAGCAGAACTCCAAGAGGTTCATGCTGAACACCTCGAGCCGATCCAATCTGAGCAGCACGTCTTGCATGACTGCGAACGTGCCGGGCAGCACCGGCATCTCGACCATGACGTAGGGAATGTATGCCTTTGCCAGAGCAATCCGATCGAAGATGTGCTGATGCCCTTTCTCCAGGTCATGCATGCGAATGCTGAAGCGGATCTCCTGGAGACCGGCGTCTTTCAGTTGCTGGAGGATCTGAGCATGGACGTGATCGCCGCAGGTGTACAAACGCGTGTGGGCTGCCGGGAACCTCTCGCGGGCAGTCTGATAGAAGCTGACGGCCTCGGCTTTGTGCAGCAGCGGCTCGCCGCCGGTCAGGGCCAGGTGCTTTACCTTCTGGCCATTCCCGGAGAGATGTTCAAGTTCGCGTGTGAGATCTCGTTGATGTCGGGTGTAATATTCGTAATCCTCCTGGTTGGGGTTGAAGCAATAAAAGCAGTCGCGATGGCATTTCAAGGAAATGAAGAAAGTGGCGCTGCCCACGCCGGTCTGGCATGCCACGCACGCCGGAGAGATGGCATTGACGACAATGCTCTTGCCGTTATTTCTGAAGATCGCGCCCTTTTGGCGCAGCCGCTCCACTTTCTCAGCGGTTTCTCGCCTGTGGCTTTCCGGATCGATTTCGATCCCCATGCGCCGGATTTGCTCGATGAAGTCTTCGTAGATCCGCGTATAAATAGCGGCGTAAGACGCCAGGCTGGGATTCTTGATCCTCGATAGCGTTTCTGCGTTGATGTCAACTATCATGGGCCCTTCTCGCCGGGCACGTCCGCACTGACTACCGTCGTCTTAGCCACCAGCGTATCACGGCGAAGGGGACAAGTAACAGAGACGATAGCACCAAGATGTAGGTGACAAGTGTAATGATTTGAGCGGCGTTGATGCCGGTCTGGGTCAGGCGATCGCGTGCCTGAGCATCCGGCGACGACTCCCAGACGGGTGAGATGGGCGGACGCGCACGCGGACGCAATGCGCCGACCACCACCGGCTCGATGGGTATCGGCGTCATGTGTGCGCTGCTCGAAAGGGCGACCATCGTATCTGCCAAGACGGGCGTCGATTGTTCTGGGTTGCCGACGCTGTGAACTTCCGCTTTGCCGTCCAACATGTATAGCCAGGCCGTTTGTCCGGGCACATTTTCCAGCGCGAACTTCCCCTTCTCAAGCGAGATGGCGGTCCCGGCGGTCACAATCACCACCGGTTGTGAATCGCTGCCGTTGCCCCATAGCCAGCCGCGTTCGAGGACGATCCGAGATCCGCCGACACTGGCCTGAGATTCCGGTGGAATAATGATTTCCCCCTCGCCCCACACAAAACGCTGCGTTTCCGGCCGCCAGGCGAGATTGAAATCAAGCGTGACCTCTGAGTTGAGTGATGGCGTGACTGGCAGTGCCTGACTGAAGAAGCCCGGAGCGCTCGCTGTCACTGTCGTCGGGCCGGGTGGCAGCCGCGACAACATCCATTCGCCTGAATCGGACGCGACCGGTTGTCCGAGCCGATCATTTCCAACGGACACCCAGGCGAAGGGCAGAGAGGTACCGTCAACGTCCTGCACCACCCCGCGCAAGAGAGGACCCTCCAGAGCGGTCAGGGGCAACGCAACATCCCCTGTTGGGGACGAAGCGAGATCGAGCATCCGATTCGCGCTCGACACGCCCTGCGCCGCGAGCGCTTCCGAATCGGCGGCGATCAGATACTCCGCGATCGGCACATCGGTGAATACGAAGGCGCCCTGCGCCGAGGTTTGGGTCTGATAGCTGACCCCATCAGGCAGACGGATTACCCGAATCGGGATGGATGAGAGCGCCACATCAACCGTTTCGCCGGCTTCCAATTGGCCGCTGATCTGGCCGGTCTGCTGGCGCATCCGAAGCGTGATCGGCGGAACCGAGGTCGCGCCGAGCGGCAGAGTCACTGTCACCGGTTCGGCGCTCTCATACCACACGCCATCCACGACCAACGGCTCCACCTTGACGATGTAGCGGGTCGGCGCTTCAGAGAGCGCTTCCACCTGCACATTCGTGTAGCCGCTCGCATTGGTCGCTCCGATAAAACGGCGTCCTCGCCATTCGTAGAGACGCGTATCGGCTTGAACAGGCAGGCTGGACACGGGGTGGGCCGGCGTATCTTCGAGAATGGTCTGCACGGTCAGCGTGGCCGATCGGCTTCGATCCACAGTGATCCATCGTTCGTCGGAGGCCTGCTCGCCGTCTGGGGTTGTGGCGGTGACGACGAGGCGAACCTCGCCAGCCGGGAGATAGGATTTGGCTTCGAGATTGTCGCTGTGGCAGTTGAGGCATGAGCTTTGATCAATGGGCACATCGAGTTTAATATCGTCTGAGCCAAGGTTCACATTGAAGGAAAAATAGCCATCGGGTTGCGGCTGGGTGGTCAATACGGCAACCCGCTCAGGCCCAGACCAGATTTCCAGGTGCACTTCGATATCCATCGCACGGTCCCCCGCGTAATAGACGCGCCCACCTATTGGCACAGCCGTTATGATCCGAGGCGAGTAAAAATGCTCGCCGTTTCCCGGCGTGGCGATCACAACACTGAAATCCCGGTTTCCCTGAGGTGCTCCAATCTTCTCGGAGACTATGGGAGGCGCCACAGACACAGAAAGAGGCCCAGGTGAACGGAGAAATGCGGGACACCAGTTCAGCACGAGTGCGCCGCCAAGATGACAGGTGGCGCACCCGGCCTCGATGACGCGAGGCGGCTGGCTGAGGCCCCCCGGCTGGAGAAAGTTGCCTCGAGGGTGATGGCAAGCGACACAACTCTTCGGTGCCTCAGCCGCTGGAGCGGCTTCCTCTTCCAGCAGCAGGGCGTCTTCTTCCTCTTGGACTTCCCACAGCCGTACGGTGTTATCCACTGCCCCAGAGGCCAACGTGTTCCCATCCGGCGCGAACGATACACTGAAGACGAAGTCCTCGTGCCCAACCAGCATCCGTTGCAAGGCTCCGCCTGAAACTCGCCACAGACGCACGGTGGTATCCACTGAGCCGGTAGCCAATATCTCCCCGTCTGGCGAAAAGGCCACGCCGAGCACGCTGGCGGCGTGCCCTTCCAGGGTATGCAGCAGCGCGCCATCCGCCACCCGCCATACTCGCGCCGCCGCGTCGAATCCCCCGGACGCAAGCGTCTTCCCGTCCGGTGAAAAGGCGATGCACCGCACCCAACCGGTGTGCCCCTGCAGCGTGCGCAGTAGCATGCCGTCAGAAACGCGCCACAGCCGCACTGTATTGTCGTATCCCCCAGTGGCCACCAGTTCGCCGTCTGGAGAGAAAGCGACCACCCGCACCCCATCATTGCCCTCTGCCAGCATTCTCAAGACTCGACTTTTGCACCTTAAAAACTGAACCCCTAAGCTGGGAAAACGGGCCGCTCTCGTCCGCGCATTCCCGGTCGGAAGCAACACCCGAATACGCCGCACTCCTGCAGCCGGAGTGTAGCCACATCCGCTCGCGCGGCT